>JASBUI010000007.1 GCA_030148005.1 Paracoccaceae bacterium | reverse complement strand
AAGGTTCAGGTCGATGACATCATGTCCGTCACCGAAACCGCGGGCCACCTGATCGACGGCTTCGGCACCCGCTCGCGCGCCTATGTTCAGGTCCAGAACGGCTGTGACCACCGCTGCACCTTCTGCATCATCCCCTTCGGCCGCGGCAACTCACGCTCGGTTCCTGCCGGCGTTGTGGTTGACCAGATCAAGCGCCTTGTTCAGTCAGGCTATAACGAGGTCGTTCTGACCGGCGTCGATCTCACTTCATGGGGCGCCGATCTGCCCTCATCGCCCTCGCTTGGCGATCTTACGCTGCGCATCCTAAAACTGGTGCCCGATCTGCCGCGCCTGCGCATCTCCTCGATCGACAGCATCGAAGTTGACGACGCCCTCATGCAGGCCATCGCCACCGAACCGCGCCTGATGCCGCACCTGCACCTGTCGTTGCAACACGGCGACGATCTGATCCTCAAACGGATGAAGCGCCGCCATCTGCGCGACGACGCCATCCGCTTTGCCGAGGACGCCCGCAAACTGCGCCCCGAAATGACCTTTGGCGCCGACATCATCGCAGGCTTTCCCACCGAGACCGACGCGCATTTCGAAAATTCGCTTAAACTTGTCGACGACTGCCACCTAACATGGCTGCACGTCTTCCCCTATTCGCCCCGCCCCGGAACACCGGCCGCCCGCATGCCGCAGGTGGATGGCACTCGCATAAAATCGCGCGCGGCCCGGCTTCGCGCACGCGGCGACGAACGCGTGGCCCATCACCTCTCTTCCCAGATCGGGCGCACCCACAGTATCCTCATGGAAAGCCCGCGCATGGGCCGGACCGAACAATTTACACCGGTCATCTTTACTTCGGATAAACCTCAGGGTCAGATTGTGCCCGCCAGGATCACCGGCACAGACGGGCAACAGCTTCTCGCCTGAACATCTTCGTGGCAAAATATCCCCGCCGGAGGCTCCGCCGCCAACAACCCGCGCGCCATCCAAGGATTACGCCCATGCACCCCAACCCCGCCTTTCGCGACATGGCCGACGAAACAAGCCTGTCTTACGCACATGAGCGTGCCTTCGGGATGCTCTGCATCAACTACGAAGAAGGCCCGCTGATCTCGCATGTGCCTTTCCTGCCCGGCGAAGATGACGCAACCCTCGATCTGCACCTCATGCGCTCCAATCCGATCCTGCGCGCCCTGCCCTCCAGCGCCGTGATCGCCGTAAGCGGCCCGGACAGCTATATCTCGCCCGACTGGTACGGCATCGACGATCAGGTCCCGACGTGGAACTACGTCGCCGTGCACCTGCGCGGCAGGCTCAGCCAATTGCCGCAGGAAGAGCTTCCCGATCTTCTGGACCGCCAGTCCGCCTTTTTCGAAGACCGCCTCGCCCCCAAGGCGCCGTGGAAGCCGGCCAAGATGTCGCCCGGCGTGATGGACCGGATGATGCGCATGATCGTCCCCTGCCGGTTTCACGTCACCGACCTTCAAAGCACTTGGAAACTGGGCCAGAACAAACCGGCCGACGCCCGCCGACGCGCCGCGCTCGAAGTTGGCGCATCCGGCATCGGACAGGAACTGGGAATGCTCTCGGGCCTGATGCTTGGTCAGGGCAGCGACTACAGCCAGGAATAGACATCGCCGCAGAGGCTCCCTACATTATTGGCAACCGTGGAGGATGATGATGCCCCTACCCCTAGCCCCGATCGCCGGATTTGCGCTGCGCTACGGCGCTGTCGCCGTTGCCACCTACGCCTTGGCCCGCCGCGTTGAAACCGGCCACTACGATCAGCGCACCGAAGATGCCATGGCCGACACGCCCGAAGGCGTGACCCTCTCGCGCGACGACCGCGACGGTCAGAACATCCGCTCGACCGGCAAATTCCGCCGGACGATTCGGTTTGGCAAGAACGGCCCGGGATTTGAGATCGAGGCGACGACACTTTCGCGCCTGCGCATCCGCCGGGCAGGCTGATTTTAGTACCTTCGACATTTTAGCACCTTCCAACAATCAGGACCCCCAGGACCATGAAACTTTATGCTGCTCCCGTCTCGCCCTTTGCCCGCAAGGCGAGGGTCATCATCCTTGAAACCGGTCAGGAAAAGGATGTCGCCGTAGAGATGATCAAGGTTGCGCCGACCGCGCCCAACAGCGACCTCAACCGCGCCAACCCGCTGGGCAAGATCCCCGCCCTGACACGCGATCACGGCCCCGCCCTTTATGATAGCCGCGTCATCTGCCGCTATCTGGATGATCTCGCCGGCGCCGGGCTTTATCCTGAAACGCGCCTGTGGGAAGTTCTGACGCTGGAGGCGACGGGCGATGCCATCATGGATGCCGCTGTGCTGATCTCGTATGAGACGCGCCTGCGCCCGGCCGAGCAGCAGTCAAAGGAATGGATGGACGCGCAGTGGCTGAAAGTCACCCGCGCGCTCACCGCCATCGAAGATCGCTGGATGAGCAACCTGTCAGGCCCGCTTGATGCCGCCCAGATCGGCCTTGCCTGCGCCTTGGCTTATCTCGACTTCCGCCACGACGCGCGCGGCTGGCGCAAGGGCCATGATCAACTGGCCGCATGGTATGCGGATTTTGCCCAGCGTCCGGCAATGCTGGCAACCGCCCCGATAGAGTAACGCCGCCCACCGCGAACCCGGCACAGGGTCGTTCCTTGCGCGCCGCTGGCCCCCCAGCGCGCCCTTCCTGATGGCCGAAACCCAAGTTTTTTTATTGAACTGCGACATTTTCACCCGATTGCACTCGATTGTATACTGGACTGGCATTTCCTCACCCGGTAAGGAACCGACATGCGCTGTCTGACCGCGCCCAAGACAAGATGACCGCCTGGCGGTCGAAAACCGGAGATTACGACGTGTCCCAAGCAGAAGATCACGACGGCACTCGCCGAGACTTCCTTTTCTACGCCACCGCCGGAACCGCGACAGTCGCGGGCGCCGCTGGCGTTTGGCCGCTGGTCAACCAGATGAACCCCGCCGCCGATGTGCGCGCGTTGTCGTCCATTCAGGTTGATGTCAGCGGTGTCGAAGTCGGCACGCAGCTGACTGTCAAATACCTCGGCAAGCCGGTGTTCATTCGCCGCCGCACTCAGGCAGAGATTGACGCCGCCAAGGCCGTTCCGATGTCTGATCTTATCGACACAGGCTCGGAGAACCCGAACAAGCCGGATACGGACGCATCCGATATCAACCGGGTCATCGGTGACCGTGAGGAATGGCTGGTCATGATCGGCGTCTGTACTCACCTCGGATGTATTCCGATTGGCAACGAATCGGGTGACTTCGGCGGCTGGTTCTGCCCCTGCCACGGATCGCACTACGACACCGCAGGGCGCATCCGTAAGGGTCCTGCGCCGAAGAACCTGATCATCCCGGTCGCCGAGTTCCTCGACGATACGACCGTCAAGTTGGGCTAGGAGACGAACAATGGCTGGAATTCCCCACGATCACTACGAGCCTAAGTCGAACGCGGAAAAATGGCTGCACTCGCGCCTTCCGATCGTCGGCCTTCTCTATGACACGCTGATGATCCCGACCCCCAAGAACCTCAACTGGATGTGGATCTGGGGCATTGTGCTGACCTTTGCGTTGGTGCTGCAGATCGCCACAGGTGTTGTGCTGGCAATGCATTATACCCCTGACGTCAGCCTTGCCTTTGCGTCGGTCGAAGGCATCATGCGCGATGTGAACGGCGGCTACATGCTGCGTTACGTTCATATGAACGGCGCATCGCTTTTCTTTGTTGCGGTCTATCTGCACATCTTCCGCGGTCTCTACTACGGCTCGTACAAGGCCCCGCGCGAGGTGACATGGATCATCGGCATGCTGATCTACCTGCTGATGATGGCCACCGCCTTTATGGGCTACGTTCTTCCATGGGGTCAGATGTCTTTCTGGGGCGCCACGGTTATCACCGGCCTCTTCGGTGCGATCCCGCTGGTTGGTGAGCCGATCCAGACATGGCTTCTGGGCGGGCCGGCGGTAGGCAATCCGACGCTGAACCGCTTCTTTTCGCTTCACTACCTCCTGCCCTTCGTGATCGCCGGCCTTGTCGCCGTTCACATCTGGGCCTTCCACACCACCGGCAACAACAACCCCACCGGGGTTGAGGTGCGCCGCGGCTCAAAGGCCGAAGCGGAAAAAGACACCCTGCCGTTCTGGCCCTACTTCGTGATCAAGGACCTCTTCGCACTGGGCGTCATCCTGACGATCTTCTTTGCGGTCGTCGGCTTTATGCCCAACTATCTTGGCGATCCGGTCAACTATGTCGAAGCCAACCCGCTTTCGACCCCGGCGCATATCGTACCCGAATGGTACTTCCTGCCCTTCTACGCGATCCTGCGGGCCTTTACGGCAGATGTCTGGGCCGTTCAGCTGACAAGCTTTGTCACCTTTGGCATCGTCGATGCGAAACTCTTCGGCGTGCTGGCGATGTTCGGCGCGATCCTTGTATTGGCGCTGGTGCCTTGGCTGGATACCTCTTCGGTCCGCTCGGGTCGCTATCGCCCGATGTTCAAATGGTGGTTCGCCCTTCTGTGCCTCGACTTCGTTGTCCTGACATGGGCCGGATCACAAGGACCCGAAGGACTTGTCCCAGCCATCTCGCTGATCGCCTCGACCTACTGGTTCGTGCACTTCCTCGTCATCCTGCCCCTCTTGGGCGTGATCGAGAAACCGACCGAACCACCGGCAACGATCGAAGACGACTTCAACGCGCACTACGGCTCAAGCCAGTCGAAATCGGCTGAGTGAGAAAGGGCAAAAGAATGATGTTCAAGAAACTCACCACCGCCGCCATTGTAACCCTTGGTCTTGCCACCGGAGCCACGGCAAAAGAGGTCGGACCGATCGAGAATATCGACTTCTCCTTCGATGGCCCCTTCGGCACCTACGACCAGCTTCAGCTTCAGCGCGGTCTTCAGGTCTATACCGAAGTGTGTTCTGCCTGCCACGGGCTTAAGTATGTGCCACTCCGCACGCTTGGCGATACGGGGGGGCCGCAGTTGCCTGAGGATCAGGTGCGCGCCTATGCCAAAAGATTCGATATTGTGGATCCCGAAACAGGCGATACCCGTCCCGGCAAGCCGACCGACAAATTTCCCGCCTCTGCCCTCGCCGGCGCACCTGACCTTAGCCTGATGGCCAAGGCACGCGCGGGCTTTAGCGGCCCAATGGGTCTGGGCATCAACCAGTTCCTCAAGGGTATCGGCGGTGCCGAACACATCGTTGCGATCCTCGACAGCTACACCGGCAAGGAAAAGACCGAGTACGGTGCGACGCTGTACGAAAACACGGCCTTTCCCGGCGGCTGGATCGCCATGGCGCCCCCGCTTGCAGGCGAGGACGTCACATTTGCCGATGGCGCGCCCAACGATCTGAAAAGCGAATCCAAGGACGTTGCCGCCTTCCTGATGTGGACGGCAGAGCCCAAGCTTTCCAACCGCAAGGAAGTGGGCCTTCTGGGAATCGGTTTCCTTGGCCTTCTGTCGGTGCTCTTGTACCTGGTTAACAAGCGTATCTGGGCCCCGGCCAAGCGCAAGGCCAAGCAAGCGGCCAAGTAACGCCTGCAATCACCACCTTTCAAAAAAACGCGCCTCGGGATTTCCGGGGCGCGTTTTCATTTGCAGCGGCGCTATCCCAGATATTCCCGAAGCTCTGGCGGCGGGTTGTCCAAAAGCGTCTCTGTGGCCACTGGCGCATGCGCAACCCCGCCAGATACCAGAACCGTCTGCCCGGCGATCAGGCGTGCGTCCTGCGGCTCGTGCGTGACCATCAGCAAACTCGCCCCGGTCTCATCCAGAACCTCCGCCAGAAGGCGCAGCATCTCGGCTTTCAGCGCCGGTCCCAAAGCCGAGAACGGCTCATCCAGCATCACCAGCGGCCGCGCCGTCAAAAGGATACGTGCCAGCCCCACGCGCCCTTGCTGCCCGCCCGACAGCGCACCGGGCTTGCGCCCTTCAAAGCCTGTCAGCCCAACCCGCTCCAGCGCCTGCGCCACGCGCGCCCGATCCGCCGCGTTCAACTTCAGCGCCGGGTTTAGGCCAAGGCCCACATTCTGGGCCGCCGTCAAATGCGGGAACAGGTTGTTGTCCTGAAAAAGTACGCTGAACGGCCGCTTGCCGGGGGCCACATCCGACAGATCCCGGCCCATCCACAAAACCCGGCCGCCCTGCGGCTGGGTGAACCCCGCGATCACATCGAAAAGCGTCGACTTGCCCGCCCCCGAAGGGCCGATCACCGCCGTGCGCGTCCCCGCCTCCAGCAAGAAATCCGCGCTTAGCGAAAAATCTCCCCGGCTCAGGCTGATCTGCTCAAGCGTCAGCATCCACGCGTCCCCCCCGATCGAAAATCCAGAACATCGCAAGGCTCAGCGCCAAAAGCAAAAGCGCCGCCGCGGCCGCCTGATCCACCCTATAGGCCGCCATCAGCCGATACAAAGCCAGTGGAAGCGTCGCCTTGTTCGGGTCGGCAAACAATGTGATCACACCTAGGTCACCCATCGCCAGCGCCCCGGCAAGCCCCGCCGAAAACCCGATCGGACGCCGAAGCCGGGGCAACAGCAACAGCCGAAGCCGCGACAGCCCGCCCATGCCCAAGGCATCGGCCAGCCGCCCGTATGACGCCTCAACCTCGCGCACCGCCGGCACCAGCACCCGCAGCGCGAAAGGCAGGCTTGTGGTGGCATTGACCAGCGCCGTGATCGGCAGCGCCAGCGCGACCGGATCGGCCACCGGAAAGACCAGAATGAACAGCCCCGTGCCGATCACCAGCGGCGATGCCGCGATAGACACATAGCCGATCGCCTCAACCACACGGCCACCGCCTCGCGCCTGCATCCCCGAAATCATCAGCGCCATGGGCAAGGTCAGGATCAGGCACAGCGCCGCCGCCGCAAGCGCAACGCCAACCGACCGCAGCGCCGCTAGATAGACACTTGCCCCAAGTTCGGCAAAGGCGTCGATCCCTCCCAGCGCGATCATCGTCAGCGGCAAAAGCAGAAACGCCCCAACCAGCCCAAGGACAACACCGTCCTGCAGCCGCAAAAGCGCCCCCCGGCTGTCCCAGCGTTCCACCCGCCGGTCCAGACCTGCGCCCAGACCTGCGGGCACCGCCACCCAAAAGGCCAGCGCCGCCGCTGCCCCGGCCAGCACGAACTGAACCACCGCCAAAAGCGCCGCGTGCCCCAGATCAAAATCGAACCGGAACGCCTGATAGATGGCCAGCTCCACCGTCGTCGCACGCGGCCCCCCGCCCAGCGTCAGCGCCACCGCGAAACTTGTCATCGAGATCAGGAAAATCACCAGAAAGGCGCCGGGCACCACCGCCCTCAGCATCGGCCATTCCAAAAGCCGCGCAACCTCGCGCTGGCCCGCGCCCAAAGACGCGGCCAGCCGGAACCGCTCTGCCGGGATCTCCAGCCACGCCTGCAGGATCAAACGCACCGCCAGCGGCAGGTTGAAAAAGACATGCGCCAGAACCACACCGTGAAGCCCATAGATCGACACCGGCTCCAACCCGAACCAGCCCAAAGCGGTGGCAAGGATGCCGCTGCGCCCAAAGACCGCCAAAAGTCCCAGAACCGCCACGATGACCGGCAGGATGAAAGGCGCCCCCAGAAGCGTGACCAAAAGGCCCCGCCCCACAAAGCGCCGCCGCGCCAGCGCGCGGGCCGCCGGAATGGCCAGCCCGACGCTTAGCGCCGCGGATAGAAATGCCTGCAACAGGGTAAAACGAACCGCCGCCCAATCGGACGGGCCAAGCGCGCGCCCCGCATCGGCGCGCCATATCACAGCGCCCAGTGTCCCAAGCGTCAGGAACAGCAAAAGGGCGGCCGCAGCCACCCCCGCCAGATGTCTTACTTGGAAAGCGCGGCCAGCCATTCGGCCAATGCCTTGTCACGCAGACCCGCCGCCTCGGCCGCCGGATAGATCAGCGCCTTTTCCGGCTGCACCAGCGTCTCGAACCCTTTGGGCAGACCCGCCGCAGGCGTCACCGCCGGATACATCCAGTTCGTGGTCGGGATGATCGACTGAAACGCCTCGCCATCCATGAATGTCAGGAACTGGTCGGCCAGATCGCCGTGGCTTGTGCTGGCAATCTTGCCTGCCACTTCGATCTGCATGTAATTGCCCCCCGAAAACGCGACCGCCGCCTTGGTGTCGTCGCCTTCGGCAATCAGATGATATGCGGGCGAAGTTGTATAGGACAAAACCATGTCCGCCTCGCCCTTCAGGAACATCCCGTATGCCTCGGACCAGCCCTTGGTCACGGTGACGATATTGTCTGAAAGATCCGCCCAAAGCTTGGGCGCGTCATCGCCCGCCACCATCTTGGCCCACATCAAAAGACCCAGACCCGGCGTCGATGAACGCGGGTCCTGAATGACGATCCGCGCGTCACTTGCCGCAAGTTCGGCAAAGCTGGACGGCACATCCGTCATCTTGGTCTTGTCATAGACAAAGGCGAAATAGCCCCAGTCATAGGGCAGGAACAACGGGTCATCCCATGCCACCGGCAGGTCAAGCTTGGGCGCCTGCCCATGCGGCGCGAAAAGCCCCGTCTCGGCCGCTGCGGCCGTCAGATTGGTATCCAGCCCCAGAACCACATCGGCCTTGGTGCGCGCGCCCTCCAGCTTCAGCCGCGCCAAAAGCGCCGCGCCATCGCCTGCGCCCACGAACTGAAGATCACAGCCGCAGGTTTCTTCGAACGCCTTCTCAACCGCCGGGCCGGGGCCCCACTCGGATACAAAGCTGTCATAGGTGTAAACTGTCAGCACCGGGGTTTCTGCAACAGCAGGTCCCGCCAGCAAAAGCCCAAGGGCCAGGGTCGTGTATTTCATGTCTCATCCTTCCAAAAGGGACGGACGGAATTCAGGTTGAGAGGAACTCACCTTCCCTCCGCCGGTCTTAACCGGTTCAGGTTCAACGGGTCCGCATTCAAGCATCTCAGGCCATAAGGCCACCCCGAGGTAGCGGCGACACTAATTCTCTATGCCGCCAGCCGCAAGCTGAAACCCCTTTGGCGGGGACTGTGAAATAAGTGGGAAAGGGCCGCGCGACCACAGACATTGACTGCAAGGTCGCGCGGCCGGACCGAACCGGCCCGTGAAGGACCTTAAGTCTCTTCTGCCGGCTTCGACTTTTTGCGCGGAAGGATAGAGATATCCTGATAGAAGGCTTTCACGCGGTATCCACGCGACATGAACTTGTCCATGTCCACAAGGACACGCTCCAACCTCTGTTCCGACATGATGATGTAGATGATGACACTCGAATCGCTCATCAGCATCCCGTGCTGCAGGCCTGCGGTTCCTGCTCCTGACGCGGACACAACGGTATAGCCGCCAATTCCGCGCTTCTTGAGCTGTTCGATTACCATCCGCTGCAACTCACCGGGCGTGATGATTGTCAGCAACTTCTTGTTTTCAATTTTTCTCATGCCAAGTTCACAATCTTAACTTGCGTGTGAATGTTTGCAGCATTTGCAAACTGATGCTCAAAATTTTCCAATTTCGTCACCCCCAAAGGTAGGTCACAACTCCGTAGTACAACGGAATTCCGACGATGATATTGAACGGGAACGTCAGACCAAGAGCCATCGTAAAATAAATACCCGGACGCGCCTCTGGTATCGCATATCGGGCGACTGCGGGAACAACTATGTAGGACGCGGATGCCGCCAGGACCGCCAGAAGAACAGCGTCTCCGACCCCCAATCCTGTTGCATATGAGATGCCGATCGCAAGACCCGCGTTAATGGGGGGCGACATGAAGGCGAAAATCAGAAGTTCCTTGTCGATCTTCGCGCGGCCCTCGCTCATCTGCTTGCCGACAAGCAGACCCATCTCAAGCAGGAAGAACGCAAGCATGCCTTTGAAGATATCGGACGTGAACGGAACCAGTTCCGCCTTGCCCTCGGGCCCGACAAGATAGCCGATCACAAGGCTGCCGATCAGCAAAAGCTGCGCGCCATCCGTCAAAGCCTCTTGCAGCACATCGCGGAACGAAAGCGGCGCAACACCATCTACGTCGCCATCGTCGGCGTGCTCTTGCACGGCTTCCTTGGCGCGAACGGCGGTGGCAAGGATCACGGCCATCAGAATGGCCGGCGTTTCCATCAGAACCATGGCAACCGTCATGTAGCCGCCAAATTCCACCGCCCGATCCGTAAGGAACTGCTGCGTGGTGATGAAGGTAACGGCGCTGATGGATCCATATGTTGCCGCAACAGCGGCGCTGTCATAGGGATTGATCCGCCGCGATAGAATGAAGAAAGCATATGCCGGGACCAGCGCGGCCAGGCATACAGCTGCGGTGATGGCAACAACGCCATCCACAGGCAGACCACCCGTGGAAAGTGCCGCGCCGCCTTTCAGGCCCAGAGCCATCAAAAGGTAGAGCGTCAGAAATTTTGCAATCGCTGGCGGTATTTCAAGATTTGACCTAAGTAGTCCGACTGTCGCTCCGAGTACGAAGAACAGAACAGCCGGGTCCAACAAGTTGGAAAATGCAGTACCTATCATACGAAGACCTCGTGTGTGTTCGCGTTGCTGTGACGTTCGGTGATACAGATCCCGTCAACGCCCAGCGTTTTGAAATTTGTAAAATCAATCCACTCGTCTTCAACCAGAGCGTAGACCGCACCAGAGGCACGCATCCGAATATCGCTCAGTAAGCCTTTGTCAGAGTTCGGGGTGCGGATGATGGCCACGTCGACCCCATCCAATGCACCCGGTGCAAGCGCTTGCGACAAACTCAGAACCGCGCCTCTCAGCGGGTCCTTGCTTGACGCAGGGCGGCGATTGGCAGCCATATGACTGAATTCAATCGCGAAATTCTTGTTCGCAGTGGTGACCCCACAGGCCCAGACGGTCCGCGGCGTTCTGCATTCAGCCGTCTCAAGGCGGCGCACCAAGGCCTGGCGCTGCGGAACCGGAAGGCCACCGTCAAGCAGCAGGATCGCACCAGCGCAGCAGGCGCTTGCACGCGCCGCGCAGGACCGGGCCCATTGCGCCGGATCCGACGCGGGCCGGGATGCAACCGAAACAACGCTTGGCAAAGCCAGCCGCGCAAGGACGCGGGTGTTTGATGCCAGGATGGGGCCAACGGATGGATCGCGCGGATCGACCCAGGCCAGTTCCTGATTTTCGCAGCCTCGGGGCACGCCGCCCCAGTTCTCTGCGATAAAGACCGACAGGTGAATTCGCCGTGTAGGAAAGTCGTGCACGTGATTTAGCAAAGGTTTCAGCCCCTGCCCGATAACGCCCGTTTCTTCCTTAAGCTCGCGTATCGCGGCCTGATCCAGCCGTTCACCCGGTTCGAGCTTGCCGCCCGGAATTTCCCAAAAGCCCGGCGAGGTTTGCTCGGGCCGACGGCGCGCCATAAGGATATGACCATCGTCGCGGCGAACCACACAGGCGGCCACCTGGATGGGTGGTGCCGGTATGCTGCGCTTGTTGGGAGGAACGACCGTTCCTGTACGGCCACGGGCGAACATCAGTCCGGCCACACCCCGTAATTCGGGGCAGAAAGGATTGCAGTTTTCTTCGTCTCCGAAGGTTTCGAAGCGTTCGTACCCCCTGACTTACGCGACACTTGTTCCCGGGCTGCGGTCGCTTTCGCGGGCCGGGATGGCTTGTGTGCGGGAGGCTTCTTGTCCGTCATGATCCCACGTCTCCAAAAATGGCGTCTGCTCGGGCAGCAAAGCTGCGCTGTACTGCTTGCGTATCGTCGTCAGCATCAGATGGGATGGTCACGTTAGCGTAGGACTTCCCAAAGCTGAGATCGGGGTATACGCCGGTTTCCTCGGACATCGCGGCAAGAAGCTCGAGAAACCGACTTGTCTGTGCATATGACTCGAACTCGAACCGCTGATGTATTGCTGATCCACCGGGAACAGGCTTCCACCGATCCGAGATTTCATTCAAGTCACGTGCTTTGTCTTCTTCGTTTGTCATGATTTTCCGCTTTCGTTAACTGGATTGCCGGGCAATACGCCGGCAATCCAGAAAAAACAAAGCCAGAATTCTCTTTCAAGCGCTCTTAGGCTTCTGCCGTCGTCGGCAGGACGTTCTCGACCTCGCCGTGAGGACGCGCGATGATGTGTGCAGCGGCCAGGCCGTCACCTACACGCTCGCATGCGTCAGCGCCTGCGCGGACCGCTGCGTTTACAGCACCGGTTTCGCCACGGACCATGACGGTCACGTACCCACCACCGACAAACTGTCGCGAGATGAGACGCACTTCCGACGCTTTGGTCATAGCGTCAGCTGCCTCAATTGCAGGGACGAGACCCCGCGTTTCGATCATTCCGAGGGCGATGCCCACTTTCTCACTCGCCATGATGTTCTCCTTTCTGGCTAAGTAAATCTCGTACTTTCCGTTGCGGGCCCAAGTCGTGTTCAGGACCCGCGAATTCGTTATGTTCCCTTCGGTGACCGCCGGTTGTACCAGCGATCTTCTGTCCAATCGTCGATGATCCCGCCAATCGTCAGGTCGGTTGTGACCTTGGGATTGCCAACCGCGATCCGCGCGGCCGAATAGGCGATCGTGATTACAAAGTCGCCCTTGCGGCAACCGATCGGGTCAACTGCGACCTCGACATTGCCCTTGGCGTCCTCGAGCACCTGAAGCTTCTTGGCGTGAAGGCCAAAAACCCGCTTGGTCGCCACAAGATCCTTTACGACACGCTGGATATTCATTTCGCACCTTCCGAAGCCGCATTCTCGGCCTCCCAGTAGTCAATGATGCCCACGATCGTCAGATCGGACGGATAATCCTTGTGCCCTGCGGCGTCCTTCGCCGCTGAGCTTCCTACCGCTATGACCCAATCGCCCTCCTTGCATCCAACCGGATCCACGGCGACAGAGGCACTTCCGTTCTTCTCACGGATGACAAGAAGCCGGCGGTTCTCAAGTTTGCTGATGCGTGCAGTTGCAACCAGCGTTCCTTCGACTTGAAAGATCTTCATGGTGCAGCCCTCAAACCATTGGAAACAGAATTCCCGCACGTCAGGAACTGAAGCGAGCCACCGGCCACCGGTCTTACGGCCGCTTCGACCGCAACGGGGCAGGTCGACTGGCGACAAGCTGCGATGCGCATCCGCTTTGCGGCACTTCTTGCGGCATCCTTGTCACCTGGAATTTCGGGGTCAAAGTCGCGCACGACCAGAACCGGAACCGCAACATTTTCAGCGGCGCAGCGCGCACCCAGGATCTTATAGCCCACGGCCAGATCCCCAGCGCCCTCTTCAACCGACGTCATTTGCGCCTGAAAAGCGAGGTTGCGCAGTTGCACATCGTCGATCGGATCACCGATCACGATAAGCTTTTCGGCATGACCGGCCACAGGGTAGGGGCCGTTGTACTTGCGCAGCACAGCATCGACTTGCGAGATGTTGTTCTTCAAAAGGTAGCCGCTGAACCAGCGCATGCCTTCGGTTGCGGCGTCATCGCTCGAAACACCGGTGCATTTGGCGACGGCTTCGCGCACGGCGGCCTTGGCATCGGGCTTTGACATCGACGCCGTGAAACCATGCAGATCGGCAGAGGATACAAAGCGGTCAGCGTGGACGCGGCCATTTGCATCTGGCACGTGAACGCGGATGGCATCGGTATCGGTGTCGACCCCGACCATAAGCAGGGCAACACCACTTTCGGCGCCATGCTTTGAGCGGACAGCGCCCTTGAACTCGATCAACCGGTCAAGAAGCTTTGATACCGCCTTGTTGTCATCGCTTCCATGCGCAGCGCAGCCTTCGTGCTGCGGATTAACGCTTGAGAAGTGATAGACACCGATCTTGAGGTACTTTGACGACGCGTCCGGCTGCTCGGGCGCGGCCTCGCGCCAGCGGCGCAGTTCGACCTGCTCCCAATCGCCAAGCGCGTCGGCGACGGGAAACATTGCTCCGGCATAGGAACGGCGTGCGGAAACGATGGAAAACGGAACCCGAAGTACAGCGCCAAGCAGGCCTGAGAGGCGGCCATCGGCGCAGGCTGTAATGTCCACCGCGTGGAAACCCCAGCGCTCAACCAGCGTATCAACCGGCTCACCTTCGTCCGAATTGCGATAGCGGACGCGCTCTGATCCTGTTTCGACCTGGCGCGCGAACAGCCGGCTTACACAGCGGGCATGTACAGCGGACAGATCCAGCGGCTTTGTCCAGTCGGCAATGAACCAGTCACGCTCGGCGGTGACACCGATTGCGCTTAGTCGGCTCAGGGCCAGATCGGCAAAACCTTCGTCGAACTGAAGCGGTGCAAGATCGCGAAGTACGAAAGTGATCCGCTCGAACGCGTCTTCAATTTCCTGCTCGCGGCGACGAAGCTCGCTCGCGATGGCGGCATCGGCAAAGGGATGCGCTGCGGATCCGCCGACGCTCAACAAATGCTCGCCGCTTTTCTGCGCGCTCTTGGCTACGGTGAAATCCCGCACGGACGCAGTGGTCTTGCGCGCGGTGCCTGGTTTCCACGTCGTGGCCCAAGGCGTCGCGGGACCTAGTGTTTTTCGAGCGACGGCCATCAGCCTGCAGCTCCGCCTGACAATGTCACGGCTGCGCCCGACCCGGCAGTCCAACCAACCGCACCAGTGACAGAGCTAGACTGCGTCTGCGCCTTGGCGCTTGATTTGAAGCGGGCAGCGCCGGCAAAACCTTGGCCGCTGTTGCCGCGTTCGGTCGGGTTTCGTGACCCTGCGGCCAGCTCACCCGTGCCAGTGACGTTCGACTGCTCACTCCAGGCAGAGCCCGTGATCTTCGTGCCCTCGACCGAACCCTCGCCAGTCAGACGACGGCGGGCAGGTTCCCTTCCGGTGTGACCGGAACGGGGCGGGGCCAGGAATTCCATGTTGCCGGTGATCTTACCTTCACCCTGCGCGAATGTGCCGGTGATGGATGAGTTCGCGGCGTTGTCGTCAGCCTCGACACTGCGTGACCGAACCTGAGCGTCGCGCTGAGGCGAGTTGACCGAGAATTTCTTGATGGAACGTGTCACGGCATCTGCTTCGGTATCTGTGTCGGCGCTTTCGCCCTGAACAAAGTAGGATGATCCGGTGATCGAGCGATCGGCGCCGCGCCCGGTACCCGAAACGCTCGGGTCGTTCAGCGGCACGTTGCCAGTGATCGCGCGGGGCAGCTTGGCGGCCCGGCGGGCACCCTCGGCCTCGGCCTGTTCAGGATCGCACCAGCCATGCGCGCCGGATGCGCCATAGTAAGGAGTTCCCGTCAGTCCCTTGCATGAACCATGCTCAGATCCGGTCACCTTGCCGTCATGCTCCATCTGCGGACCAGAGATCGTTTGACCGCCCCAGGTTTGCGAGAGGGTAACTTTACCGCCCGATGCAGGATCAGAGCGTCCGTTGTCTTCGGCCTGCGCCGCTTGCGCCTGTGCCGGGGCAAGATACTGCGAACCGGTCAGGCTGCGCATTGCGCCGCTTTCGTCACCGGTCACCCGTACAGAGCGGCCAATGGCCGTGCCGGAAATAGAGTGTCCGCTGACCGACTGCTCGACAGGGCGCTCAGAGTCGCGGCTGCGAGAGCCGATGACGCGGGCGGACCGGCCAAGGTTGGCCCCATGCACCGACTGCCCATGCGGCTGCGACTGGCGCTGAAACTGGGCGGCGATGGGAACGATGGCCTTTGCAGCCCCGTTCAGGTCATCCGCGACGGTTTGATCCGCGTTTCCGGTAACGCGCACATCTGTGCTGTCTTCGTCGCCGGTAATCTGGACGGTTGAACGAACCATCGTCCCGGAAACTGTCTGACCGTTTGCCGTGCGGGCGTGGCCAACCTTGCCCATGGATGAGCGATAGGCGCCTTCGGCTCCACCAACGTATTGAGTACCGGTCAGGGGCTTGTCGTGGCCTGCCTCGGCGCCTGTCATGGCGCGTCCGGCGGCATAGCTAAGTCCGGTGACCGTTGCATTCGATACGGCGGTGGTAACCGCACGTACCTTGGGAGGATGAGTAATCTCGCCCTGACGCTCGGGGCGGCAAGGGGTTGGCGCCGGCTGGCTGCCGCGACCAAACTGCGAACGCATCTGGCGATGCTTCATCGCCGCCTCGCGGCCGGCGCAACCGGGCACGGATTTGGGTGCGGGCGTTGCTGCCGAAACGGCGGGCGCCTCTACCGGTGCAGCAGTGCTTTGAACCGGGGCTGCGCTTGCCGTGGATGCGATCTCTGGCATCTGGGCGTCACGAAAACCTGAACGGATACGCTCTTGCGCCGGGGGCAATACGCCCTTTCCAAGCGACAGCATCTTGCGGCGGGCAATCGATGCCTCGCGGCCGGTAAGAACCCCGGCCCCACCGGCAGGCCGCGGCGCAACTGCGACGGGCGCCGCACTTGCAACGGGTGCCGGGCTTGCAACAGGCGTGCCTGCCGTATCGGTGGGCATCGCAGCTTCCCGAAAGCCCGAGCGTACACGTTCCGAAGCTGGCGGAAGTGCCGACTTTCCCATGGACAACATCTTGCGGCGCGCTATCGAAGCGGCCCGGCCAGACATTCCCTGAAAGTTTGCGTCAGTGCTCATGATACGTTCCGGGTTGCTTCGGTTTCATCAAGGACCGGCCAGGACTTACGCTTGGCCAGCGAAGATAATCAGGCGCAGAAATCAGGCGCGGTAGACCACAAAGGCCATGCCCTGGGACTGTGCATAGTTGTCATATGCGATCAGACGCACATGCATGCCCGGGTTAGCGCGGTGGCAGGCTTCAAGCTCGGCCAGAACATGTTCAACCGATTGCGTGCCAAAGAGCGGCAATTTCCACAGGTACCAGAAGTTCGAGAACGACTTCTCAGGCTCTGTGTATTCCACTGCCGGGTTCCAGCCGCGCGAGATGCAATAAGCGATCTGCTGGGCAATGCGTTCCGGCGTCATTGCGGGAAGGTACGAGAATGTCTCGTTTCTTAGCGGCGTGGCGGGGTAGGCGGATGCGTCAGCCATGGATGTCTCCGTAATTCAGTTTGCGTGCGGTCTGGTCACTACTGGACGTCAAGCTTGTCGACAGTGTCAAAGTCGAACTTGATTTCCTTCCAGGTCTCCATGGCGATCGCCAACTCGGGGCTGCTCTTGGCGGCCTCGGTCAGAATATCGCGACCTTCTCTCTCAACCTGGCGGCCCTGGTTGCGGGCCTCGGTGCAGGCTTCCAGTGCAACACGGTTTGCGTGTGCGCCGGCGGCGTTGCCCCATGGGTGGCCAAGCGTACCGCCACCGAACTGAAGGCAGGCATCGTCGCCAAAGATCTGAACCAGCGCAGGCATGTGCCAAACGTGGATACCGCCCGAAGCAACCGGCATGACGCCCGGCATTGCACCCCAGTCCTGATCGAAGAACAGGCCGCGTGTGCGGTTTTCGGGAATGAACGGCTCGCGCATCAGGTCAACCCAGCCAAGCGTCGCTTCGCGGTCACCTTCAAGCTTACCAACCACTGTACCCGAGTGCAGGTGGTCGCCGCCCGAAAGGCGCAAACACTTGGTCAGCACGCGGAAGTGGATACCGTGCATTGGGTTTCTGTCGACAACCGCGTGCATCGCACGGTGGATGTGAAGCAGAATGCCGTTCTCGCGGCACCAGTTCGCCAGACCCGTGTTGGCGGTAAAGCCAGCGGTAAAGAAGTCGTGCATGATGATCGGAGCACCAAGTTCCTTGGCGAACTCCGCACGCTTGTACATCTCTTCGGGCGTCGCGGCGGTCACGTTCAGGTAGTGGCCCTTGCGCTCGCCGGTTTCGGCTTCGGCTTTCTGAACCGCTTCCATCACGAACTCGAAACGGTGCTGCCAGCGCATGAACGGCTGCGAGTTGATGTTTTCGTCGTCCTTGGTGAAGTCCAGGCCACCGCGCAGACATTCGTATACCGCACGACCATAGTTCTTGGCCGAAAGACCCAGCTTTGGCTTAATCGTACAACCCAGAAGAGCGCGGCCATACTTGTTCAAGCGATCCCGCTCGACCTGAATGCCGTTGGGGGGTCCGCCACATGTTTTGACGTATGCCATCGGGAAGCGGATGTCTTCCAGACGCAGCGAACGAACCGCCTTAAAGCCAAAGACGTTACCGACCAGCGATGTCAGCACGTTAACCACGGACCCTTCTTCGAACAGGTCGATCGGGTAAGCGATGAATGTGTAGAACGCTGTTGGATCGCCCGGTACGCTTTCGATCCGGTAGGCGCGGCCCTTGTAGTACTCAAGGTCGGTCAGAAGGTCTGTCCAAACCGTGGTCCATGTCCCGGTCGAACTTTCCGCTGCAACAGCTGCAGCTGCTTCTTCCCGAGGGACGCCCTCCTGGGGCACCACTTTGAATACGGCCAACAAATCCGAATCGAGCGGAATATAGTCAGGCGTCCAGTAGGTCTTGGCGTAATCTTTAACACCGGCTTGGTACGTTTTCTGGCCCACGCGAGTCTCCTAAAAGTCGAAAATCTGAACAGGTCTATGCCCGGTTGATGAATTATTAGACGACTCGGAAACATATCCACAAATTAGAAGTTGTTTCACATTCATAAGCATGGTTTATAGGTTAAATGAGGATAGATTTACGCCAGTTAGAGATGCTGGACGCGGTTGCGCGGCTTGGCACATTGACCCTTGCAGCCGACGCGCTGGGGGTCACTCAACCCGCTATTTCCAGCCAGATGCGCAAGCTTGAGGCCCATGCCGGCATGGCGCTTTTTGAACGTGACGGACGCGGCGTGCGCCTCACCGATGCTGGCCAAAGTGTTGCCAGCCATGCAAGGCGCGTCGGTCAGGTTCTTGAAGATCTGCGCGAAGATCTGCGTCAGTTCAAAGATATCGGTCAGGGCTCACTGCGAATCGCGGTCGTCTCGACGGCCAACTATTTCATCCCCGGCGACATCGCCAAGTTTCGCGCCGCCCACCCCGGGGTAGAGATTAACCTGCGCGTCGCCAACCGCGACGAGATGCTGGATATTCTGGCCGCGAACGAAACCGATCTGGCCATCATGGGCCAGCCGCCCGACGACGCCGACCTTGTGGCGCGCCCCTTCAAGGACAACCCGCTTGTCGTCATCGCCCCCGCCGATCACCCCCTTGCCGGGCGCAAGGATGTCCGCCCCGCCGACCTTGCAAAGTGCCCCTTCGTTGTGCGCGAACAAGGCTCAGGAACCCGCCGAGTGATGGAACGCGCCTTTCTGGATCATGGTCTGGAATGTGAACCGGCCTGCGTTCTTTCCTCGAACGAAGCGGTCAAACAGGCCGTTCAGGCAGGGCTTGGGCTGGCCGTGATTTCCAGACAGACAATCGATCTGGAACTGGAAACCGGGCGCCTGACCATGCTGCAAAGCGAAAACCTGGCCCTCAAAAGACAATGGTTCCTGCTCTATCGCAGCTACCGCCGGCTGTCGCCCGCCGCCCTTAGGTTCCGCGATCAGCTTATGAAGTCCTAGCGGCCACTTTAACGCGACCGCGCAACTTCGAAACCGGCCAAACGCTGCGTTTAATGCAACACGCCCCTTGAGCGAGGCCGCACAGGCCGCTATTGCGCCTTTATGAGCATGAACACTTTCGGACATCTGTTTCGCGTCACCACATGGGGCGAAAGCCACGGACCCGCCCTTGGGGCCACGATCGACGGCTGCCCGCCGGGCGTGCCGCTGACCGCCGCGATGATCCAGCACTGGCTGGACATGCGCAAACCCGGCCAGAACAAATACACCACCCAGCGGCGCGAGGCCGATGAGGTCGAAATCCTCTCGGGCGTTTTCGAAGACATCACAACCGGCACGCCGATCCAACTGATGATCCGCAACACCGACCAGCGCTCGAAAGACTACGGCGACATCGCCGAGAAATTCCGCCCCGGCCACGCCGACATTACCTATTGGCAAAAGTACGGCATCCGCGACTATCGCGGCGGCGGCCGGTCCTCTGCCCGTGAAACCGCCGCCCGCGTCGCAGCCGGCGGCGTCGCGCGCGAGGCGCTTCGCGCTCTGGCCCCGAACCTGACCGTCACCGGCTACATGGTTCAGATGGGCCCGCACGGGATCGACCGAAGCGCCTTTGACTGGGACCAGATCGCGCAAAACCCGTTCTGGACACCCGATGCCGCCGCCGCCGCCAACTGGGCCGACTACCTTGACGGGCTGCGCAAATCCGGAAGCTCTGTCGGCGCTATAATAGAAGTGACCGCCCGCGGCGTTCCCGCAGGCCTTGGCGCGCCGATCTATGCCAAGCTGGATACCGACCTTGGCGCGGCCATGCTGTCGATCAATGCCGTCAAAGGCGTCGAGATCGGCGAAGGCATGGGCGCCGCCACTCTCACGGGTGAGGCCAACGCCGACGAAATCACCATGGGCCCCGATGGCCCGGTCTATTCCTCCAACCACGCAGGCGGCATCCTTGGCGGCATCTCCACCGGTCAGGACGTGGTGGTACGCTTTGCCGTCAAACCCACCTCATCCATCCTGACCCCGCGCCGGACGATCACCAAATCGGGTGAGCCCACCCAGATCATCACCAAGGGCCGCCACGACCCCTGCGTCGGTATTCGCGCCGTCCCCGTGGGCGAGGCGATGATGGCTTGCGTCCTTTTGGATCACGTCCTGCTGCACCGCGGCCAGATCGGCGAAAACCGCGGCTCTATCGGCTAAGCGCCCTATCGCGCCGCCATGGCGGTGCGGTCCCGGGCCCGCTCGCGCGCTTTCGACATCTGCACCGCCAGAATTCCGGCGGCGATGATCACAACCCCGATCACATCCAGAAGGCCCAGCGCCTCACCCAACAGAACCGCCGCAATCGCCACGCCAAAGAACGGGTTGAGGAAATGAAAGGTCGCGGCCCGCACTGCCCCGATCCTGTTGACCAGCCAGAACCAGACATAGGTCGCCGCCAGCCCCGGGATCAGCGTGGTATAGGCAAAGGCCCCGATCAGGCGCGGTGTCCAATGCACGACCCATTCCTCGGACCCAAGCGCTACGGCGCCCAGCGTGAAACTCCCGATCAGCATCTGCAAACCGACGATCATCAACACATTGCCGCCCGACGTCGCCCCCCGCACCATCAGCGTCGCGAAGGTCAGCGCCAGAACCCCGACACCGCAAAGCAAAAGCCCGTATAGATCGACACCTGCGGTCAGCCGCGATCCCATGATCAGCGCCACGCCGATCATCCCCGCAATCAGCCCCGCCATCCCCAGCGCCCGAACCCTCTCGCCCAGAAAGACCCAGCCCGCAAGCGCCACCAGAAGCGGCATGGTAGAAGCGACAATCGCCGCCAGCGACGCCTCGATCGTTTGCATCGCCACAAAGTTCAGACCTAAGTAAAGCGCGTTCTGGCAGATCCCGAAGATCAGCGTCGCAATCCACTGCGCCCGCGTCAGCCGCCAGCTTTGCCCAAGCGAGCGTGCCACCAGAACGGCAAGCAATCCCGATATCAGGAACCGGATCGCCAATGCTGAAAGCGGCGGCGCATCCGCGACGATCATCCGGGCCGAGGTAAAGGCCGAAGACCACATGAAAGCAAAAGCCAAACCACCCAGTACTGATCTGAAATCCAAGGCTCCGCCCCTTCTTCTTTGAAAAAATACTCCGGCCCGGCGGCTGGACAGGCAAGCGGCAAAGAAAAAGGGCCGCCCCTCGGGGCGACCCTTTCCCAAAATTCCGTTCTCTGCAAGGTCAGCCGTTAACGCTGTCCTTCAGTGCCTTGGCGATCGTCATCTTGACGACCTTGTCGGCGTCTTTCTTGATCTGCTCGCCAGTGGCGGGATTGCGGACCATACGCTCGGGGCGCTCGCGGCAATAAATCTTGCCAACACCCGGCAGGGTCACGGCGCCGCCGCCGGATACTTCCTTGGTAATGACGCTAACGATTGCGTCCAAAGCAGCGCCAGCCGCTTTCTTGTCTCCGCCCATTTCGTCTGCCAGTGCTGCCACCAGCTGGGTCTTTGTCATCGGTTTCGCCATGTATCTTCTCCTCGTTCAGCCCAATTACCATTGGCCTCTGTGTGCGGCATTTAACTGTATGTAGCGGTTCGACACAACGACTAGTCGGCCAATTTTATGGCTTTAAGCCTATTTTGTGGGATTTTTTGCCCATCACAGGAAGGCAGTCTCTTCAAAACTGCGCAATTTGCGCGAATGGATGCGTTCCAGCGGCATTTCGCGGATCTTTTCCATCGCCCGAATCCCGATCAAAAGATGGCGCGACACCTGTGTTTTATAGAAATCCGACGCCATTCCCGGCAGTTTCAGCTCACCATGAAGCGGCTTGTCAGACACGCATAAAAGCGTGCCATAGGGCACGCGGAACCGAAACCCGTTCGCCGCGATCGTGGCGCTTTCCATATCCAGCGCCACCGCCCGCGACTGGCTAAGCCTTTGCACCGGGCCGGACTGATCGCGAAGCTCCCAGTTGCGGTTGTCGATGGTGGCCACCGTGCCCGTCCGCATGATCCGTTTCAGCTCATACCCTTCCAGCGCGGTGACATCCTCAACCGCATCTTCCAGCGCGATCTGCACCTCCGCCAGCGGCGGGATCGGAACCCAGATCGGGATGTCGTCGTCCAGAACATGGTCCTCGCGCAGATAGGCATGCGCCAGCACGAAATCGCCCAGCCGCTGACTGTTGCGAAGCCCCGCGCAATGGCCAACCATCAGCCACGCATGCGGGCGCAGAACCGCGATATGGTCGGTCGCGGTTTTCGCATTCGACGGCCCCACCCCGATATTGACCAGCGTGATCCCCGCCTGGCCCGCGCGCTTCAGGTGATAGGTCGGCATCTGCGGCGTCTTTTGCGTGGGCGTCAGAACGTCATCTGATTTATAGATCTCGGCATTGCCGGGCCCGACAAAGCTTGTATAGCCGCTGGCCGGGTCCGCCAGCGCCGTGCGGGCAAACGCCTCGAACTCTTCGACATAGAACTGGTAGTTCGTGAACAGGATGTGGTTCTGGAAATGCTCGGGGTTCGTCGCAGTATAATGTGTCAGACGCGCCAGCGAGTAATCGATGCGCTGCGCCGTGAACAGCGCAAGCGGCCCCGATCCATCGGCGTTGCGCCCGCCCGTTCCGTTGACGATGTCATCATTGGTCGTCGAAAGATCCGGCACGTCGAACACATCGCGCAGCGGAAATTCCAGCGCCCCTTCCTGCGGCACCGACAGGGTGGCATCGCCCGCCACCGCAAAATGCACCGGGATCGGCGTGTCGGAGGGGCCGATCATCACCGGAACCCCATGGTTGTCGATCAACAGCTTGATCTGCTGCACAAGGTAATGCTCGAACAGATCCGGCCGGGTGACAGTCGTGGCATAGGTACCGGGCGATGCGACATGGCCAAAGCTTAGCCGGCTGTCGGATTTGGCAAAGCTTGAACAGGTCAGCCTGATCTCGGGGTAATAGGCGCGGCAATGCGCCGGCGGGCGATTGCCCTGAACCGTCTCGACAAATCGCTCTGTCAGAAATTCCGTGCCGGTCGCGTATATTTCCTTAAGCCGCTTCACAGCCGCCTTGGGGTCGGTAAAAGCCTCGTGGTTGGGCACATCCGGCGTCAGATGCGACGTGGGTTGGTCAAAATGGCTCATACGTCTTCCTTGAAAAGGCTGGTCAGCTCAAATTTCGTGACATCCACAAGCCCCAGATCTGAAATCCGAAGCTCAGGGATGACGACCAGCGCCAATAGTGAATGTTGCATATAAGCGTTGTTCAGCGTGCAACCGCAACGCTCCATCGCCGCCACCATCGCATCCGCCTTTGCCGCAACTTGTGTGGCCGGGCTGTCCGACATCAAACCGGCGATCGGCAATTCGACAAGGGCAAGCTCTTGCCCGTCCTGCCAGACAGTGATGCCGCCGCCCACCTCGCCAAGCCGGTTCGCGGCCAGCGCCATATCGGCGTGGCTTGTTCCCACAACGATCATATGGTGGCTGTCATGGGCAACGGTCGATGCCATCGCCATCCGCCCCTTGTAACCAAAGCCGGACACAAAACCGTTGACCACACCGCCCGTGCCCCGGTGCCTTTCGACCAGCGCGATCTGGCAGACATCCGCGCCCTCATCGCCCTGAACCTTGCCGTCGCTCACCTGCAACTCAGCGGTCAGCGCCTTTGTCGGGGCCTGATTTTCGACCACACCGATGACCCGCGCGGTCACCGAATTTGCGCCCTCTGGCGCGGCAATCTCGAAATCATCGGCGCCAAGGTCACGGCCAAGGTTGACCGTCCGGCGCGCATGATCGGGCCAGTTCAGATGCGGAAACTCGGCCCGCGTCTCTCCGCCCTCGGCAACCACCGCCCCGCTGGCGATCACAACCTCGATCGGAAGCTCTCGCAAATCGCTCGTCAGGATCACATCGGCGCGCCTTCCCGGTGTGATAGAGCCTATTTCACGCTCAAGCCCGAAATGCGTCGCCGTGTTGATCGTCGCCATCTGCAAGGCCACCAGCGGATCACACCCGCAGGCAATCGCGTGGCGCACGACCCGGTTCATATGCCCGTCATTGACCAAGGTGCCCGAATGGCTGTCGTCGGTGCAAAGGATGAAGTTGCGCGAATCCAGCCCCTTTTCGGTGACCGCCGTGATCTGGGTTTCCACGTCGTACCACGCGCTGCCCAGCCGCATCATCGACCGCATGCCCTGGCGCACCCGCGCAATCGCGTCCGCCTCACAGGTGCCTTCGTGATCATCCGCCGGACCACCCGCGGCATAGGCGTGAAACGCAGGTCCCAGATCGGGGCTGGCATAATGGCCGCCCACGGTCTTGCCCGCGTTCTGCGTCGCCGCGATCTCGGCCAGCATCTTGGGATCGGCGCCCACCACGCCAGGAAAGTTCATCATCTCGCCCAGACCGATGATCCCGGGCCATGTCATCGCCTCGGCCACATCCTCTGGCGTGATCTCGAAACCCGTCGTCTCCAGCCCCGGCGCCGAAGGCGCGCAGCTTGGCATCTGGGTGAAAATGTTGATCGGCTGAAGCAGCGCCTCGTCATGCATCAGCCGCACACCTTCAAGCCCCAGAACATTGGCAATCTCATGGGGGTCGGTGAACATCGATGTCGTGCCATGCGGCGTGACTGCGCGGGCAAATTCCGCCGGGGTCAGCATCCCGCTTTCGATATGCATATGC
>JASBUI010000009.1 GCA_030148005.1 Paracoccaceae bacterium | reverse complement strand
GCGAAGCGGAAGTAAGCCATGAGCAAGGATAAAAATCCCCGCCGCGTGGCCGACAACGAAGCTATGGCCAAAACCCGTATGCTTCGCACCAGCCCGCAGAAACTGAACCTGGTTGCTGCCATGATCCGTGGCAAGAAGGTTGAAAAGGCCCTTTCGGACCTGACCTTCTCCAAGAAGCGGATCGCGGAAGACGTGAAAAAGTGCCTTCAATCGGCCATCGCGAACGCCGAGAACAACCATAACCTGGATGTGGACGAATTGATCGTCGCCGAAGCCTATGTCGGCAAGAACCTGACCATGAAGCGCGGTCGCCCGCGTGCACGTGGCCGGTTTGGCAAGATCATCAAGCCGTTTTCGGAACTGACCATCAAAGTTCGCCAGGTCGAGGAGCAAGCCTAATGGGACATAAAGTCAATCCGATCGGCATGCGCCTTCAGGTCAACCGCACCTGGGACAGCCGCTGGTACGCCGACACCAAGGACTATGGTGATCTTCTTCTGGAAGACATCAAGATCCGCGAGTTCATTCACAAGGAATGCAAGCAGGCTGGCGTTTCCAAGGTGATCATCGAACGTCCGCACAAAAAGTGCCGCGTTACGGTTCACACCGCACGTCCGGGCGTCATCATCGGCAAGAAAGGTGCAGACATCGAAGGTCTGCGCCGCAAGCTGGCCGCGATGACCGACAGCGAGCTGCACCTCAACATCCTTGAGGTTCGCAAGCCCGAACTGGACGCGCAACTGGTTGCCGAAAGCATCGCACAGCAGCTTGAGCGCCGGGTTTCGTTCCGCCGCGCAATGAAGCGTGCGGTTCAGAACGCAATGCGCATGGGCGCCCTCGGCATCAAGGTAAATGTCGCGGGTCGTCTTGGCGGCGCCGAAATCGCTCGTACTGAATGGTACCGCGAAGGTCGCGTTCCGCTGCACACGCTGCGCGCTGACATCGATTACGCACCTTACGAAGCTCTGACACCCTATGGCATCATCGGGATCAAGGTCTGGATCTTCAAAGGTGAGATTATGGAGCATGATCCTTCTGCACGCGACCGCAAGCAGCAGGAACTCCAGGAAGGTCCCGCACCCCGTGGTGCCGGCGGCCGTCGTTAAGGAGCTGATGATATGCTGCAACCAAAACGCACCAAATTCCGCAAGATGCACAAGGGTCGTATCCATGGCGAAGCCAAGGGTGGATCCACGCTGACTTTCGGAACATTCGGCCTTAAGGCCACCCAGCCCGAGCGTGTGACCGCGCGTCAGATCGAGGCCGCACGCCGCGCGATGACACGTCACATGAAACGTCAGGGCCGTGTCTGGATCCGTATCTTCCCTGATACCCCGGTCACATCCAAACCCACCGAAGTTCGGATGGGTAAAGGTAAGGGTTCGGTCGATTTCTGGGCTGCCAAGGTTAAGCCGGGCCGCGTGATGTTCGAGATCGACGGCGTGTCCGAGGCCGTAGCACGCGAAGCGCTGCGTCTTGCTGCGATGAAGCTGCCGGTCAAGACCCGCACCGTCGTCCGCGAAGACTGGTAGCGCGCGAAACGCTTTTCGCCAAAAGCGTTACGAGCTGAACAAAATTAAAAGGCCCCTGCCGAGCGATCGGCGGGGGCCTTTCCATTTGGTCAGTAGTCGGGAAATTGACGCAGGGCAGGGGGTACTCAGGCGCTTTGCCTGAAATACGCTCGCTTCCAGTAAATCACGGCAAGAAAAAGGGCGCTCGCCACGACCGGTGCCAGAACCGGGCCGGTGCCAAGCTTGTCGCGAACCGTTGCAACGGCAACTAGGCTGTTGATCAGAAAAAGCCCGATGTAAAGAAAGGCCCATGGCACGCCCCATGCCTTGCGCGTCCAAAGGGCGTAGAGAAACCCAAGCGGCCCCGCAAAATCAAGCACCAGCACAACCGCCAGCGCCGCAGGGCCATAGACAAAGACCCCCAAAAGCGGCAGGCCGCCAACCAAAAGGTTGGGCAGGTTAAGCAGCGATCCAAGGCTCCATAGAACCATCAGGACCGCCAGAACCTTCAGCGGCATCGGGATCGGGCGCCATCCTTTCTCTACGCTTTGGGCATTCGTCATCGCGAAATCCTTCTTCTGTTCGGTTCGATGAAAACTGGTGTAGCACGGATTGACCACAAGTGCGCGCTGGCGGTGGCGGCCGGCCCATCCGTAATTTTGCCTGTACGAAAGGCAAAACAGGAGTAGGCTGAATGCGTCACATTCTTAGGGAGGCACCGGCCGTGAATTTCCACAAAGCAATTTCAACTGTTTTTCTAACCGCCATGACCACAGGCGCCGCCATGGCCGAAGTGCCCATGGAGCTTAACAACTTTTACCCTATGACCCAGGAAACGATCTGGCTGACCGATCGCGCATTCTTCACTCAGGACAATCGTGGGCATTTCGAACCAGTTCAGGGTAACTTCACCGAAGGGCCGACGCGGTGTATTGGGTCCGGCTTTTTCTTCGCTGACGGTCAAAACACGGTCAACGGCATCTGCATATTCGGTGAGGGGGACAACACATTCACGATGGCGTGGAAGGCCGGTGAAAAGGGCGAGGCCAACAATTGGACCATTATTGATGGCACGGGCGACTATAAGGGAATGACCGGCAAAGGCATCGCGACCACGGCGATTGAGGTGATGTACAAGGCAATGCCGATGCGCCAGACGCATATTATTGGAACGGTCGACATCCCGGCGAAATAGCGGCCGGCGCGCGCGCAACGCCGGGCCCCCCGAAACGGGGCCGGGCCGCCTTAGCTTTGGGGCCTCAACGTCATTCGCAGGTGGATGATACCCGGATCGTTCCGGCCAAACTCGGGCGGATCGGGATCAATGTCGAATCCAAGCGACCGGTAAAGCGGAAGCGCCTCGACATGGCGGTTCAGCGCGCCAAGCCGCATTTCCCGGTATCCCAGTTCCACCGCCCTTGAAATCAGCGCCTTGCAAAGCAAACGGCCAAGCCCGCGCCCCCGCGCCTCTGGTGCGACATACATCCGGTTCATCTCGCAAAGCGCGGCGCCTGCCGGTTTCAGCATCACGACACCCACCGCCTGACCATCAAGCCTTGCAAGCATGCACTCGCCATGGGGCGGCAGGAAATAGTCACGGAAATTGGCCAGCATTTCTTCAAATCGCTGGTCTCGAAGGTAGTCATCAATTTGTTCCGCACGCTCTGGATACCGCTCTTTCAAAAGAGCCACGAAAGCCCAGGCCAGATCGGTTGCATCCCGTACATCGGTATCGGTGCGAGCCGTCTTGATCGTCACGGTCATTGAACGCCCCCTGTCCATAAATGTGACAGGGTACGCCCGCAGCGCCCCGATCCAAAGCCTGTTCCTTGCACGTACCCCAAGAACCGCCCCCGAAAACGCACCGCGGAAACCTTAAAAGACGGGCCACGGACACCAAAATCACCCCCGCTTGCCAACGGGGGTTGCTTTATTCCGGCAATCGCCATAAACGACCCCTTCATTCACCTACTCCACCGGAATCAGGGTGACCCGCGCCTGTGCGCAAAGGGGCTCTCCGGTGATGTTGAAAGGAAAGACGAGCCATGAACGCTCAGGAACTGAGAGACAAGACGCCTGACCAGCTGAAAGATACGCTGGCCAGCCTCAAGAAAGAGGCCTTCAACCTGCGCTTCCAGCAGGCGACAGGGCAACTGGAAAACACCGCTCGCATGCGCGCCGTCAAGCGTGACGTCGCACGTGTGATGACTATTCTGAACCAAAAAGCAGCGGAGGCGTAAGACGATGCCAAAACGTATTCTTCAAGGCGTCGTCACGTCGAACCAGAACGAACAGACCGTAACAGTTTCGGTTGAGCGTCGTTTCAAGCACCCGCTGCTGCACAAGACCTTCAGTAAGTCCAAGAAGTACCGGGCTCACGACGAAAACAACTCTTTCAACGTCGGGGATACCGTGCGCATTCAGGAATGCCCCCCGAAGTCGAAGACGAAACGCTGGGAGGTTATTGCCGAATAGGCAATAGCACTCAGTTTGAGCGAAACCCTGGGACGAGTTCCCAAAGGTCGGGAGAAACCAAATGATCCAGATGCAGACCAATCTGGATGTTGCTGACAACTCTGGCGCACGCCGGGTTCAGTGCATCAAGGTCCTCGGCGGCTCGAAACGGAAATATGCCAGCGTTGGCGACGTCATCGTCGTCTCCGTCAAAGAGGCAATTCCGCGCGGCCGCGTAAAGAAAGGTGACGTCCGCAAGGCCGTCGTCGTTCGCACAGCCAAAGAAGTTCGCCGCGATGACGGCACAGCGATCCGTTTTGATCGCAATGCGGCTGTTATCCTCAACAACAACAACGAGCCGATCGGTACACGTATCTTTGGCCCGGTTGTTCGTGAGCTTCGTGCAAAGAACTTCATGAAGATCATCTCGCTTGCTCCGGAGGTGCTCTGATGGCTGCGAAACTGAAAAAAGGCGACAAGGTCGTCGTTCTTGCCGGTAAGGACAAGGGCAAGCAGGGCGAGATTTCGTCCGTTATGCCGTCCAAGGGCAAGGCCATCGTGGAAGGTGTCAACATTGCCATCCGCCACACACGTCAAAGCCAGAACAGCCAGGGCGGCCGCGTCCCCCAGGCGATGCCGATTGACCTGAGCAATCTGGCCCTTCTGGACAGCAACGGCAAGGCAACCCGCGTCGGCTTTCGCATGGAAGACGACAAGAAGGTACGTTTCGCCAAGACCACGGGAGACGTGATCTGATGCTTGACACAGCAACATACACCCCGCGTCTTCGGACCTTCTATCGTGAGAGCGTACGCGCCGCGATGAAAGAAGAGTTCGGCTACAAGAACGACATGCAGATCCCGCGTCTGGACAAGATCGTCCTGAACATGGGCGTCGGCGATGCCGTCAAGGACACCAAGAAGGTGAAAGCTGCTCAGGAAGATCTGACAGCGATCGCCGGTCAGAAGGCTGTTGTCACCAAGGCAAAGAAATCGATCGCCGGTTTCCGCGTCCGTGAAGAAATGCCGCTTGGTACCAAGGTGACGCTGCGCGGCGACCGGATGTACGAATTCCTGGATCGTCTGATCACAGTGGCCCTGCCACGCGTCCGCGACTTCCGCGGCGTGTCGGGCAAGTCCTTTGACGGGCGTGGCAACTATGCCATGGGCCTCAAAGAGCACATCGTTTTCCCCGAGATTGACTTCGACAAGGTCGTCGACATGCGGGGTTTGGATATCATCATTTGCACGACGGCGACTAACGATGCCGAAGGCAAGGCACTGTTGAAAGCTTTCAACATGCCGTTCACAAGCTGAGGGAAATCGACTCATGGCCAAGAAAGCAATGATCGAACGCGAAAAGAAGCGCCAAAAGCTGGTTGAGCAGTATGCTGTGAAACGTGCCGCGCTGAAAGAGATCGCAAACGATGAATCGAAGCCGATGGAAGAGCGCTTTAAGGCACGCCTTAAGCTGGCAAAACTGCCGCGCAATTCTTCCGCTACTCGTCTTCACAACCGCTGCCAGCTGACGGGGCGTCCGCACGCCTATTACCGTAAGCTGAAAATCAGCCGGATCGCGCTCCGGGACCTCGGCTCTGCCGGGCAGATCCCCGGGCTCGTGAAGTCCAGCTGGTAAGGAGGGCAAGATTATGAATGATCCTCTCGGTGATATGCTGACCCGGATCCGCAACGCACAGATGCGTGGCAAATCCACCGTTCAGACGCCAGCTTCCAAGCTGCGCGCCTGGGTTCTCGATGTGCTGACTGACGAAGGCTATATCCGCGGGCATGAGCCTGCGGTTGGCAAAGACGGTCACCCCGCGATCGAGATCAGCCTCAAGTACTTTGACGGCGCCCCCGTCATTCGCGAAATCAAGCGGGTCTCAAAGCCCGGTCGTCGCGTTTACATGGGCGTCAAGGACATCCCGTCGGTCCGTCAGGGCCTGGGCGTGTCGATTGTCTCCACCCCCAAGGGTGTGATGTCGGATGCACATGCACGAACCGCCAATGTCGGCGGCGAAGTGCTCTGCACGGTCTTCTAAGGAGAGCGCAATGTCTCGTATTGGTAAAAAACCGGTCGAGCTGCCGTCAGGGGTTTCCGCTTCTGTCTCCGGCCAGACCGTTGAAGTGAAGGGGCCCAAGGCCACCCGCAGCTTCACAGCAACTGATGATGTCACGATCAAGGTCGACGGCAATGTCATTTCGATTGAGCCTCGCGGCACTTCCAAGCGCGCGCGCCAGCAGTGGGGCATGTCCCGCACGATGGTCGCAAACCTTGTGACCGGTGTCACCGAGGGCTTCAAGAAAGAGCTTGAGATCCAGGGTGTGGGTTACAGGGCGCAGATGCAGGGCAATACCCTGAAGCTGAGCCTTGGCCTGAGCCACGAGGTTAACTTTGAAGTGCCTGCCGGTGTGACCGTCACGGCGCCCAAGGTGACCGAAGTCGTGATCGAAGGTACGGACGAGCAACTCGTTGGGCAGGTCGCTGCCAACATCCGCGCGTGGCGTAAGCCCGAGCCCTACAAGGGCAAAGGCATCCGCTACAAGGGCGAGTTCATCTTCCGTAAAGAAGGCAAGAAGAAGTAAAGGACGCAACAATGGCTATGAGCAAAAGAAACCTGTTTCTGAAGCGCCGCCTGCGCGTTCGGAACAAACTGCGGAAAACCAACGCAGGGCGCGTGCGCCTGTCGGTCCACCGCTCAAACAAGAACATCAGCGTTCAGTTGATCGACGACGTTCAGGGCAAGACAATCGCCGCAGCTTCTTCGCTTGAGAAGGATCTGGGCATCGTCGGCAAGAACAACGTCGAAGCAGCGGCCAAAGTTGGCGCTGCAATTGCTGAACGTGCAAAAAAAGCTGGCGTCGAAGATTGTTACTTCGATCGTGGCGGCTTCCTCTTTCACGGAAAGGTTAAGGCTTTGGCCGATGCCGCCCGTGAAGGCGGCCTGAAGTTCTAAGGAGACGATAGAATGGCAAGAGAACAACAAAACCGGGGTGGTCGTCGCGATCGCGAAGAAACTCCTGAGTTCGCCGATCGTCTCGTGGCGATCAACCGCGTCTCCAAGACCGTCAAGGGTGGTAAGCGTTTCGGCTTTGCAGCTCTCGTCGTTGTTGGCGACCAGAAGGGCCGCGTCGGCTTTGGCAAAGGTAAAGCCAAGGAAGTTCCCGAAGCGATCCGCAAGGCGACAGAGCAAGCCAAGCGTCAGCTTGTGCGCGTTCCGCTGCGCGACGGCCGCACTCTGCACCACGACATGGAAGGTCGCCACGGCGCCGGCAAGGTCGTGATGCGCACAGCACCGCAAGGTACCGGCATCATCGCTGGTGGTCCGATGCGCGCCGTGTTCGAGATGCTTGGAATTCAGGACGTTGTGGCCAAGTCGATCGGCTCGCAGAACCCTTACAACATGATCCGTGCAACCATCGATGGCCTGACGTCAGAGTCCAGCCCCCGCATGGTCGCCCAGCGTCGTGGTAAAAAGGTTGCCGACATCCTGGCGAAACCCGAAGCGGCCCCTGCTGAAGCAGCGGCAGCCGAAGCGTAAGGAACCAAGCAATGGCTAAAACCATCGTCGTCAGACAGATCGGCTCGCCGATCCGCCGCCCCGCCAAACAGCGTGCTACGCTGGTCGGTCTGGGCCTGAACAAGATGCACCGCACGCGCGAGCTTGAGGATACTCCGGCAGTTCGCGGCATGGTCGCAAAGATCTCTCACATGGTAGAGATCGTCGAAGAAAAGGGCTAAGCGCCCCGCCTTCGCTAAAAGATAAAAAATCGCCCCGGTGGAAACGCCGGGGCGGTATTCGTTTCCGGCCTGTGTGCCGTGAGGCTGGGGACCAAATTCCGCAACAGTGCCGCAACCTGCGCGCTGCCCTCTTGCACAGTGCTGGCGCACGGTCTATACGCCGCCGGTGGCCTTTTGTGGGGCTACGACTCAACTTGAAACGCCGTGTCTGACCGTTCCCGTCGCTGGGTGGTCACTTCCGGCAAAGGAGATAGCGACATGAAACTGAATGAACTGCACGACAATCCCGGTGCAACCAAACCGCGCAAGCGCATTGGCCGTGGTCCGGGTTCGGGCACAGGTAAAACCGGTGGCCGTGGTATCAAGGGTCAGAAATCCCGTTCGGGTGTGGCGATCAAGGGTTACGAGGGTGGCCAGATGCCGCTCTACCAGCGTCTTCCCAAGCGCGGCTTCAACAAGCCGAACCGCAAGAAGTTTGCGGTCGTGAACCTGGGCCTTGTACAGAAATTTATCGACGCCAAGAAACTCGACGCCAAGGGCGACATCACCGAGGACGCTCTGATCGCCAGCGGTCTGGTCCGTCGCAAGCTGGATGGTATCCGCATTCTTGCCAAGGGTGAGTTCTCGGCCAAGGTCAAGCTGGTTGTCACCGGCGCGTCGAAAGGCGCAATCGAAGCGGTTGAAAAGGCGGGTGGCTCGCTCACAACCGCGGCAGCCGCAGAATAAGAGGTTGTGAGCGCCGGTTTCGGCGCTTAGATACGACCTAGTTTTCCAAGTGCCGCCGACGGGAAAACCGTTCGGCGGCGCTTTCATGAGCAAGGATCGCAAATGGCTTCTGCAGCAGAGCAAATGGCGGCGAACATGAGCTGGGGCGCCTTCGGGAAAGCCACGGAGCTTCGCCAACGTATTCTCTTTACCCTCGGGCTTCTGATTGTTTATCGCCTGGGTACCTATATTCCCGTTCCGGGGATCGACGGTGCCGCGCTGAGAAACTTCATGGAGCAGGCCCAGAACGGTCTGGGGGGCATCCTTGCGATGTTCACCGGCGGTGCGCTGGCACGGATGGGTATCTTTGCCCTTGGCATCATGCCCTACATTTCGGCCTCGATCATCGTTCAGCTGATGACCGCCATGGTCCCTCAGCTTGAACAGCTCAAGAAAGACGGAGAGGCAGGGCGCAAGAAGATCAACCAGTACACGCGCTATGGTACGGTTCTGCTTGCAACCTTTCAGGCCTACGGTCTTGCGGTTTCTCTTGAGGCAGGTGGCCTTGTCACCGATCCCGGCTGGTTCTTCCGCGCAGCAACGGTCATCACGCTGGTAGGTGGCACCATGTTCCTGATGTGGCTGGGTGAGCAAATCACCGCACGCGGCATCGGTAACGGTATCTCGCTGATCATCTTTGTCGGCATCGTCGCCGAACTTCCCGCCGCCATCGCTCAGTTTCTGGAAAGTGGCCGCTCGGGCGCCATTGGCCCCGTTGTAATCATCGGTGTGATCCTGATGGTGATAGCGGTGATCGCCTTTGTCGTCTTCATGGAACGGGCGCTTCGAAAGATACATATCCAGTACCCGCGCCGACAGGTCGGAATGAAGGTCTATGACGGCGGCTCAAGCCACCTGCCGATCAAGGTCAACCCGGCAGGCGTCATTCCGGTGATCTTTGCATCATCGCTTTTGCTGCTGCCCACAACGATCAGCACCTTCTCGGGAAGCCAGACAGGCCCGGTCATGTCGACTATCCTTGCCTATTTCGGCCCCGGTCAGCCGCTTTATCTGTTGTTTTTTACCGGCATGATCATCTTCTTCACCTACTTCTACACCGCCAACGTCGCCTTCAAATCCGAAGACGTTGCCGACAACCTCAAGAACCAGAACGGTTTCGTCCCCGGCATTCGCCCAGGCAAGAAAACGGCCGAGTATCTTGATTACGTTGTCGCGCGCCTGCTCTTCCTGGGGTCGATCTATCTGGCCGGTGTTGGCCTTCTGCCCGAGATCCTGCGCGCGCAGTTTGCAATTCCGTTCTACTTTGGCGGCACCTCGGTCCTGATCGTCGTTTCGGTGACCATGGATACGATCCAGCAGGTACAGTCACATATGCTGGCCCATCAGTATGAGGGTCTGATCGAAAAATCTCAGTTGCGCGGAAAGCGTCGCGGGAAAAAGGGAACTGCTCGTAAATGAATATCATTCTTCTAGGCCCGCCGGGGGCTGGCAAAGGTACGCAAGCCAAGCGGTTGGTCGATGAACGGGGAATGATCCAGCTTTCCACTGGCGACATGCTGCGCGAGGCGCGCACGTCAGGGACCGACATGGGCAAAAAGGTCGCCGCCGTCATGGATGCCGGCAACCTTGTTACCGATGAGATCGTGATCGGCCTGATCGAAGAAAAGCTCGAAGGCGACAACGGCGGCGGGTTCATCTTTGATGGCTTCCCGCGCACACTTGCCCAGGCAGACGCTTTGGGTGAGCTGCTGGCCTCGCATGGTGCAACGCTGGACCGCGTTGTCGAGATGCAGGTTGATGACGACGCGCTGGTCGCCCGCATCACCGGGCGCTTTACCTGCGGCAACTGCGGTGAGGTCTACCACGATGTTACGCGGCCTTTGCCCGCGGATGGCAAATGCGTCAACTGTGGCTCGACCGACATGAAGCGCCGTGCCGATGACAACGAAGAAAGCCTGCGCACGCGTCTGATGGCCTATTACAAACAGACATCGCCCCTGATCGGCTATTACTACGCCAAGGGCAATCTGCAATCCGTCGACGGGCTTGCCTCGATCGATGAGGTCGCACATTCGATCGCAGAAGTTCTCGGCTAATACTTATTCGACTTTTGGTCTTTATTTAAACTTTTCCCTCGCTAAAGTGCCCGCACTGGAAAAGGGGAAGCCTAAATGAAGAAAGCAATTGTTCTGGCCATCGCTCTGGCGATGCCGGTGGCCGCCGTGGCAGATGAGAAACCTGCAAAGATGGATGTGGCCAAGATTGAAAAGACGGTCCGCGTCAGTTCACAAGGAACACAAGGTCCTGGCTTGGCGGTTGTCGTCATGTCTGCCGTGCTGTTCATCGGCGCAGTTACGACCAGTCCACTGGGCATCCCGTAGGTAGTGGCTTGCCCCATGGCGTTGGCTTTTTGCCCACTGTGAATAGCCATCTGGGCAAAAGCGCCTTGACGCCATGACCCTCAGACCGTAAATCACGCCATTCCCATCGGGAATCGGTTTTTTGCGGGGCGACGGTTCGGCAGAAAGTCAAATCAAAACAGATAAGCCCGTGGGTCTGAAAACCTTCGGGCTTTGGTTGTGAAAAAAGGTTCCGGGCTTACGGAACCGCAACGAAAGGAACGACAACGTGGCACGTATCGCCGGCGTTAACATCCCGACCCACAAACGGGTCCCGATCGCCCTGACATATATCACCGGAATCGGCCCCGCTACGGCCAAATCCATCTGTGAAGCCGTGAACATCGACGCATCGCGTCGTGTGAATGAGCTTTCGGATGCCGAGGTTCTGGCCATCCGCGAACACATCGACGCCAACCACACGGTGGAAGGCGATCTGCGCCGCGAAGTTCAGATGAACATCAAGCGTCTGATGGACCTTGGTTGCTACCGTGGCCTTCGTCACCGCCGCAACCTGCCGGTTCGCGGTCAGCGCACCCACACCAACGCACGCACACGCAAAGGCCCCGCAAAGGCCATTGCCGGCAAAAAGAAATAAGGAGGACTGGATAGATGGCACGCGATACCAAACGCACCAAAAAGAAGGTCTCCAAGAACATCGCCGCCGGCGTTGCTCACGTGAACTCTTCGTTCAACAACACCAAGATCCTGATCTCGGACGTGCAGGGCAACGCCATTGCATGGTCGTCGGCGGGCACCATGGGTTTCAAAGGCTCGCGCAAATCGACGCCTTATGCTGCTCAGATGGCTGCTGAAGATGCTGCCAAGAAGGCACAGGATCACGGCGTCAAGACGATCGAAGTTGAAGTTCAGGGACCTGGTTCCGGCCGCGAAAGCGCACTGCGCGCTCTGGCCGCTGTCGGTCTGAACATCACGTCAATCCGTGACGTCACCCCGATCGCACACAACGGCTGTCGCCCGCCAAAGCGCCGCCGGGTCTGACTTTTCTCCCCAAGCGTGAAAATTCCCTCGCGCTTGGGATTCGTCATTTTTTACCTCGGGAGTTCTTCGCTTTGGACATGAGCGCGGGACAGGAATGGAGGGACGCATGATCCACAAGAACTGGGCTGAACTTATCAAGCCGACTCAACTTGACGTAAAGCCGGGCAATGACCCGTCGCGTCAGGCAACTGTAATCGCCGAACCGCTTGAGCGTGGATTTGGCCTGACCATGGGCAACGCATTGCGCCGCGTCCTGATGTCGTCGCTTCAGGGCGCTGCCATCACCTCGGTTCAGATCGACAACGTTCTGCACGAGTTCTCCAGCGTCGCCGGTGTTCGCGAAGATGTCACCGACATCGTTCTGAACCTCAAGGGCGTTGCGGTTCGCATGGAAGTTGAGGGCCCCAAGCGCCTTTCAATCTCTGCCAAGGGCCCCGGTGTGGTTACTGCCGCCGAGATTTCGGAAACTGCAGGCATCGAGATCCTGAACAAGGATCACGTGATCTGTCACCTCGACGATGGCGCCGATCTGTTCATGGAACTGACCGTCGACACCGGCAAGGGCTATGTTGCCGCTGACAAGAACCGCCCCGAAGATGCGCCGATCGGTCTTATCCCGATCGAT
>JASBUI010000032.1 GCA_030148005.1 Paracoccaceae bacterium | reverse complement strand
CATCATGGCCCGCGCCGACCGCGCCGTCGCCGAAGACATGGTCTTTGTCCCCTTCGCCTTCGTCGAAGCCGCCGCAAACATCCTCACAAACCCCGCTATCGACCCATACGGAAAAATCCCAGAGTTCAAGTTCGCCGCAGTAAGGGTTGAGACGGTCACGAAAATCGCCGCTGAATAATCAGTCGGCTTAATCCAACAGGATCAATTTCATGGGCTACAAATCTGATATTGAAATCGCGCGCGAGGCCAAAAAGAAACCGATTCAGGAAATTGGCGCAAAGCTTGGCATAGAGAGCAAGGACCTGCTGCCGTGTGGTCATGACAAGGCCAAGGTCAGCCAGGACTTTATCAATTCGGTGCAAGGTCGGCCCGATGGGAAACTCATTCTTGTCACCGCGATCAATCCCACTCCGGCAGGTGAAGGAAAGACCACTACGACCGTGGGTCTGGGTGATGGTCTGAACCGGATCGGAAAGAGCGCCGCCGTTTGTATTCGCGAGGCATCGCTTGGGCCAAACTTTGGCATGAAAGGCGGGGCTGCCGGTGGCGGCTATGCGCAGATCGTGCCGATGGAAGAGATGAACCTGCATTTCACGGGCGATTTTCACGCGATCACTTCGGCCCATTCTCTGCTTAGCGCCATGATCGACAACCATATCTATTGGGGGAACGCGCTTGAGATCGACATCCGGCGCGTTGTATGGCGCCGGGTTGTCGACATGAATGATCGCGCCTTGCGCCAGATCACGGCAAGTCTGGGCGGTGTGGCTAACGGGTTTCCGCGTGAGGCGGGTTTTGACATCACTGTCGCGTCCGAAGTTATGGCAATCCTTTGTCTGGCAAAGGATCTGGCGGATCTGCAAAAGCGTCTGGGCGACATGATTGTTGCCTACCGCCGCGACCGCTCGCCCGTCTTTGCACGCGACATAAAGGCAGACGGCGCGATGACCGTTCTGCTGAAGGACGCGATGCAGCCCAATCTGGTTCAGACGCTCGAAAACAACCCCGCCTTTGTGCATGGTGGCCCGTTCGCCAATATCGCACACGGCTGCAATTCCGTGATTGCCACAACGACGGCCCTAAAGCTGGCTGACTATGTGGTGACAGAGGCCGGTTTCGGTGCGGATCTGGGCGCCGAGAAATTCATGAACATCAAGTGTCGCAAGGCGGGGCTTGCACCGTCGGTTGTTGTTTGCGTGGCGACCGTGCGCGCAATGAAGATGAATGGCGGCATCGCCAAGGCCGATCTTGGCGCAGAGAACGTGGATGCCGTCAAAAAGGGTTGTCCGAACCTTGGCCGGCATATTGAGAACCTCAAATCCTTCGGTGTGCCTGTGGTGGTTGCCATCAATCACTTTGTCACGGATACCGAAGCCGAAGTGCAGGCGGTCAAAGATTTTGTGACCGGGCAGGGGGCAGAGGCCATCCTGTCACGCCATTGGGAACTTGGGTCCGAAGGTTCCGCCGATCTGGCAAGGAAGGTGGCAGAACTGGCAGACGCCGATACAGCCAACTTTGCGCCGATCTATCCTGATGAGATGTCATTGGCGGACAAGATCCAGACGATTGCAAAGCGTATCTACCGTGCTGACGAAGCGCTGATGGACAAGAAGATCCGGGATCAGCTTAAGCTGTGGGAAGAGCAGGGCTATGGCCATTTGCCGGTTTGCATGGCCAAGACCCAGTACTCTTTCAGCACCGATCCTAATCTGCGGGGCGCGCCCACCGGACATTCGGTTCCGGTGCGCGAGGTTCGCCTGTCGGCCGGGGCGGGTTTTGTCGTTGTCGTGTGCGGCGAGATCATGACGATGCCGGGCCTGCCGCGGGTGCCTTCTGCTGAAAACATCCACCTCAACGAAGGCGGCCAGATCGAGGGGCTGTTCTAAGGCGGGCATCGATGTGCGGACAACTTTGGCCGTTGCCCAATGGGCGTTGCTAAAAAGAAAGGATGCAGCATGAGCGATCAGGTGACAGATCCTCGATACTTGCGGGGCGCCCCGGTCAAGGATCGCATCCTCGCCGAGGTGAATGCCTATGTGAAGACTGCGGGCCGCGTTGGCAGGCTTGTGTCGGTGTCCATTGGCGACGTGCCAGAGGTTGCCGTCTACGTCCGCAATCAGGCCCATGCAGCGCAAAAAGCGGGCTTGCCGTTCGATCAGCAACTCTGGAGCGGCGACATTGCGCAGGATGAATGCAAGGCGCTGATACAGAAGATGAATGACGATCCCGAGGTCTTGGGCGTCATCTTGCAGCGGCCCGTTCCGGCCCATCTGAACATCAGGTCGCTTCAATCCGCGATCCATCCTTTGAAGGATATCGAGGGTATGAACCCCGCTTCGATAGGCAATATTGTCTACAACGATGTTGCGATGGCGCCTTGTACTGCTGCGGCAGCTGTCGAGCTGATCCGCGAGACGGGGCTGACCATGGAGGGGCTTGAAGTGGTGATGATCGGCCACTCTGAGATTGTCGGCAAACCGGCGGCAATGATGCTGATGGCCGAAGGCGCTACGGTAACGGTGTGCCACCACATGACACGTAGCGTCGCGATGCATTCGCGCCGTGCGGATGTGGTGATTGTCGCGGTTGGCAAGGCGCATCTGATCGGCGCTGACATGATCAAACCCGGGGCGGTGGTAATCGACATCGGAATCAATCAAATCCAGTCGCCGGACGGATCCTCCCGGCTTGTGGGGGATGTGGATACAGAGGCGGTCAAGGAACTGGCAGGATGGATCACGCCTGTTCCGGGTGGGGTTGGGCCGGTCACAGTTGCCATTCTGATGCGGAACGCCATCCGGGCTCATGCCCGGCAACAAGGCGCAGGGTGGCGGCCCTAGGCCTTGCTACAGGGCGAGGTAGCCAACCCCCGAAAAGGCAAGGGCACAGCCGACCCATTGAGCCATGGTCATCCTTTCCTTCAGGAACATCCAAGCCAGAACGATGGTCAGCATCCCGAACATGGACGAGGAAACGGAGGCATATTTGGCGTTCTCCAAGGTGCCTGCGGACAGGACGCTCATCAACGCGATACCGTCTGCTATGCCCATCGCCAAAAGCCAGGGCAGGGCATCGCGCCCGGGCCAGAACGGAAGTTTGAACGCAAGCAAAAGCGCCACGACAAGCAACAGAGCGGCCAACCGCGTAACCAGCGTGCTTGGCATATCATGACTAAGAGCGGCAGCGTTCTGGCCCAAAGCGAAGGTCCCGGCAAAGCCGACCGCGGCGATGAGGGCGAACAGTATTGTCGGTCCGATGGGCGGGGTTTCGTGGTCGCTTGTATCCGACAAGGCCGCCACACATGACACGCCCGCGACGATTGCTAGAACGGCAAGCCATTGCAGTGCCGTTACCGGATCCCCGTTGAACGCAGCCCAGCCGACAGACAGGATCGGATAGCTGGCAATCAACGGCGCAACCAACCGTACAGGTCCACGTTTAAACGCGTGATAAAGACCAAATGTAGCGATGATGAAACAGGCGCCCGCCGCAATGGAAAGATAAACGGCTGGTTGTGGCATTGGACCAAGCGTTCCGGTGCCGATTGTCAGAATGCCATGAAAGACAAAACCGGTTAGTATGACGATAAAGATGCAGGCGCTTATTGCTGTTTTCTGGCTAAGGAAGCGGACACAGATGTCATGGAACCCCCAACAGAGGGCGGCCACCAGGCCCAGGGCCAGTGCGCTCATCTTCCGGCCCGAAGGAAGGAAGGCATGGGTTGCGGGCTCGTGATTTTGCGAAAGACGCGGCCAGACGCGGCAAAGATGCGCCGTAGATCGACCAGACAAAAACAGGTTGCCCGGCGCGACAAGAAATCCCGGCCAACAAAATTAGTCTGTCGGCTGGTCATGAAGTCCGAATTCGTTTGCTGTAATGGTCTGTACATGTATTCTTATGGTTAAACATTTATTCCGTGCATGCAACACATGTGAGGGAGGATCAAAGTGCTCGACGAATATCCCATTGTGCGGCCGGGACCCCCCAAACCCAGCTCGATCATCAAGCCACGTGTGTTCTCTCTGCCGCCCGGTATGGAACGGTATGTCGTGGAAGGGAATGGCGCTGCACTGATCCCGATCGAAACGGGTGACCACTTGACGATCGTCAATGACGAAGGCGGGCAGCGATGCGAGGTTGTCGTCGCGGACGAAAAGGGCAAGTCCGACGCCGGTATCATCGGAGCTGTGGCTCAGGGTCCGGCAAGCGGGCTTATGGCCTTGCTTACTTCAAACGACCGGTCCTTGCGTGGTCTACGCATGGGGTTGGAGGCGCGGGGGATTGATCTGGGCGATACTAAGGCGGTCCATTTATTTGAAAGCGCGACGCCCGCAAAAGATGAGGCCGCCTTTACCGTGGTTCGCAGCGGAACCATCGTAATCGCCGCGCCCGGCGGGGCAATGGATTTCGAAGCGCAGGACACCGCCACTCCTTTGACCGTCTTGGTCAAGCGCGCCACTTTAAAAACACGCGCGCGATTTGAACTTCCCGATCCTCTGGCCGATCCCCTGACGGATGTGCGGATTCACAGCCAGACCGCCGAGGCCTATTTCGTCAAAGCAGGCGACTACATCCAGATTCTAGATGTCGATGGCCGGCAGTGTACTGATTTTGAATGCTTTTCCGCGCGCAAGCTGGACAAGGGCATTGAACATGCGCTGGATGTGACCACGACGCGCACTCTGATGGGCCATGCCTACCCGATGCCCGGTCTGCACGCGAAATACTATGATCAGGAAATGGTTCCGCTTGTAGAAGTGGTGCAGGACACCTGCGGCAGGCACGATGCATTCGCTATGGCGTGCAGTGCGAAATACTATGACGACATTGGCTATCCCGGGCACGTCAATTGCTCGGACAACTTCAACAAGGCTCTTGCCGAGTACAACGTCGCCGGCCGTCCCGGCTGGATGGCCATTAACTTCTTCTTCAACACGTTTCTTGACGATCACGGTGTCATGTATGCGGACGAGCCGTGGAGCCGCCCGGGCGATTTCGTTCTGTTGCGTGCGTTGACGGATATCGTCTGTGTCTCCAGCGCCTGCCCGGATGATACGACGGCGGCGAACGGTTGGAACCCCACCGACATTCACATCCGCACCTACAGCGGTAAGGAAACCTTTCAACGCGCCATCGCGATCCGCGCCACCCCAGATTCAGAGGCCAAGATGACCAAGCAAACCGGTTTCCATGAAAGCTTTGCCAAGCACACGCGGAACTTCATTGAATACAATGGGTATTGGCTGGCCAATTGTTTTGCGGCCGCCGGTCCGATCGCCGAGTATCACGCCTGCCGCGAAAAATGCGTGATTCTTGATTTGTCGCCCCTGCGCAAGTTTGAGATCACCGGCCCTGACGCCGAGGCGCTGTGCCAGTACGCCTTTACCCGCAATATGAAGACGCTGCCCGCGGGTGGCGTGGTCTATACGGCCATGTGCTATGAACACGGCGGGATGATCGACGACGGAACGGTCTTTCGTCTGGGCAAGGACAACTTTCGCTGGATCGGTGGGTCGGATTATGGCGGGGAATGGCTTCGGGAGTTGGCCGAGAAGAGCGGGCTGAAGGTTCTGGTCCGGTCATCTACCGATCAGATGCACAACGTTGCGGTGCAAGGCCCCGAAAGCCGGGACCTCTTGCGCAAGATCGTCTGGACGGCGCCGCATAACCCCGAGTTCGATCAACTTGACTGGTTCCGTCACACGCCCGCGCGTCTGCGGAACGAGGCTGGAACGCCCTTTGTGCTTAGCCGAACAGGCTATACCGGCGAACTGGGCTATGAAGTGTTCTGCCACCCCAAGGACTGCAAGGAGATCTTTGACGCCATCTGGGAGGTTGGACAGGATCATGGGCTGACGCCGATGGGCCTTGAAGCGCTGGACATGGTGCGGATTGAGGCCGGGCTGATCTTTGCGGGATATGACTTTTCCGATCAGACGGACCCCTTTGAGGCCGGTATCGGCTTTACCTGCCCACTGAAGTCCAAAACCGACGACTTTGTCGGGCGCGATGCGCTTATCCGTCGCAAGGAACATCCTATGCGCAAGCTTGTGGGGCTGGAAATTGACGGCAACGTCAATGTATCGCACGGCGACTGCGTTCATATCGGCCGCGCGCAAATCGGCGAAGTGACATCGTCCATGCGTTCCCCTCTTTTGAAGAAGAACATCGCGCTGGCGCGGCTTGACGTTGCCCATGCCGATGTCGGAACAGAGGTCGAGATTGGAAAGCTGGACGGCCATCAGATGCGGCTTCCGGCAAAAGTTTCCGAAACGCTTGCCGCCTATGACCCCAAGAAAGAACGGCCACGTTCGTAGGCTTCCTGCCGACAGCCCCGCCGCCGGCTAGCCAAATGCAATGCATTTCGTGGGCTTGCCCGAAAGAATGGACGCAAGGTCAGTTCTGCAAATATACCTCCAGACTGTCGTCAAGCGCGTCCTTCCACGGCGTATGGTGCAGTGGGGCCATCGTGCCGGTAATGACCGACTGGTAGGCATTGTTGCGGAAGGTCATGATGCCCGCCTTCTTGTGGCCTTTCCACTGTTTGAAAGCCTGGCATGCGCCCTCGACATCAAAGCTTGGATAGTCCGTCTCGTCGATCAGCTCTTTGGTGTAGTCGCCCTGATACCAGATGCAGGCATAGTCATCCTCAAGCGCTGCTTCTGCCGACTGCCGCGCCTCTACGTCGGCCAGCATGGCGTCGTGATTGGGCAGGGTGATCCTGTCCATTATCACGTCACGGACCCACCACGCCTGTGCATCAAACATGTTGAAGGTAAACCATTGGTCCTGCATCCCCAGATAGAACAGGCCCGGTTCGTGAACATAGGTCGTGCCCTTGTAAAGATCGCTCGACGCCAGAACATTGGCGGTCTTTAGCCGAAGGCTGTCGGGCAGGAAGGGGAAGTGGTGCTTGTAGCCGGTGCATAAGATCACCGCATCGACATCGGTACTGGTCCCATCCTTGAAGTGGGCGGTATTGCCCTCGACCTTTGTCAGCAGTGGAACTTCCTTCCAGTTGTCGGGCCAATCATATCCCATGGGCGCGGTGCGATGGCTGACCGTGATGCTGTTGGCACCGTACTTCCAAAGCTGAGAGCCAATGTCTTCGGCTGAGTAGGACGTTCCGACGATCAGGACATCCTTGTTCACAAACTCCATCGCGTCGCGAAAATCATGAGCGTGCAGTACCCTCCCCTTGAAGGTTTCAAAGCCTTCGAAGTGGGGTACATTCGGTGTGCTGAAGTGACCGGTGGCCACGATGACATGGTCGAAATGTTCGGTATAGGTGTTGTCCTCGGGCAGGTTGCAGACCGTCACGTCAAACCCCTTGTCCGTCTTTTCAACCCAGCGCACGGCGGTCTGGAACCGGATCCAGTCGCGCACGCCTGCTTTTTCAACGCGTCCCTGAATATAGTCAAAAAGCACTGCGCGCGGAGGGTAGGATGCGATCTGCTTGCCGAAATGCTCTTCAAAGCTGTAGTCGGCGAACTCAAGCCCTTCCTTGGGCCCGTTTGACCAGAGATAGCGGTACATCGAGCCATGCACAGGCTCTCCATACTGGTCGAGGCCTGTGCGCCAGGTATAGTTCCAAAGCCCTCCCCAGTTTGACTGCTTTTCAAAACACACGACCTCGGGGATGTCGGCCCCTTTTTCCTTGGCGGACTGAAACGCACGCAACTGGGCCAAACCTGACGGGCCGGCACCTAGAACAGCAATTCGTTTGGTCATTGTGAAAACCTTTTTTCTGAAAATCATGCCTAAGTTAATTGCACCGAAACCATCCCTCTAAGTCAACAAATTTTCTTTTGGGTAAAAGGTCAGCCGCGGGTTTATTTGGCCGTTTCCAGTTGGTCAGGCACTATTTTGCGGGTAGCTTTCGACAAGCACTTAAAAAAAAGGGTCAGACACATGGCGGATAAAAAACCACATCTCAGTTTCTGGCTTATTGCGTCCGCAGGGCTTGTCTGGAACCTCTTGGGCTGCATGAACTTCATCCTGCAGTCCAACCCCGAAAACGTGGCGCGGATGCCAGAGGTTTATCAAGTCATCATAAATGGCCGCCCGGCCTGGGCCACAGGGGCCTTTGCCGTTGCCGTCTTTGGGGGTGCTGTCGGGTGCATCCTGTTGCTTCTGCGGAACCGAACCGCGCTGCCGGTTCTTGCCCTGTCATTTGCCGGGATCATCGTGGTCGCCATCTTTACACTGAATGTCGTTGGACTGGTGCCATCAGTGGCCCTGTCCATCCTCGTAGGTGCGGCGCTGCTTTGGTATTCGTCAATCGTGCGCCGTTTCGGATGGATTGGCTGAAAGAAGGGAGCGGCCCGCGCGAGGTGTTGCGCGAGCCTTGGGTGCGTCAGATGTCCAGCGTGTTGGCCTTTTCCCAAGCCGAGAAGTGCGAGACATAGTCGTTCCACTCTTCATGCTTCATCTTCAGGTACGCGGCTGAGAACTCGGCCCCCATCGCTTCCTTGAGACCCTTGTCCTTGTCGTACTCGCGCAAGGCGTCCAGCATGTTCAACGGCAGCTTCGGCGCGCCCCTGACCTTGTGGCCTTCGGCGTACATGTCGATGTCATGACGCTTGCCGGGATCGGCCTTGGAGCGGATGCCCGACAGGCCCGCCGCGATGATTACGGCCTGAAGCAGATAGGGGTTGGCCGCACCATCCGGCAGGCGCAACTCGAACCGGCCCGGGCCGGGGACGCGCACCATGTGCGTGCGGTTGTTGCCTGTCCAGGTGACCGTATTCGGCGCCCATGTGGCACCCGAAGAGGTGCGCGGGGCATTGATGCGCTTGTAGCTATTAACGGTTGGGTTCGTTATCGCGGCAAGAGCGCTTGCATGCTTCATGATCCCGCCAAGAAAGTGTTTGCCGCGCTCTGACAGGCCAAGCTCGCCTGTCTGGCCTTCGCCTTCGCCAGCGAAGACGTTCGTCTTGGATTTTGCCCCCGGCGCGTCCCACACCGAGATATGCGCGTGACAGCCATTGCCCGTAAGCCCCTCAATCGGCTTAGGCATGAAGGTGGCGCGATAGCCATGCTTTTCTGCCACGCATTTGGCCATGAACTTGAAGAAGGAATGCTTGTCGGCAGTGCGCAGCGCGTCGTCGAAATCCCAGTTCATTTCCCACTGGCCATTCGCGTCTTCGTGGTCGTTCTGATAGGGATTCCAACCCAGTTCTAACATGTGGTCGGAAATCTCGCGGATCACTTCTAGGCGCCGCATGAACGCCTGCTGGTCATAGCAAGGCTTGGCCGCCGTGTCGTACTCATCCGAAATCTGGTCACCAGATGGGGTCAGCAAGAAGAACTCTGCTTCGATCCCGGTTTTGACATGCATACCTTCGGCCGCGGCTTCCTTGATCACGCGGCGCAGAACGTTTCGGGGCGCTTGTTCGACGGGTTCACCTTCCATCACGCAGTTGGCAGGGACCCAAGCAATTTCCTTGTTCCAAGGCAGGATGATCACCGCCTCGGGGTCGGGCACCGCCAGCATGTCGGGATGGGCTGGGGTCAGATCAAGCCAGGTTGCGAACCCCGCGAAACCTGCGCCGTCCTCTTGCATGTCGCCGATGGCGCGCGCCGGTACCAGTTTGGCGCGCTGGCCGCCAAAGAGGTCGGTGAATGAGATCATGAAGTATTTGACGCCGTGCTTTTCGGCAAATTTCGCGAGGTCTGTAGCCATCAGTATGTTTCCCTGTCGTCTAAGAAGTGGGGCGCGGTCTGGTTTCAGCCGCGCCCTCGTATTTGGTTAGAAGGACGTGTTGGGCTTTCCCGGATACCAGTTCGTACCCGCAAGCGGCACCTGCGCCATGGCAGCCGCCTCCATCGTTAGCGCCACAAGGTCCTCGGGTTCCAGATTGTGCAGATGGTTTTTGCCGCAAGCGCGCGCGATCGTCTGCGCCTCAAGGGTCATCACCTTCAGATAGTTGCGCAGGCGGCGGCCGCCTTCGACCGGGTCAAAACGGGCTTGCAACTCGGGGTCCTGAGTCGTGATACCGGCAGGGTCACGGCCTTCGTGCCAATCGTCATAAGCACCCGCGGTGGTTCCCAATGCGTTGTACTCTGCTTCCCACTTGGGATCGTTGTCGCCAAGTGCGATCAACGCGGCTGTACCAATAGCAACCGCATCCGCGCCAAGCGCCATTGCCTTGGCCACATCCGCGCCCGAGCGGATACCGCCTGACAGGATCAGTTGCACTTTGCGGTGCATCCCAAGATCCTGCAGCGCCTGAACGGCGGGGCGCACGATGGCAAGTGTTGGCTGGCCCACATGTTCGATAAAGACATCCTGCGTGGCGGCGGTGCCGCCCTGCATCCCGTCAAGGACAACCGCGTCAGCACCTGCCTTGATTGCAAGCGTGGTGTCGTAATATGGCCTTGCGCCAGCAACCTTGACGTAGATCGGAACTTTCCATCCGGTGATTTCACGCAGTTCGAGGATCTTGATTTCAAGGTCATCCGGCCCTGTCCAGTCAGGGTGGCGGCAGGCAGAGCGCTGATCGATTCCCTTGGGCAGGTTGCGCATCTCGGCCACGCGGTCGCTGATCTTTTGACCCAATAGCATGCCGCCGCCGCCGGGCTTGGCGCCCTGGCCGACGACAATCTCAATTGCGTCTGCCTTGCGCAGGTCATTGGGGTTCATGCCATAGCGCGATGGAAGATACTGGTAGACAAGCTTGTCCGAATGGCCGCGCTCTTCGGGTGTCATGCCGCCGTCACCGGTCGTAGTGGATGTCCCAGCGGCCGAAGCGCCGCGCCCCAGCGCTTCTTTGGCCGGACCGGACAGCGCCCCGAACGACATGCCCGCGATGGTGATCGGGATATCAAGCTCAATCGGGTTTTCCGCGTGCAAGCCACCGATGGTGACAGAGGTTTCGCATTTCTCGCGGTAGCCTTCCAATGGGTAACGCGAGATCGAGGCGCCCATGAATAGCAGGTCGTCAAACGAGGGCACTTTGCGTTTCGCCCCGCCGCCGCGAATGTCATAGATGCCAGTGGCGGCGGCGCGCCGGATGTCGCTGTTGATATCCTGCGTGAACGTCGCAGACTGACGCGGAGTTGTGTGGGGGATACCCTTGGGATCGTATTTGTTCATTTCTGGGTGTCCTCAATAGGCGCCGGCGTTGTCGACATCGAAGTTGTAAAGGTTCCGGGCCGAGCCATAGCGGGTGAACTCTGTGGGGTCCGCGTCGATACCCGCCTCATCAAGAAGGGACTTCAAAAGCGTCAGATGCTCTTTGCGCATCTCTTTCTTTTCACAGTCGGCGCCAAGGCTTTTTACTTTTCCGCGCACAAAGAAGCGCGCTTCATAGCAGCTATCGCCAAGGGCATCGCCAGCGTCGCCACAAACAACAAGATTGCCGGACTGCCCCATGAAGGCGGACATGTGACCGATGTTGCCTTGCACGACGATGTTCACCCCCTTCATCGAGATGCCGCACCGTGATGAGGCGTTTCCCTTCACCACGATCAGGCCACCGTGGCCCGTCGCGCCCAGATACTGGCTTGCGTCACCCTCGATCACGATCTTGCCGGACATGATATTCTCGCCGGTGCCGGGACCTGCAGAGCCGTGGATGTTTACCGTGGCTTGTTGGTTCATACCCGCACAGTAATAGCCGGTTGATCCCTTGACTGTAACTTCGATGGGTGCGTTCAGGCCGCAGGCAATCGCGTGCGCACCCTTGGGATTGATAATTTCCCACGCGGTTTGGTTGGTGTCTTCGGACTGTGCGTGCAGCAACTTGTTCATGGCGCGCAAGCCGGTTTCAGACAGGTCGATCGTTTGCATCAGGCCGCTTTCTCCGTGGCTGAAGGAGTGTCGTTGTGGCTCCAGAAATAGACAGTCGCTGGCTCGGGCTCCCATACGCGCGCATTTTCAATGCCGGGCAAATCAACAAGCGCGCGGTACTCGGAACCAAAGGCGACATATTGATCGGTTTCGGCCATCACTGCAGGCTTGCAGGCGATGGGGTCGCGAACGACGCCAAAGCCGTCCTTGGTGCCGACGACAAAGGTGAAGAATCCGTCCAGATCATCAAGGCTGCTGGTAAGCGCTTGGCCAAGCGTGGCGCCGTTCTGCATCCTCCATGTCAGGTAGGCGGCACCGACCTCGGTGTCGTTCTCCGTCTCGATATGAATGCCTTCGCGGCGCAGTTTGCGGCGTAGCGAGTTGTGGTTGGAAAGTGACCCATTGTGCACAAGGCACTGATCGTTGCCCGTGTTGAAGGGATGTGCGCCCATCGTGGTGACGGCCGACTCGGTGGCCATGCGGGTATGTCCGATCCCATGTGTGCCTGACATCTGGGCAATGTCGAACCGTGCCGCCACATCCTTGGGCAGGCCGACCTCTTTATAGATCTCAAGGCCGTCGCCACGGCTCATCACCCGGATGCCCAATTCATCTAAGGCAGCACGGACTTTGGCGGTCGATCCTGCCGGAATTTCCAGCACGGCATGGGTGCTTTTGACGGCCATCTTGACCGAACCTCCGGCGGTGTCCGACAATTTCTTGTCCAGCCCGTCAAAGGCCGATTCAGGGTTGTCGGATTGAACCGTCATTTTAGTACGGCCCTTTGTTTCTGCACCATAAATCGCGATTCCGGCACTGTCGGGTCCGCGATCCGTCATGGTGATCAACATGGCCGTAAGCATCTCGCCCAAACGTGGTTCAAGCGATTTATCCTTAAGAAAGAGACCTACAATTCCGCACATTCTGATGCTCCCGACTCAGGGCTGGGATTTTGTTACCAGCGTCAAGAACAGACGCTACCACCAATTATCCAAAACTCAACCATCAGGAAACTTTTTTTCTTAAAAGGTAAAAATTGCTATGCTGATTCGGCGTTCTGTGCTTCATTTGCGGCATCATGCCCAAGAATGGGCACCCGCGATCGCAATTGGCCAAATCCGACTTGGGGGACTAAAACGTGGAACAACAACTTGCAGAACTCGCCGCAAAAGTAGCGGAACTAGAGGCGGCAGGAGGTGGCGCGGCCATCACCAATACGATGTTCGCCGAAACCTTCTATTACGTCACAATCCCATTGATGATCCTCATCCACGCGGGATTTCTTGCCTATGAGATGGGTGCATCACGACTTAAGAATGTCCTGTCTTCTGGCGTGAAGAACATTCTGGCTTTCGCCTTTGTGATCCCGACCTTCTACTTTTTTGGGTGGTGGGTGTACTGGGGCTTTCCGACCGGTTTGCCCGGAGCGCCGGGCCCTGCAGGCATCTCGGGCGTTGAGTACGCCAATGCCATCGCTTGGGGTTGGGGTCAAAGCGCCCAGTACATGGGTCCGAACATCGCGGATCAGGCATCGGGTGTCTTCTTTGGCGCCTTTGCGCTGTTTGCCGCGACAACAGCCTCGATCATGTCGGGCGCTGTGATTGAACGTATTCAGACAGTCGCCTTCATCATTCTCGCCGTGGTACTTGGATCCTTCGCTTGGGTCGTTGCGGCGGCCTGGGGCTGGCACGCTGACGGATGGCTGGTGACTGATTGGGGTGTCCATGACTTTGGCGCCGCGGGCCTTGTGCACGCCGTTGCAGGCTTTTTCGCGCTTGGTGTTTTGATTAACCTTGGACCGCGCATCGGCAAGTTCAACGCGGATGGAACAGCCAACCACATCCCGGGCCACAACATGCCGCTGACAGTCGTCGGCCTGATGCTGATCATCGTCGGGTTCTGGGGCTTTCTTATGGCCTGTGTCATCGTACCGGGCGAAGCGTGGTCCTGGTTTGCAGATAAGCCGTCTACGATCTATGGCACGCCCATCACGCTGTCTGCACTGTCCTTCAACATCCTGATGGCAATTGCCGGCGGTATCATCGGTGCGTGGATCTACACGCGCGATCCGTTCTGGATGATGTCCGGCGCCCTCGCCGGGATCATTTCGGCGGCATCGGGACTGGACATCTACTTCCCCGCGCTTGCCTTCATCGTCGCCTTCTCGGCAGGGGTTATCCTTAAACCGTGTGCTGACTGGCTTGAAAAACGAGGGATTGATGACGCGGTCGGCGCGGTTACGGTTCACGGCACGATCGGACTTTACGGTGTCGTGATGCTGGGTATCTGGGGTTCGGGATATCCCGCACTGCAGGGCGCTGCGGGCGAGGCGCCAACCATCTCATTGATGGGTCAGATTATCGGCGCTGTCGTGTTCTTCCTGCTGGGCTTTGTGCCGGGCTATGTCTGTTCGTTCATCCTGAAGATGGCTGGCATGCTGCGGGTACCGGAAGGCGCTGAACTGGCAGGTATGGACCTCGTCAAGGTGCCGGCCTCTGGCTATCCAGAGTGGGGTGGCGACGCGCCTGTTACACCTGCGCACCCCGCCGAATAACGACAACCAAAGGAGAAAATGATGTTTCCATATGACAAAGCTACCTGGGAAGTTGTCGATGGCGCGATGTTCATGGGGTGGGGCGGTGTCCTACCTGGCCTGGCGACCCTGATCGCGGCCGGAATCTGTGTCGCGGTACTTGTGATCGGGCAACGCTCAGAAAGCGCCAAGGCCAGAGCCTTCGACAAATAGGGTTCTGAAAGTTCGACGAACGGGGCCGCCTTTCTGGGCGGCCCCTTTTCGTATAATTGCCTGCTAGGAAAAAAAGTTGCATGTGATTGTTGCTTTTTGAACTGACCTGATGCTCAATGCCTGACAACAGTAGACAGAGTCGAAAGCAAGGGGACAGACATGGCCATTCTTTGGAGAGCCTCAGCGCTCGCACACCGTCATGCAGAAATCGGTGGCGAACTGGAAGACTGGAACGGCATGGGAACGGCGTGGTTCTACGACCACACGCCCGAGCGCGCCAAGGCCGACTATGAAGCCGTTCGTACCAAAGCAGGGTTGATGGATGTCTCGGGTCTGAAGAAGGTTCACGTCGTCGGCGCGGATGCGGCCTATGTCATTGACCGCGTTACAACGCGCAATGTCGAAAAGATCGCGCCCGGCCGGTCGACCTATGCCTCGATGCTCAACAGCGAGGGCAAGTTTGTCGATGACTGCATCATCTATCACATCGCTCTGAATTCGTGGTTGGTCGTGCATGGCACTGGCCTTGGGATGGAGCAGCTTACAACCGTCGCTGCGGGAAAGAATTGTGCCGTGATCTTTGACGACGACATGCACGATATGTCGCTGCAGGGCCCGGTTTCGGTCGATCTTTTGGCTAAGGAAATTCCGGCTATTCGCGATCTGGCGTACTTTGGCCTGATGCAAACGCGCCTTTACGGCAAGGATGTCATGATCTCGCGCACGGGCTATACTGGTGAGCGTGGCTACGAGATTTTCTGCCGTGCCAAGGATGCGGTTCACCTATGGGACAGCATTCTGGAAGCTGGCAAGGACATGGGCGTGCGCCCGGTTCAGTTCTCAACTCTCGATATGCTCAGGATCGAAAGCTATCTGTTGTTCTATCCCGGCGACAACTCTGAGACATTCCCCTTCGAGAACGAGACCTGCGGCGATACGCTATGGGAGCTGGGTCTTGAGTTCACTGTATCGCCCGACAAGCAGGGCTTTATCGGGTCCGAGAACCACTATGCCGCTAAGGGCAAAGAGCGTTTCAAGATCTACGGGGTCAAGCTTTCTGGCGATACTATGGACCAGATGGAAATGTTTGCCCGCGTGCACCACAAGGGCAAAGATGTCGGGGTCATCACATATGGTCTTTCGTCCGATCTGAACGGATATTCCGTGGCCATTGCCCGGCTAGACCCATCGGTGGCGAAACCGGGTACGGCGTTGACCGTGGTTCAGCCGGATGGAACGGAACTTGAAGCAACGGCAGAGGAAATGCCGTTTTACGACAAGGATAAGTCGATCCGCACTGCGAAAGGCTGATTAGCTTGGGTGCAGGGTGAAGCTTGCACCTGTCTGCACGTCAAAAGGGCAAAGATGTCGAAATTCACGTTTCCCGAAAGTATCAGAAGCCGCCCGATCTATGGCACATTGGAAGCACGGGTCGGGCCGGCGCATCTGTTGGTTGCAGATGCTCATGGGGCCGAAGCCATCCTGGATGTCGCGACGCCGCAGATGATGGAAAAGGCTCACATCATCTATATCCCCAAGGGCGAGGACTATGAGGACAAGCTGCGCGCGCTTAAGCCTGCGTCCTTCTATTCCGGCCCTAGTTATCCTGCGGCCGAGCCGCGCCTGCGCAAGGCGCTGGCGGATGCCAAGATGGGGTTGCAGGTTTATCTTGCGGGAACAGAAGGGCTGATGGGGCAGGCGCAGAACGCCGCCATGGCCGCCGGTATTCCGCATACTGCAATTCAAACTGAACATCGCGGCAGCATCGCGCGCCGGATGCAGTGCGTGCATTGCAAAGGCATTACCGAAGAGGTCGAAACCGATCCTTTCGTGTGTAGCCACTGCGGCCTGAACCTGTTTGTCCGGGATCACTATTCGCGCCGTCTGGCCGCCTATCAGGGTGTGCGCGTCGATGCAGAAGACCCGGGGAATGTTCCGACACCAAAGGGGATTTACGAATGAGCGGTGCCGAGAAAATCGCCGTAACTGTCACGGATGTCGTGCCGCTCAATGACCTCGTCACACGGTTTGAGTTCAAAAGAGCCGACAATGGCCTTTTGCCCACTTTTTCTGGTGGTGCGCACACCGTTGTCGAAATGCGCGACGGAGATATCACGCGGCTGAACCCCTACTCACTGATGTCTGATCCGATGGATCAGTCGCGCTATTGCATTTCCGTGCGCCGTGACGACGAAGGCCGGGGCGGCTCTGTCTTCATGCATACGCGTGTGAAGGTCGGGGACGAGATGGTGATCTCTTACCCCGTCAACCTTTTCAGTCTTGATCTGAGGGCCAAGAAACATCTGTTTCTTGCAGGCGGCATCGGCATCACGCCGTTTCTGGCACAGACTAAACAGCTTGAGCGTTTCAATGGCAATTGGGAGCTGCACTATGCCTGCCGCACCGAAAGCCTTGGGTCTTATGTGGATGAGCTGACCAGTCACCACCCTAATGAAACGCACATCTACTATGACGACAAGAAACAGATGATCGATCTGGTGAACCTGCTGGAAGGTCAGCCCTTGGGCACACATGTCTATGTCTGTGGGCCTAAAGGCATGATCGACTGGGTGCGCAAGACCGCCACCAACGAAGGGTGGCCCCGCGAAGCCGTTCACTACGAAGAATTCCTTGCTCCGCAACCGGGCAAGCCGTTCGAAGTAAAGCTGGCGGTATCCAACAAGGTGATTCAGGTGGGCGAACATGAAAGCCTGCTGGAAGCCATCGAACGCGCAGGGGTGGATGCGCCCTATCTGTGCCGCGGCGGGGCCTGCGGGCAGTGTGAAACGAATGTCATCGACTACGCGGGCAACTTTATTCACCGTGATCACTGGCTTGACGACGACGAACATGCAGGCGGGCAAAAGATCATGCCCTGCGTCAGCCGTTTTGAAGGCAAAACACTGGTACTGGACCGCTAGCGCCCGTCATCGCCAGTTGGCACGGCGCCCTTTGATAAGTTGCTGCGGCAGGAGAGAAACATGACCATTCAATTCAACGACGAAACCTTCCGCGACGACTATTCCTTTTATAACTCGGAGCGCGCGATCAAACGGTTCCCGTTTCCGTTCCACGAAGACAGCTACATGTATTCGGTGAACATGGAACAGCATCGGGGCGGGCCAAAGGATTCCGTTTACGAAAAACGGTTCGATGTGGATGAGCATTATGTCTCGGAAATGCGTGATCGCGCGATGGTGCTGGCCGATGATCCGCTGCGGTGCCAGTCGCTGCCGCATATGACGCTGGCGGGCTGGGATCTTCTGGAACTGATCATGGTGTCCAAGTCCGAAGACTATCCCGACCTGTTCGAGCTTCACCGAGATGGCAACAAATGGCGCTGGATCAACAAACCGCTTGGGATCGACGACAGCTTTGTCTTTCTGGACGAGGCCACGCTGCCCTACGGCCCGATGGAATATATCACCCGGCAGGCACAAGGAGATTTCTGCGTGCTGGATCAGCGCGACGACAACCTTTGGATGGACGCTGGCATGGTGACAACTCAGGCTGACTGGTCCTTGGATTTCGACATCGGCATGAACTTTTTCGAGTGGCACGCGCCAGTTCCGTTGGCCCATGAAAAGGGCATCTTTGTTCGTGCGCTCAAGTTCTTGCTGAACATCCAGCAAGGCGCGCCCGCGCGGCGTTTGAACTGGACAATGACGGTCAATCCGCTTTTGGACACAAGCCCTGAGAACTATCACAAATGGGGCATTCAAAAGACAACTCTGACGCCCGAGAACATCGGTGCCAAACAGCACCTTCGCGTAGAGTTGCAGACCTTCTTTAGGTTGCCGCGGTCAAACGCGCTTGTCTTCCCGATCCGCTGTTATCTCTGCAGTTTTCAGGACCTGATGACAGTGCCAAAGTGGGGCCGAAGACTGCATCGCGTGGTGCGTGATCTGCCGGATGAGCTTGCGACGTACAAAGGCTTTATCGACAACCGGCCGATGATGCTCGACTATCTCAAGAACTTCGACGATGGTCTGCCGACCTCGGCGGGTATCTGGCCTGATCTGGAAACTGAACCGGCGCTTGAAACCTAAAGGCGCGCCTCGCGGCTTTCTAGTTCTCTTGCGGATAGCTGATGATCGACAGATACCTTGCTGGCAGTGCCACAAGGTTCTCTGGACCATGCGGGGCATCGGCGTCAAAGAACAACGTGTCGCCCGGCTTAAGGTTATAAATCGCGTCGCCATGGCGATAGTCCACCTCGCCTTCAAGCATATAGATCGTCTCTATTCCGGCGTGCTGAAACGTGGGAAAGATGTCCGCCTCATCGGATAGAGTGATCAGGTATGGCTCGACAATAACGCCGCTGGCGTTTGACCCGATATGACCCAAAAGGTTGTACTGATGGTTGGCGCGCGTGCCCTCACGTTCCAGTTCCACACCTTCGCCCGCTTTCGTGTAAACGGCCGTGCGCGATTCCTCGAAGCGCCGAAAGAACGCAGTCAGCGGCACCGACAGCGCGTTTGCCAGGCTTTGCAGCGTGGTCAATGACGGTGAAGTGTTGCCGTTTTCGATCTTGGACAACATTCCGATCGAAATGCCTGTGATCGCCGAAAGCTCGGCAACCGTAATTTCCTGTTTGCGGCGGTAGGCACGTACTTCCCGGCCAATCGCTACCTCAAGAACCTTTTCACGATTTTCGACAACGCGGTGCGGGTCTTGTTGCAAAAGAGCATTCATCGCGGGGGCTTCCAAAATATCCTTGTTCATCGCAATACCTGATAGTTTCACGCATACCAACAGATCGCATCGTCTTTTTTAGCTATCTGCCGACTAGCTTAACATCAAAATTTCCTGTTAGGATAATTATATGCATCCTGATGAAAAATTTCACGTAGGCTTTCTTATTTTTCCGGGCTTCCCGATGGCCTGTCTGACATCGATGATCGAACCGCTGCGCGCGGCCAATGAAATCGTGGGGCGCGACGTTTTCGGCTGGACCCTGATCTCAGAGGATGGTGGCCGCGTCGAGGCAAGCGCACATGTCTGGTTTGACCCCGACGTATCTCTTGCGGGGCTAGAGACGGTGGATCAGGTGTACCTTCTAAGCGGTCCATCCGCCCGGTTTGCGGAACCGCAATCATCCAACGGGAAACTGCGCAGGCTTGCGCGGCACGGCGTTGCGCTTGGCGCGATCAGTGGAGGCGTGTTCCCGCTGGCCCGCTCGGGCCTGTTGGAAGGGCACGCGGCTTCGGTGCATTGGTGCTATGAGGCGGCCTTTGCAGAAGAGTTTCCGAACTATGTTCCGTCGACGGACGTTATCAGCATCGACAGTTCCCGGTTGACGGCATCGGGGGCCGCGGCCGCTTTTGATCTGTCTCTGCACCTTATCGAAAAGGCAATCGGGGCCAATGTGGCAACAGAAGTGGCTTGTTGGTTTCAGCACCCGATGGTTCGCGGGCAGGGGGTTGCACAGCGCAAGCCCACCTTCGCGGCCGAAAGCACCAGCGATATGCTGCCGCCGGTCGTGCGCGACGCCGTGGCAATGTTTACTGAGCACCTTGAAGACCCGATCAGCATCGCCGAGGTCGCCCAAAAAGTCGGTGTTTCTGTACGCCAACTTGAACGCATGTTCCGCAAAACGACGGGTCGCCCGCCGCTGGGATATTACCGGTCCTTGCGCATGCACAAGGCGCGACAGCTTTTGCTCTACGGCAACTACACGATGTCCGAAGTCGCCGAAGCGGTTGGCTATACTTCGTCCTTTACACTGATCAAGAACTACACGGATGTGTTCGGGGTCCATCCCAAGGAAGATCGGAAGAAGGTGAACATGTTCCGGTCCGGCGAGAACAGGGCAGAACCTACCGCCTAGGCCGTCGAATGGGCCGCTGTAATAAGTGCGTGATGCAGCGTTCCCGCAGAAGCGCGCGGGCCAAGAACGCGCAGGTGATCGGCTTGGGCGCCGCGGATCACAAAACATCCCAGTTGATGAATGACGGTGCGCTGCGTATCGCCTGACTGCATATTGCGAATGGGCACGGCGCAAAGCCGTTCTGTCACATCCGCCAATCCGGGACCCGTCAGATCAAAACAGGCCCATGCGCCGGATTGTTCGGTCACCGAGGCGGCCGCCCCAAATTTGACCTTAAGCTCGTCCGCAAGCAATTCTTGGGTCTTGCGCGGCGCGCTGATCATCCATTGATCCGGTCCCGTCCAAAAGCCCGCATCGGGATCACCCAAGACCGCCCTGCCGGGACCCGGCACCGAACCAAGCAGTTTTTTTAGTTGCGCGTGGCATTGCTTTTCCGATCCAAGTCGCGCGGCGAGAGAGGCCAAAGCCAGGCCATCATTCTCGGCTATCGTGACGTGGTCAAACCTGTCTGTGCGCGGCTCAAGCCCGCCAAGCGCTGTAAGGGTCCTGAGGTCATGCACGAAGACGTTCTCCTTCAGGGTCAATGAAATGTGCGCTTACGATCTCTACCTCGGTCTCGACGTTGGAGAGTGGGCTTGCAAGCCGCATGCGTTCGCCCATGCGCTCTGCTCCGTTCCTAAGAAAGCCCAAGGCGATGGCATGCCCGAGGTTCGGAGAAAAGCAGGCAGAGGTGACATAGCCCTGATCATGCGCTGCATCGACCGGGCCGCTTAGCGCCATCAGATGCGCGCCCGCAGGTACAGGCGCTACAGGATCAACCGGTTTAATTCCGATCTGACGCAGGTCGTCAGCCCGGTTCAAACCTTCGCGCTCTGACAGGATCGAACCGATACTGTCCTTCTTCTTGGACACCATTCGCCCCATTCCAAGGTTCTGTGCGGTGGTGGTCCCGTTAAGCTCATTTCCAGCCGCGTGGCCCTTTTCTATCCGCATCACACCCAGCGCTTCGGTGCCATACGGGGTGATGTCAAACTCCTCACCCGCTTGCATGATACGGCGCATCAGAGCATCGCCATAGGCGGTCGGAACGGCGATTTCATATGCAAGTTCACCACTGAAAGAGATGCGGAACAACCGCGCCCGAAGGCCCCCGCAGACCGTGACGTTTGCGCAGGCCATGAAGGGAAAGGCTTCGTTCGAGATCTCCTGATCGACGATTTTTTCGAGAACGCGGCGACTGTTGGGTCCGGCAACCGCATACTGGGCCCAAGCCTCGGTTGTAGAGATCAGTTGCACATCCATGTCCGGATACAGGCATTGGCGCACGAATTCCATGTGACGATAAACCGGCAGTGCGTTGGCGGTCGTCGTTGTGACGACGAAGTGATCTTCGGCCAGTCGGGCGGCGGTGCCATCGTCCATCGCTATGCCGTCTTCGCGCAGCATCAGCCCATAGCGGGTTTTTCCGACCGCCAGTTTAGCAAATCCGTTGCAGTAAATCCTGTTCAGGAAGTCGGCCGAATCCGCGCCTTGCACGTCGACTTTGCCCAGCGTGGTTACATCGCAGACGCCAACCGATGCGCGCGTTGCCAGCACTTCGCGATCGACGCTTTGCCGCCAAGTCGTTTCACCCGGACGGGGGAACCACTGTGCGCGAAGCCAATTGCCAACCTCTACGAACACGGCTCCTTGCTCTTCGGCCCAGCGATGGCTTGGGGTTAGGCGTTTTGGATGAAACTCTTGCCCGCGATGGCGTCCGCCAAAAGCCCCGATCGCGGTTGGGGTGTAGGGGGGGCGAAAGATTGTCGTGCCGACTTCGGGTATCGTTTTGCCGGCCAGTTCGGCCATGATTGCAAGGCCGCCCATGTTGGACGTCTTGCCCTGATCGGTGGCCATGCCCAACGTAGTATAGCGTTTAAGGTGCTCGACGGACCGAAAGCCTTCCTGATGGCTAAGCTTGACGTCCTTGACGGTGACGTCGTTCTGAAAATCCAACCATGCCCGCGCGCACCCCTTCACATACCAGAACGGTTTTAGATTTATGGGTTCATCTTCGGCTTTGGGCAGATCAGGTGCAGGGCCGCTAAGATCAAGTGCGGCCTGCGCTGCTGCCAAACCGCTGCGAAGCGCGCCGGCGGTCGATAGCTCTCCCATTGCGGCGCCGGCAACTGTCATCCCCGAAGGCAGATCGCCGCCGGGGGTAAAGGCCGCAAGCATTTCGTTCCAGACGGGGCGCCCTCTTTGGTGACAGGTCAGATGGACGTTAGGGTTCCAACCCCCGGACATTCCCAACGCGCCGCACTCAAGCGTTCGGTGGGAGCCGTCTTCAAGCTGCACTTTGGCCATTGTCAGTCCAAGGCGTCCCTTGGTGTCGACGACCTGTCCCTGAAGCACCTCAAAATCCGGGCTTTGGGGCGCATCGGGGCGCGTGTCGACCACGGCGGCGATCGGGACGCCCTTGGCGTGCAGGTCCGCTGCGGTGCGGTGCCCGTCATCGTTGTTGGTAAAGATGGCCACACGGTTGCTTGCGGCGACAGAGAACCTGTTGGCATAGGTCCGCAGGGCCGAAGCCAGCATTATGCCGGGCCGGTCGTTGTTTTCAAAGGCGATTGGCCTTTCCGTCGCCCCCGCCGCCAGAACAGTCCGTTTGGTATAGATGCGCCACAGAATTTGACGCGGCTTGCCCGGATCGGGCGTTTGGACGTGGTCGCTGACCCGTTCGACCGCGCCATAGATGCCGTGATCGAAAGCACCGATCACAGTGGTGCGCGCCATGATGCGAACGTTGGGCATGCTGGAAAGTTCAGAAACGGTTGCTGCAGCCCAATCTGCGCCAAACGCGTCGTCAAGCGTGAAGGTTTCGCTGTTAAGGCGTCCGCCCATGCGGAAATCCTCATCCGCAAGGATTACATCTGCGCCAGCGCGCCCTGCGGTCAATGCAGCAGCCAGCCCGGCAGGCCCGGCGCCGATGACCAGCAGATCGCAATGTAAGAAACCCTTGTCATAGACATCCGGGTCGTCCTGCATCGACAGCGATCCCAGACCGGCCGCATGACGGATCACGGGTTCATAAAGTTTTTCCCAAAACGCGGCAGGCCACATGAAGGTCTTGTAGTAGAACCCCGCTGTCAGAAAGTTCGAGAACCGGTCGTTGATCGACAGAAGATCGAATTTCAACGACCCAAGGCGGTTCTGGCTCTTGGCGGTCAGCCCATCGTAAAGCTCTGCGGTGGTGGCGCGTGTGTTGGGCTCCCTTCGCGCGCCGCCGCGCAATTCGACAAGGGCGTTCGGCTCTTCCGATCCGGCGGTCAGAGCACCGCGTGGGCGATGGTACTTGAAAGAGCGACCAACGAGGCGCACGCCATTTGCCAGCAAGGCAGAGGCAAGGGTGTCTCCCGCGTGCCCAGCAAAGCGCTTGCCGTCGAAGGTAAAGTCTAACGATGTTTCGCGGTCGATCTGGCCACCTGTTGGCAGTCGATTGATCTGGCTCATTTGCTGCGCCCCCGGGCACGTGCCACATCGCGGGCAAGTTCTACCTTGGAAATCTCGTGGGTCACGGTGTTGCGTGTCACCACCAGCCATGAGCGGTCGCCTGCCTCGTGAAACCACAGCTCTTCGTGCCAGCCTGCAGGATTGTCGCGCAGATAGCCGTATTCATAGAATTCGCGCGCTGCGTTCTGCGCTTGCCAATCGGGCCGGTCGATCAGTTTGGCATCGCCCATATAGGTGAACTCGGCGGCGTCACGCGGACCCAAGAGAGGATGTTCGATGATCATTGCGCCTGTCCTCTCAATGCAGGTTGGGCTGATTGCCCATCCCTTTTTCGTCGATCATCAGACCCTTTTCGAAGCGGTCAAATCGGTACGCGGCGGCGGTGGGGTGGGGCGCGTCCCGGGCCAGCAGATGCGCAAAGCAGAAGCCGCTGGCCGGTGTTGCCTTGAACCCGCCGTAACACCAGCCACCATTGAAGTAGAGTCCGTCGATATGTGTTCGATCGATGATGGGCGAGCCGTCCATCGACATATCCATGATGCCGCCCCACATGCGCAGCAGCCTTGCGCGCCCGAACGCAGGGAATATCGCCATGCCGCCCTCGCAGACGTCTTCGACGGTGGGCAGGTTTCCGCGCTGCGCATATGAGTTGTAGCCGTCCAGATCGCCGCCGAAGACCAACCCGCCCTTGTCTGACTGGCTGACATAAAAATGGCCCGCGCCGAATGTGACGACACCGGGAAGAACCGGCTTTAGCCCTTCTGAGACAAAGGCTTGCAGTACATGACTTTCTATCGGCAGACGCATGCCGGCCTTGGCCATCAGGCGACCGCTAGAGCCCGCGACGGCGCAGCCGACCTTTCGCGCACCGATGAACCCGCGGGTTGTTTCAACCCCAAGGCATTTGCCCTTCTCGATCCGAAAGCCCGTAACTTCGCAGTTCTGGATGATGTCTACGCCGCGGCTGTCGGCGCCGCGTGCATATCCCCATGCCACGGCATCATGGCGCACCGTGCCGCCGCGATGCTGGGCAAGACCGCCCTTGATCGGAAAGCGGGCGTCATCGGTGTTCAGGAAAGGATAGCGAGCCTTGATCTGCTGGGTGCTCAGCATCTCTGCATCAGCGCCGTTCAGGATCATCGCATTGCCGCGTCTTGTAAATGCGTCACGCTGTGCGTCCGAATGGATGAGGTTCAGGATGCCCCTTTGAGAGACCATGGCGTTGTAGTTCAGATCCTGCTCAAGCCCTTCCCAAAGCTTCAGCGAAAACTCGTAAAAGGGTTCATTTCCGTCGAGCAGGTAGTTTGAGCGGATGATGGTCGTGTTGCGGCCGACATTGCCGCCGCCGATCCAGCCCTTTTCGATCACAGCGATACGCTTTTGCTGAAACTCCTTGGCAAGGTAATAGGCCGTCGCCAAACCATGACCGCCGCCGCCGATGATCACGATATCGTACTGTTCCTGCGGCTCAGGATCGCGCCATGCGGGCGTCCAACCCTTATGTCCAGTCAGGGCTTCCTTGATGACCCTGAAACCCGAGTATCGCATGCCGAGATTCCCCTTTTGAACGTCAACTTGCCTGAACGGAGATCCGAGATCAGCTTGAGTTTGGACGTCGATCGTCGCATTTGCGACATCCACTCAACCTTGACCCAATAGCCACTATCAAGAAAAAAACTTGATTGACAGGAAAATCATGCGAAAGTGCGGAAGGATGCATAACACAGCGCCCAGAATCGCTGAAAATCGCGTCTAGGGTCATCAGCTCATTGCAGATGGCACTTGTCCCAAACGGGAGCAACAAACAGGGAGAAAAGCAATGAACAAGTTTAAACTAGCTTTGACCGCAGGGGTATTAAGCCTTTCCCCAATCAGCGCATTTGCGGCGGACAGCAACGATCCGATCGTCATTCCGATCCACAACTGGTCAAGTCAGATCGTCATGTCCAACGTGGTGGGACAGTTGTTGGAAATGAATGGTAACGCGGTTGAATACGTCACGACCGACAGCCAGGCTGTCTACGAATCGGTGCGTCTTGGAGACGTGACCATGGAGCTGGAAGTCTGGGAAGGCGCATTTGGTGCATCCTTCCGTGCGGCACTGGAAAAGGGCGGCATCGTTGATGTTGGCGACCATGACGCTGTAACACGCGAAGACTGGTGGTATCCGATGTGGACCAAGGACGCGTGCCCCGGGCTGCCAAGCTGGAAAGCATTGAACGACTGCGCCGCCGTATTCGCAACGGCCGAAACAGGCGACAAGGGTCGTTATCTTGATGGCCCCGTTGACTGGCTTAAGCACGGCCAAGAGCGCGTCGAAGCCCTTGGGATGGACTTTGTCGTCGTGAACGCGGGCTCTGCCGCGGCGCTTTGGGCCGAAATCGGCGCAGCAGAAGCTGACAAGCGTCCGGTCGTCGTTTTCAACTGGACACCCAACTTTGCCGAGGCTGTTTGGCCGGGCGAGTTCGTAGAGTTCCCTGCCTGGGAAGATGGCTGTGACAAGGATCCGGCCGTTGGCCCGAACCCCGACGCCCTATACGACTGTGGCAACCCGGCAACCGGCTATCTCAAGAAAGCGGCTTGGGACGGTATGGAAGCAAAGTGGCCATCTGCCTACGCCATCCTTGAGAAGGTAAGCTTCACCAACCCGCAGATCGCCGAAATGGCCAAGCTTGTCGACATTGACGAGCTGGAGCCCGAGGAAGCGGCAGAGGTTTGGCTGGAAGCCAACAAAGATGTTTGGAAAAGCTGGCTCAACTAGGCCATCATCGACAAACCACAACTGTTCCCCGTCCGGTTTCCGGGCGGGGACGCCTGACTGCAAGGAACGCCATGTCTGCAGATATCCCCGTCATTTCTTGCAAGAACGCTTGGAAGATTTTTGGACCTGACCCCGAAGGTTTTCTAAAAGGTATGCCAGCAGGCATGAGCTTTGATGACATCCGCGCCGCGGGCTACATTGCCGGGGTCAAGGATGTATCAATCGACATTCACAAGGGCGAGATGCTTGTGATCATGGGTCTGTCCGGTTCTGGCAAATCGACGCTCGTGCGCTGTTTCTCGCGTCTGCATGATATCACCGGCGGAAGCATTTCCGTCGAAGGACAAGATATCATGTCGCTGTCCGAGAAAGAGCTGATCGAGCTGCGCCGCTCAAAGATGGGGATGGTGTTTCAGTCGTTCGGACTTTTGCCGCATCGCACCGTTCTTGAGAACGTCGCCTTTCCACTTGAAATGCGCGGCCAAGATAAACATGCCCGGCGCGAACGCGCGCTGGAAGTTGTAAAGCTGGTAGGGCTTGAAGGCCGCGAAGACTACTTCCCGCGTGAGCTGTCTGGTGGACAGCAGCAACGTGTCGGCATTGCCCGCAGCCTTGCCATTGAGCCCGACATCTGGTTTCTGGATGAACCCTTCAGTGCGCTTGATCCCCTGATCCGCAAGGAAATGCAGGACGAGTTTCTGCGCCTTCAGCAATTGCTGAACAAGACAATTGTCTTCATTACCCACGACTTTGATGAGGCGCTTCGGTTGGCGGACCGCATCGCGATTATGAAGGACGGAGCGGTCGAACAATGCGACACGCCAGATCAGATCGTCCTGCATCCGGCGACTGAATATGTGCGAAAGTTCACCGAAGACATCAACAAGGCCCGCGTTGTGCATGCGGGCGTACTGGCCCAACCGGACGCTACGGGCGAGGGAGAGCCACAAGACGCCTCTGCCACGGTGCATGATATGGCGCGCATGCTTGTGAACGACACGCGCGATATGATCCCGGTTCAGCGCAACGGCGCCGTGATCGGCGCCATGCCACGCAAGGACGCGCTTGATATCCTGCTGGGCTCTGAGGCATGAGCGTAGAGACAGCCACCCTGCCAAAGTCGCCGCGCGCTTACAGTAACATTCAGATCGCTGTTGCCTTTGTCGCCGCGGCTTTCGGCCTGACGATCCTGCAATACATTGGACTGTTGCCTGCATGGCTGCACCGGCTGCCGGAAACGATCATCCCGAATTTTGCCGGTTGGCTGGACGCGCTTTTTAACTTTGTCAAAGACGATCTTGGACTGCTTGCGTTCACCCGGTTTCTGACCGAGGGGCTTGAGTGGCTGTTGGACTTTTCCGCGAACATCTTCTTTGGCAAGCGTCGCTTCCCGAATGTCGGCCCGATCCCTTGGACGGCCATGGCGGCCGTTGCGGCGGTCATCGGCTATTACCTTGGCGGCTGGCGGCTTGCCCTGCTGGGCGGGGGCACGATGGTTTGGACCGCGCTAATTGGCCAGTGGAAGATCGCAATGCAGACCATGTCGGTTCTGGCGATTGCTGCACCGCTGGCCTTTGCGATTGGCCTGTCACTGGGCATCGCAGCCTGGAAATACGATTGGGTCGACAGGGCGATAAAGCCAATCCTTTCAATCCTGCAAACCTTGCCGTTCTTTACCTACCTTCTGCCCGCGGTGATCTTTTTCAAGGTCGGTCCCACGGCAGGGGCGGTAGCTACGACCATCTATGCAATCCCACCGATGATCCTGATGACGACGCTTGGCCTTAAGAAAGTCTCACCCGAAGTGGTCGAGGCCGGAAAGATGAGCGGCTGTACCAAGGCGCAAATGCTGCGCCACGTTTACATCCCTTCGGCGCGCACCGAGATCCTTGTCGGCGTGAACCAGGTGATTATGCTTTGTCTTGCGATGGTGGTTCTTACGGCCTTTATCGGTATGCCCGGTCTAGGCGCCAAGCTGCTGGCCATGATGGGCAGCTTCAAGCTGGGCCGTTCGTTTGAAATAGGTGTCACGATTGTCCTACTTGCCGTCATGTTGGACCGCATGTCCAAGGCATGGGTCATCAAACAGCCAGAGCATTTTGAGCGCGGCACGCCGTGGTGGAAGCGCCACAGCATGCTTTTGCTTGGTATCGGCCTGTTTTCTGGCTTCACCCTGTTGTCCCTTGTCGTCCCGTTCCTTGCCGAGGTCGGGCGGGGGCAGGACCTGAGCCAGGGCAAAGAGCTGGACAACCTGATCAAAGGCTTTCTAGACATCGAACTGGTAAAGGCCACAACGGGGTTCCTGCGGGCATTTCTGAATGTTCAGGTTCTTATCCCGTTCAGAAACTTCATGCTATCGATCCCCACGCCCGCTTTCATCCTGCTTGTGACCGCTTTTGCGCTTGCTCTGGCAGGCAAACGCGAGGCTGTTTTCGCGCTGATCTTCTTTTCGCTCGTGGCTTTGTCGGGCTGGTGGGACCGCGCGATAATCACCCTGTATTCGGTCATTTCAGCCGTTAGTCTTGCCGCTCTGATCGGTCTTCCGATTGGTATTCTTGCGGCGCGGTCGGAAAAGTGGTCGCAGCGCGCGCTGCTGGTTTGCGACACGGCACAGACCTTCCCCAGTTTCGTCTACCTCATCCCCGCAATCATGCTTTTTGGCATAACCGATATTGCCGTGATCTTTTCGATCCTGATCTTCGCGATGGTGCCTTTGACACGATACACGATCGAAGGCCTGCGTACCGTCCCTGAGGAAATGACCGAAGCGGCAGACATGGCCGGATCAACGCGCATGCAAAAGCTTTGGAACGTGCAACTGCCACTTGCCTTGCCGACGATGGCGGTTGGGTTCAATCAGGCGATCATGTTTGCATTCTTCATGGTGATCATTGCGGCATTCATTGGCACACAGGACCTTGGGCAAGAGCTTCAACGGACGCTTGCCGGCACGGATCTTGGCAAGAACTTTGTCTTGGGTATCTGCGTGTCACTGATGGCTTTGACGTTTGACCTGACGATCATGAAATGGGCGGCAGACAAGAAACGGATGCTTGGACTGGCCTAAGATTTACTCTGCCAGCAGCGCGTGGTGGCAGGCCGGAAAACACCGGCCGCGTCCAGCTAGCTCGGGCCCCGTCATCTATTGCAACGCACCAGAAAGTCACTCAACGGCGCTTTCAGGCTCTGGATCAGGCAGATCGCCCAGCCGAAAGAGGGCTAAGGCGCCTGTTCGCTGGCACGAAGGGCACACGAAAAGGCCGACTTCAGCTAGTAGCTTGATTTGGACCTTCAAATTGTCGGGGAATGGTGCCCAGGAGAGGACTCGAACCTCCACATCGTTGCCAATACTAGCACCTGAAGCTAGCGCGTCTACCAATTCCGCCACCTGGGCAGGTGTCGTGTTGGCGGCATTTAAGCCCCGGTGCCAAGGGTGTCAACGGGATTCGGGGGCTTTGTGACGCATTGGGGGTGTCAAATGCAGCTTGTGCCGTGGTGGAGTGGCCGATAAACCGGTTTCAGCCAGCGCAAACGGGGGCCTACAGGATGACAAAACTTGTAACGATCTATGGCGGAAGCGGTTTTCTTGGCCGCTATATCGCCCAGCGGATGGCCAAGGCCGGCTGGCGCGTTCGTGTTGCGGTGCGCCGCCCGAACGAAGCGATCTACGTGCGCCCCTATGGCACCGTTGGTCAGGTGGAACCTGTCTTTTGCAACATCCGCGATGACGCCTCTGTGGCCGAGGTCATGCAGGGCGCCGATGCGGTCGTAAACTGTGTGGGCACTTTCGATAAGTCGGGCGCGAACAACTTTGACGCGGTTCAGCATCTGGGCGCCGAACGTATTGCCCGCATCGCTTCGAAGCTGAGGGTTGAACGTCTGGTTCATGTCTCTGCCATTGGCGCGGACGCCGAGGCCGCAAGCCTTTACGCCCAGACCAAGGCGCGCGGCGAAGAGGGCGTTCTGGCCCATTTCCCCAAGGCGGTGATCCTGCGCCCTTCCGTCATTTTCGGGCCCGAGGATGACTTTTTCAACCGTTTCGCCGGGATGTCGCGCATGGGTCCGATCCTGCCGATCGTCGGTGCGGACACGCTGTTTCAGCCGGTCTATGTCGATGATGTTGCGGCCGCGGCGCAGGCGGCGCTTTTGGGTCAGGCCAAGGCGGGGCTCTATGAACTTGGCGGGCCGGACGTCAAAACCTTCCGCGACTGGATGCGCCAGATGCTTGGCATTATCCACCGCCGCCGGCTGATCCTGAACATCCCGTTCTTCTTCGCCGGTATCATGGCGACGGGTTTCGATGTGATGCAGGCGATGACGCTGGGGCTGATCAAGAACTGGATGATCACCCGCGATCAGGTCAAATCCTTGCGGGTCAATAATGTCGCGGACCCAGCGCTTGGCGGCTTTGCCCAGCTTGGGATCAAGCCGACATCGGCGGATGCGGTATTGCCGGAGTACCTGTGGCGGTTCCGCCCGTCGGGTCAGTATGACGCGATCAAGAACTCGGCCAAGAACCTCAAGGCCTGAAGGCTTAGCTGTAAGCGATGATCAAAAGCGCCGCGCCAAGAACTACGCGGTAGATCACGTATGGCGTAAAGCTGACAGAGCGCAAAAGCCGCATCATCAGGCTTAGCGCCAGCAGTGCCGAGACAAAGGCAAATGCCGCCGCTATGGCGATGTCACGGGCCAGCGCCGCGTCCATCGAAGAAGCAACATCAATCCCGGTCAGGGTTCCGGCCGCCAGAATCGTCGGAATAGACATCATCATCGACAGGCGCGCGGCATCCTCGCGCGCAAAGCCCAAAGCACGGGCGCCGGTGATCGTGATGCCCGAACGTGATGTGCCGGGAATAAGGGCGATGACCTGCCACAGCCCCATGATGATGGCGTCCTTTATGCGCCAGTCTTCGTCCGTGCGCGTCGTTGGGCCTTTCTGGTCAAAGACGTAAAGGACAATGCCAAAGACAAGCATCGCCCAGCCGATAACGGCGATCGAACGCATTGCATCTTCTAGTCCGGTGACTTTCAGGATCAGCCCGACCAGAATGACGGGGATCGTCGCCACGACGAGGCAAAAGGCGAAATAGGCCGGTTTAGTGTCTATTTTCCCTCTCGCAAGGCGCGGAAGGCCGGACAGGCCGAACCAGACGTCCTTCCAAAAGTACAGAACCACGGCGCCGAGTGTTCCGATATGAACGGCGATGTCGATGTTCTGACCCTGATCTGTCAGGCCGGTCAGTTTCGGCAAAAGGATCAGATGCGCAGAGGATGAGATCGGCAAAAACTCTGTCAGGCCCTGAATCACGGCCACGAGAAAAAGGTGCAGTATGGGCATAAGGCTGCTCGATTCGGTTTTCCTGCACCCTAGACCCCTGTAAAAATAGGGGAAAGAGCGTATATAGGTAAATGATACTGCCATAATATTTTCGCGGATCGGAAAAATTTAGCAGAAAATCGCCAAAGAAAGCGCATATAGGTCAGTCGTTCTGACTTTTATTTCTTTCTTAGGCTCCGTAAACAATCGCTTCGGACCGAATTGGAGAATTGGCGATGTCGAAGATACCTATGTTGCAGTTTGTGACTGTTGAGCGGGATATGCCTGCGAAGCGGGCGGCAGATGCGCGTCGTGAGGATTTCGACGAGATCTATGCCGAGTATGCCGAGGCCAAGGCGGCTGAGCAGGCGGCGCGGTGTAGTCAGTGCGGTGTGCCGTATTGCCAGTCGCATTGTCCGCTGCACAACAACATTCCCGACTGGCTTCGCCTGACGGCCGAGGGGCGGCTTCGTGAGGCTTATGAGTTGAGCCAGGCGACCAACACGTTCCCAGAGATTTGCGGCCGGATCTGTCCGCAGGACCGCCTTTGCGAAGGCAACTGCGTGATCGAGCAGTCGGGCCATGGCACGGTCACCATAGGTTCGGTTGAAAAGTACATCACCGACACCGCGTGGGAAAAAGGCTGGGTCGCCGAGATTGCGCCAAAGACGGAACGCACTGAATCGGTTGGCATAATCGGCGCGGGTCCGGGCGGGCTTGCCGCGGCGGACGTGCTGCGCCGCAAGGGTATTCAGGTCACGATCTATGACCGCTACGACCG
>JASBUI010000031.1 GCA_030148005.1 Paracoccaceae bacterium | reverse complement strand
CATCATGGCCCGCGCCGACCGCGCCGTCGCCGAAGACATGGTCTTTGTCCCCTTCGCCTTCGTCGAAGCCGCCGCAAACATCCTCACAAACCCCGCTATCGACCCATACGGAAAAATCCCAGAGTTCAAGTTCGCCGCAGTGAAAGTCGAAGTCGCCCGGGACCTTCAAGCCGCGGAATGAAGGTGCCAGCGCACCCTTATTGAACGCTTGTTCATAAAAAATATTGACCTGTAGCCATTCGACGTCAGTATACTGGCATGAATCGCCGCAAAGGCGGCATGCGGGACAAACCCGCACACATGGGAGGAACGACCTTGGCAACGAGCGCTGGCGCGGCTGCAAAGCTGACGTCAATCCCCAGTCTTTTAAAGCGCAACGCACGTGAGTTTGGCGACAGTCCTGCCTCTCGTGAAAAGGAATTCGGGATCTGGCAAAGCTGGACTTGGGCACAGGTTGCCCAGCAGGTCGAAGATCTTGCGCTTGGTCTCTTGTCGATCGGAGTGGCCCGCGGAGACCACATTGCCGTAATCGGGCGCAACCGCCCGCACCTCTATTGGTCAATGGTTGCCGCACAAAGCGTCGGCGCGGTTCCGGTCCCGCTTTATCAGGACGCAGTGGGTGATGAGATCGCCTATGTTCTGGGTCACTGCGGGGCGAAATACATCATCGCGGGCGATCAGGAACAGGTCGACAAGGTGCTTGAGGTCGAGGGTCAGATCGACGGGCTTGAGCATATGATCTACCTCGATGGGCGCGGGCTTCGTAAGTATGATCACTCGCGTCTGACATCCTACGGGGCGCTTCAGGAGAAGGGGCGCGCCGTCAAGGCTGATCTGGGGGCAGAGCTTGAAAGCCGGACCAACGCGCTTGGCTATGACGACAAATGCGTGATGCTCTACACCTCCGGCACAACAGGCCGGCCCAAAGGGGTTGTCCTGTCAAACCGCAACATCATCGAAACCTCCAAGAATTCGGCAGAGTTTGACCGCCTGTCCGTCGGCGAAGAGGTTCTTGCATATCTGCCCATGGCTTGGGTTGGCGATTTCATCTTTTCGATTGGTCAGGCCTACTGGAGCGGTTTTTGCGTGAACTGCCCCGAAAGCGAAGAAACGATGATGACCGACCTGCGCGAGATCGGCCCCACCTATTACTTTGCGCCGCCGCGGGTTTTCGAAACGCAGCTGACCAACGTGATGATCCGTATGGAAGACGCAAGCCGTCTGAAGCAGTGGATGTTCCGCAAAGCCATGGATCACGCCCGCAATGTCGGACCAAGGCTTTTGGACGGTGAGGCTGTATCGGCGCTGGACCGTTTCAGGTATTTCCTTGGAAACCTCTTTGTCTACGGGCCACTAAAAAACACCTTGGGCTTTTCGCGCGTACGCGTTGGATATACCGCGGGTGAGGCGATCGGGCCCGAGATTTTTGAGTTCTACAGATCGCTTGGGATCAACCTTAAACAGCTTTACGGACAGACCGAGGCCAGCGTCTTTATCACTCAGCAGAAAGACAATGAGGTAAGCGCCGACACGGTCGGAACGCCGACCCCGGGTGTCGAACTTAGGATCAGCGACACGGGCGAGGTTTTCTATCGCTCGCCGGGCGCCTTTGTCGAATACTACAAGAACCCGGAATCAACGGCCGATACCAAGGACGCCGAAGGGTGGGTTGCGACCGGAGACGCGGGTTTCATCGAGGCCGAAACCGGCCATCTGCGCATCATCGACCGGGCCAAGGATGTCGGCAAGATCGCCGACGGGCGCCTCTTTGCGCCGAAGTACATTGAGAACAAGCTAAAGTTCTTTCCCAACATTCTTGAGGCGGTCGTCTTTGGTGCCAACCGCGAAAAATGCACGGCCTTTATCAATATCGACCTTACCGCCGTCGGAAACTGGGCCGAGCGCAACAATATCGCCTATGGTTCATATCAGGAACTGGCCGGACATGATCGCGTGCTCGATACAATTCAGGCCCATGTGGAAGAAGTGAACGCAAGCATCGCAGAAGATGAGATGCTGTCGGGATGTCAGATCCACCGCTTTTTGGTCCTGCACAAGGAACTGGACGCCGACGATGGTGAACTGACGCGCACCCGCAAGGTGCGCCGCCGCATCATCGAAGAGAAGTTCTCGGACCTGATCGCAGCGCTCTACGACGGTTCCTCAAGCGTTTCGACCGTGACCGAAGTGACCTACGAAGACGGCCGCAAGGGATCAATTTCCGCGACTTTGAAAATTCGCGACGCCGCTGTTGGTGCTGCAACCGACAGGATGGCGGCGCAATGATTTACACGGCCTTGGGCAAAGATGATTTCAGGACAGCAAGGGGCAAGGGTGCGTGAAGGATAGCATTGACAGCCATGTGACCGCAGACGGGCGCACGATTGGCGGCGTACTGATGGAAATGCGCGACATTACCCTGCGGTTCGGCGGTGTCGTGGCAATCAAGGGCATCTCGTTCGACATACGAGAAGGCGAAATTCGCGCGATTATCGGTCCCAACGGGGCCGGCAAATCGAGTATGTTGAACGTCATCTCCGGCTTTTACCATCCGCAGGAAGGCGACGTCTTTTTCCGGGGTGAAAAGCGCCCCACGATGCGCCCCTATGAGGTCGCGCGCATGGGTATCGCGCGCACGTTCCAGAACATCGCTCTGTTCGAAGGGATGAGCGTTCTGGACAACATCATGACGGGCCGCCTGACGCATATGAACTCTGGCATTCTGTCTCAGGCCCTTTGGTGGGGCCGCGCGCAGAAAGAAGAAACCGCCAACCGCGAAGTGATCGAGAAAGTCATCGACTTTCTTGAAATTCAGTCCATCCGCAAGACGCCGGTCGGACGTTTGCCCTATGGCCTGAAAAAGCGGGTCGAACTGGGCCGTGCCCTTGCCGCTGAACCCAAGCTGCTTTTGCTAGATGAACCGATGGCGGGGATGAACGTCGAGGAAAAAGAGGACATGAGCCGCTTTATTCTGGACGTGAACGATGAATTTGGAACCACGATCGCCCTCATTGAACATGACATGGGCGTTGTGATGGACCTAAGCGACCGTGTGGTCGTCATGGACTATGGAAAAAAGATCGGGGACGGAACGCCGGACGAGGTGCGCAACAATCAGCAGGTGATCGATGCCTATCTTGGTGTGGCACATGACTGAACGCGCATTTGATCCAGCGCCTCCCGCCCGGGCGCACAACGAACAATCCTTGGTGAGGAGAGCCTGATGCCGGACCAGTTGTTGTATGCGATGGAGGTCACCCTGAACGGGCTGATGGCGGGCGTGCTATATGCGCTTGTCGCTCTTGGCTTTGTGCTGATCTTCAAGGCCTCGGGTATCTTCAACTATGCCCAAGGCGTCATGGCGCTTTTCGCGGCACTGACGCTTGTCGGGATCATGGATGGTCAGGTGCCGTTTGCGGTTCTGATCAACGCGGTCTTTGGAACCGAAATACACAACTTTGGTTGGGAGGTCCCTGCAATACTGGCAATATTCCTGACGCTTCTTGTGATGTGCGCGCTTGCGTGGTGCGTGCAGAAGTTCGTGATGCGCCACCTCGTCAACCAAGAGCCGATAATCCTTTTCATGGCCACCATCGGTCTTGCCTATTTCCTTGAAGGTTTTGGCGATCTGATGTGGGGCGCGGACATCAAGAAGCTGGATGTCGGGCTTCCGCAGGGTCTAAACGATACGATTGATCAGGTTACCTATGGCTGGTTCGGTTACGGGTTCTTCATCGACAACCTTGATATCTTTGCCACCGTCATTGCCGCGATACTGGTGATTGGTCTGACGATCTTTTCGCAGTATTCCAAACAGGGCCGTGCATTGCGCGCCGTGGCCGATGACCATCAGGCCGCGCTTAGCGTTGGTATATCGCTGAATTACATCTGGGTTCTTGTCTGGTCGATTGCCGGTTTCGTGGCCCTTGTTGCGGGCATCATGTGGGGAACCAAATCGGGCGTTCAGTTCTCGCTTAGCCTGATCGCTCTCAAGGCGCTGCCGGTCCTGATGCTGGGCGGCTTTACCTCGATCCCCGGCGCGATCGTCGGGGGCCTGATCATCGGGGTCGGAGAGAAGCTTTTCGAGTTCTTGATCGGACCGATGGTCGGCGGCGCAACAGAAAACTGGTTCGCCTATGTGCTGGCGCTTTTGTTCCTGGTCTTCCGGCCGCAAGGTCTGTTTGGGGAGAAGATCATTGAACGTGTTTAACGCAGGCGCCCGCGCCAATCGAACGATGCAAAAAGAAGGATGCGGTAAATGATCTATCGTGAAGCCGGCGACTTCAGCACCACCTATGAGGCTGACAGCCAGACCTTTCCGATCAAGTTCGACCGGTACCGCTATTACCTTGTTCTGGCCATCGCCTTCGGCGTGATCCCCTTTCTGGTGAACGACTATTGGGCCAACGCGGTTCTGGTGCCGTTCCTGATCTATGCGATCGCCGCCATCGGGCTGAACATTCTTACCGGGTACTGCGGGCAGGTCAGTCTGGGAACCGGGGGCTTCATGGCCGTTGGCGCCTATGCAGCCTATAAGCTGATGACCGCCTTCCCGGATGTTTCGATCATCATCCATGTCCTGCTTGCGGGCGGAATAACCGCAGGTGTTGGCGTTCTTTTCGGTCTGCCGAGCCTTAGGATCAAGGGGTTCTACCTTGCCGTTGCCACGCTTGCGGCACAGTTCTTTCTGGTGTGGCTGTTCAACCGCGTACCGTGGTTTTACAACCACTCGGCCTCGGGCCAGATCTCGGCGCCCGAGCGCACGGTGATCGGTATTCCGGTAACCGGCCCGAACACCGAAGCCTGGGCCCAGTACCTGATCTGTCTTGTCTTTGTCTTTGCCTGCGCTTGGCTGGCACGCAACCTGACAAGAGGCAAACTGGGCCGGACGTGGATGGCAATTCGCGACATGGATATCGCCGCCGAGATTATCGGCGTGAACCCATTGGCGGCCAAGCTATCGGCCTTTGCGGTGTCCTCGTTCTTTATTGGAATAGCCGGGGCGCTGTTCTTTGCGGTCTATCTGGGCGCCGTCGAAGTAGGCGAGGTTTTCGGAATTCAGAAATCCTTCCTAGTGCTCTTCATGATCATCATCGGCGGTCTGGGATCGATCTTTGGCTCATTTGCCGGCGCGGCTTTTCTGGTGCTTCTGCCGGTGCTTTTGAAAAACATCCTTGTGGGCAGCCTTGGCTGGTCCACGGATCTGGCCGCCCATTTTGAATTCGTGATCGTCGGCGCGATGATCATCGCTTTCCTGATCATGGAACCGCATGGATTGGCGCAGCTTTGGCGCGTTGCGAAGGAAAAATTACGACTTTGGCCATTCCCGCACTAGGGGTGGCCCGCAAAGAACTCTGGCATTGAACCAGAGCGCAAGACACGGCTGCCGGAGTACCGGCACCAAATTGAAACCAAGGGAGGAACTTGATCAATGAGACTTAGACTGGCCAGCCTTGCACTTGCAGGCATTATGGCGGCAGCGCCCGCGATGGCGGAACTTGTCGTCACATCGCTAAGCTATCGAACGGGTGCATATGCCGCCAACGGCATTCCCGTCGCCGACGGCTTTGCGGACTACCTGACACTTTTGAACGAACGCGATGGCGGTATCGGCGGTGTCCCGATCAAGATGATCGAATGCGAAACCGGCTATAACACCGAAAAAGGTGTTGAATGCTATGAGGCCACAAAGGGCGAAGGCGCCTTGGTCTATTCGCCCCTGTCCACCGGCATCACCTATCAGCTGATCCCGAAAGCCAGCGCCGACGGTATCCCGGTCCACTCGATGGGCTATGGCCGGACTTCGGCCGCCAACGGAAAGGTCTTTGAATGGATCTTCAACTACCCGGCAACCTACTGGGACGGCGCCTCTATCGCGATCAAGCATATTCTTGATCTGAACGGCGGCGATATCAAAGGCAAGAAGATCGCGCTGGTCTATCACAACTCGGCCTACGGCAAAGAGCCGATCCGCACCTTGGAAGAGCTGGCAAAGAAGCACGGCTATGAGCTTAGCCTCTTGCCGGTTGACCACCCCGGTCAGGAACAGAAGTCCCAGTGGCTTCAGATCCGCCGCGAAAAGCCCGACTATGTGCTGATGTGGGGCTGGGGCGTGATGAACCAGGTCGCAATTCAGGAAGCTGCGAACATCCGGTTCCCGATGGAAAACTTCATCGGTGTCTGGTGGTCCGGCTCTGAGAACGACACCCTGCCGGCAGGCGCAGGTGCCGATGGCTACAAGGCGCTGGCCCTGGCCAACCCCGGTTCAGACTATCCCATCTACGCGGACCTTAAAAAGTACGTCTATGATGCTGGCAAGGCCGCTGGAGCAGGCGACCAGATCGGTTATGTCCTTTATAACCGCGGCATGTATCAGGCGCTTTTGACAACAGAAGCGATCCGCAAAGCGCAGGAAATTCATGGCACCAAGGATATCACCCCCGCCATGATGCGTGATGGTATGGAGGCCCTGAACATCACTCAGGACCGCATGGGCGAACTTGGCCTGCCCGACTTTGGGCCTGCCTTCGAGGTCTCATGCGAAAACCACGGCGGGTCCGGCGTTGCCAAGATCCAGCAGTGGGATGCCAATGCCAAGACGTGGAACCTGATCACCGACTGGATTGCCGCAGACCGCTCTGTCGTTGATCCGCTGATCGAGGAAGATTCTATGGCCTACGCCAAGGAAAACAACATTCAGTTGCGTTGTAACTGATCAAACTTCATCCCGGCCGCAGCCATGCGTTGCGGCCGGAGTTTTGAGTATTTTTGCAAAGAAGAAACCGATGCTGGATGCCCGAACAGACGATGAGACCCTTCTAGAGGTCAACAACATCGAAGTGATCTACAATCACGTCATTCTGGTTTTGAAGGGCGTCTCCCTGAGTGTTCCCAAGGGCGGTATAACCGCGCTTTTGGGCGGGAACGGCGCCGGTAAGACCACGACTTTGAAGGCAATCTCGAACCTGCTTCATTCCGAGCGGGGCGAGGTTACCAAGGGAACAATCACCTATCGCGGTGAGGCGGTTGCCGCATCCAGCCCTTCGGAGCTTGTGAAAAAGGGCGTCATCCAGGTCATGGAAGGGCGCCACTGTTTTGAACATCTGACGGTTGAAGAGAACCTTCTGACCGGTGCCTACACCCGCACGCAAGGCAAGGCCGCGATCGAGGCCGATCTGGAGATGGTCTATTCCTATTTCCCGCGCCTGAAAGAACGGCGCAAAAGCCAGGCAGGGTACACAAGTGGCGGCGAGCAACAGATGTGCGCAATCGGGCGCGCCTTGATGAGCCGGCCCGAGACGATCCTTTTGGATGAGCCATCGATGGGACTGGCGCCCCAGCTTGTTGAAGAGATCTTTACGATCGTAAAGAACCTCAATGAGAAGGAAGCGGTGTCCTTTCTTTTGGCCGAACAGAACACCAATGTCGCCCTGCGCTTTGCCCACTACGGCTATATTCTTGAAAGCGGGCGCGTGGTGATGGATGGCCCAGCCGCCGAGCTGCGCGAGAACCCGGATGTGAAGGAGTTCTATCTGGGTGTCGGCGATGAAGGTCGCAAATCCTTTCGCGATGTGCGCAGCTACCGCCGCCGCAAGCGCTGGCTCAGCTAGGCGCCCGGCCCGAAAAATCGTTTCAATTTGAACGGTTAAGCCTGCATTAAATTGCGGTTGTTATCCCTAGCCTTGGGTGAAAAATGAGGTGGTGGGATGAGTGCGCAAAGCAACGCGCCCATTATCATCAAGAAGAAGAAAGTCATAGCTGGCGGCGGGCATCACGGTGGTGCCTGGAAGGTCGCATATGCGGACTTTGTCACGGCCATGATGGCCTTCTTCATGTTGATGTGGCTTTTGAATGCAACGACCGAGAAACAGCGCAAAGGCATCGCTGACTACTTTTCGCCGACGATTCCCTTGGTCCGCGTATCGGGTGGCGGCGATGGGTCTTTTGGCGGAAATAGTGTCTTTTCCGAAGAAACCCTTGCCCGAAATGGTCAGGGAGCTTCGCAGCGAATGCCAACATCTGAAAACCGCGCGCGGGGCGATGCGGGAAGCGCCGACAATGAGGCGGCAGGCGATGAGGCAGCACAGTTGAAAGACGCGCAAGAGGCGCTTTTGGGCAGATCAGGCGAAAGCATGGCCAGCGAGCTTGAGCTGCGCCATATCCTGACGCGCGTGACCGATGAAGGGCTGATCGTGGAAGTGTTCGACCTTCCGGGAGAGCCGCTTTTCAATGAAGAAACGGATGTTGCGACGCCAGTGTTGAAGGCGATCATGGCCATGCTGGCCGAAGTGTTTGCCCCCTATTCCAACGATGTTGCGATCAATGCCTACACGCAAGGCTATCCTGTCGTGCTTCGGAAAAACCCGGTGTGGGAGTTGTCGGTGGACCGCGCTGCCAAGGCGCGTAAGTTGATGGAAGCGGCAGAGTTTCCCAAGCAGCGCCTGCAGCGTGTGACTGGCTTTGCCGATCGCAAGCCCGCCGTTGCCGACACGCTGGCAATACGGAACAACCGGTTGGAGGTCATCTTGCTACGTTCGGTCCGCTGATCGTCAGATACCGCGCATTTTAACTGTTAGTCCGCTGTTAATGGGAGGTCCCTAAGGATGATCCCAACAGAAGGTCGATGCAGCAGAAAGGCGCAAACCAATGACCATATCATCTTCGCTGAACGCGGGCGTGTCGGGATTGAACGCGAACGCAACAAGGCTTGCCACCATTTCGGACAACATCGCGAACTCGGGCACCTTCGGGTACAAGCGGGCCGAGGCGGACTTTCATTCCTTGGTGCTTAACGGGGGCGGCAGTTATTCGGCCGGCGGTGTCCGGTCGACTGCGCATCGGCTGATCGATGAACGCGGCCCGCTGGTCACGACATCCAATTCGACGGACATTGCTGTCAGCGGCCGCGGTATGCTGCCGGTGACGACGGCGGTGGCGGTTAAAAACGCCAACGGCAGCCTGCCAATGTCATTGATGAGCACGGCATCTTTCAGGCCGGATTCCGAAGGCGTGCTGACAACACAGACGGGCATGGTGCTGATGGGTTGGCGCGCCAATGCCGATGGCAGCATCCCGGTGTTCCCACGCGGCACGATCGACGGGCTTCAGCCTGTTCGCGTAAGCATCAACCAGTCCGAGGGTGATCCGACAACCGCAATGTCTTTGGGCGTGAACCTTCCCGCCACAGACACAGAGGCCGGCGCGGACGGTGCCCCGCAGGCGATGTCGATCGAGTACTTTGGGAACCTGGGCACCTCTGAGAACCTCAGTATCAGTTTTGCGCCAACGGTTCCTGCGACGGGCGCCTCAAACGAATGGACGATGATCATCCGCGATTCCGCTTCGAACGACGCGATCATTGGTGAGTATGTCCTGACCTTCGACAGCAGCCGCACCGACGGCGGAACGCTTCAGTCTGTGGCGACAACCAGCGGCGGTGCCTATGACAGTGGCACCGGCACCCTTTCCCTGACAGTTGGCGGTGGTCCCTTGGATCTGACAATCGGCAAGCTTGGCGATCCAACCGGCCTGACGCAGCTATCCGATAGCTTTGCGCCGGTGTCGATCGTCAAGGACGGCTCTCCGGTCGGGAACCTCACTTCGGTCGAGGTGGACTCAAACGGGTTCCTTTCGGCGATCTACGACATCGGGTTCACGCGGACACTCTATCAGATCCCCTTGGTCGATGTGCCAAATCCCAATGGCCTGATCTCTGAGAACAACCAGACCTACAAGGTGTCCCCCAAAAGCGGATCTTTCTTCCTTTGGGATGCTGGCGACGGGCCAACAGGTGAAGTGGTCGGCTTTGCGCGCGAGGAAAGCGCCACGGATGTCGCCCATGAGCTGACACAGCTTATCCAGACCCAGCGCGCCTATTCTTCGAACGCGAAGGTTATCCAAACGGTCGATGAAATGCTGCAGGAGACAACGAACATCAAACGGTAAGGCAGGTGGGGGCACCAACGGCGGAGTGACGTAAATGACAATCTCAGGCTCACTTTCGAACGCTCTGTCGGGCCTCACCGCGGCCGCGCGCGCGGTCGAGGTTGCATCCTCTAACGTCGCCAACGCACTGACCGATGGCTACGCCCGGCGCGAGGTGAACCTGTCAGCGCGAAGTCTGGCCGGAACGGGTTCAGGCGTGCGGGTCGATGGGGTGACACGCGTTGTCGACCAACACATCATCACCGATCGCCAGCAGGCACAGGCGCAGCTTGGGCAGGAAGAGGCCCGCCTTGCGTTCCTGACGTCTCTGGAAGGGGCGATAGGCCTGCCGGAAGAGCCAAACTCGCTGAACGAAAGGATTGCTGCGCTTGATGGGCGGCTGATCGAGGCGGCAAGCCGCCCTGATTCAGAACCAAGACTTCAAGCGGTACTGGGCGCAACGCAGGATCTTGCGGCCCATATCAACGACGTGTCGAACAGCATCCAGTCACTTCGTCATGAGGCTGATCAGGCGATCGCCAAGGACGTGGCGACATTGAACGACACATTGGCCCGGATCGCCGATCTGAACTACGAGGTGCGAATTCAGCGCAGCGCCGGGCGCGATGCAAGCTCTCTGATGGATCAACGGCAACAGCTGGTGGATCAGATCTCGGCAATCATCCCGATGCGGACCGTGGCCCGAGAGGGCGAACAGATCGCCCTGATCACATCGGGCGGCGCGATACTTCTTGACGGTAAACCGGCCCAGCTTGGCTTTGCGCCGGTAAACACCATCGTCCCGGAAATGACCATTCAGTCTGGCGCTCTTTCAGGGCTGACAATTAACGGCGTCCCTGTTTCGACCGCGCCCAATAGCGGGCCGATCGCAGGGGGGCGTCTTGCCGGGAACTTTGAAGTTCGTGACGTGCTGGCGGTCGATGCGCAGGCGCAAACCGACGCCCTCGCGCGAAACCTGGTTGAAAGGTTTCAGGACCCGGCGGTTGACCCGACACTCGGCCCGGGCGCGGCGGGCATTTTTACGGACAGCGGCGGCGCTTTTTTTGTCGCAAGCGAGGTTGGGCTTTCAGGCAGACTGCGGGTCAATTCCCGGCTGGACCCCGATCAGGGCGGCGCGGCCTGGCGCTTTCGCGACGGGATCGGCGCCGCATCGCCCGGTCTTATCGGGGATGCCAGCGGGCTGGAACGGCTGACCACAGCGCTAACAGTAAAAGAAGCCCCCGCATCGGGCGGCTTCACGGGCGCGGCGCAGTCGTTTTCCGGCCTTGGCGCGGACGTACTGTCGATGGTGGGCATAGAACGCCAGAATCTTGAAAGCGACAAAAGCTATGCCCAAGCCAAGTTCAACACGCTGCAAGAGCTTGAACTTCAAACCGGCGTCGACACCGATCAGGAGATGCAACAGCTTTTGATGATCGAAAACGCATACGCGGCCAACGCGCGGGTAATTCAGACGGTGGATGACATGATCAAGACGTTGCTGGGATTGTAGATTATGAACTTTGCTTCAATTGGCGACCTAGCGCAAAGCTTTCAGACACGCAGGCAAAATGCCACGCTGAAGGCGCAGGTGGCGACACTTTCAAATGAACTGGCAAGCGGCCGGGTAAGTGACACCGCCGCCGCCGTTTCGGGCGATTTCGCACCGATCGCCGGAATTCAGTCGGCCTTGAGTTCGCTCAAGTCCTACAAGATCACAAGCAATGAGGCAGCGGTGGTCGCCGAGGCGTTTCAATCTGTTCTTCTGACCATCCAATCGACATCCTCTGAACTTGGGCCGGCGGTTCTGGCTTCGGGAAACTCGGCGCAACCGGCGATCCTGATGACTACCTCTGTCGACGCGCGTGAAAAGCTGGACGGCGCCGTGTCGCGTCTGAACATGCAGGTGGCCGGTCGATCGCTTTTCGCGGGCGCTGCGCTGGACAAACCCGCACTTGCGGGCGCCGATGTCATCATGGCCGATGTTATGTCTTCGATCTCGGGGCTGACGACGGCCACGGACATTTCTGCGGCAGTCGACACATGGTTTGGACCCGGCGGCGGATTTGAAACCGCGGCCTACCTTGGGGCAGCGACGCCCGCCACTGGCTTTCAACTGGCACCGGGCGAAACCGCGCAGATCACCGCAACGGCTCAGGACAGTTCCATCCGCGACATTCTGAAGGGGTTTGTTCTAAGTTCCATTGTTGCCGAAGGTGGGCTTTCGGGCTCAACCGCCGAAGCCACCGCGCTTATGACGATGGGGGCTGAGCAACTTATCACCGCGCAGGATGACCTTGCCGTTCTGCAGTCCGCCGTCGGATCAATCCAGGCCCGCATTGACCGCGCAACGACAAGCAACAGCGCCGAAATATCAGCGCTGGAAATCGCGCGCGGCAACATTCTGGGGGTTGACCCCTATGAAGTTGCAACCCGCCTGGAAGAAACGCGAACGCAACTGGAAACGCTTTATGCAATCACCGCGCGCTCATCGCGCCTTTCACTGGTGGATTTTCTAAGATGATTAAACTTGCCTTCACTTTGCTCGCAATTCTGATGCCGATGATGGCTGCCTCCGGCACCGTCAGATTGAAGGATCTGGTGGAGTTTGACGGTGTGCGCGGCAATGACCTTGTCGGCTACGGATTGGTCGTCGGCCTTAATGGAACCGGTGACGGCATCAGAAACGCGCCCTTCACCGAAGAGATTATGTCGAATATTCTTGAGCGGCTGGGCGTGAACATCACCGGTGAACAGTTCCGGCCCAAGAACGTCGCGGCCGTTCTTGTCACCGCAGAGCTTCCCGCTTTCGCGCGCGCCGGGGGGCGTATCGACGTGACCGTCTCGGCCATTGGGGACGCCAAAAGCCTGTTGGGCGGGACCCTGATAATGACCCCTCTGAATGCAGCTGATGGCCAGATCTACGCGGTCGGGCAGGGCGCGATCATCGCAGGCGGCGCCAGTGCCACCGGCGCCGGCGCCAGCGTAACCCAAGGTGTTCCCACGGCGGGCGTCATCCCAAACGGAGCAAGGGTTGAGCGTGAGATCGCATTTGATTTCGCCGCCCTTTCCTCGCTGCGAATGGCGCTGCGAAACCCCGATTTCACAACCGCCGGGCGGATTGAATCGGCGATCAACAATGCCTTCGGGCGGCGCGTGGCCATGATGTTGGACGCAGGGACCGTCCAATTGGACATCCGGGCAACGGGCATGCCATCGGCGGCCCATGCAGTGCGTGAGATCGAAAACATCGGCGTTGCGCCGCAGATGCGCGCCCGCGTGGTTGTTGATCAGCGCTCTGGAACAATAGTGATGGGGGAAGACGTGCGCATATCGCGCGTTGCGGTCTCACAGGGAAACCTGACGCTTCGCGTTGAAGAACGCCCGCTTGTGGTTCAGCCAAATCCGTTCGCGTCCGGCGAAACCGTCGTCATCCCGCGGTCGACCGCCGAGATTGAGCAGGAACCGGGCACGGGCCTTGCAGTTGTTTCAGGCGAAACTTCCCTGTCAGAGGTTATTGGCGGTCTGAACGCCTTGGGCGTCACGCCGCGTGACATGATCGACATCCTTAAAAGCATCAAGGCGGCAGGGGCCCTGCACGCCGAGTTTGTCGTCCGCTAGAGTAGCATCGATCCGTTCATGGTTCCTCGCGATACCCTATTGAAAGGCAACTTGATCGGCGGCTACCCGGGAAGGCACAAATGCCGCGCGGGACCATGCGCAGAACAGTCGTTTGCGCTGTGCGGGATGGCCGTTTTAAGTGAAATACCCGCGCACCAGAGCCTCTGAAATCAGGCTCCAACCATCGGCCACGACAAAGAATGCCAGCTTGAAGGGCAGGGATACGATTGCCGGCGGAACCATCATCATCCCCATCGACATAAGGATTGCGGCGACGACCAGATCGATGATCAGAAACGGCAGAAAGATCAGGAACCCGACCTGAAACGCCCTTTCAACTTCGCTAAGAAGGAAAGAGGGCACCAGGATCGAAAGCGGCTGCTGCGCGACCGGTGCCGTTGCATCAGCGCCGGGCCGCAACGATGCCAGTGAGGCCAGTGTTTCACCGTCGACCCGGCCGGCCATGAACAGGCGGAAAGGTTCCAGCGTTCTTACAAAGGCCTCTTCAACGCCGATCACCTCATCCAATAGCGGTTGAACGCCATTGCCCCAGGCCGCGGTAAAGGTCGGCTCCATCACGAAGTAGGTCAGGAAAAGCGCAAGGCTGACGATCAGCATGTTCGGCGGCGACTGTTGCAGCCCGATAGCCTGTCGCAAAATGGAAAGGACTGTCACGATGAACGGAAAGCAGGTCACCATGATCGCCAGGCCCGGAACCAGGCTTAGAAGCGTGACCAGAACCAGAAGCTGAATACTTCTTGCGGCAAGTGAGCTGTCATCGCCCAAAGAGATTGAAATGTCTTGGGCAAGCGCCGGTCCAGAGGCAACCACCAGAAAGGCAACGGAAATTCCCAGAATAGTCGCCAGAACAGGCAGAGCCACGCAAGAGGGTTTGTGCCCTTTCGCTGGCCGCATTAGATGCCCCCCGGCTTTTCGGCCACTTCCGTAAGTCGCACCGCCAGTTGGCCAGCCTTGTCGCCGTCAAGCTCTTGCAACTCACCGCGTGCGATCAGCCGGTCCCCTATGAAAAGTTCGACAGGATCTTCAACGCGCTTGTCCAGAGCAAGAACAGCATCCCGGCCAAGCGTCAGCAACTCACGCACCAGCGGACGGGCCTTGCCAACCGAGACGGTGATTTCGATCGGTACGAAATCAAAAGGTTTGCCCGCGCCCTCTTGCGCCGGGGCGTCCTGATCATCCTTCATGGGCCATGGCCCTTTCTGTTAGTTCAAAAAATCCGTTCACTGCGGTCGATGCCCGATCAAGAACCTCCATCAGGTCGATCTGCTTTTCGATCTTGCCGACCCGCATAAAGACTTGCCCTTCGCCAAGCGTAGGCTCATCGCGGATCTCAAGTGGAAAGCCCGGTTCGTCTGGCAAGACGGCGTCGAGCGACGCGCGGTTGCTTGGCGCGATGATGATCTGCACAGGAACCTCAGCCTGCCCGTGAAGAGCCTCTTTCAGTTCTTGCAGGATCATCGCGCCAAGGTTTTTCGCCGCGATCTGCGGCAGGACGGTGTCGACCATCTCTTTCAGAAGAGGTTCCATCGCCTTCAACATCTGCATTCGAACTTCAGAGTAGGTAAAAGAAAGCTCTTGCAGGTTGCTGGCCAGATCCGCGCTTATAGTCTCTCGCTCTGTGCTTTGCGCCTTGGCCGCATCGTCCCACCCGGCCTTGTAGCCCTGCTCAAACGCCGCGACGCGGTTTTCATTGCCGGCCCCATCTGCTGGCAAGCTGGGATCCGCCCCGCGCGCGCCTTGCGAAATTGCGCCAAAGTCTTCAAATTTTTCGAACCTAGCCATCAGGATTGCGCGCCTTCCTGCATCCAGTCTTTCAGGATTTCGACCGTTTCGTCCTGCCGTTCATCGATAAGCTGGCGAAGCCGACCTACCGCGCCCGCCGTCGGAGAGCGTCCTGCCGCAGGCCCACTTACAGTGGGGCCCGACACATCAAAATCGGCGATCGCCATACTCCCCACCTGCCCGGGCAAAGCCGGCAGGGCAGCAGGACCGGTATTCACAATCTGCGTCGTCTGCGCGGCCTGGCCCGGGGTGGTGACGATATTCGTTGTATTGCCGGGCGCCGCGGCAAGCTCTGGCAGTTGCCCGGGGCCGGCGGTGGGCGCCGCAGCGCTAGAGCCGATCAACGGGGTTTGAGCCGCCGCAAGTTCATTGCGGCTGGCCAGAACCGGACGCACGACAAACAGGCCAAGTATCAGCGCGACAATGGCAAGGACGGAAAGCTGAACCATGCTCATCACGTCCAGGTTAATCGGTGAGAACAGGGGCGAGGGCGCGTTCTCTGGCGTCTCGGGCAAGGCCTCAAACTCAAGCGATTTCAAGGTGATGACATCGCCGCGATCCTCCTGAAAGCCCACCGCTGATGCCACAAGATCGCGCAGGACGGCCAGTTCGGCCTCGTCGCGCGCGCTCCATGCAACCTCTCCGGCTTCGTTGGTGGTTCTTACGCCGTCAACAAGAACCGCCACCGTGAGGCGCTTGATTGCCCCGGGGGTGCGCAAGACTTCGCGTTGGGTTTCGGATACCTCAAAGTTCAGCCGCTCACGCGTTTCAGAGTTCTGGCTGTTGGAGTTTCTTTCGCTGGCGCCGTCGCCTTGCGGCAGGTTGCTGGCGACCGTTACGGCACTTCCCCCGGCGTCCTGTGCGGTTGATGTACGCTCTTCCGTGTCCGAACTGATCGCCACGCGGCCGTTGGGATCAAAGCGACGCTCGACAATGGATTCCCTTTCGGTAACCCTTTCCACGCTTACTTCGACTACGGCGTTTCCATAGCCGACACGCGCTTCGAGAAGCCGTTGAACACGATCCCGGATCTCGGCAGCGCCGTTTGTTGAGCCTGCATTTTCCGGCGCGCCGTCACTGTCCACGACGCGCCCATCGTTGCCGTCAATGATCGAGACATCCGGCGGCTCCAGCCCGGCAACCGCAGAGGCCACAAGGTATGTCAAAGCGCGCGCGCGTTCCGGCGTCACCGCGCCGCGAGCGGCAAGAACCGTGACCGATGCCGAGGATTTTAGGTTGCGCTGAAACGGGCTGGAAGAAGAGTTTGACAAGTGCACGCGCGCCGAACGCACATGCGGGCTTGCAATGATCGTGCGGGCCAGCTCGCCCTCTTTCGCCCGCCAGTAGGCCGCATCGAACATTTGCGACGTTGTGCCAAACCCGGTGAGCGTATCCAAAAGTTCGTAACCCGAAGCGCCGTTCGCCGGTAGGCCCTCTCCCGCCAGGGCCATGCGCAATTCGTCCCGCAGATTTGCATCGACAAAAATGGCCGATCCACGAACGTCGTATTCGACCCCGCGCTGCTCAAGCGCCGAAATGACCTGACCGGCGGCGCCGTTTTCCAGACCTGAGTATAGCAGTGCCCGATCGGGCGTCGTTGCCATGCGCGTAAGCCCAAGTACCGCAGCGAACATTCCGATGGTCGCGGCGACTGTTACGATTTGGCGGCGCAGCGTCAAAGCGGACCAAACTGATAGAAGTTGTTGCAAACGGGGCCTCTTTTCTTGGGCGTTCTGCCCTGACTTCAGAGGAACAATTATCGAACAGCCTTAACATTCGGTTAGTCCTAGGCGGGCTATAGAGAGAAAAGTGACGCAAGCGGATCCTGGAATGGCCGAAGTAGATGCAACAGAAACTGAAGGCGGCGAAGAGGCGCCAAAAAAGCGGTCGAAACTGCCGCTTTTAATTGGTTTCGTACTGGCGCTCGCCGGCGGTGGCGGCGGATTCTTTGCGGTCAGTTCGGGCATGATTCTTGGCGGCGAAAAAGAACCTGAAAAGGCAGAAGCCATCGTTGAAGAGCCGGATGCACTGCCGGATGTTGTATTCCTTCCGGTCGATCCACTGGTCGTCTCGCTGGGGCGCGCATCACGCAACGACTATCTTCGATTCCGCGCTCAGCTTGAGGTCTATACGCGTTATCAGGACGATGTCGCCGCGATCATGCCGCGCGTTGTCGATGTGCTGAACGGATACTTGCGGGCGGTCAATATCCGCGATCTCGAAGATCCCTCGGCCCTTTTTCGGCTACGCGCGCAGATGCTTCGCCGCATCCAGATCGTAACGGGTGAGGGGCGCGTGCGCGATCTGTTGGTTATGGAATTCGTTTTGAACTGATGGGACAGGAAATGAACCTCATTGCGGATATTCTGTTGGTTGCCGGTGCCCTTGGCGCCGCGTTCTACTGCATAATCCTTTCGCGGCGCCTAAGCCGGTTTACAGACCTTGAAAAGGGCGTCGGCGGCGCGGTCGCGGTTCTGTCCGCGCAGGTCGATGACATGACGCGCACGATGGATCAAACACGCGCGGCCGCTTCAACGTCAGTGGACAAATTGAAGGACCTGACCGACCGGGCGGAGGCCGCTGCGAAAAGGTTAGAGCTTTTGATCGCCTCCCTGCACGATCTTCCCGCGCCCACGGGTAAACCTGAGCCCGCCGACAAGGCCTCCGCGCCGCAACCTGACCCGCACGACGAAACCGCCGGGCCACCAAAGGCCCCGGTCTTTCGTCACAAACGGGAACCAGTCGAGGCGGCGCAGTGAAGATCATGGCCAAATCACGTATGCCCAAACGCCCGTCACGCAGCGTTTTGTTGGTTCTGGCGATCCTTCTGGCCTCGTCCGGGTTGATCAGAATAGGCGCGGGCACCGGTCTTGCGGTTGCCCGAGAAGTTCAGCCGCTTTTGGAAAAGTCATCAGCCCCACCCAAACAAACGCTTGCCCAGAAAGACGGCGTGGCCGAGCTTTTGGCCGCTCTGCAGGCACGTGATGCAGATCTGGAAACAGCAGAGCGTGAGTTTGCCAAAAGGGTGAAAACCTTTGACGAATACAAGGCAAGAAAAACCGCCGAATTGGAGTTGTCCAAGTCGCAGATACAGCAGAACCTCCTTGACCTGAAAGCCGCGGAAGAGGCGCTTTCCGCAACGATCGCCAAGGCCGAAACCGCATCCGAAGGCGACATTGCGCGCCTTACGGCAGTCTATGAAAACATGAAGCCTAAAAAGGCCGCAGAGCTGTTCGAAGAAATGGCGCCAGAGTTTGCGGCAGGCTTTCTTGGCCGGATGCAACCTGCCGCGGCAGCTGCGATCATGGCCGGCCTGTCCTCGCAAAAGGCCTATGGCATCAGCGTCATCCTTGCCGGACGAAATGCATCGGTTCCCAAGTCCTGATCGAAGGGCGGATAAGGTTTCTTAACCCTGCCGCCCTAAGGTTCTTGCGAAAGTTGAACTTTGCAAAAAGGGGGCCACCATGATCGGTATCGTAGGGATCGCCACGATCTTCGTGATGGTGTTCGGCGGCTATCTGGCCGCCGGCGGAAAGATGGGGATCATCCTGAAGTCCCTGCCCTTTGAGATGATCATTATCGGCGGCGCCGCCGTCGGCGCATTTGTCATCAGTAGCGACGTTCCCGGCATCAAACACACGATGAAAGACCTAGGAAAGGTCTTTAAGGGCGCCAAGTGGAAGCCAAACGACTATCGCGATCTTTTGTGCCTTCTGTTCGAACTTATCAGATTGGCCCGCCAGAACGCGGTTGCCTTGGAAGAGCATATCGAAACGCCGCAGGAATCGGCCATCTTCTCGCGCTATCCCAAGATCCTTCAGGACGGCGAAGCCATCGATCTGATCTGTGACACTCTGCGCTCGGCCTCGATGAACTACGACGATCCGCACCAGGTTGAAGAGGTTCTCGAAAAACGGATGGAGGCCAATCTTCACCATGCGCTGCACTCAAGCCATGCACTGCAGGGCATCGCCGATGGCCTTCCCGCGCTTGGGATCGTCGCCGCGGTTCTGGGCGTTATCAAAACCATGGGCTCAATTGACCAGCCCCCCGAAATTCTTGGCAAGCTGATCGGCGGCGCCCTTGTCGGGACTTTTCTTGGGGTCTTTCTGGCCTACGGTTTGGTCGGCCCGTTCTCGGCCAAAGTCAAAACGGTCGTCGAAGAAGACGCCCATTTTTACCAACTTATCCGCGAGGTTCTGGTGGCGAACCTGCACAATCACGCCACCAACATCTGTATCGAAGTCGGTCGCCAGAACACACCCAGCCACATCCGACCAAGCTTTGCCGAACTTGAAGAGGCGCTGAAGGAAACCAAGCAGCAGGACGCGGCATGATACGCTGGATTTTCGCAATTTTTCTGGCGATGCCGGTGGCCGCCCAGAGCGCGCCAATTGCCGTCCGCAGCGGTGAGCATGCCGATTTCTCGCGCGTGGTCCTTACATTTCCCCAATCACCCGTCTGGTCGATCGGGCGCACCGCAGATGGCTACCGCCTTCGTATCGGGAATCTCTCGCAGGAAATTGCACTGGGTGGCGTTTTTCAAAAGATGACCAAAAACCGGATTCGCGCCATCCGCAAGTTTGAAGACGGTCTGGGCTTTGACGTCGAATGCCTGTGCCATGTGGATGCCTTTGAATTTCGTCCCGGACTTTTGGTCGTGGATGTAAAGGATGGCCCCCCACCGGCCAATTCTGCGTTTGAGAAAAGCTTCGCACGTGATGAGCTGGTGCGCGACAAAGTCGACGCGGACGCTCATTCTTCTGGCGCCCCAAAGCTGCCATCCGAACCGGCGATGCCGATCCCCCAATTTGCGATGCCAGCGCCCGGAATTCCCGTCACATTGCCCGCCGATCCCCCCAAGCGCGCGCGCGTCGCGGGCTCCGCCGAACAGCCCCCCTCAAACCTGCCAAAACCGCAAGTCGCAAGGCCCGACGTTTCAATGCTTCATCTTGAACCAAACCTGCGCGCCTACGAAATGAGAGAGCGGTTGCTAAAGCAACTTGGTCGCGCTTCGGCGCAAGGCTTGTTGGACTTGCCGCCACCAACAGTGCGGGTGAAGGCACCAAAGCCCAAAGCAGCAGAGACAAAGCAAGCTTCAGAGCCGCCGGATCAGAGGGCGGTAACGCGGCATTTGAACTTCCGCGCAGAAACTCAGATAGATCGAGACACCAAGCGCCCGGGACCGGCTTCTCTTTCCAGCGACGGCAACAACTGTTTTGCGCCGCAACTGGCGGACGTTGCAGGTTGGGGCGGGGAGGGCGACCCATGGGATGGCATCGTTCGCGCCCGCGCGCGGCTTTTTGATGAGGTTAACCAGATCCGCGAAGGCGCTGTTGTAGATCTGGCCAAGGCCTATCTCTTTGCCGGCTTTGGCGACGAGGCCCGCGCCGTTCTGGTCGCGCTGGGCACGCCATCGGGTGAGATGCAGGTCCTGACGGAAATGGCCGCGATTGTTGACAGGCGCGCGGCCGTCGAAGCGTCCGTTTTGACAGGTCAGATCAGTTGCGACACCCCCGCCGCGCTTTGGGCGGCGCTGGCACTTGGCGATTTGAATGACGCCAGCTTTGTCAACGTCGAGGCAATCCTCAGAACTTTCTCGGGTCTCCCTCTGCACTTCAGGCGTGATCTGGGGCCGGAACTGTCCGAGAAATTTCTTGGGATCAAGGATGAAAGCTCTGCCCGGATTGTAAGAAACGCAATCGCCCGCGCCGAGGGCGACCATGGCTCAAGATTTGAGATGCTTGAGGCCGATCTGTCTATAAGGGCCGGCGATCAGGTCGGCGCAACCGACACTCTGGAAAACATCGTTTCAGCAGGCAACGAAATGTCGCCACAGGCCCTGTTGCGTTTGATGAAACTGCAGCTGAAATCGGGCAAGGTTCCTCGGCGCGACATGGTTGTTGCGGCGCAAGCCATGAACTTTGAAAGGCAGGGCACGGATTTTCACAGGCAAATGACCCCTGTGTTGATCGAGGCGCTTTCAGCTTTGGGTGACCATGACGAAGCAGTGAATGCCTTGCTTGCACTGCCAGCGCCAGAGGACGCGCTTATTGCGCGTGTCTCTGAAAACATTGTCGCGCATGCGAGCGATGCAGAATTTCTTCGACTGACCTATGCGCCAACGTTCAAAGAACTGGTGACGGCCATGCCTTCGCAGGTTCGCTCGCGGGTTTCTCAGCGACTTGAGGGCCTTGGTTTTGGCGACAAGGCCGCCGACCTCTCAAACGGGGATCTGCAGAACCCAAAGGCCAGCCCATCCCGGTCGGTAGAGGTCGGGCTAGGCCCGGGCACAGCAACAACTTTTGGTCCATCGGCCTTGGACTTTAAACCCCAAGCCGCAGATGAAGGCCGCACCCAAAGCAGGATCGAAGCGTTGCCGCCTCTGGCCAAAGGGCGCGCACTTATAGCGCGCAGCGTTAAGGCCCGCGCCGAGGCGGAAAAGCGGCTGCTGGACTAAAAAGCAACTGTCGCCGCTCACCTTTTGTAAACCCTGACCGCGTAATTCTTGTCAAACAATGCAGCAAGAAATGCGGCACATCATGATCTGGAATAAAGACGCCACAACTGAGGCCAAGAACCGCAGCCCACGCCGCCAGCTGCGGCTGGCAATGCTGCTCCTCTTGGTGCCCTGGTTATCGCCCCAAGAAACTCAGGCCCGCGTCGAAACCGGTGCGCTGCCCGCCTTGTGTGAAAGCGCAGCGCTGCGTGCCTCCAGAGAAAGCGGCGTGCCCTTGTCAGTCCTTCGCGCAATTTCGCTGAATGAAACGGGGCGCAAGCGCAACGGCGCGATGGTGCCATGGCCATGGACCGTCAACATGGAAGGCAAGGGCAAGTGGTTTGACACACAGGATCAGGCCCGGGCTTACGTCTATAAGCACTATAAAACTGGCGCGCGAAGCTTTGATGTCGGCTGCTTTCAGATCAATTTCAAATGGCATGGCAAGGCCTTTAACTCGATCGAAGAAATGTTCGACCCGCTCGCCAATGCCCGCTATGCCGCCAAGTTTCTGCAGCAGCTTTTTGATGAAACCGGGGACTGGAACGATGCCGCCGGTGCCTATCACTCGCGCACCAAGAAATACGCGGACAAGTACAAGAAACGCTTTAGGGCCCATCGCGCCACGCTGGAAAAGCTTCCTCCGCTAGAGGTGGCCGCGGCAAAACCGCCAGAGCCTGCCCAAGCGGCCAAGGTCGCTAACCGCTACCCTCTTTTGCAGGGACGCATCGGCGGATCAACACTTGGATCGCTTGTACCGCTCGCGCCCGGCGCGCGCCGCCTGATCGATGCCTCATCCGGCCAGGGATTGATCGGTCAATGAAGCTGGCAACGATTTTCCAACCCACGATTTTGCTGGCACTGGCCCTGATGGCGGTCATCGTAATGATGATCCTTCCAATGCCGCCCTGGGTTCTGGACATTGGGCTGGCGGCGTCATTCGCACTGGCCATCCTGATCTTCACGGTAACGCTTTTCATTGAGGAACCGCTGGATTTTTCCGCCTTCCCGACCATCCTGCTTGCATCACTGATGCTGCGCCTGTCGCTCAATGTCTCATCCACCAAGCTTATCGTCGGTCAAGGTCACACCGGCACCGACGCCGCGGGCGGGGTGATTGAAGGTTTCGCCAGATTCGTAATGGGCGGCAGCGTGTTTCTGGGGCTCGTCGTCTTTGGCGTTCTTGTGATCGTCAACTTCATCGTCATCACCAAGGGCGCGGCCCGCATGGCAGAGGTCGGCGCACGCTTTGCACTGGACGGCATGCCCGGCAAACAGCTTGCCATCGACAGCGACATGTCAGCAGGCGCGATCGACCATACCGAAGCCAAGGCAAGGCGCGAGAAAGAGCAAGCCGAAACGACGTTCTTTGGATCACTGGACGGCGCTTCGAAGTTCGTCAAAGGCGATGCCATTGCGGGCCTGCTGATCACCCTGCTGAACCTTGTCATGGGGCTTTTGATCGGTGTCATCCTACACGATATGCCGATTGGGCAGGCCTTTGAAACCTACGCCATTCTTACGGTTGGCGACGGTCTTGTGTCCCAGATACCCGCCGTCATAATCTCAATCGCTTCGGCACTTCTTTTGGCGCGCGGCGGCGCCATCGGTTCGACCGATCTTGCACTTGTCGCCCAGCTTGGCCGCCACCCATCGGCGCTGGCCACGGTCGGCCTGTTGATGGCGATGTTCGCGATGGTGCCGGGGCTTCCCTTTGTTCCCTTCATTGCCGGGTCCGCCACGCTGATCACCTGCGCCTGGTATGCGCATAAGGCGCGAAAAAGGTCCGCCGCTCAGGCGGTCGAGATATCCGAACAGCCAGCGGAAGAGCCGAAGGAAAAACCGATGGGCGATGTTCTGGATCTGGATGACATCCATGTCGAATTTGCCCCCGATCTGGTGGCGATGGTGCTTGACCCCGCAACCGGGCTGGATGCGCGCATCGCGAACATGCGCTCACATGTGGCGACCATGTTCGGAATGGTCCTGCCCGAAATCCGCCTGACGGATAACGCCGCGCTTAAACCCGGCGCTTATGTCGTCAGAATCCAAGGCGTGGAACAAGCGCGCGACACCTTGCGCGCGGGCAATGTCCTTGCGCTGCTTTCGGACGGCAGCGGCGAAACCGTGGGCGGGGACCTTGTGAAAGAGCCGGTCTATGGCGCCCCGGCGATGTGGATCGACGAAGCACGGCAAGAGGATGTTGCCCTTGAAGGCATGACCATCGTAACCCCGACAGAGGTGCTGGCGACCCACCTTCTTGAAGTGATCAAGCTTAACCTCTCGCGGCTGCTGTCGATGAAGGCGATGCGCCGGCTGCTTGATGAGTTTACCAATCTTTCGGACGCCAAACGCGGCGATGCCAACCGCAAACTTCTTGATGAGCTGATCCCCGACAAAGTGTCGGTCGATCTTTTGGTCACCGTGATGCGCCTGCTTTTGGAAGAACGGGTCTCTGTCAGAAACCTGCCCCTCATAATCGAAGCCATCGCCGAGGCGCGCCCGATCTATCCCAATGCCGAAGGTATTTGCGAACACGTACGTCAAAGGCTGGGCTTTCAGCTGGTCGCAGAACTAAAGCGCGACGATGGAACCATTCCGTTGGTTCAACTGGCCCCAGAATGGGAAGAGACGTTCCAGACCTACCAGATCGAAGGCGACCGTGGGCAATCCGACATCGCCCTTCCGCCCGAGGCGTTCAATCGACTGGCGGGATCGGTCGCAGAAAAGATCGCCCAGGCGGGCGAAAGCGGCCACTATCCCGCGGTCGTTACATCAACGCGGCGGCGCCGTTTCCTGCGAACTGTTCTAAGTGCCAAAGGCGTCAGCAACCCCGTCCTGTCGTTCGAAGAAATCGGGATGGAGGCACGCCCATCCCTTGTCGGACTTGTCCCCGCATGATGGATGCCTTTGCCCAACTGGTTCCGTGGATTCAAGCCAACATGTATCTGGGCTTTGTGATCTTTCTGCGCGTCGGCGCGGCGATGGCGCTTTTGCCCACCTTCGGAGAGCAATCCGTCCCGCGCCAGATCCGGCTGGGTCTTGCCCTTGCCTTTACCGTCATCCTCGCGCCGATCATCGGAGCGACTGATCCGGCACTTTCCAACGCGCGGCCAATACTGGGGCTATACATCGCGACCGAGGTTGTGATCGGACTGGCGCTTGGGTTCATGCTCAGGCTCTTTGTGATCGCGCTTCAGATCGCGGGGTCCATGGCCGCGCAGGCCACGTCTTTGTCCCAGATCTTCGCGGGCGCCGGGGTGGAACCATTGCCGGCGATCGGCCATGTTCTTGTCGTCTCAGGCCTGGCGCTTGCCGTGATGATGGGCCTTCACCTGCGCATCGTTGAGTTCTTTGTCCTTTCTTACGATCTTCTTCCGCCGGGGCAATTTCCGGCCCGCGAGACGTTGGCGCAATGGGGGATATCGCGCATTTCTTACGCCTTTGGCCTGGCCTTCACGCTGGCAGCGCCTTTTGTGATTGCCTCGCTGATCTATAACGTTGCCTTGGGCGTCATCAACAAGGCGATGCCGCAATTGATGGTGGCCTTCGTCGGCGCCCCGGCCATTACCGCGGGCGGCTTGATACTGCTCTTTCTTGCCGCGCCCCTGCTGCTGGCGGTCTGGACGGATGCGCTTGCCGGGTTCCTGTCTGACCCGTTTGGGGCGCCAAGATGAGCGGCGGATCAAATGACGAAGAAAAGCAACACGAACCGACCCAGAAGAAACTTGATGATGCCCGCAAGAAGGGTGAGGTGCCGAAATCTGCGGACCTGATGACATCGGCGGGTTATGGTGGCCTTCTTCTGGTCACCCTTGCACTGGGTGGTCAGGCGGTCGAGGCGCTGAACAACCTGTTCACAACGCTGATCCGGCGATCGCCCGAAATCTCGTCCGAGCTCTTCTCCGGCGCCGCCCCGATCGCCGCAGGTGTGATCATTGAAACGGCCATGGCAACCGCCCCTTGGTTCGGCGTCCCGCTTGCGTTTGTTTTGCTGACTTTGGTTGCCCAAAAGGCGCTGGTCTTTGCGCCTGAAAAGCCTTTGCCAAAGCTGAACCGCGTCTCTCTCATCGCGAACGCAAAGAACAAGTTTGGCCGCAACGGGCTGTTCGAGTTTTCCAAAAGCGCGGTAAAGTTGGTGATCTATTCGGTTCTGATGGCCATGTTCCTATCGGCCTACCTGCCCGACATTCTAATGACGCTCTACACCGGGCCGGGCCCGGCAACGATGACGCTGGCAAACCTTGTTATCGGGTTTCTGTCGCTGGTTCTGGTCGTGTCCCTTGTGGTTGGCCTGATAGACATTGTCTGGCAACGGCAAGAGCACCTGCGAAAGAACCGGATGTCGCGCAAAGAAGTGACGGATGAGGCAAAGCAGCAGGATGGCGACCCGCACGTCAAGAACCAGCGACGCCAGCGCGGTTATGAGATTGCGATGAACCAGATGCTGTCCGACGTCCCAGAGGCCGACGTCGTCATCGTCAACCCAACGCATTATGCCGTGGCGCTGAAATGGACGCGCAAGCCTGGCGCGGCGCCCGCATGCGTTGCAAAAGGGGTTGATGAGATTGCGGCGCGCATCCGTGAGGTCGCGGCAAAGGAAGGCGTTCCAATCCACAGTGACCCGCCAACCGCGCGGGCATTGCACGCGACCGTAGAGATTGGTCAGGAAATACACCCCGATCAGTACCGCGCCGTTGCGGCCGCCATCCGCTTTGCCGAAGCAATGCGCGCCCGCGCAAGAAAAGGTGCAAGCCATTGAAGCTCCAGAACAGGATGGCCCGCTTGCAATCACTGACGGCCCTGACCCTTGAGGCCGAGCTGGCAAAGCTTTGTGAACTCAAAGAGAAAGAGAAGGGTCTAAGGTTGGCCTATGAGCAGTTGTCGCAAGGTGGGCCCGCCCCCCATTCTGGTTCCGCAAGCGACGCCCGAACCGCCGAGCTTTACCGGATCTGGTGCGATCGTCGCCGTATCGAAATCAACCAACAGCTTGCAATGCTTCTTGCGCAAATCAGTGCGCGCCAGGTTTCGGCCCGGCGGGCCTTTGGCCGTGATGCCGTCCTTAGAAAGCTTGCCCGCGCGGCCAAATGATCAGGGGTCATCGCCGACCTTCGATCAGGTTTCCTGACGAACAAGGTCGATGATTAGAACGTCCGTTACGATCTTGCCCAACGTCTTTTTGGCAACCTCGCGCAATGCATCGCGCAGGATCAGCATGCTGTTGCCATTCGTGAAGGCGCCATTGAAGCCGCCAGAGTTTGCGTGATCGAACATCACCTGCAAGAACGCATCGCGCAGCTTTGGTTCGCGCTTGAACACAACCTCGGTGTTCCCGGCGGCAACCTCCAAGCTTAGCGACAGAACCACCAGCGCGCCAACCTTCCCGTCATCGACGACCGGAATAACGAACTGATTGTTCATCTTCACGTAGTCATGGGTTTTTGGCGCGTCCGCGTCTTCGCCATCAGGTGGAACCTCTGCCGCGACTTCCGTGTCTTGCGGCGCACAAGCCTCTTGCGTTTCAGCCTCTGTTGGCGGCGAGCGCAGGGCAAGGCCAGCGCCCACGCCAGCGCCCGTGCCGATCAGGGCCAAGAAGATGGGCAGAAGTTTTCCAAACATCAGGGTCCCCTAGAACGGAAGAATTATGTCGGCGACCTGCTGGCCGAGGCGGGGCTGCTGAACGTCGCTTATCTGGCCGCGCCCGCCATAGGAAATTCGCGCCGATGCGATCTTGTCATAGGTGATCTCGTTCTGGCGCGAGATGTCTTCAGGGCGCACATATCCCGCGACCAAAAGCTCTCGCATTTCGAAATTGACCCTCACTTCCTGAAGTCCCTGAATGCTTAGAACGCCGTTCTGCAAGACATCGACGACCGTCGCGGCAACCCGCAGCGTAAGCTTTTCCTTTCGGCTGACCGATCCCGATCCGCCCGAGGAACTTGAAGAAGTCGCTGAAACGGCGCTGTCCAGTGACGCGCCCTCTGGCAACAGCGGATCGATCCTTTGCGGGATGCCGAAAAGCGACGGGATCGAAAGGTTTTCGGATCCGTTTCGCGACCGGCCGGATGAGTTCGATATCTCCGCTTTCTCATCAATCTCGATCACAACGGTCAGGATGTCGCCGCGTTGCACCGCCCGCCTGTCGCCCAGCAACGATTGCCGGTTTGCCGTCCAAAGCGAAGCGTTGCCCGTGGCCCTGTCGTGGCGGGTTTCGGGAAGCTGGCTTGGCATCATCATCGCCCGGACCTCGGGCCCACCGGTGGTTGGCGAAAAGGCAGGGGCCTTTCCGACCTGGTTGAGGCGCGTGCAGGCACCAGCCAGGGCAACAGTCATCGAAAGAAGAAGAAACAGGCGCATCGAAATTCCTTTGGGTCAGCGTTCAACGACAACCGACCCATCGGGCCTGATGACGCCAAAAACGGTCGTTCTGGATGACAGGTTCATGATCCGGATCGTGGCGCCCACGCCGCCGCGCCCCAAGGCGCGCCCTTCGGTGGCGATCCGCAAAGTTCCCGTCTCAAAGACGAGGGGAACGATCTGGTTTCTGTCGATGATTGAGGGTTGGCCAAGGTCCGAGCGGCGGATTGGCCGCCCGGCGTAAAGCGTCACGCGCGCCTCCATCCCGATAGCTTCGTCAAGCGCGCCTACTGCGCCCGCGGAATTGAGCGCGGCAAGTTCGACATCCTGAACCGAGAGGATCGAATTTGCGCGCAAGGTCCGCGTCGCAACGACCACCTCGGCCGCGGCGGGAAAGGCATAGCCGGCAAGAACGCATATGAAGGCAAAAATCTTCATCGGATCTGCGTGGTCGCGCCAAGCATCTGGTCGGCCGCCGTGATGACCTTGGCGTTCAATTCATATCCGCGCTGTGCTTCGATCAACTCGGTGACTTCACGAACCGCATCGACAGTGCTGTTTTCAAGATAGCCCTGCCGCAGCGTACCCAGGCCATTTGTACCCGGTGCGCTGACCAGAGCCGAACCCGAGGCCGATGTTTCCACAAACAGGTTGCTGCCAAGCGCCTCAAGCCCCTTGGGGTTGGTGAACCCCGCCAGTGTGAACTGGCCCAAAAGCTCTGGCTGAACCCGGTCCTTGAAGTAGGCGTAAACCTCGCCCTCGGCATTGACGGAAATGGATCGCGCATCCGAAGGCACCGTAATCTGAGGCACCACCGCATAGCCATCCGAGGTCACGATCAGCCCGTCAGCCGAACGTTTCATCGCGCCGTCGCGGGTATAGCCGGACTGACCAGAGGGAAGCGTAACTTCAAGATACCCCTTACCTTCGATGGCAACATCAAGATCGCCGCCTGTCGCCTCGACCGTTCCCTGTTCAAGGTTGATCGACACCGCGGTAGGGCGCACGCCCAGACCCAGTTGGACGCCGGTTGGAACAACCGTGCCGTCGGCTGCGTTTATCGTGCCGGGGCGGGTCAGTTGCTGATAGTGCAGATCGGCAAACTCTGCCCGCCGGGCGTTATACCCGGTGGTGTTCATATTCGCGAGGTTGTTCGAAATTACTTCGACCCGCATTTGCTGTGCGGACATTCCGGTTGCCGCAATTTTCAGGGCGCGCATTCACGGCCTCCTTTGGTTATCGCCCGAGGGTCTGCAAGACAGACCGCAGGCGTTCATCCTCTTTTTCCAGAAAGTTTTGGCCAAGCTCATAGGCACGCTGAACCTCGATCATCCGGGCAATCTCGATCACCGGGTTTACGTTTGAATCCTCAAGATACCCCTGAAGGATCGTCGCTCCCTCGACCGGCAAAGGTTCCTGACTGGTGGCGAACAGGACGCCGCCTTTCTGTGTCAGATCGCTGATCTCTTGCGGCTCAAACAGGCCGATCTGGGCAAGAGGGCGGCCATCCGCGCTTAGCGTTCCGTCCGAAGCAAGGCTTACAGATCTGGCGTCAGGCGGCACAAAGATCGGCGCAGCGCCAGCATCCAAAAGCCGGTAGCCATCGGGGTTCACAAGCTCTCCATCAGCGTTTGGAGTGAAGGCGCCAGCGCGTGTCAGCGCCTGACCTTCGGGCGTTTCGATCAGGAAAAACCCCTCGCCCTCGATGGCAAAGTCAAAGGTGCCGCCCGTCAGCGTGACAGGCCCCTGCCGCAAATCGATGTTGCGCGCATCTGCCGTCGCCATCGAAAGCGACGAGCCTTCATTCGGCAAGGCCTGAACAAATTCTGAAAAGATCACGCCTTCCTTGCGAAAGCCTGTGGTCGACACGTTGGCGATGTTATTTGCGACCGTCTGCATCTCTCGCATCAGGCCCGATTGTCGCGTCAGCGTGGTGTATCCCGAATTGTCCATTTCAGACGCTCGCGATCAAAGGAATGATGCGCGTCTGAAAAAAGGCCGTAAGGCTTTCGGTCATGAAGGCCATGGTGATCCAGAAAACGGCCACGATCGCCGCCAGTTTGGGCACGAACGTCAGCGTCATTTCCTGAACCGAAGTCAGGGCCTGAAAAAGACCGATCGCAACACCGCCCACGAGGGCAACCAAAAGGATCGGTGTTGAGATCGTGACCGATATCCAAAGCGCCTGGCGCATCGTGTCGTAAAAAACAATCTCATCCATCAGACGGGCATCCTCAGGATTTCCTGATAGGCCTCGACGACCTTGTCCCGCACCGTCACGGCGGTTTCGACCGCCAGTTCCGTCTGCGCAAGCGCCTGCACAAGGGCATAAGGATCGGCGCCGCCGGTCATGGCGGACTTTGCCGCCTGCTCACCCTGGGAAAGCGTCGCTGCAAAGTCTTGAGCGGCCTGGCTGAACTGATCACCTGCCCCGCCGGGTTGCGCATTCGGCGCTGTGGCGGGGCGGGTGGCCGCGTAATTCTGCGCGGCAATAGAGGATTTAAGATCCATTCTGGTTTCCTCTTAACGACGAAGCAGTTCGAACAGGGCCGACGACATTTGCCGCGCCTGATCGAAAATCTTCAGATTTGCTTCGTATGAGCGCTGCGCTTCGCGAGCGTCAGCTATTTCAACTACCAGATCGACATTCGATCCATCATAGTAGCCGCTGTCGTCGGCCAGGGCATGGCCCGGGTCGAACACCTGTTTGGGCGCGCTTTTATCAAGCGTCACATTGCCCAAAGTAACCTCTCCGGTCCTGCGCCCGTCCTGCAACGTCTCTTCAAACGCCACAAGCTTTCTCTGATACCCCGGTGTGTCGGAATTCGCTATGTTTTCAGACACATGCCTCAGGCGGGCGGACTGCGCCCGCATGCCGCTTGCCGATAGGGACAACGTTTGGAAAAGATCACTCATCTTTCGGAACTTCCCTACCTGCGCCCGATGCTGGCGCGCAGGATGTCCAGCGAAGACTTATAGATTGAAAGGGCCATTTCGTGCTGCTGGCGAACCTCGGCCGATTTGACCATTTCGGTTTCCAGCGAAACCGTGTTGCCGTTCGGCGCTTCGGTTCCTTTTGACGAAATCATTTGAATTTCGGGTTGGGATGTCGGCCCAGAAAACCCCAAGTGACCTGCCCGCGTGCGGCGCAGCGGGGCAACATCATTCTCGGAATAGCTTTGGGCAAAAGGCACGACGTCACGCGCTTTATAGCCGGGCGTATCTGCCTGCGCGACGTTCTGGGCGATAGTCGCCTGGCGGGTGCCGGCATGTGCCGCCATTCCCTGCGCAAGGCGCATAATCTCAATACTGTTTAGCATCGGGGCTTCTCCCACGATCGGTTTCAATCAAGCATTAACTGCGATTCCTTTAGAAAGGGTTTGCGAGCAAAAGGAGTTCCCGAATGCCCACACCCGATCTGGAAAATCTCTGGGCGGAAATTGCGTCACTGACCGCCGTGCGGGATGTCGGACGGGTTTGCGGTATTGGCAGAGGCGCGATCATGATCTCTGGCCTCAGCCACGTGGCCGGCATCGGTGATCAGGTGGGAATAGCTTTGGACGGCGGCGCGCAGCTGGGCGGCGAGGTGATCGCGCTGGATGGCGACGTCGCCACCGTTTTTCCAGACGGCCCGACCGAAGGGGCGACGCTGGGCGCCCGGGCAATCTATTTCGGCCCCACGATCATTGCGCCCGACAACGGGTGGATCGGGCGGATCATCGACCCCTCGGGCGCCCCGCTGGACGGACGCCCGATCTTGCGCGGTCGAAACGCGCGATCGCTGACAGGCGCCCCTCCGCCCGCAACCCGGCGCCGACAGATGGCTGGGCGCCTTGAAACCGGGATCGCCGTTTTCAACACGCTTCTTCCACTCGTTCGCGGACAGCGCATCGGACTTTTCTCAGGCTCCGGCGTCGGAAAATCGTCGCTTCTGGCAAAGTTCGCGAAAGGCGTCGACGCCGATGTCGTGGTTATCGCGCTGGTCGGGGAACGCGGCCGCGAGGTGCGCGAGTTTGTGGAAAACACCTTGGGAAAGGACGGGCTTGCCCGCGCGGTCGTGGTCGCCGCAACTTCGGACCGCTCTGCGCTGATCCGGCGGCGCTGCGCCATGACGGCGATGTCCGTCGCCGAACACTTTCGCGATCAGGGAAGTCATGTTCTGTTGCTGACGGATTCCGTTACCCGCTTTGCCGAAGCGCATCGCGAAATTGCGCTGGCGTCGGGTGAAGACGCCTCGCTTCAGGGTCATCCCCCGTCGATGGCGCAGGCCATTATGTCCCTGGCAGAGCGGGCCGGGCCAGGGCTTGATCACACTGGCGATATCACCGCGATCTTTAGCGTTCTGGTCGCCGGATCGGATATGGAAGAACCCGTCGCCGATACGCTTCGGGGGGTGCTTGATGGGCATGTGGTGCTGGATCGCACGATAGCAGAGCGTGGCCGCTATCCGGCCATTGATCTCTTGCGGTCGGTTTCGCGAAGCCTTCCAAGGGCAGCAAGTGACGCCGAGAATGTGCTGATAAATCATGCACGCAGGCTTCTTGGCGCCTACGATCGCGCCGAAATGATGGTTCAGGCGGGCCTTTACTCTCCAGGCTCAGATCCTGATATCGACGCCGCGCTTCCGATATGGCCCGCACTGGACAGGTTTCTTGCCGAAGACGAAAAAGGTGACGCCGCCGACAGCTTTGCGCGTCTCGCTCGCCTTCTTCAGGGTGCATCCGGCGCGGATGCCGCCGCAGGTCCTAGCGGCCAGAACGAGACGCAGGCAAAGGGCGTCTCATCCCCCGGGCTTGTCTAAGGAGATCAGAAACTCCGGACCGGCGGTTGAACAGATAACGCCTTCAAACCGGCCCCGTCAGAACAGGCGACCATAACTAATGCCGCTGTTTTGCAACAGGCTTAGCGCAAGTGAGCCGGAAGAAGCGGCCTGCGAGCCGCTGGAAATCTCACTTCGCGCCAGATAGTTGCGATTGACGTCTTCCAAAAGCTCTGGCGCGCCAAAATCGGCCAGTTCGGATGTTCCGAAACTACGCTGCGCACGATCCTTAAAGATCTCCAGCTGCTTGTCGATGTCCAGACTTCCGATCGACTTTGGAAGACCAAGCGCCGTTTCAAAAACCGCGCGAAGCGGGGCGGTGCCCATGATCGTGAACCATTTACCGTCATTGGTGTTGCTGGAACTTGCGATCTCCGGCAGTTGCCGCTCAAGGGTCATCGCAAGGCGCAGGGATTCATTCTGATTGCCGACGGCGGTTTCAAACTGCAGCGTGCTGTAAGTCGATGTAATCTCAGTGGCGAAAGTTGAAAGAACCGTCCGGGGGACGGAAAAATCACCAAATCCAAACGCCTTGGAAAAGTCGCGGTAACGTTTGTCAGCAAGCTTGTTGGACAGTGCGTCGCTTGTCAGGGTGCCGTCTTCAAGGATGCGCTTCAGAAAATACTTGTTGTCTATATCCGCATCCAGCCCAAAGGCGCCCAACGCGACCTTCAACAGTGTCCGGTCTTCGATCAGTTGATCCGCCGTTTCCACCGCACCGATGTTTTCAGCAAAGTAGGCCGTTTCGCGTTGGTGGACCGGCGCTTGTGAGAACGCCGCCTCCTGGGTGGCGCGTGTGCGGGCAAGAAATGCCCAACCGGCATTTCCGCCAAAGGGTATGACCGGTTGAAAACTCATCCCCTGACCCGCATCAGCAGCCTCTCTTCCCGAGGCAGCAGCGCGCGCAATGCTTTCAAGGCCTGATAAAACTGGTCGTCTGCAACGGCGTCAGTTGCCGCCGTAAGATGTGCCCGGCTGTCGGGATCGGTAAGCACTTGGCTAAGCTGTTCGATCCCGCGCATAAGCTGCAATCGCGCCTCATCCGGATCGGCGTCCCCTGAAAGTACAAGCTGGGCAACATAGCACACCCGCCGGACCGGCGTGTTGACCTGTTCGGGGTGAATTGCATCGCGCAACCGCAGGATATTGGCCCCCGGGGTCACGATGGAAAGGCGGCTGCGTTTGTCGCCGTTTTCAATCACGGCGCCGTTGATCAGAATACGCTCTTTCGGGCTGAGCTTTAGAACCAATCCCGTCATTGTTCTACTTTCTGCTGGCGCAGACCGCGCATCACCGCGGTATTTATTTCAACCAGCACATCCGCCGTTGCGTCCTGCGCCAACACTTGGCGCGTGTGGTGATTTGTGAACTCTGCAAGATAGAAAATCTGGGCGCGAAGCTGCGCCGGAAGCTTGTTGTCTTTGTCCGCGACATCCGTGGCCAGCAACGTCCAAAGTTCGCGGTTCTCATGCAGGGCCTGTACCAGTGCCGAAAAATCCAGCGGCTTCTCTTGCAGCGCCCGGTGCATCCGCCGCGTAATCCTTGAGAACACTTCGTATTCTACGCCACGCGAAGTTCGGTGGGGGCTTTCCGAAGAGGCATACGCCATCTGCGCGGCTCTTTGTGCGTTCACGTCTCATCCTTCCGTTCTAGGTGGATCTGGTCGCCGGTTTCGGTGCCGGCAAAAACTGGCGTAGGGCGCGATCTGTGCCGCGCCCTACGATGTCAACTTACCGGAAGAGTGAAAGGACGCTCTGCGGTGCCTGATTGGCGATCGAGAGCGCCTGAATACCCAGCTGCTGCTGAACCTGCAGCGCCTGCAGACGGGCCGAAGCAGCCTCCATATTGGCGTCGACCAGCGTGCCGATGCCTGACTTAAGCGAATCCGTCAGCTTGCCGATAAAGTCGCTTTGCGTCTGAATGCGTCCTTGGGCGGAACCAAAGGAGGCTGCCGCATCGATCGAATTGTTGATCAATGTTTCGACATTGGCCAGCGCCGCGTCGGCGCCCGAGTTTGTTGTCACGTCAATCGACGCAAGACCGAAAAGACCACCCGATGCCGTTCCGCCTTCGGCGCCCGCACGGGCAAGGCTGACCGAGGTGCCTGAAGAGTTGTCGATCTTCAGCACGGATTGACCACTGGAATTGGTGGTGACCTGCGTGGTGACGCCCGTGATCGCCCCGCCGTCGACGGCAATCTTCAGGCCTGCAGCCACATCCGCAAAGGTTTCACCCTTTCCGGCGATGTAGGAAAATGCAGCGCCGCCAACCGTGACTTGGTAACCGTCACCCTCTTTCACAGCGGCCCCAGCCGAGAAGGTGATGTTCTCAGCGCGTTCGCCGATCGTGGCGGCCGAAACCGTGACGCCGGTCGCGCCGCCGTTCTTGGTTGCCGACAGCGCCACGTCTTCAAACGCACGGGTCGAAGTGATCGTGATGACATTGGTTGTAACGCTTGCCTGAACTCCGGTCAGACCCAGCGCATTCAACGACGCCGAGATCGTGGCCGCCGCGGCGTCTTGATCACCCGTCAGATCACCCGCCGCAAAGGACAGCGTCGCGCCTGCGACATTCAACTGGAATGTATCCGCGCTATAGTCGGCGTCGGCGGCGAGTGTCACCGTTCCGGTATTGCCGGCGTTCGTTGCCGTCGTTGCGCTTAGAACAGCGTTGACCGACAGATCCGCGCCAGAGCCGAACACACCGGCCGAGGTTGAAAGATCTTGGCGGTTGACGGTGATGTTGCTGGCTGTAACCGATCCATCGCTGCCCCGGTCAAGCGACGACAGAACGTTGACGTCCGCCGTGCCTTGCAAAAGGTTCAATCCGTTGAACTGCGCCGCGCCGACAACAGAGTTGATTTGTTCGCGCAGTGCCGTGATGTCGGTTTGGATCTTGGAACGATCGACATTTTCTTCCTGTGCGGCAACCACTTTGCCTTTGATCTGCGTCAGAAGGTCGGTCACGGTTTCGGAACCTTGCCGCGCAACGGCAACCGTAGATTCGCCCAAAGACAGGCTGCCCGAGATTGCGGTAAATCCTTTTACATCCGATTCCATGACCTTTGAGATCGCCCAGATCGCGGCGTTGTCCTTGGCCGATTCAACCGATTTACCGGTTGAGATTTCGCGCTGTGCACTGGCAAGATTGCTGTTCACCGATTTCAGTGTTTGCAGGGCAACCATCGCGCTGGTGTTTGTCAGAATACTCGACATAGTTCGTTTCCTTTATTCAAGCAGCGCTTTTGCGCTGGACTGGTTTGCCCGATCAAAGATCTGACTTCGGGCCATGGTGCCTTCTGACGGCTACGGCCTGACGCGATGTCATTCCGTGCCACCCGCGAAAGGGTGCAACGCCGACCCTGATCATGAAGTCCTAAGAGATCGCTAAACGCCTGGCTGGATTTCCAAGGGATTTGATACAAAGCTGCCGGTTCGCGGTCGCTCGCGCCCCTTTGCGCCGCGGCTCACGCCCGCTTTTCGAAACTTGACCTGCCGGGTGTGCCGGTGCTTTGCCGCGCGCCATCCCGGCCATATGTGTTCAGATCGGCGCGCTCTTTACCAAAGCTCTGAAGCCGCTGGGCAACCGCGCGGACACCCTTCAAAGCAGCGTCGAGCAGTCGCTGATTTCCATTCGCCTTTTCCTTAAGGCGTTTGACTTGCGCCGCCGCTGGAAACCCGGCCGGATTTGCCTGCGCCCCAAGGGCGTCCTTTTCAAGCGCAAGCCGCTGCACCACGTCCAGCTGGCCCGACAAAAGCGCCGCGCGCTCGCGATCCAGAATGTCTTCGATCTTGCCAAGGTAAGTATCACTCTGCATTGGCGCGCACCTTCAAGGCTTCGAACAGATGCTCCGCAAGGCCCAGCCCGCCCGAGGCGGCAATCTCTTTGGCCTGGGCCTGCACCAGAAACGAATTGAACTGCTCCTCGCCGACGCCGCCGCCAAACTCAGAGCCCGAGTTTCCAAGACCGGTCGATTTCAACATCTCGGCCAAAAAGTTCGCCTCCAGCGCCTCTGCCGCCGCGCGCAGTGACGCATCACCCGAATTCGCCGCGGAAGCCGCAGGTGACAAGGCCGATGGCGGCGTTCCCTGAATTTTGTCGATCATTGCGAAGTCTCTCAAATTGTGGCGAGTTTTCCCTTGTTTGGCAGATCCCGGTAAAGATTGAGTAACCGCCGTGCCGCATACATGGGCCCAACTGCGAAAGAATTTCCGGGGAACAAACATGCGCGAAACGGTGACGCCCGATGCGTTCAAGGGTGTGATGACGGGGCTGGCACGACCGGCATCAACGCCTGTTACAGCCGATGGATCGATAAACCTTGGCGCGACATTCTCGGCCCTTGCCGGGATGGGCGCGCCCGATGCCGCCGCGCCGGTGCTGCCCCAGAAACCGGGCGGGGTGGTGCACGTTCCCGTTGGCGTAGTTCCTCAGGATGCAGCCAACCCAAACCCGGAAATCAAAGGTTCGGTTCTGGCTGGTTCCGCTCAACCAGTTTTCATTCCGCGCGATCACGTGCCGTTCATTCCACCCTTCCCAGCCAAACTTGCTGTGGCCGAGCCGCCTTTCAGCCACCCGGCCAGACAACCAATGGCGCGTCCTGCGCCTGTCGAACCTTCAAACGCCGCAGGACAACCGCCAATCGTGTCCTTGAACAAGGCCGATGGTGCATTGGTCCGTTCGCCGGTTGATGCTGCTGAGGAACAAGGCGCAGCGCCAGTTGCGCCGCCAAGCCTGAAAAGGGGCGAAGCAAGGCTGCCGTTTCCCCAAACTGAAGCAGCCTCTGCTCTAACGCCAGGCAGGCGGCCTGACGATCAGCCCGCTTCGATCTTACCTTTAGCCGGTCATGACAGCACGCCGCCGCGTTCGGCCTCTCCCCGGCACGCCGAAACCCAAACGGATCCGGTTGTGACTTTCGCAGCGCCCTCTCACCCCGCCAGCGAAAACTCGCGGCAAACCGCGCACCCCGAAGACCCGCGCACGCGGCATTCGGGCGCCGCCCTGCAAGCGGGGTCCCCACCCACCGCAACGCGTGAAACAGGTGTGCCCGCCAAGCAGACGGCACGCGACACTGTTGTCGCACGCTCGGAAGATGCGGTTGTCGAAACCCCGCCGGAACTTCCCAAAAAGGGCTTGCCCGCGGCGCCCATGGACGAGATGCCAAAACCTGAGGTCTTGGCGCCGGTTCAGGGCGATCTACCTGCGGCGGCTGTTTCGCCAGAACCCCGGCAGAGCCCTTCCAGAAACGTGCTACGTCAATCCGAACATCCAGCTTGGGCGACAAGGGCCCCGGCGCAAGAAGCGCTGGCAACGCGCGCGGACATTGCTCCATTGGCAGAGCCCACTGCGCCGCGCACGCGCGATACATCTTCGGCGCAAACGCCGCCGCAGACATTGGCAGCGCACGCGCCCTCAGCGGCTTCGGCGCCGCCGCCATCCCCGATCGCTACTATAGCGCCACAGCCCCCCCCGACCGAAACGCGCCCCAAAACGACTGAACCGGAAAAACCGGACGCGCCTCTGGCCACGCGCCAGCCCGATCCGCCGCCGAGAACTGCGCAAACTCCTTTTCCGGCCAGATCGGAAGTGACGCAGTTTTCTGCAAGTTCAGCGCTGCCAGACGCGGCCCGGCCGGAACTGGCCGCCCCGGCCGAAACGCTTAAGTTCGACCTGACGTCTCAACCCGGAACACCGCCCCGGCCCGACCCCGCCTTTTCGCGCCCCGAGGTTCCGGCACAGGTTTCACGCCAGTTGGTCCAGATCGCCGGTCAGGCGATGGACGGCCCCGTCGAACTGGCGCTCAACCCCGAAGAGTTGGGCCGCGTCAGCCTGAAAGTGACTTCCGGCGAGGCGGGCATCGGCGTTGCCATCACCGCCGAGCGTCCTGAAACCCTTGAACTGATGCGCCGTCATATCGATCAGCTTGCGCGCGACTTCCGCGAGATGGGCTTTTCGGGCGCGACATTCTCATTCGCGCAGCAGCGCCATGATGGGCACGCGCAACATGACCTGCCCGCCGGCCACCCCCGCGCGGAGCAGGTGGATCAACCCGCGCCAGAAGCGTCCGGGGTTGTTCTGAAAATGACCGGCTCGGTCGCAGACGGGCTCGACCTGAGGCTATGAAAGGACAGACCAATGGCAGTTACCAATGAAGTCACCGCAGGGGCGGCCACCGCTGCGGCGCCAAAGGCGGCGAAACCGTCTGAGGCCGGGCCAAGCGCCGGCGGGGCGATCACATCGGATTTCGAAACTTTCCTGCGCATGTTGACAACGCAGATGCAAAATCAGGACCCGCTTGAGCCAATGAAATCGGATGAGCTTTCGGTGCAGCTTGCAACCTTTTCCGGCGTTGAACAGCAGGTTCGCACCAATGACCTATTGTCGGGGCTTTCTGCCCGCTTTGGCGCCGCTGGGCTGACAGAGTACTCTGGCTGGGTCGGCAAGGATGCCCGCGCTGCAGCGCCGGTGCACTTTGACGGGGCAACGCCCGTTTCGGTCGCCGCGAAACCGCCCCTGCGCGCCGATACCGCATCGCTTGTGGCCCGCAATGAGGACGGCGCCGAGGTATACCGCCAACCCATTTCGCCGCAGGGCGAAACGGTGATCTGGGACGGAAAGGCCACGGCAGGTGGCACGGTGGCCAGCGGGCTTTATACCTTTACCGTTGAAAGCGCCGCAGGGGGCACCGCGCTGGACGATGTGGCGGCAGAACCCTACGCCAAAGTGGCAGAGGCGAGGATCGAAAACGGTTCGGTCTTTCTTGTTCTGGCGGGCAACGTAAAGGTCGCAGCGCAAGAGGTAACCGCGATCAAGGCGCCTGACTTGCCTTAGCATTGATAGCCATCTAGCGTCGCCCGGCACGCGCGCCGACCGCGCGTGACGGATCAATCGGGGCGGCCTGCCGGATGCACGAGACAACCAAAGTCCTGCAAAGCGAAATAGCGTCACTTGGCCTGATGCCCACGGCCGGGACATGGTGGCCTATGGATGGTGGTCGCACCAACTCTATCTGGCGGATCACGGGGCGCGCGGGCGATTTCGTCTGCAAACTCTACCAGTCCCAGAACGACAACCCGCTTTTCCCCAATGACCCCAAGGCCGAAGTTCTGGCGCTGCAGGCGCTTGAGGGCCATAAGATCGCGCCCGCGCTGCATTCGGTGTTCCAGACGCGGCTTGGGACTTGCGTCATCTATTCCTATGAAGAGGGAAGCGTCTGGTCCGGCGACACAGCGCCGGTTGCCCTTCTTTTGCGCCGCCTTCACGCGATGGCGCCGCCCGCTACGCTTCGCTCTATCCCGTCGGGGTCCGGGGCGCTTTGGAACGCAAGCCGCGACATCGCCGGAATGTGTAGCGACGTACCCCCCGAACTCTTGCAGGTGCCGCAATCGCCCCCGGTTCCAGCCTGCGAGAACCCAAGTTTTTTGCACGGCGACGCGGTTGCGGGAAACATTCTGATCGGTGCGGGCGGCGCCCGGCTGATCGACTGGCAATGCCCGGCGGCCGGAGATCCCTGTGAAGATATTGCCGTTTTCCTGTCGCCCGCCATGCAGCATCTTTATGGCGAGAACCAACTTTCAAACGGCGAGGTTGCCGCCTTCCTGAACGCCTATGGTGACGAGAAAACCGCCGCCCGCTTCAAAGCGCTGCAACCTTTTTTCTATATGCGCATGGCTGCCTATTGCCTTTGGAAGGCACAAAGAGGTCAGGCCGACTATCTGCACGCGATGCAGCTGGAACTTGCCGCGCTAAAGGGCCTGTAAGATCAGGATCGCGCCCGCCGTCAAAGCGCCGCCCAGTCCGGTATAAAACACCATGCGCCACGGCGACGCTGAACGCTGGACAGGGGTTTCGCTTTGCCGGGCAAGCATCGCTTCGGCGATCTGGGGAAGCTTGGGGCCAAAACGCACCAGAACCCGCGCGGTCTTGATCAGATCGCGCGCAAGGGCGCGTGGCCCAAGACTGTCTTTGATGTAGGCCTCGACGATGGGCTTGGCCACTTGCCAGATGTTGATCTGCGGCGAAAGCGAACGCGCCACGCCCTCAACCACAACCATCGTGCGCTGCAGCAGGATCAACTCGGTCCGCGTTTCCATCCCGAAACGTTCAGTGACCTCGAAAAGATAGTTCAGCAAACGCCCCATGGATATCTGCGAGGCATCCATCCCGAAAATCGGCTCTCCGACGGCGCGAAGCGCTTGTGCGAACTCATCGACATCCCGGTCGGCCGGAACATAGCCCGCTTCAAAGTGAACCTCGGCCACGCGTTTATAGTCGCGCTGAATGAACCCGAACAGAATCTCGGCGTAAACGCGGCGCGTGTATTCATCGATCCGCCCCATGATCCCGAAATCATAGGCAATGACATCGCCGTTCGCGGCAACCTTCAGGTTGCCCTGATGCATGTCGGCGTGAAAATAGCCGTCCCGCAGGGCGTGACTTAGGAAAAGTTGCAAAACACGCTCACCAACGGCGCGCGGATCGTGGCCCGCCGCGACGATGGCATCAAGTTCGCCCATCGGAATGCCTTCGGCCCATTCCAGCGTCATCACCCGGCGCGAGGACAGGAACCAATGCGGCTGGGGCACCTGAAACCCTGCATCGCCCTTGGTATTGGCGGCAAATTCGGAAGCGGCCGAGGATTCAAGGCGCAGGTCAAGCTCACCCAACACAACGCCTTCGAAATGGGCGATCACTTCGGTCGGGTGCAGGCGCCGCGTTCCGGGGGCGAGAAATTCGATGATGCTGGCGGCAAGGTAGAAGGCATCGATATCCTTGCGGAACGCCCGTTCGATCTTGGGGCGCAGAACCTTGACGGCCACATCATGGCCGGTGTCCCGAACGCGGGCACGGTGAACCTGCGCGATAGACGCGGCCGCCACAGGTTCGCTTAGATCTTCGAAAAGCTCATCGACCGGCCGGCCCAACTCATGCTCGATCGTGGCCTTTGCCACCTCGGTCGAAAACGGCGGCAGCTTGTCCTGCAACACGCGCAACTGCATTGCCAGCTCGTCGCCCACGACATCGGGCCGCGTCGAAAGAACCTGACCGAACTTGATATAGGCAGGCCCCAGTGCGGTCAGCGCACGCGTGGCCGGCGGCATTGATGGATCGCCCTTAAGCCCAAGGAACTTGAACGGCCAGCCAAGCACACGTGCCGCGATCCGCAAGGGCCGGGGGGCGTCAAAAGCCTCTAGCACAAGGCGCATGGCCCCGGTCCGCTCAAGCGTTGCGCCGGTTCGGATCAGGCGCAGAATGTTGTGAGGTCCGCGCACCTACAGCTTCCATCCAGAGTGCAGCGCGGCGATGCCCATGCTTAGGTTGCGGTACTTGACCTGTCCAAAGCCCGCGTCGCGGATCATCCCGGCAAAGCTTTCCTGATCGGGAAACTTCCGGATGGATTCGACAAGGTACTGATAGCTGTCGCGGTCGTTCGCGATGACCTGACCCATGCGCGGGATGACGTTGAAGGAATAAAGGTCATAGGCCTTTTGCAGGGCCGCATTCGGAAGCTGGCTGAACTCCAGCACCATAAGCCGCCCGCCGGGGCGCAAAACCCTGTAGGCCTCGCTCAGGGCGTCGGCGATACGCGTGACGTTCCGAATCCCAAAGCTGATCGTGTAGACGTCAAAGCTGTTGTCGGGAAAGGGCAGGGCCATTGCATCCCCGACGATCCAGTCAAGACTTTCGGGCATGCGCGCGGCCTCGGCCCTTTTGCGCCCTTCGACCAGCATGCTTTCCGTCATGTCCAGAACAGTGGCATGCGCCTTGGGCGCGCGCGCGAGGAAACGAAACGAAATATCGCCCGTGCCGCCCGCCACATCCAGCAACTCTTGCCCGTTGCGCGGTGCCAGCCAATCCATCATCGCATCCTTCCAGACGCGGTGAATGCCGACCGACATCACATCGTTCATGATGTCATAGCTAGAGGCGACATTGGTAAAAACGCCATGAACCATGCCTGCTTTCTGGTCCTCGGAAACTGTCCGAAACCCGAAATGCGTGGTTTTATGATCTTTTTGGGTCATCATCTCTTGCCGATCGGCTGTACTCACCTTCCTTATAGAGCGCCTGCAACGGGTTACAATGCGGCGCTGGAACGCAAGGCGCCGGGCCCAAGCAAGAAGGAGAGGCGATTGCCGGAACTACCCGAAGTCGAAACCGTCCGCCGCGGCCTTGTCCCCGCCATGGAAGGACAGGTAATCGCACGCGCCGATGTGCGCCGCCCCGATCTGCGCTGGCAGTTTCCCGAAAACATGGCCGAACGTCTGGGCGGCAAAAGGATTGAGCGTCTTCGGAGGCGTTCAAAGTACATTCTGGCCGATCTGTCGTCGGGCGAGACATTGATCATTCACCTTGGCATGTCCGGTCGAATGCTGATCGCGGGAAAACCGATGGGGCAGTTCCATCACCATCACCCCGCCCCGGAAAGGCACGACCATGTCGTGTTCGACATGCAAGATGGCCAGCGCGTCACCTTCAACGACGCCCGAAGGTTTGGCGCGATGGACCTTTTTGCAACCGACCGGATCGAAGAACACTGGCTTTTGGCCCCGCTTGGCCCCGAACCGCTTGGCAACGCTTTTGACCAAAGCTACCTCGTAGAGCGCCTGAAGGGGCGCAACACGCCAATAAAGACGGCGCTGCTCGACCAACGCATCATCGCCGGGCTTGGCAACATCTATGTCTGCGAGGTGCTGCACCGCGCCGGGATCGCGCCGACGCGAAAAGCGGGTCAGCTCTCTGCCGCCCGCATCGCCCGGCTTGTTCCGATCATCCGCGATGTCTTGGGCGAGGCGATAGAGGCGGGTGGTTCATCGCTGAAAGACTACCGGCAGGCGGACGGCGATCTTGGGTACTTTCAGCACAGTTTTCAGGCCTATGACCGCGAAGGTCAGCCCTGTGGCAAAGAGGGTTGCGGCGGTAAAATCAAGCGGATCGTTCAATCGGGGCGGTCGACTTTCTACTGCCCTTCTTGCCAAAGATAGCTTGATCGACGCCGCAGGAATGGTATCCCTAACGCTCTTTTCAGCGATAAAGGGCGGCTTTCATGGCCTATGAAACGATCATTCTGGAAGTCGAAGACCACGTAGCAGTCATTACCCTTAACCGGCCCGAATCCCTGAATGCCCTAAACGCCAAGCTTCTGTCCGAACTGATGGAAGCGCTGCGCGAGGTCGAAGCGAACGAAAAGGTGCGTGTCGTTGTACTGACCGGTTCCGAAAAAGCCTTTGCGGCCGGGGCCGACATCAAGGAAATGGCAGGCAAAACCTTTGTCGAGGTCTTTACAGAGAACCTCTTTGCCAATGAAGCAGAGCAAATTTTGTTGTGCCGCAAGCCGATCATCGCCGCCGTCGCTGGCTATGCGCTGGGCGGCGGGTGTGAGCTTGCGATGATGTGCGACTTCATCATTGCCGCCGACACCGCCAAGTTTGGCCAGCCCGAGATCAACCTTGGCGTTATCGCAGGTCTGGGCGGCACCCAGCGGCTGACGCGCTTTGTGGGTAAGTCCAAGTCGATGGATATGCATCTGACAGGCCGCTTCATGGACGCACAAGAGGCCGAAAGTTCGGGTCTGGTCAGCCGCGTTGTGCCGGCCAAGAAGCTGATGGAAGAAACCATGTCGGCGGCCCAGAAAATCGCCGAGAAATCGATGCTGACGACGATGGCCGTGAAAGAGGCTGTGAATCGCGCCTATGAGACGCCGCTACGCGAGGGGCTTTTGTTTGAGCGCCGCCTTTTCCACTCTCTTTTCGCCTCCGAAGACCAGTCCGAAGGCATGACGGCCTTTCTTGAAAAGCGCGAAGCGCAGTTCCGCGACAAATAGAGCAAGAAACTGCGCCATAGACCGTTGACTCGGACCAACAAGCCGCCTAGAAGCCGCACTTCAGATTGATTGACCCTAAATCGGGACCCGAAAACATGGCTAATTCGCCCCAAGCAAAAAAGCGCGCCCGTCAGGCCGAGCGTCGGACTGAAGTGAACAAGGCGCGCCGCTCGCGCATCCGTACGTTCCTGCGCCGCGTAGAAGAGGCTATTGCCTCTGGCAGCAAGGAAGACGCATCCGCCGCGCTCAAGGCTGCTCAGCCCGAGATGATGCGCGGTGTGACCAAAGGTGTGTTGCACAAAAACACCGTGGCACGGAAAATTTCGCGTCTGTCGGCTCGTGTAAAAGCCATCGGCTGACATTGCTGCAGTGCAAAAAAAATGGGCGTGCCGAAGGGCGCGCCTTTTTTGTTTTTCGCTAACCAAGCCTAATAAAAACCAATTTTGATTCCCGCTCTGGATTCGTTTTCACAAAGGTCCGAGTCAAGTTCGAAGATCAGTTGCGCGACCTCCAAACAGCTTGCTAGCTTGTGCTTGCGATTCACATTGTCTGGGGGGACATGCGGATGGCGCGAAGGGAATTTTGGTAACTGCTGGCACCGGCCAAAAGTCATCATTTCGGCCCCACCACGGGACCCTCTGAGCGTCATCTGAGACCGAGGTTTGCAGCAGGCAGAGGCCTTACTGGAAATCAGGTGTAGGAATGCAGCGAACGCCAAAGGCGGGCTGGGTTTCTTCCATGTCCATAGGCTCGTCAAAATGACGACGAAACGCTGTGGCGTAGGGGCCGCGGCCAAGGTCGTTGTTGTCTGGCGAGAGGTGACTTGAAACGAATGGTCTGAACCTCAGGCCGCCGTTTTTTTGTGCTGTGACAATGTGTTCCGTAAAAAAATGACCGGAGAAAATGCCATGTGGCATACCGGATAGGCAGATGCGCAACGACGCAGCAACGAATGGAACTGGGACAGATGACGCAAGAGACTTGGGGACGCGTTCAGCAGGGTTTACAGAAATCGGTAGGAAAGAATAATTATTCGAACTGGATCGAGCCGCTGGAATTTTCCGGCCTGAATGACGGGGTGGCGACCTTTCTGGTTCCGACAAACTTTATGGGAAACTGGGTTTCTCAGAATTTTGGCGATCAGATCAAACAGCACCTTTCAAGCGCCGGTGCAGATGTTGTGCGGGTAGAGTTCTCGGTTCCCAAGTCCGGCGCCTCGCGCAAGCCCGCGGCCAAAGCCGCACCCGCTTCAGAAACCCCTGCCGCATCGGGCGATCTGGGCCTGGTTCCCGGCGCTCCGCTTGATCCCCGCTTTACCTTTGACAGCTTCGTGGTCGGCAAGCCGAATGAGCTGGCACATGCCGCCGCGCGCCGGGTTGCCGAAGGTGGCCCCGTCACTTTCAACCCGCTATTTCTCTATGGCGGCGTCGGCTTGGGTAAAACCCACCTGATGCACGCCATTGCTTGGGACCTGCACCGCCAAAGCCCCGAACTGAACGTCGTCTACCTGTCGGCAGAACAGTTCATGTATCGCTTTGTTCAGGCCCTGCGCGAGCGTAAGATCATGGATTTCAAGGAACTTTTCCGCTCGGTCGATGTTCTGATGGTGGATGACGTTCAGTTCATCGCCGGCAAGGGCAGCACTCAGGAAGAGTTCTTTCACACCTTCAATGCCCTCGTAGACCAGAACAAACAGATCATCATTTCCGCCGACCGCGCTCCCGGCGAGATCGAGAACTTGGAAGAGCGGATCGCATCGCGGCTGTCCTGCGGCCTTGTCGTCGATCTGCATCCCACCGACTATGAGCTGCGCCTTGGCATTCTGCAGCAGAAGGTCGAACAGTACCGCAAACAGTACAACGACCTTGAACTGGCCCCCGGCGTTCTTGAGTTTCTGGCCCATCGCATCTCGACCAATGTGCGTGTGCTTGAAGGGGCCCTGACCCGCCTTTTCGCCTTTGCCTCTCTTGTGGGCCGCGAAATCACTCTGGAACTGACCCAGGACTGCCTTGCTGACATCCTGCGCGCCTCTGACCGCAAGATCACCGTCGAGGAAATTCAGCGCCGCGTCAGCGAACACTACAACATCCGCCTGTCCGAAATGATCGGCCCCAAGCGGATGCGCACCATTGCCCGGCCCCGCCAGATCGCAATGTACCTTGCCAAACAGCTGACCTCGCGGTCGCTGCCTGAAATCGGCCGCCGCTTTGGGGGGCGCGACCATACGACCGTCATGCACGGGGTGCGCCGGATAGAAGAGCTTAAATCCATCGACAACCAGATCGCCGAGGACCTAGAGCTTTTGCGCCGCAGCCTCGAAGCCTAACGTCGCATTCGGCCAACCGGGCTTGACGGCCCCCTAAATCCTTACGACAGTCCAGAAAAGACTTGAGCCGGGCGGTGAATGGGATACGTTCATCGCCCCGGTATTCATGGGAGCGAAGTGAATGAAGATCAGCATCGAACGGGCCGTCCTCTTGAAGGCTGTCGGCCAGGCGCAATCGGTGGTCGAACGTCGAAACACCATTCCGATTCTTGCGAATGTGCTGATCGAAGCCGACCAGAGCAGCGTCAGTTTCAGGGCCACCGACCTTGATATCGAAGTCGTGGACAAGGCCGTAGCCCAGGTCACCAAGGCAGGCGCGACAACGGTTTCCGCTGTCACCTTGCACGAAATTGTTCGCAAACTGCCCGACGGCGCCTTGGTCACCCTGACCGATGATGGCGCCTCAGGGCGGTTGACGGTCGAAGCAGGACGCTCAAACTTTTCGCTGGCAACGCTTCCCAAGGAAGACTTTCCGGTCATGGCAAGTTCCGAGTATACCTCGAACTTTTCCGCCCCCGCCCCTGTGCTGCGCCGCCTGTTCGATAAATCCAAGTTTGCCATCTCGACCGAAGAGACGCGCTATTACCTGAACGGCGTCTACATGCATGTCGCCGATGGCGACGGCGGCAAGAAACTGCGCTGCGTGGCGACAGACGGACATCGCCTTGCGCGCATCGACGCTGACCTGCCCTCGGGGGCAGAGGATATGCCGGGCGTTATCGTTCCGCGCAAAACCGTGGGTGAGATGCGCAAGTTGCTAGATGATGACGAGACGACGATCGCCGTGTCGGTGTCCGAAACCAAGGTGCGCTTTGCCACGCCCGAGATCACGCTGACCTCAAAGGTTATCGATGGCACCTTCCCCGACTACACGCGCGTCATCCCATCCGGAAACACCCGCAAGATGGAAGTGGACGCCGCCGACTTTGCCCAAGCCGTCGATCGTGTTGCCACCGTGTCTTCCGAACGCTCGCGGGCGGTAAAGCTTCAACTGGACGAAGATCGCCTTGTGCTTTCGGTCAACGCGCCCGACAGCGGCGCGGCAGAGGAAGAGCTTGCCGTCGCATATGCCGACGAAAAGCTCGAGATCGGGTTCAACGCCAAGTACCTTCTTGAGATCGCAAGCCAGGTCGATCGTGAAAACGCGGTTTTCATGTTCAACTCTTCCGGCGACCCGACCTTGATGCGCGAAGGCAACGACCAGTCGGCGATCTATGTCGTCATGCCGATGCGCGTGTGATCAGCCAGCCTCTGGCAGCACACACAACCCTTGATGGAAGGAGAGGGGCATGCCTGCGATTACCGGGCTGACCCTGTCGCATTTTCGCTCTCACAAGCTGGCCCGGCTGGATTTGGATGATCGCCCTCTGGCAATCAGCGGGCCCAATGGTGCGGGCAAAACCAACATCCTTGAAGCAGTGTCGCTTTTGTCACCGGGGCGCGGAATGCGCCGCGCAGGGGCAGATGAGATCGCCCGCAAGCCAGAGGCGCTTGGCTGGAAGGTTGCGGCCTCGGTCGACAGCATGGGCCACCAGCATGAGCTGGAAACATGGTCCGAAGCGGCATCGCCCAGACAGGTCAGGATAGATGGTAAATCCGCCACCCAGGTCGCGCTGGGGCGCATTGCGCGCATTCTTTGGCTGGTGCCGGCCATGGATCGGCTTTGGCTAGAAGGCGCTGAGGGTCGGCGCAGGTTTCTTGACCGCATGACGATGAGCTTTGAGCCCGATCATGCCGAGGCTGTCCTGAGCTATGAAAAGGCCATGCGCGAACGGAACCGCCTTTTGAAGGATCATGTTCACGATGATGCGTGGTATCGCGCTCTGGAAGATCAGATGGCCCTGTCCGGCGCTGCGATCGAAGCAAACCGCGACAAGGCGCTGACGCGCATCGCGCTGGCCCAAGCCGGGGCCCAGACCGCCTTTCCGGTAGCTGATCTTGAGATTGAGCCTGCGCTGGGCCACGAAGGGCTTCGCGCCGCGCTGGCCGACGGGCGCCCCCGCGATATGCAGGCGGGCCGCTCATTGGTCGGGCCGCACCGCACGGACCTCATGGCGATCTACTCGGCCAAGGGCGTGGCCGCCCGGCAATGTTCAACCGGCGAGCAAAAGGCGCTGCTTATCTCGCTGATCCTTGCCAATGCGCGGGCGCTTTCCGAAGACATCGGAGCGCCGCCAATCCTTCTTCTGGACGAGGTCGCCGCCCACCTTGACGCCGACCGGCGATCGGCGCTCTATGACGAAATTGTCGCGCTTGGCGCCCAGGCCTGGATGACAGGAACAGGGGTTGAGTTGTTCGAATCCCTTGGCCCGCGCGCCACCTATCTAAGCGTTACCGAGGAAAACGGTGTTTCGGCCGTGATTCAGCACTGAAGTGCGGAAGAAACGAAGGATTGGAACGCCAGCCGATGACGCTGTCCGCATATGATCTTGCGCTTTACGCCGGCGCTCTTTTCATCCTGTTCATGACGCCGGGTCCAGTGTGGCTTGCACTTCTTGCGCGCTCGCTTTCGGGCGGTTTCAACGCTGCATGGCCGCTTGCGCTTGGCGTAGTCGTCGGTGACGTCCTCTGGCCACTGGTGGCTATTCTGGGTGTGTCCTGGGTGGTTTCCGAGGTTGCGGGGCTGATGACGATCCTGCGCTATGTCGCGGCAGGCATATTTCTTGTGATGGGGGTTCAGCTTTTGCGCAAACGCGACTGGAACCTGACCTCACAAAAAGGGCTGACGCGCCCGGGCATGTGGGCAGGCTTTGTTGCCGGCGTTGCCGTGATACTGGCAAACCCAAAGGCGGTTCTCTTTTACATGGGTGTTCTTCCGGGATTTTTCGATCTGCGCATCGTCACAGGCTGGGACATTCTGGCAATCTGCCTTTTGTCGATGGCCGTGCCGCTGATCGGCAACCTCTTGTTCGCGGCCTTCCTTGGGCAAGTGCGAAGCCTGCTCAGCAGCCCCTCGGCCCTTCGAAAGATCGGCAACGTATCCGGCGCAATGCTGATCGTCGTGGGCGTCATCATCGCGCTGGGCTAGGGCCGCGGCCTCAGGCGGCGATCGCAAGATCCGAACTTGGCTCGGACATATCCACGCCGGCAATCAATTCCTCGACAAGGAAGCTGATCAGTTGCTGGCGGTTCATGAACCCGGTTTTGCGATAGATGGCGTTCATCTGGCTTTTCACGGTCGATGTCGATGTACCGCGAAGCTCTGCGATCTCGGCGTTGGAAAAGCCCTTCATCGCATAGATGGTGATCTCGCTCTCGGACTGTGAAAGTTCCCAGTCCGCGAAAAGATCACGAAGTTGATTCTCGTAGTTTCCAGACACCGCGCCGATCTGTTGGTCCAGCCGCTTGATCAACGCATGGCTGCGTCTGAGGAAGATCGCGGTGACAATGACGCCGGCCATAAGGCCGACGTGTCCGTCGTCATATAATATGGGACATCAGAGCGGCTTGAGCATTGGAGGCTCTGGCTCGATTGTGTGATTGATTATGCTGCTTGTTTTTGGTGTTGCAAGCGGCGTTGTTGCATTGTCCGTTTCTTGATCCTTTCCCTT
>JASBUI010000021.1 GCA_030148005.1 Paracoccaceae bacterium | reverse complement strand
CATCCGGACGCCCTGATGCAGACACATCTGAGCGAGCAGGTCGACGAAATCGCCTGGGTCCGGGACCTCTACCCGCAGGCGCGCGACTATCTCGACACCTACGAGGCGCACGGGCTTCTGGGCGCGCGGGGGCTATACGGGCACGCCATCCATCTCGAGCCGCGCGAGCGCGACCGCCTGCGCGAGACCGGCGCGGCGCTGATCCACTGTCCCACCTCCAACACCTTCATCGGATCGGGGCTCTTTGATATGGGCGCGCGGATGGCCGAGGGCCAGCGCGTCGGCCTGGCCACCGATACCGGCGGCGGATCGTCCTTTTCGATGCTGCGCACGATGGCGGCGGCCTATGAGCTTTCGCAACTGAATGGCACCGCCCTGCACCCGGCCCAGCTTTTGTGGCTGGCCACTGCCGGATCGGCGCGGGTGTTGCACATGTCAGGCGAGATCGGAAACCTGAGCGTAGGCAATGCGGCGGATCTGGTTGTTCTGGACCTTGCCTCAACCCCTGCGATTGCCCAGCGCCACGCACAGGCCGAAGACCTGTGGCAGGCCGTTTTCCCGACCATCATGATGGGCGATGACCGCGCGATTGCGGCCACATGGGTCAACGGCCAGCGCTGCCCGTCCTAAATGCCAGGTTCGGTCAGCACCCCTCGCGGCCAAGAACCATGACCCAGCGATTGCCAGCGCTTCTGGCAAGGCCGAACTGGGTCGGCTCGCGGCTTAGAATGTTCTTTCGGTGGCCGGGCGAATTCATCCACGCAACCATCGCGGCGCGAATATCGCGCTGACCCATCGCGATGTTTTCCGCCACATGGCAGAACCCGTACCCCTGCCTTTTGACGCGCTTACCCAAGGTGGACCCGTCCGATCCGGTATGTGAAAACCGGTTGCGCGCCGCCATGTCGCGGGCATGGGCATCGGCCGCCCGCGCCAGCTTTGGCGACACGGAAAGCGGCTTGCGCCCCTGATCGGCGCGGATCTGGTTGACCATCTTCAGCGCCTGATCGGACACGTCCTTGGCGCTGGCGGCGGCCGGTATGGCAAGTGCGATGACTAAAAGAAACTGCGCGAAAATTCTGGGCACCTTTGGGACCCTCCTACTCGGCCAAAGCGCGCGCCAGCTTATTCTGCCTTTCGATGGCAAGGGGCAGGTCAATCGTCACCATCTGTCCGCCGCGCACTACCTCGCGCCCCTCGACGATAAGATCGCGCACTTTCATTGGCCCCGCAAGAAGCAGCGCCGCGGGGTCCCAGCTTCCGGCGCTTTCAATGCCTGATACATCCCAGATCGCCAGATCCGCGCGTTTGCCCACCGCGATCTGGCCACAGTCGGCGCGGCCCAGAACCTGCGCGCCCCCGCGCGTTGCCACCTTCAGCATCTCGCGCGCCGACATCGCATCGGCGCCGTTCGAAACCCGCTGAAGCAACATCGCCATACGCGCCTCTGCCATCAGGTTGCCGCTGTCGTTAGAGGCCGACCCGTCAACGCCAAGACCCACGCGCACGCCCTTATCAAGCATCCCGCGCACCGGCGCGATCCCCGACCCAAGGCGGCAGTTCGAACAAGGGCAATGGGCAATGCCGGTCTTTGATTTTGCAAAGATATCAATCTCTTGCTTATCCAGCTTGACGCAATGCGCGTGCCAGACATCCTCGCCCGTCCAGCCCAGATCCTGTGCATACTGCCCGGGGGTGCAGCCGAAATTCTCAAGGCTGTAGGCGACGTCTTCATCGTTTTCGGCAAGATGGGTATGCAGCATCACGCCCTTGTCGCGCGCCAGATCCGCCGCGTCCTTCATAAGTCCGCGAGACACCGAAAAGGGCGAACATGGCGCAATCCCGATACGCAGCATCGATCCTTCCGAGGGATCGTGGAAGGCGTCCACAAGGCGGATGCAGTCGTTTAGAATGTCGCCCTCGCGTTCGATCAGCGCATCCGGCGGAAGTCCGCCCAGACTTTCGCCGATCGACATCGCACCGCGCGTTGGATGAAACCGAAGACCAATTTCGCGCGCGGCCTCAATCGTGTCATCCACCCGCGATCCGTGGGGAAAAAGATACATGTGATCCGAGGTCATGCTGCATCCCGAAAGCGCCAGCTCCGCCAGCCCGATCGTGGCAGAGCTTTGCATCTCTTCTGGCCCGAAACGGCCCCATATCGGATAGAGCTGCGTCAGCCAGCCGAACAAAAGTGCGTTCTGGGCCGCAGGCACCGCGCGGGTCAGCGACTGAAACAGATGATGATGGGTATTTACCAAACCTGGCGTCACAACGCTGGCGCTTGCATCGATGATTTGCGCATCCATTGCGTTCAGCGATGGGCCGATCTCATCAATTACCCCGCCGCGCAACCGGATGTCGGTGCGGGCAAGCTCATCACCGGCATCATTCATCGTCAGGATGTGGGCGGCGTTGCGGATCAGAATGTGGCGCATGGTCAGGCCTTCCAACTCAGGGCAACCACAGCTTCGGCGTGGATATCGCGGTTGGCCGCCGCGATGACCTGCCCGCCTTGATGGGCCGGCCCGCCGGTCCAGTTCGTAACGATCCCGCCCGCGGCCTCGACAACCGCCATCGGGCCTTGAATGTCGTATGAGTTCAGCCCCGCCTCGACCACCAGATCGATCTGGCCCATCGCCAGCAAGGCGTAGGCGTAGCAATCCATCCCGAAGCGGGTCAAAAGTACCTGCTTCCCAAGCCTGTCAAAGGCGGCCCTTTCGTGGGGCTCTCCCACTTCGGGGAAGGTGGAAAACAGGATCGATTGCGAAAGCGCGCGCGCCGGCCGGGTGACAAGGGGCTGGGACAGGTTGCTTCGGATCATTTCGGCGCGCCCCAGACCGCCAATGAAACGCTCACCGGTAAAGGGTTGGTCGATCACGCCCAGAACGGGCCCGCCCGCCGGGCCGACGGCAATCAACGTCCCCCAGGTTGGGGTGCCGCTGATATAGCCGCGCGTGCCGTCGATCGGGTCAAGAACCCACGTCAGCCCGCTTTGCCCTTTCGCCGCGGCAAACTCTTCACCCAAGATGCCATCTGTAGGCCTGCGCCGGTGAATAACCTCACGCATCGCCGCTTCTGCGGCGCGGTCCGCCTCAGTCACCGGGTCAAAGTCATTTTCCGATTTGTTTTCTGCAGTCAGGGCAACCTTGCGAAAATGCTTTAGGGTTACCTTGCTTGCCGCGTCAGCGACCTCATGGGCTGTCGAAACAAGGTCAGCCCGCAGATCGCTATCAAGTTCCATCGTCTACTTCACCTAAGCTTACTCTCAGGTGGCGGTAACTTGGCCCGTGCCCTGCGTCAAGAAGCGTCGCTAAGAACGCGCGCAAGTTCAAACAGGCGCCGGCGCTGGTTTTCAGGGATGGAATAGTAGGACCGGATAAGTTCAAGCGCTTCCTTGTCGGCAAGGATATCGCCCGGAACTGCGGTCGTGGTCTGCACCTCTGTCGTGGCGCCGTCGCCCAGACCGTCGAAGAAAAAGCTGACCGAAACGCCTAGCGAAGCTGCAATGTCCCAAAGGCGCGATGCGCTTACGCGGTTCATGCCCGTTTCGTATTTTTGGATCTGCTGAAACTTGATGCCGACCTTTTCGGCCAGCTGCTGCTGAGTCATTCCGACCATCCAGCGTCTTTGGCGCACGCGTTTGCCTACGTAGACGTCAACCGGATGTTTCATTCGACACTCCTAACGATTTCTTCAACGTGCGTTTCAATTACTTCCGACACCTGCAGAAAATGGCCAAACGTTTCTCATTTCAGCACGTCCCAAGTACGGCTTTCGATTCAATAGGTAATAAACTCAATTCCGCGCTGCCAGAGGTACCTGCTAAACCATGTAAGACCAGATAACTCTGCAATCTATGCGTGTCTAGCATATCAAAGTGCAAAATGCAAAAAAAACTGGTCCCAAATCGTTGCAATTTGCGAATAGTTTAAGGGGAAATCGAGACTGTTACTCCGATGCCACCATCCTTAGAATGGCCCAAACGCAGCAGGGGGAAACAGATGCGCGCCTTTCAGGTCACCAAACTTGGACAGACACCAACGTTGCAGGAAGCCGCCGAGCCAGTACCGGGACCGGGCGAAGTAACCATAAAAATAAAGGCTTGCGCATTGAACTTCGCCGACCTTCTCATGGTCGAGGGAACTTACCAGGAAAAGCCCGAACTGCCCTTCTCTCTGGGCATGGAAATGGCCGGAACAATCTCGGCGCTTGGGCCGGATGTAACATCGTTGCCGGTGGGAACACGCGTTGCGGCCTTTTCAGGACACGGCGGATTGGCCGACTTTGCAACCGTTCCGGTTGAACGCTGCATCCCCATCCCCTACGAAATGTCAAATACCGATGCGGCTGCATTTATCGTGGGTTACGGTACGGCACATCTGGCGCTGGATCACCGCGCCAAACTTCAGGCAAATGAAACGCTTTTGGTGCTGGGTGCAGCAGGCGGCGTGGGCCTGACTGCGGTCGAGCTTGGTAAGGCCATGGGCGCGCGCGTGATCGCCTGCGCGCGCGGCGCGGACAAGTTGAAGATCTGCGCCGATGCAGGGGCCGATCACCTGATAGACAGCGAAACACAGGACATCCGCCAGACGGTCAAGGACCTTGGCGGCGCGGATGTCGTCTATGACCCGGTCGGGGGCGATCAGTTCAACGCAGCGCTTCGCGCCTGCAACCCCGAAGCCCGCATGGTCGTTGTCGGTTTTGCCAGCGGCGACGTTCCCCCGGTTCCGGCAAATGTCATCCTTGTAAAGAACATCACCGTCATCGGTTATTACTGGGGCGGCTACCTGAAGTTTGCACCCCACATCATACGCCAAAGCCTTGAGACGCTGTTTGAATGGCACGCAAGTGGCCGCATTGCACCGCACATCAGCCACAAGCTTCCGCTGGAGCGTGCTGCAGAAGGGCTGGAGCTGCTGCGAAGCCGCAAGTCGACCGGCAAGGTTGTCATCGAGATCTAAAGATCGAGGTAGGCCTCACGCAGCAGGCGGGACAAGGCGCAAGTCACCTCGTTCCCACGCCCGTGCGGTGAGTAAAGGTTGATCTTGATCGAGGCCAGCTTTGGCAACGTGTTGTTATGGGAAATCTGTTCAAGGTAGCCCGGTTCGGTTCCCACCATCATCGTATGCACCGCAAGATCGGCGCTGACGCTGGCCTCGATGGTGCGTGATGAGTTGCTTTCGACGGCCATCTCCCAAGGGATGCCCGCACGGTCCAGCGCCGCCTGCACGCCCGTTCTGAAAATGCAGTTCTTTTCATACGCAAGCCGCAGCGGCCGCCGCTTCCAAGCAGAGCCGCCCGGCGCCCCAACCCAGACCAGTGGCAGTTCGGTCAACGTCTCGCCGCCGCCGTCACAAACATCTTCGGTGGTCAGGATCACATCGCATTTGCCCTGCCCGTACTGATCTTTCAGGCGGCGCGTGAACGAGGACTGAAGATGCACTTTGACACGCGGAAAATCCGCCGCGAACTGATGCAGAACGCGCGGAATCGCCGGGTAAACGATGTCATGCGGCACACCCAGCGTGACCTCGCCCTCAAAACCGTCGTCCGTTAGCCGGGACATCACTTCATCGTTCAGATCAAGCATACGCCGCGCATAGCTCAGCAATTGCTCGCCCGAACCGGTTAGCGACACAGCGCGCGCGCTACGATCCAAAAGCTTTAGGTCCAGCGCCTCTTCCAGCCGCTTGATCTGCATCGAAACGGCGGACTGCGTAAGGTTCAGAAAACCAGAGGCGCGGGTAACACCGCCGGTGTCGGCCACTGCTACGAAAGAGCGCAGGGCGGTCATGTCGAGGTTTCGAGCCATATCACGTTCCTTGATGCATAACGTATCAATCATTCATTTCTCAAATGGATCATATCCTGCCATATATATCAAGCAATCTGATGATTGCGGCAATTTAGATCACAAAATAGAAAGGATGATCCAATGCACGCATCACGTTCACGCACCATCCTGAAATCGCGCCAACGGTTTAGTTTTATTCGCTTTATCGCCCTTGCGCTGCGCGCTTTCAGGCAGCGCCGCCAACTTTCAAAGCTGGACAACCGCCGGCTTCGTGACATCGGCGTGACCCGCGAAGAGGCCGCAAAAGAAGCCGGTCGCCACGTCTGGGATGTCCCGCACACATGGTTAAAGTAGGATTCGAACCATTTTCGACGGTATTCGTACCGGAAATCCTTGAAAACAGGCGCCTAACAGACGATATTTCAGCCAAGCGCGGCGCGTATGACGCGCGCCGCGAGTTGAAATTCAAGTTGGAGGGCTCCAATGGCAGACCTTAATACGGCCCGGACACATGCAGGAGTCCGAGCGACAGAAATTGACGAGGGCCTTCGCGCCCATATGAACAAGGTGTACGGCACCATGTCGATTGGCATGCTGCTAACCTTTGCGGTGGCGTGGGCCGTCGGTTCGTCGCCCGAGCTTATGTCGATCTTCCGTGACCCGATCACGCTGAAGATGAACATCCTTGGCTGGATCGTCATGTTCGCCCCGCTGGCGATGGTTTTCGCCTTTGGCGCGATGATCAACCGGCTTTCGGCCGCTGGCGCGCAGCTGTTCTTTTACGTCTTCGCGGCCGTCATGGGGCTTTCGCTTTCGTGGATCTTCGTGGCCTTTACCGGAATGTCGATTGCACAGGTCTTTCTGGTCACATCGATCTCTTTCGCTGGCCTGAGCCTTTGGGGTTACACCACCAAAAAGGACATCTCTGGCTGGGGTTCGTTCCTGATCATGGGCGTTATCGGCCTGATCGTGGCTTCGATCATCAACATCTTCCTTGGCTCGCCGGCGATCATGTTCGCCATCTCGATCCTTGGTGTGCTGATCTTCGCAGGCCTCACCGCATATGACACGCAGAACATCAAGAACACCTACCTGCAGCACGCCCACTCGGGCGACAGCGAATGGCTGGGTAAAGCCGCGATCATGGGGGCACTGAACCTCTATCTCGACTTCATCAACATGTTCATGTTCCTGCTGCAGCTTTTCGGCAGCCGCGAATAAACTCTCGCGCTGATCCAAATGGCGCAAACGCAACAGACAAGGGCCGGTTTTCGAACCGGCCCTTTTTCTTTGTCCTTCGACAGGCCCGGCGCCACAAGCATTGCCAAAACAGCGCCCTGCCCTAAAGTGACGCCATGGATAGTATCATCACCCTGCCCGTCACCGCCTGGACAACAGCTCTTTCGGCAATTCTTTTTCTGGCTCTGACATGGGGTGTCATTTCACGGCGCCGCCGGCTGGGCATCGTTCTGGGCGATGGCGATGACCGCGCCACGACCAAGCGCATCCGCGGCCAAGGCAACGCCGCCGAGCAGATACCGATAACCCTGATCATCCTTGCCCTTGCCGAACTCGGCGGCGCCAGCCAAAGCGCCCTGATCGGCGCTGTGGCCCTGTTCCTGATCGGGCGCGCAATGCACGCCGCTTATTTCAGCTTTCACGGTCTGCACTGGCGTCTGCGCTTCTACGGCATGTCTGCAACCATGATCGCACAGGCCATCCTGATTGCCCTGCTGCTGTCCACACTCATAGGCTAACCGCCTAGATTGGCCGAAACATTCGCACTGACGGAAACACGATACCGGGCCTTAGCTGAACGTCGATCTGGCCAACCTCTTCGAACCCGCAGGCCTTGTAGAACGGCACCGCCGTCCGCGTCGACAGACAGTCAAGCGCCGCCACCCCGCGATCCTGCGCCGTCTCGATGATCCTGGACATCAACATGCGGCCAACGCCCCGCCGGGTGCACCGATGGTCGGTGACAAAATGCCTGACATGCGCAACATCGATCGGGCCAAGAGAGCTGACCCCTGTGGGCGCCGCCCAGCTCCAGCCGCCCACGCCGATGACCTTTTCGCCCTCCACCGCCGCAAAGTAGGTGCCGCTTGCCAAAAGACCCGGTCGGGCCTTGCTGATCAGCGGCAAGGCTAGAACAAGCGCCGATGCAGGATAGTCCGGCTTTAGTTGCACTGCGAACGAGCGCACCAACAGGCCATCCACAGCGCCAAGGTCCGCGATTGTCGTTGTTCGTATCGTTATCTGGCTTGTCGGCATTGCATCGATCTTCCGTGGCGGGTTGCCGTTCGGATGGGACACTCGATGCGGGGTCTGAAATGAAAAACGCCGCGCTGAGGTCCCTCGCGCGGCGTTTTTTAAGTCTGGCTGAAGAAAGCTTACTTGATTTTGCCTTCTTTGTACTCGACGTGCTTGCGCGCAACGGGGTCGTACTTACGCACGACCATCTTTTCGGTCATCGTGCGCGCATTTTTCTTGGTCACATAAAAGTGCCCGGTGTCCGCTGTCGAGTTCAGGCGGATCTTGATTGTGGTCGGCTTCGCCATGTCTCTTCTCCTCGGCCGGGCTGCAGCATATGCACCCGTGTAAATTCTCAGGCCCGCGTTTTACGCGCGCGGGGCACCGAGTCAACCGCAAAACGCCAGATTGTGCCGCAAAGCCGCAAATGATCGGCCCCGCGTTCCATTTGTGCCCCCTTTGGGCCTCACGGGGGCGGCCCTTGGGGGCAAAGGGGTGTTATGCGCGGAAAGTCTATAAGCCGGATTCTGTACCGAATTGCTTCGGCGATGACCATTCATCTGCGCGCGCCGTTACCGACGCGCTTTAGCTGCCAACCCGGACCATCTGGGGCCAAAACCACCCCGGGGGTTGCCCCCCACGAGGTCCCTATTTGGCATTGCTCCCGGTGGGGCTTGCCGTGCCGGTCCTGTTGCCAGTCCCGCGGTGGGCTCTTACCCCACCGTTTCACCCTTACCCCGGACCTGCCGGGGCGGTTTGTTCTCTGTGGCGCTTTCCCTGGGGTTACCCCCGCCGGGCGTTACCCGGCACCGTTGTTTTGTGGAGTCCGGACTTTCCTCGACCAAGGCTTGCGCCCCGGCCGCGGCCATCCGACTTTCCGCGCGCTGTCGGACTTAGGCGCTAGCGCGGCTTGGGTCAACGGGGAACCGGTCGGCCAGTGCAACAGCATGCCCCATGTCTTCTGCATCCAAAGCCCCCCGCGCATGGGGCCGGAACCTTTGGCGGAAGGCATCGAGTAGAACCTCAGGCGGGGCATCAGGGTAGCCAAAGCGCGCCAGCGCGGCGGCGAACACCCCTTCGTCAGGGTCCTGCGGGCGCGGGGCCTCAGGCCAAACCGACACGCCTTCCAGTGCCATGCGCCGCCAGTCAAATCGCCGCCCCGGGTCACACTTTCGGCCCGGCGCCATATCCGAATGACCGATCACGCCCTGCGCCGGGATGTCCCAACGTGAAAGAACCCCGCCAAGCAGGGTAACAAGCGCGTCCATGGCCGCAGCGGCAAAGGGCGAGAATCCATCATTGGCAATCTCGATCCCGACAGAGCGCGAATTGACATCGTCCTGCCCGGCCCATGCGCCCTGCCCCGCGTGCCATGCACGCATTTCTTCATCGACCAGTTGCAGAACTTCGCCCGAAGGCGCGATCAGGTAGTGGGCAGAAACCTCATGCGCCGGATCGCAAAGCCGCTCCAGCGCCGCCGCACAGCTTTCCATGGCCGTGTAATGCACAACGACCAACCGGGGCTTCAGGCCATCGCGGCGCGGGCCAAAATTTGGGGACGGGTGCCGATCAACCCGCAACGGATCACTTCACAGCGTTTCGGAAAGGCGCCGGATCCCAGCCACATGCAAATCCATCGCCGTCAGGGTCCAGACCCAGACTGTCACGCTTGGGCCCGCCGCGCTTGAGAAAGTCCTCTTGCGCACGCTCGTCCGAGTTATACCGGGCGCAGTTCCGCTCAAACCGCGACTCGGCAAAGAGCCCGCTGCGGCGGTAAAGGGATTCGCCAACGGCGTTCGTGGTTGTCACCGCATAGGCCACGACGTTAGGCGCGCCGCTGCCGCTGCGCTTGGGCAGTGGCTTGGGGTCGATGACCTTGTACTGCGCGCGCTGTTGTTCAAGGCGTTCACGGTCGCTTTCGATGGTCTCGCGCTCGGTCACAGCTTCAAAGCTTTGCTCATCCGAGATACCGACATTGGTTGCCGTTCGCACCGGAGCGGTGGCCGTTCCGGTCTGCGCAGCGTCGCCAGAGGCGATCGCGGTCTGGCTGTCACTACCCGCAGGCGGCTGCCCGGTCGCCAGCGCCTCGCCCCGCAACTCAGCCTCGCGCGCATTGGCGGCTTGATCGTAGTTGTCAAAGCCTTCCTTGGGACCGCTTTCAGGCACAGTCGTGGCACAGCCTGCAAGGGCCAGCGCCGTTACTGCCGGGATCAAAAACCGCATGTTACCAAACCTCTGTCATGTTTTGCCCGGACCCTACCACCATTTGGAAGGCTTGGAAACAAAGCCTGCGGCATCTTCCAGAACCTGCGCGGTATTCAGCAACTCGCCCTCTTCCCAAGGTCGTCCGATAAGCTGCAAACCCAGCGGAAGCCCCGATTTATCAAGCCCTGTCGGCACCGCGACACCCGGCAGACCGGCAAGGTTCACCGTGACGGTAAAGACGTCGTTCATATACATCTGGACAGGATCAGCATCGGCCATTTCACCCAAACCAAAGGCGGCCGAAGGTGTCGCAGGCGTCAGAATTGCGTCGATACCTTCGGCAAAGACGTCATCAAAGTCCTTCTTGATCAGCGCCCGAACGCGGCGCGCCCGGTTGTAATAGGCATCGTAAAAGCCCGCCGATAGAACATAAGTGCCCACCATGACGCGGCGCTGAACCTCGGGCCCAAAGCCTTCGGCGCGGGTCTTTTCATACATCTCGGTGATGCCATCACCCTCGGCCAGCTTGGCGCGGTGTCCAAAGCGCACGCCGTCATAGCGCGCTAGGTTTGACGAGGCTTCGGCAGGCGCGATCACGTAGTAGGCGGGCAATGCGTATTTGGTGTGCGGAAGCGAGATATCGACAATCTCGGCGCCCGCATCACGCAGCATCTCTGCCCCATCGGACCACAGCTTTTCGATCTCCTGCGGCATTGCGTCCATCCGGTATTCCTTGGGGATACCGATCTTCTTGCCGCGAATATCGCCTGTCAGCATCGCCTCGAAATCCGGAACCGGAAGATCGGCGCTTGTCGAATCCTTTTCGTCATGCCCCGCCATCGCGCCGAACATGATCGCCGCATCGCGCACCGTCTTGGTCATGGGCCCCGCCTGATCCAGAGAAGATGCAAATGCAACTATCCCCCAGCGAGAGCAACGCCCATACGTAGGCTTAAGCCCCGTGATCCCGACAAAGGCCGCAGGCTGGCGGATAGAGCCGCCGGTGTCCGTACCAGTGGCGGCAAGACAAAGATCCGCCGCAACCGCCGAAGCCGATCCGCCCGATGATCCACCCGGCGTCAGCTTGCGATCATCGACCTTCCAAGGGTTGACCGCATCGCCATATGTCGAGGTCTCATTGGATGAACCCATCGCGAACTCATCCATGTTCAGCTTGCCCAGCATCACCGCGCCCGCATCAAAAAGCTTTTGCGAAACGGTGGATTCATACTGTGGCAGGAACCCGTTCAGAATAGCCGATCCGGCCTGACTGGGAACACCTTTGGTGCAGAACAAATCTTTTATCCCCAATGGGATACCTGTCATAGATGACTCATCACCTGAAGCGATGCGCGCATCCGCCGCGCGCGCCTGTTCCATCGCCAGATCGGGCGTGTGATGCACAAATGCGTTCAAGGCGCCCGCGCCCTCGACAGCGCTCAGACAGGCTTGCGTCAACTCGACCGAAGTGATTTCCCGTGCGGCCAGCTTGTCGCGGGCCTCGGCTATCGTCAGTTCATTCAGTTTCGACATCACTCAACCACCTTGGGCACAGCAAAGAACCCCTCTCGCGCATCGGGCGCATTGGCCAGAACCTTCTCGGCCTGATTGCCGTCCGTCACCACATCGGCGCGCCGCTTCAGGCGCATCGGCGTGACACTTGTCATCGGCTCGACGCCTTCGACATCGACCTCGTTGAGTTGCTCGATAAACCCAAGGATGGCGCTGAATTCCTGCGCCAGCGCATCCAGCGCCTCATCTTCAACCTTGATCCGCGCCAGCTTGGCAACCCGGCGCGCCGTTTCCTTGTCGATCGACATCTTGCTCTCCAAAATTCGGCCTCAGAAGGCTTTAGCCTTCTCGTTTGCCACCTTCAACCACATGCCTGCGGTAAACCTCGATCATCCAGCCAAGCATAAGCCCGTTCAGGGCATGCCAGACGAAATGTGTACCCGCCGGCCATGAGGTGCAAACGATCATGTCGAGCGAACGGAAACTCAGCGAAACCGACAGGATCAGCGCGCCCAGCGCAAGGCCCCGCCCCGTCTCGGGCGTGGCGCGCCAAGTCCAGACCGCATATCCGGCAATCATCAGAACAAGGGGCCAGTAGAAACTTGAAATGCCGATGAAGGGAAGCGGCGCCAGCAATCCATTCACGACATAGGCAAAGGGCAGAAAGGCCAGCGTCCCCACAAGGGCCGCAACATTGCCCAATCTCAGATAGGTCAGGTTGGCCACAAAGATGTAGAAAAGCGAAAAGATCGCGATCGGCACCACGTCGGCGACAACGGCCCAGACCGTCGCGAATGTATGAAACAGGAACGACCCCACACCGATCGCGGCAAGAATGGCCACCATCGCATTGCCGGCCCAAAGCCCCTGACCCCGGCAACGCCTCCACATGATAAAGGCCGCCAGTATGAAAGCCAGGTTGCTAAGCGCATTCAGCGGCTCGCCCGCCAGACCGGGCGCCAGACGCTCGCAATATTCGTCGATGTAAGCTGTCCAATCCATCATTCACGCCCCATATTGATAAACGCCAAGCAAGCAAGAGGAGGTCATCATGAAAATCACCTGGCTCGGACATTCCAGCTTTCGTATCGAAATCGAAGACCAGATACTGCTCATCGACCCTTGGTTTACCGGCAACCCGGTTTTTCCGCAGGATCGTAAAGAAGCCGCCATCGAAAACGCAACAGCAATTCTCATCACCCATGCGCATGGCGATCATACCGGCGATGCGCTTGGCGTTGCCGCCGATCTTGGGATCCCGATCGCTGGCATCTACGACCTGATGAGCCATTGGGAAGCAACCAAAGGCGCAAAGACCATCGGTTTTAACAAGGGCGGAACCATCTCCCTTGGGGGTGCGCGCGTGACAATGGTCAACGCGGTCCACTCCTCAACCCTTGCAGGCGACGACGCGCCCCTGCCCGCCGGATCAGAGGCCGGGTTCATGATCAGCGGCGAAGGCCACACGATCTACCTTTCAGGTGACACCGACATCATGGCCGACATGGAATGGATGGGCGATCTGCACAAACCGGACATCGGGATCCTTTGCGCTGGCGGGCATTTCACGATGGATATGTCGCGCGCGGCTTATGCGGCCAAAAGGTACTTTAATTTTCAGACCCTCATCCCCTGCCACTACATGACCTTCCCGCTTCTCGAACAATCGGCCGATACGCTGATCAAGGCGCTTCCGGACGTGGACGTCAAAACCCCCAAGGTCATGGAAACGGTGGAAATCTGATCTCCCGCCACCCTTCTTTGTGGCAAAATATCCTCGCCGAAGGCGGCGCTACCCCCGCCGCCCGGCGAAAAAACCTGTCATGAGGGCCGAGGATGCGGCAGCGGCTATACCGTCATAAACCTCGGGGCGGTGGTGGGTCTGGGGGTGCTCAAACACGCGCGCGCCATGCAGAACGCCGCCCGACTTGGGATCATCCGCCCCAAAGTATAGCCGGCGGATGCGCGCCGTCGCTATGGCCGCGGCGCACATCGCACAAGGCTCAAGCGTAACGTAAAGGTCGTGCCCGGTAAGCCGCTCGGCCCCGCCCGCCCGGATCACAAGCATCTCGGCATGGGCAGTGGGATCGCCCAACTCACGCGTTCTGTTGCCATCTGCGGCCACGACGCTGCCATCGGGCGCCACCAGAACGGCGCCGACCGGCACTTCGCCGCGCTCTGCGGCAGCGCGCGCTTCTTGCAATGCGCGTTCCATATAGCTGGTGAACTGGCTCATCACCCCGTCATGACGCCATCAAATCAATTTGCCAAGTCGGCCGATGCATCTTAGACGCATCTGCATGGCTGACACCCCTCCTCCCGGCGACCGCATCGCCAAGGTTCTTTCGCGCGCAGGCATCGCCTCGCGCCGCGACGCTGAACGCATGATCGAAGCTGGCCGCGTTTCGGTCAATGGCAAGACCATCCTGACACCGGCGCTGGCCGTCATCGCCAAGGACAGGATCGCAGTGGACGGTCAGGAGATTGGCGCGCCAGAGCCGCCCCGCATCTGGCTTTACCACAAGCCCCCCGGCCTTGTGACGACAACGCGCGACGAAAAGGGGCGCACGACGATCTTTGACAAACTGCCCAAGGACTTGCCCCGCACCATGACCGTGGGCCGGCTCGACATCAATTCCGAAGGCCTTTTGCTTCTCACCAACGACGGCGCCGTCAAGCGTCAGTTGGAACTGCCCTCGACCGGATGGCTTCGCAAGTACCGCGTACGCATCAACGGAAACCCGTCCGAAGATGATCTGGCCCCGCTTCGGCGCGGGCTGGTCATTGATGGTGAAAAGTTTCAGGGCATGACCGTATCGCTTGACCGCCAGCAAGGCGCCAACGCTTGGCTGACGATCGGCCTGCGCGAGGGCAAGAACCGCGAAATCCGCCGCGCGATCGAGGCTGTGGGCTTTACCGTCAACCGCCTGATCCGCGTCAGCTATGGCCCCTTTCAGCTTGGCACGCTCAAGCCCGGAGAGGTCGAAGAGCTCAAACAGCGCGTTGTGCGCGATCAGCTTGGCCTGCGCGACACGCCCAAGCCCGCCGCTCCGCGCAAGGTGGTGCGAAAACCCCGCAATACGCCCAAAGGCCCGCCCAAATCGGGACGGGCAAGACCGCCCAAATCCTGAAGCCCCCGCAAGAACACTTGAAATACCGGCCCCACTGGGCTGTTCTGGCCCGAACGCAGTTGTGAACCGGAGCTTGTGATGGCCGACCTTTTGACCTTCGAGAACCTGACGAACCTGTTGATGCTTTGCTTTCTTCAGGCAGTGCTTGGCTTTGACAACCTTCTCTACATATCGATCGAAAGCAAAAGAGCGCCTGTCGCTCAACAGAAGAATGTCAGGTTCTGGGGCATCATCATCGCCGTTGCGCTTAGGGTCGTGCTTCTTTTCGCGATGGTCCGCCTGATAGAGGCGATGTCGGTGCCCTTCTTTACCTTCGACATGCCCGGCGTGCTTGAGGGCGGGGTCAACTTTGCCACGATCGTCTTCATTCTTGGCGGCATCTTCATAATCTACACGGCGGTCAAAGAGATCGCCCATATGCTGACAATCGAAAACCTTGAACACGGGGTCCATCAAAAGAAGGGCAAATCGGCCGTACAGGTTGTCGTTCTGATCGTGATGATGAACCTCATCTTCTCGTTCGATTCCGTTCTTTCGGCGCTGGCGATCACGGATGTCTTCCCGGTTCTGGCCTTTGCCATCATCCTGTCGGGGATCGCGATGCTGGTTCTGGCCGACGGTGTTACGCGCTTTCTGGAAAGGAACCGGATGTACGAAGTGCTGGGCCTTTTCATCCTGTTGATCGTGGGCGTCGTTCTTTTGGGTGAGGCAGGGCCAGCGGCCGCCCACGCGATGCATGACGATGCGCTGCAGATCAAGGTTTTCGGCAAAGACCTTTTGCCGATGTCCAAGACGACATTCTACTTTGCCGTCATCGTTCTGGTTCTGGTCGAGATTATCCAGTCGGGCTATTCGCGCAAACTTTCGGCCGAAAGGCGCGCCCGCTCGGCAAGTGCGCCGCAGTAGCGCCCCAAAGGACGCCCGCGCGAAAAACTCTTTGCGCGGGGCGCGGCCCTAGCGCTTTGCAGGGACGCGGCGTATATAGAGGCTGTTCAACTTCGGGGGCTTTCATGTCCGAGAGCGGGTTACAGAAACTGGCCTACTTTTTGTTGCTGGCGCTGATCTTTTACGTATCAGTTGCCGGGGGCACCTGATGGCTGAGCGTTTTGGCGGCAAATATAGCCCGACAGGATCAGGCGAGCCTGCGGGCGCTGGCAATTCCACGGGCGATGCGTCGCACAAGAACCCCTTTGACGGCAAAAGGCGAACGCTTGCAGGCGGGCGCGTCAACCTTCTCTTTTTTGCCCCATTGCCGCTTGCGGTGCTGGCTTTCTGGTCCGGCCCTGTTGAACTTGCCCTCAGGCTTGCCGCCTTTGGCATCCTCATCCTTGCCGCGTGGCTGACAAAGCAGGGCCTTTTGGCCGAAGAGGCGTTCATTTCGCGCAAAGTGGCAAGGCGCCCGGCCTTTCCGCGTAAGATCTTTGGCTCTTTCCTGACCGGCGCGGGACTGTTCGTTGCCGGCTTTGCCCAAGATCAGGGCCTTTTGGCCCCGATCATCTTTGCGGTCCTCGGAACGGTGCTGCACTTTCTGGCCTTTGGGCCCGACCCGCTAAAATCCAAGGGCCTTGAAGGCGTTGACAGCTTTCAGACCGACCGCGTGGCCCGCGCCGTGGATGAGGCCGAGAACCACCTTCGCGCTATGTCCGATGCAATTCTGCGCGCCCGTGACAAGGCGCTTGAGCGGCGTGTTGAAAGCTTTCAGGCCACCGCGCGAGAGATGTTCAGAACGGTCGAAAACGACCCCCGCGACCTGACCCGCGCGCGAAAGTACTTAGGCGTCTATTTGCTTGGCGCGCGCGATGCGACGGTGAAGTTTGCCGATTTTTACTCCCAGACACGCGACGCGGCCGCAAAAAAGGACTATGAGGCGCTGTTAAGTGACCTTGAGGGCAACTTTACCGCCAAGACACGGCAGATCCTGCTGGATGACCGCAGCGATCTTGATGTTGAAATCGAAGTGCTGCGCGAGCGTTTGCAGCGTGAAGGGCTTAGCCCGGAGTAACCAGGAGACCTATTCATGTCGGAATCAGTGCGCCAGAAGGCCGAAGCCACCCTTAAAGACGTCGAAGCCATCACGGCCGTCGTCCTTCCAGAGCCGTCCACCGACCTTGTCCCGCTGGCGAAGGCCAAGAAACCGCTTGCCGATGAGATCAAGAAGCGGATGGACGAGATTGACATGGAAAACACCAATTCGATTGTTGCTTTCGGCTCTTCCGCGCAGGCCGAGTTGCAAGAAATCAGCCAGTCGATGCTAGCCGATGTCCGCAACAAGGATGTCGGGCCCGCAGGTGACAGCCTGCGCACGATCGTATCGACCATCCGCGGCTTTTCCGTCTCGGAACTGGACACCCGCCGCAAGACAAGCTGGTGGGAAAAGCTGACCGGTCAGATGGCCCCCATGGCCAAGTTCGTCGCGCGGTTCGAGAAGGTTCAAAGCCAGATCGACAAGGTTACCGACAACCTGCTTGAGCATGAGCACAAGTTACTCAAAGACATTAAGTCCCTCGACAAACTCTATGAAAAGACTCTCAACTTTTACGATGAACTGGCCCTTTACATCACCGCCGGCGAAGAGAAGCTGAGCGAGCTGGACAGCAAGACGATCCCCGCCAAGCAAAAGGCCGCCGACGCGGCGCCCGAGGACAAGGCCGTCATGGTTGCGCAAGAGTTGCGTGATCTGCGCGCCGCCCGCGACGATCTGGAACGCCGTGTGCACGATCTGAAACTGACGCGGCAGGTCACGATGCAATCGCTGCCCTCGATCCGGCTGGTTCAGGAGAACGACAAGTCGCTGGTGACAAAGATCAACTCGACGCTGGTCAACACCGTCCCGCTTTGGGAAACGCAACTGGCGCAGGCCGTCACGATCCAGCGTTCGGCCGAAGCGGCAGAGGCCGTGCGCGATGCAAATGATCTGACCAATGAGCTTTTGACCGCCAACGCCAAGAACCTGCGCGACGCCAACAAGGTGATCCGTCAGGAAATGGAGCGCGGTGTATTTGACATCGAGGCGGTCAAACAGGCCAATGCCGATCTGATCGCAACGATTGAAGAAAGTCTGCAGATCGCAGACGAAGGCAAGGCCAAGCGGGCCTCGGCCGAGGAAGAACTGAAGAAGATGGAGGGCGAACTGCGTGCAACACTGGCATCGGCCAAGGCGCGAGGCACTGCAAGCGGCGCCAACATCGGCGAAGCGGTTCAAGGCTAAGGCAAACGTGGAACGAACGGGAATTAGACACCTATGGATCGGCATGCTGGGGCTTTTTGCCCTGTCTGCCTGCGTGCCCGGTGATCTGGGCGCGGTGCGCCCGGCCCCGCCCCAAGTGGTGGCCGAAGCGACCCAGCCAGAGCCCAGCGAGCAATCCAAGGCCCTGTCGGTCTACTACGGCCGCCTTCAGCAGGATCTAATCACCCAAGGCCTTTTGCGTCAGGATGGCGGCGGCCCGGACGTTCCCTTTACCCAGCGCAATCTGGTCGAGAACTTTATCCGCATTGCACTGTTCGACGAATACACAACACGCGGCGGGCGTCTGGTCCAAAGCCAGACGGAATCGCGTTTGCGCCGCTGGGTAAAGCCGGTGCGCTTTAGCGTGCGATTTGGCGAAAGCGTCCCCAAAGAGCAGCAGATCGAGGACAAGAAAAAGATCGCCGCCTACGCCGCCCGTCTTGGCCGCCTGACACGTCATCCCGTTCAGATGGCGACAACGGACACCAACTTTTCCGTTCTGGTCGTCAATGAGGATGAGCGCCGGGGCCTTGCCCCCCTTCTGCGAGAGCTTGTGCCGGGCATAAGCGCGGAATCGGTGCGCACGGTTACCAACCTGCCCCGCTCTATCCTCTGTCTGGTTCTGGCCTTCTCCGAAGGCGATGACTACGCCTATACAAACGCCGTGGCTATCGTGCGCGCAGAGCATCCAGACCTGATGCGCCTGTCTTGCATCCACGAAGAGCTGGCCCAAGGCATGGGGCTGGCAAACGACAGCCCCGACGCGCGCCCGTCCGTCTTTAATGACGATGAAGAGTTCGGGCTTTTGACGCGGCATGACGAGTTGCTGCTGACGATGCTTTACGACCCGCGCATGCGTATCGGCATGACAGCAAGCCAAGCAGCCCCCGTAGCCGAAGTGATCGCCGCCGAGCTTTTGGGCGGCGGAAGTTAACTATTTTCCAAGGAGTTCCCCAATGGGCATTCTCGATTTTCTTTCCGGTCAGTTCATCGACGTCATCCACTGGACCGACGACACCCGCGACACGATGGTCTGGCGGTTCGAACGCGAAGGGCATGAGATCAAATACGGCGCCAAACTGACCGTTCGCGAAGGTCAGTCAGCCGTTTTCGTGCACGAAGGGCAGCTTGCCGACGTCTTCAGCCCCGGTCTTTATCTGCTAGAGACCAACAACATGCCCGTGATGACCTCGCTTCAGCACTGGGACCACGGCTTTCAAAGCCCCTTCAAGTCCGAGATATATTTCGTCAACACAACGCGTTTTAACAACCTCAAATGGGGCACGAAAAACCCGGTGATCTGCCGCGATCCCGAATTTGGCCCCGTGCGCATCCGCGCCTTTGGAACCTACACCACAAGAGTGACGGACCCTGCCCGCTTTCTGACAGAGATTGTCGGCACGGACGGCGAGTTCACGATGGATGAGATCAGCTTTCAGATCCGCAACATCATCGTGCAAGAGTTCTCGCGCGTCATCGCCTCGGCCGGCATCCCGGTTCTGGACATGGCCGCCAACACCGCTGATCTGGGCAAGCTTATCGCAACCGAAATCAGCGCCACGCTGGAAAGCTATGGCCTGTCGATACCTGAACTTTACATCGAGAACATATCGCTGCCCCCCGCCGTCGAAGAGGCGCTGGACAAGCGCACGTCGATGGGGCTGGCCGGTGATCTGGGCAAGTTCACTCAGTATTCGGCCGCAGAGGCAATGACCGCCGCTGCGCGAAACCCAGACGGCGGCGGAATGGGCGCCGGACTTGGCATGGGCATGGGAATGGCCATGGCCCAGAACATGGCGCGCCCCGGCCCTTGGGGCGCCGCGCCGCAACCTGCGCCGCAAACGCAAGCCCCGCCGCCCCCACCACCCGTCGAACACGTCTGGCACACGTCCGAAGGGGGCAAGACCAGCGGCCCGTTCTCTAAGGCTTCGATGGGGCGCATGGTGGCCGAGGGCACGCTAAAGCGCGACACCTACGTCTGGACACCCGGCCAAGACGGCTGGAAACGTGCCGGAGAGATTGTTGAATTGGCCCAGCTTTTCACCGTTCTGCCCCCGCCCCCGCCCGCGTCCTGACAAACCCGCCAGCCGCGCGCACCAATTGAGAGCCAGAAAAACAGATGCCTGAAAAGCCGCCAGCGGCCCCCGATCAGGAACACCGCTATCCCTGTGACACCTGCGGCTCGGACATGCGGTTCGATCCCGCCACGGCCCAGCTTGTCTGTGACTTTTGCGGCAACACCCAACCGATCGAGGGCACTGGAGGCAGCGCAGAGCAGATCACAGAGATCGCGCTGACCAGGGACGTTCTGGACCGGCGCGATCTGGAAACCGAAGAGCTTCGCACCGCGACCTGTCCTAACTGCGGCGCGCTGGTCGAATTTGACGCCGCGATCCATTCAACCGAATGCCCGTTCTGCGCCACCCCGGTCGTGGTTGACACCGGCACAACGCGGCACATCAAGCCGCAGGCAGTTCTGCCGTTTGCCATCACGGAACGGGACGGAAAGAAGGCCATGAACGACTGGCTTGGCGCGCTTTGGTTCGCGCCTTCAGGGCTTCAGGAATACGCGCGCAAGGGCCGCAAGCTTGAAGGCATCTACGTGCCCTTCTGGACCTATGACGCCGATACCAAATCGGCATATACCGGCCAGCGGGGAACCGTCTACTACGTCACGCGCACGGTCATGCGCGATGGTAAGCAGACCACGGTGCGCGAGCAGCGGGTCAGGTGGACGCCGGTCAGTGGCCGCGTGAAAAGGTTCTTTGACGACGTTCTGGTGCTTGCCTCCAAGTCCCTGCCCAAGCGTTTTACCGACGCGCTTGCGCCTTGGGACCTTACGCAGCTGCGTCCCTATACCCCCGAGGTGCTGGCCGGGTTCCGGGCCGAAGGCTATACCGTAAAGGTCGACGACGGGCTGATCGAAGCGCGCGCGCATATGAACCAGGTGATCGAACGCGACGTGCGCTTTGACATCGGCGGCGACCGCCAGAGGGTGGGCAGCATCGACACCAAAGTGTCAGACCTGACGTTCAAGCATATCCTGCTGCCGGTCTGGATGGCGGCCTACAAGTACCGCGGAAAGACCTACCGCTTTGTCATCAACGGGCGAAGCGGCCGCGTTCAAGGGGAGCGTCCGTGGTCCGTCATCAAGATAACGCTTGCCGTCATCGCCGGGCTGATCGTGGCGGCCGCCGTCGGCTATGGGGTCGCCATAAGCCAAGGCGGCTAGCCCCTTTCGCAAGGAAACTATCAGCAAATGCATGCAAAGCCTTGCCATTCACGCTTTCGCTTGACCTCTACCTTGTCTATCTACCGATGGCATATGTTGCCAAAGCCCGCACCACAGCGGCCACGCCGAAAAGACCGAACGCCCGGAGGTTCTGATGATACTTTGCGCCGGTGAAGCCCTGATTGACATGCTGCCCCGCCAATCGGCCGAGGGCGAAGACGCCTTTGCCCCCTATGCCGGCGGCGCGGTTTTCAACACCGCCATTGCCTTGGGACGGCTCGGCGCCAAGACCGGGCTGTTTACCGGGCTTTCGGACGATCTTTTTGGCGACGTGCTGCGCAGCACGCTGGCCGCATCAAACGTGTCCTTTGATCTGGCCCACGAAACCGCCCGCCCCACAACGCTGGCCTTTGTCAAACTTACCAACGGGCACGCCAGCTATGCCTTTTACGACGAAAACACAGCCGGGCGAATGCTTTGCCCTGCCGATCTTCCGGATCTGCCGGCGGAAGTGGACGCACTGTTTTTTGGCGGCATTTCCCTTGTAGGAGAGCCTTGCGGAACCGCCTATGAGACACTGATGTCGCAGAACGCAGGCGATCGCGCGATCATGATCGACCCCAACATTCGCCCCTCATTCATCACCGATGAGGCCGCCTATCGCGCGCGGATGGACCGGATGATTGCAATGGCGGACATCGTCAAACTGTCGGACGAAGACCTGCACTGGCTTTGCGGGCCGGCGGAAACTTCTGCGCATGTGCAAAGCCTTCTCAAAACCGGCCCCGCGCTGATCTGCATAACCGAAGGCGCCAATGGCGTGACCGGATACACCGCGCAGGACGCCTATTTCGTGCCATCTGCACGCACCAGCGTTGCCGACACCGTTGGCGCAGGCGATACCTTTAACGCGGGCGTTCTTGCCTCGCTTGCGGGCGCGGGCGCCTTGAACAAGGACCGCCTTGCCAACCCTGGCGAAGACACCGTCCGCGCGGCCCTGACCCTTGGCGTGCGCGCCGCCGCCGTCACCGTCAGCCGCCCCGGCGCCAACCCGCCATGGGCCAGCGAACTGGCATGAGAGCCTTTCTGCGCCGCTGAACAACCTCAACAAGCCAATGCGTGGCGGCGCATCCCGGACCGGGGCAAGAGGCGAAAACCCATGACAATTGCCAGCGATCAGAAAAGTTTCTTGTCCTTTCGCTGAGCTACCTTTCGCGCAACCTCGCAACGCTCGACCATATGAGAGTTCCCAGCAGGCCAACACAGGAAACAAGCCAAAAGACAGTAAGCACATTTATGACAAAGCCTAATGTCTGAAAAATTTCGGCGTCGTCTAGATAGCGCGGGGGAGCGAACCAGCCGCTAAGCCTAACTGGCCCTATAAACAAAGCCAGCACCGCTAAATTAAGCAGCCAAAACAGTCCTACAGTTAGTCTTGGATACAGCATCGCCCTGAATTTCTCTTGCAGCCAAGTAGTCACCGCAAGAAACGGTAGGGGAAACGTATAGCTCGCCGCACCGTCAATTGAGAGAGCTTCATTGTAGGTTGCATGGTAGGCGCGCCCAAATCCGATGCTCTGGGAAAAAACCTTCACATTCCAAAAAATGCCTGTTCCGAACAAAAGCGCTAAATAACATAGCGTTACCGACGCAAACATCCAAGAGATGGGCCCACCCCGAAGTTGGACGATGAGAGGCAGCGCTAAGGCAAATGCAACAAGAGCAACTTCTTGGATCAGCAAACGCTTACCCTCATTTCTAATAAGTGGTGGTGCTGTGAGAGAGGATTGAACTCTCGACCTCACCCTTACCAAGTTTATTCGCTTGGTGTCCATAAGAGGTCATTTGCGGACAAGAATGCATCGCGTGCCATAGTTTGGACAACCAGCTCAGACTGCCCCGGTTTGATTGTAAAGGCATGAACGGCCTGTTTCGGGGGAAGCTGATGCCGTGCCGCGATCTCTTGGATCGTCTTGTCACAGCGCAGTGCCTCAAGCGCGACGTTCTGCTTGAACTGATCTGCAAACTTCCGGCGCTTCGCCATCTTCGTATCCTTCCGCCGCGGTTGGATACACCTTAGCCAACTGTCCGATTTTCCGGGACCACTTCAATGGTAAACAGAAGAAGGAACTTTGCTTAGCGGCCACCATTGAACTGTCGCGTTGAAACCCAATCTCACTATTCCTCGAGTTCAGCCCCGCACCCGTCATTCGAAACCTCAAAAGCCTGCGAAACATACTTGCCGAAAAATCCGCCTGAAATCACACGCACTGCTGTCCGTCGTCATATAATATGGGACATCAGAGCGGCTTGAGCATTGGAGGCTCTGGCTCGATTGTGTGATTGATTATGCTGCTTGTTTTTGGTGTTGCAAGCGGCGTTGTTGCATTGTCCGTTTCTTGATCCTTTCCCT
>JASBUI010000005.1 GCA_030148005.1 Paracoccaceae bacterium | reverse complement strand
AACCGGCTGGTTGGGACAGTCTTTCTGTTTGTTGTGCTTCTGGTTTTCATAAGAAAACAAGAAACCGTCCAAACAGTGAAGCTGACCTTACATAATCGGACCGAAGTCCTAGTAAGTCGATATGAAGAGGCTGATCCATCGAATGAACCAAACCGCCCACATATCTCTTCAGATACTATCAATTTCAAAGAGCGAAGAGACAAAATAGACTGGATGCGCCCTAACTTACTTGGCGCGCCCCGCCTGCTCTATCTCTATTTTTAGTCTTGCGTCTCGTTGCCGTGTGGCCCGTCTGGCGCCCCGTTGGTGCATCTCTGCGCCGCCGGTGAGGGGTATTTAGGCCGTGGGACTGTGACCCGCAAGTGGTTTTTTTCGAAAGATGCCATTTTTTTAAATTGGCTTCGCAAACCCCTTAAATATAGGGGTTCGCGGGCATTGCGGCACAAGGCGCCTTTGGTTTTGAACCGCTTGCCGACCGGTTTTCGGGGCAAATTCACGCCTCAGGAAGGGTTTTCCACAGACTCACTTGGCCCGATATCGGCAAATCACCCCGATTTGGGCGCTCTGGCGGCGGGGATTCCCGTGAATCGCCCCAAAAAGAATCTGCCGGCCGCTGTCAGATTCGGGATTCGCCTGCGTTTTGGCCAAAAAAGAAGGGCGGGGGGATATGATTCCCGCCCGCCCGTCATCTTGGTCGCCCGTCTTAGGTCACGCACCTAGACGCTGCGCGTCACCATGCGCCGGAAATCAAAGCGCAGCCGCATCGCCAGAAGCGTCAGAATGATCGCCAGATAGACAAAGGGCGTCATCGGCCAGCCCTTGACCAGCCATATGTAATGAACCGCCCCAAGGATCGCTATTATATAGACCAGCTTGTGAAGCCGCCTCCACGCGGCCGCGCCCATCTTGCGAAGACTTAGGTTGTTCGAAGTGATGGCCAGCGGCGCCATCAGCAAAAAGGCCGACATTCCGATAGTGATATACGGCCGTTTGACGATGTCCGCCCAGACCCGCGCAAAGGTCTGAACATCCAGAACCGCCCAGACCGTGAAATGCGCCACTATATAGAAGAAGGTCGTCACACCGATCGCGCGGCGAAACTTGATCAGGTTCAGCCCAAGAAAACGGCGCAGCGGCGTGATCGCCAGCCCCGCAATCAAAAGCTTTAGCCCCACAAGCCCGTAAGCACGTTCAAGCGCGTTGATCGGCTCTGGCCCAAGCGCCCCGGTCAGCCCCTTATAAAAGAGCCAAGCCGCCCAAAGCGCACCGGCTATATATATAGTCCAGGCGGGGATCCGTCGAAGGGCCTGGTTGGTCTTGTCGACAATAACTTTCATCTTCTGCTTTCCTAGGCGGCGCACCGCGCGGGTGCATGCGCCCTAACAATGGTCAATCTGGCCCCCGCCACTTGGTCAAAAGAACTTTTTCAGGTCCATACCTTTATAGAAGCTAGCAACCTCGGCCTCATAGCCATTGAACATCAGCGTCGGCTCGCGTGCGGAAAACAGACCGCCCCCGATGACCCGCTCTGTCGCCTGGCTCCAGCGTGGGTGATCCACGGTGGGGTTCACATTACTATAGAACCCGTACTCGCGTGAGTTTGTCTTGTTCCACGTCGCATAGGGTTCCTTGTCGACAAGGCTGATCCGAACGATCGATTTGATCGACTTGAACCCGTACTTCCACGGAACGACCAGACGGATCGGCGCGCCGCACTGATTTGGCAGCGGCTCGTCATAAAGACCGGTGGCCATGATCGTCAAAGGATGCATCGCCTCGTCCAGCCGCAAACCTTCACGATAGGGCCAGTTCAGAATGCCCCGGCGCTGGCCCGGCATTTCCTCGGGCCGCTCCAGCGTTTCAAAGGCCACGTATTTCGCGCCGCCCTGAACGCCTACCTTCTTCAGAAGATCGGCAAGTTCAAACCCGACCCAAGGCACAACCATCGACCAAGCCTCGACACAGCGGAAACGATAGATCCGCTCTTCCATCTGCATTCCGCTGATCAGATCGCCCAAGGCATAGTTGCCGGGCTTGTCGACCATGCCGTCAACTTTGACGGTCCAGGGATCGGTTGTCAGGCTTCCGGCATATTTCGCCGGATCCTCCTTGCCCGTCCCGAATTCATAGAAATTGTTGTACGACGTTATATCGCCAAGCTTGTTGGGCTTCAGTCCTTTGCCATAGCTTGTCTTCTTGGCATTGATCTTGGCCTCGCCGCGCCCTGCGGCCGTCATCGCCAGACCCATCGCCCCGGCCCCGGCCAAAAGCTGGCGCCGGTTCATCCATGTATCCTTCGGGGTCACATCTGACCACGTAAGTTCGTTCTTCCAACGTCCGGCCATCACAACTCTCCAATTGGGTTTACGTGCTTCTCCAATAGAGAGAGTGCGTTTTGAAGGAAAACCAAGCTTTCTCACAAAAGGTTTAGGCACTGTAACGTTGGCGCCCTGCCCGCCAGCGGGCCGGGAACGACCGGCCCTGCACTTTCCGGGCACGCAAGTTGACAAATTAGGACAACTGTCCTAATTCAGATCTGCCCAACCAAAGCGGACATGGAAATGGCCAAACAGACCACGCCTGAGCTGATTGCCGAAAAGGCCGACACCCTGTTCTATGAGCGGGGCTTCGAAGCGACCTCTTTTGCCGACATCGCCAAGGCGGTGGGTATATCGCGCGGGAACTTCTATCATCACTTCAAATCCAAGGATGATATTCTGGATGCCGTGATAACACGCCGGCTTGCAACAACGCGGGCCATGCTTGCCGGCTGGGAAGAAGACGCCGATCCAGCACAGCGCATCATTTCCTTTGTACGCATCCTGATCGTGAACCGATCCAAGATCATGGCCTACGGCTGTCCGGTCGGGACGCTGAACACTGAACTTTCCAAGCTTGATCACAGCGCGCAGAACCGCGCGTCGGATATATTCGCGCTTTTCCGCGACTGGCTGGCCAGCCAGTTCGCCGCGCTTGGCCACCGGCAGGATGCGCAGGATCTGGCGATGCAGCTTCTGGCGCGCTCGCAAGGTGTGGCCGTTATGGCCTCTGCCTTTGGTGATGAGGGTTTTCTGCGCGCCGAAGTCGCGGCGATGGAAAGCTGGCTGGCCGCACTACCGAAGAACTTGACGACTAAAAGACAAGGACACTGAATGTATATCGTACTTTTGAAATTCTCGCAGAACAGGGCCAATGCGCCCCAATTCATGACAGAACATAACGAATGGATCGCCAAGGGCTTTGCCGACGGCATCTTTCAATGCGTGGGCTCTATTACTCCGAACGGCGGCGGCGCCCTTCTTGCCCACGGCGAAAGCCGCTCGGAAATCGAGGCCCGGATCGCCGCCGACCCATTCGTGGCCCACGATATCGTCACCGCCGAAATCACCGAGGTAGACGTCAAAAGAACCGCCCCCGCCCTGGGTTTTCTGAAAAGCGCATAAAGCTCATCTGGCGCGGGCCAATGTCCCCAACCAACCATAGAAAAACCCCCGCCGAAGAACCGACGGGGGTTTTGCTTGTTTCGGGGTGCGCATTCTTGGCGCGCCCTTAAGGTTAGTGAACGACGGCGTCCTCAGGCGGCATGCGGGATGACGATGACACGCGGTCACCCACCAGCAAACCATCCGGCCCGGCGCTGATCTGCAACACATCGCCATCGGCAATGTCGCCAGCCAGCACCATCTCGGCCAACTGATCCTGCAACGCCCTTTGGATAACCCGCTTCAGCGGACGGGCACCAAAGACCGGATCATAGCCTTCGTCGGCCAGCCACTTCTTGGCGTCCCCATCCAGCGATAGCGAGATACCGCGCCGCGCCAGACGTTTGCCAAGCAGCCCGATCTGGATCTCGACGATACCGTCCATGTCCTGACGGCTGAGCCGGTCAAAGATGATCGTCTCATCCAGACGGTTCAGGAACTCTGGCCGGAAATGCGCACGAACCGCATCCATCACGTCGCGCTTTGCATCGCTGGCATCGGCCCCATCGGGAAGTTGGCTTAGCGCCTGCGCCCCAAGGTTCGACGTCAGGATGATCAGCGTCTGCTTGAAGTCGACCGTCCGGCCCTGACCATCGGTCAGCACACCATCGTCCAGAACCTGCAAAAGCACGTTGAAGACATCCGGGTGCGCCTTTTCGACCTCGTCAAACAGGATCACCTGATAGGGCCTGCGCCGAACAGCTTCGGTCAGAACCCCGCCTTCGTCATAACCGACATAGCCCGGAGGCGCGCCGATCAGACGGGCAACCGAATGCTTTTCCATGAACTCGCTCATGTCGATACGGACCATCGCGCTGTCATCATCAAAAAGATACTCGGCCAGTGCCTTGGTCAGCTCTGTCTTACCCACGCCCGTCGGGCCAAGGAACAGGAACGAACCCAAGGGCCGGTTCTCATCGTTCAGACCCGCACGCGCACGCCGAACCGCGTTTGAAACGGCCTTCACCGCGCCGCGCTGTCCGATGACGCGCCGGCCAAGCTCTTCTTCCATGCGCAAAAGCTTGTCACGCTCACCTTCCAGCATCTTCGATGTCGGAATCCCGGTCCAGCGCTCGACAACGCTTGCGATCTGCTCGGGACGAACGGCTTCGTCCACGGTCATCTCGCTTTCGGCATTCTCGGCCTCTGACAACTTGCGCTCAAGCTCTGGAATCACGCCGTAAGACAGCTCTCCGGCCTTGGCCAGATTGCCCTCACGCTTGGCATGGTCCAGATCGGCCCGCGCGCGGTCCAGCTGTTCCTTCATGTCCTGCGCGGCGGCAAGCTTGTCGCGCGATGTCTGCCACTGCGCAGTCATCTCTGCCGAACGGTCCTGAAGATCGGCCAGTTCCTTTTCCAGCTTTTCCAGACGCGCCTTTGACGCCTTGTCGTCCTCTTTCTTCAGCGCCTCGGCCTCGATCTGCTTTTGCAGGATGTCGCGATCCAGGGCGTCCAGCGCCTCTGGCTTGCTGTCGACCTCCATCCGCAAGCGGCTGGCGGCCTCATCCACAAGGTCGATCGCCTTGTCCGGCAGGAACCGGTCGGTGATATAGCGATGCGACAGCGTGGCGGCAGCAACAAGCGCCGCGTCACTGATGCGCACGCCGTGGTGCACCTCGTACTTTTCCTTGATCCCGCGCAAGATGCTGACCGTATCCTCGACCGTCGGCTCTTCGACCATCAGGGGCTGGAAACGGCGCGCAAGGGCCGCATCTTTTTCGACGTACTTGCGATACTCATCCAAAGTCGTCGCGCCAACACAGTGCAACTCACCCCGCGCAAGGCTGGGTTTGATCAGGTTGGCCGCATCCATTGCGCCATCGGTCTTGCCCGCGCCAACCAGCGTGTGCATTTCGTCGATGAACAGGATGATCTCACCGGCGGCATCGGTAACTTCGTTCAGAACCGCCTTCAGCCGCTCTTCGAACTCGCCCCGATACTTGGCACCGGCAATCAGCGCACCCATGTCCAGCGCCAACAGTTTCTTGTTGCGCAGGCTTTCGGGCACATCACCGTTGATGATGCGCAGGGCAAGACCTTCGGCAATCGCCGTCTTACCCACGCCCGGCTCGCCGATCAGTACCGGGTTGTTCTTGGTCCGGCGGCTGAGAACCTGCATCGTGCGGCGAATTTCTTCGTCCCGCCCGATGATCGGATCGATCTTGCCATCGGCGGCGGCCTGCGTCAGGTCGCGCGCGTATTTCTTCAGCGCATCATAGGTGTCTTCGGCGCTGGCCGTATCGGCCGTGCGACCCTTGCGGATATCGTTGATTGCACTGTTAAGGTTCTGCGCGGTCACAGACCCCGCATCCAAAGCATCCTTTGCCTTGGATTTCACCATCGCCAGCGCCATCAGGATCCGTTCAACGGGCACGAAACTGTCACCGGCTTTTTTGGCCAGCTTTTCAGCCTCGGCCAGAACCTTGCCGGTCTGGCCATCCAGATAGGTCTGTCCGGCATCGCCGCTGACCACGGGTATCTTCGAAACTGCCAGATCGACAGCCTCTGTCACACGCTCGGGCGACCCGCCAGACTGACGGATCAGGTTGGCCGCAAGGCCCTGATCATCATCCATCAATGCTTTGAGTAGATGTTCCGGCGAAAGCCGCTGATGGCTTTCGCGCATTGCGATCGTCTGTGCGGCTTGTACGAACCCGCGCGACCGCTCCGTGAACTTATCCAAGTTCATGGGCATTCTCCTTTTACCTTTATCAAGCGCCCGCCTTGACCGCCTGCGATTGCAGCACGGGCCATCCGGGCCTCTGGGATAAGAGTTAGATGGGGGCTTGCGCGCTGCGGTCAAGTGCTCACTAACAGGTGGATTTCCGCCGATTTGAGCCCAAGTTGACGTTAAGGGAAACTTTTTTTCGTTCCGGACAATGTAAAACTAACGATTAATACCTATATCGTGGCTAGTTCGACACCAAAGATGGGGAAGCCCTATGTCGTATGAGAGCAGTCTGAAAGCCCGGATTATCGATGCCGGCGTCCTGGAAATGAACCGTCTGGCCGACTTTGGCCTGATCGAGGGCCGGGTGCGCATTCTTTTGCGCCGATCTGAAAATGCGCCCATCGAAAAGGCGGTTGTTCTGACCAACGTCGCATCGCGGCAGGGCGAAACGCTCGCCGATCTGCGCCTGCGGCTTTGCGAGGATGCGGTCCGCCTTTGGGCATTGTCCGAAGACAGCCGCAGCGATCGCGATCGCGGCCAAGGCCCCGATGCCGGTTACAGACAAGCCGCCTGAGCCAGCCAGCCGCCGCATCCACACCAAAATCATCAAACCCTTTGTCCCCGCCGACTTGTCTCGGCGGGTTTCAGGCACTAGACCGCCTTGAACTCTCAAATCAAAGGAAACAGGATGTCGGATGATCGCTTAATCGTCGCCATGGACGTGCCCAACGCTTTGGAAGGGCTGGAACTTGCCCGCACCCTTGGCGACACCGTGTCATTCTACAAGATCGGCCTGGGGATGCTGACCGGCGGCGGGCTTGCCCTCGCCAATGAGCTGAAGGCCGAATACGGCAAGCGCATCTTTCTGGACATGAAGCTTTTCGACATCGGCGCGACCGTCGAAGCGGCCGTTCGCGGGCTGTCCCAGTTCGATCTTGATTTCCTGACCGTCCACGGTGACCCCCATGTCGTGCGCGCTGCGCAAGAGGGCAAGGGCGCAACCGAGCTTAAGATCCTTGCCGTGACGATCCTGACATCGCTTGATCGCGCCGATCTGGACGCCGCGCTGATCACCAAGGGCGATATTGCCGATCTGGTGGTCCAGCGCGCCGACAACGCCTTTGCCGCCGGCGCCGATGGCGTCATCGCATCGCCCAACGAAGCCGCGCTGATCCGCGCGCTGCCCTCGGCCGCAGGCAAGCTGATCGTCACGCCCGGCGTGCGCCCCCAAGGCAGCAGCCTGAACGATCAAAAGCGCGTTGCAACCCCGGCCGCCGCACTGACAAATGGCGCCGACCACATCGTCATCGGCCGCCCGATCGTGCAGGCCCCCGATCCCGCCGCCGCCGCGCGCGCCGTGCTTGCGTCGCTTCCCTGACCACGCTTCGAACCCGGCGGCAGGGCTGATCCAATTGCGCGCCTTGCGGCGCATATCTTCTGGCACTTCGTGCAATTGGCGCGCCCCTCGCGGTGCAGCGCCGCGGCCACGGACTTTCAAAATTTCAGGAACTGGAGTTAAATCCCCTTAAGACAAGGGGGGTTCATGATGGGCAAGCCAATTGCCAAGATCACGATCGTCGGCGGCGGAACCGCCGGTTGGATGTCGGCGCTATTTCTGTCGACCTTTGTAAAAGGTGCAAAACGGGCGCAGGGCCGGATCAAGGTCTGCCTGATTGAATCGCCCAACATCCCCACCGTCGGCGTGGGCGAGGCCACCGTTCCCGGCATGCCCAACATCCTGAAAATGTGCGGCATTTCAGAGAAGCGCTTTTTCAAGACCTGCAACGCCTCTTTCAAGCTTGGGGTCCTGTTCGACCGCTGGAACAACGACGCCGCGGGCAAGCCCTTGGCCTATGTGAACCCCTTTTCCAAGGGCAAACAGATCGGCGGTATCGATCCTGCCTGGTACTACCTGCGCGAGGGCGCCGGGCGCTTTGACTTTGTTCAGACAATCTCGCCCTGCGTGGATTTGTGGAAAAGCTGCAAGGGCCCAAGACCCCTTGGCGCGGATGAATTTGCCGCCCATGTCGGCTTTGCCTATCACCTTGATGCAGGCAAGTTCGCCGGCCTTCTAAAGGACATCTGCATCGAGCGCGGCGTTGAGCATATTCTTGATGACATGGTCGAGGTCGAAAAGGATGAGCGGGGCCACATCGCCGCGCTGCACCTTGAAAAGGGCGGCCGCCACCCGGTTGAGCTTGTCATCGATTGCACCGGTTTTCGCGGGCTTGTCATCAACGAAGCACTTGGCGTTCCGTTCGAAAGCTATTCCCGCTACTTGGGCAACGACCGCGCCATGGCCGTTCAGCTTCCCCACCCCGACCCGAACCGGATAGAGCCGATGACGCGCTCAACAGCCCTTGGCGCCGGGTGGAGCTGGCGCGTCCCGCTCTTTAACCGGATCGGCACCGGCTATGTCTTTTCCTCGGCCCACCGCACCGACGATCAGGCCCGCGACGAATTTCGCGCCCATCTGGCCGAGTTTCACCCAGACGGCGCCAGCGCCGAACCGCGCGTGATACCGATGCGCGTTGGCCGCACCACGCGCGCATGGGAAAAGAACTGTGTCGCCATCGGCCTGACCGGCGGCTTCATTGAACCGCTGGAATCCACCGCGATCTACATGATCGAGATGGGCCTGCGCTGGCTTTTGACCTACTTTCCGGACAGCGACTTCAATCAGCCCGTGACCGACCGCTACAACAAGGTTTCCAAGGATCTTTACGACGAGGTGCGCGATTTCATCTGCCTGCACTACGCGTTGAACAACCGCACCGACGACGACTATTGGCACGATGCGCGCAACCTAGATATCCCAGACAGCCTTGCCGAGAATATTGAGCTTTGGAAGCACACGCTTCCTGCACCTTTCGACCTTGGCGCATACTCGCTTTTCTCGCCCGCGACCTATCAGGCCGTTCTCTTGGGCAAGGGGGTTTATGAAACCGGCTTTGGCAACCCAAAGATGGCCCCCGCAATTGCGATGAACAAGGATCGGTGGAAAACCTATCTTAAAAGAACCCGCATCCAGATCGATCAGCTGACCCGCGATCTGCCCGATCACAAGGTGCTTTTGACCCACTTGCGGGGCGAGTTGCCGCAAAGCGCCGCCGCGCCGCTTGCCACCGTGCCGCTTCCCGGCACGGCCCGGCCGATCAAGGCGCCGCCGCTGATGCAGACCGACAGCGCCAGCCTGCTTTGAAAAACCCCGTGCCAGCGGCGATTGCCGAGGGCGGGGCATCGGCGTAATGTTCCGCCATGCCCGCACTTTGCCGATCCTGCCTTGCCCGGTTCGACCAGGCTCAGCGCTGCCCCAAATGTGGCAGCCCCCGGGTTATTGCCCACCCCGAACTTGAAACCCTTTCCATCGCCCATATGGATTGCGACGCGTTTTACGCTTCGGTCGAAAAGCGCGACAATCCAGGGATTCGCGACAAGCCGGTAATCATCGGCGGCGGCAAGCGCGGCGTCGTCTCGACCGCCTGTTATATCGCGCGCATTCGCGGCGTGCGCTCGGCCATGCCGATGTTCAAGGCGCTGGAACTTTGCCCCGATGCCGTCGTCGTCAGCGGAAGGATGAGCGTTTACGCAGAAGTGTCGCGACAGGTCCGCGCCCTGATGGAGGAACTGACCCCTGCGATCGAACCGCTTTCTCTGGATGAGGCGTTCATGGATCTCACCGGCACCAGCCGCCTGCATGGCGCGCCGCCTGCAGTCATGCTGGCCCGCCTTGTCAAACGCATGTCGGACGAGATCGGGATCACCGGCTCTATCGGGCTGTCGCACAACAAGTTTCTGGCCAAGGTCGCCTCGGACCTCGACAAACCGCGCGGCTTTTCGATCATCGGCAAGGAAGAAACCCCCGCCTTTCTGCGCGACAAACCCGTACGCCTGATCTGGGGCATCGGGCCCGCTGCACAGGCCAGCCTTGAAAAGGCCGGCATCCGCACCTTTTCGGACCTTTTGCGCTGGGACCGCAAAGATCTGGGCGCAAGGTTCGGATCGATGGGGGACAGGCTCTGGCATCTTGCCCGGGGTGAAGACCGCCGCCGCGTATCGCGCAATGCGCCGGTCAAATCGATCTCGAACGAGATCACGTTCAATCAGGACACCGCATCGACCGACATCCTAGACGGGCACATCTGGCGCCTTGCCGAAAAGGTCGCCGACCGCGCCAAGGCGACAGGTCAGGCCGGGCGCGTCATCACCCTTAAACTCAAACGCTCAGATCACAGCGCGCTGACCCGCCGGATAAGCTTGCATGACGCCACGCAGATGGCCGACCGCATCTATCGGACCGCGCGGCAACTTTTTGATCAGGTCGGCAATCAGGGGCCCTACCGGCTTATCGGTGTCGGGCTGTCCCAGATCGTTTCAGAGGAAGGCGCCGATCTGTCGGCGGATCTTCTGGATCCCGAGGCTCGCAAACGAAACGCCGCCGAACGCGCCAGCGACAAGATCCGCGCAAAGTTCGGCAAGGATGCAATTGTCAGGGGCCGCTCGCTGCGCTGAGGCTACTCTGCGGCAAGCGACACGCGCCGCCGCCCGATCCGGGAAATGTCGGACATGACCTGACGCATCATTTTCTGGAAGTTCTTGAAATTGCCGTTCGGGCGAATCCGCGCCTCGTTCATGTAGAGCGCGCGGTCTATCTCGACCTGCACGACATGCTGGCGCCGGGACGGGCGACCATAGTGCTGAGTTATATAGGCCCCGGCAAATGGCGCATTGCGCGCCACGCTCAGCCCCGCGCGAACAAAGGCCGCCTCGACCTGTTCCATGACCTCGGGATGCGCCGCTGCGCCAAAACGATCGCCCAGAACCACCTCGGCGCGCTTAACCCCCGAATGGGCCAGCGCATCGACCGCCTCATGCGGCATCGAATGGCAATCGATCAGAATTGCCTCGCCGAACTCGTTCAGGCTTTGGTCAAGCAACCCCTGCAGGGCGTCATGGTAGGGCTGCCAATGCGCCGCGATCCTTGCCCGCGCCTCGTTGATGGAAATCTTGCCGCTGTAGATCGACCGCCCGTTGGAAACAACGCGCGGAATCACCCCCAGCCCCGAAGCGACCCGCGGATTGTGAGAGGTCTTTCGCACCCCTTCGACAAGTGCGGGGTCAAGCTCTTCTGCGCTGCGGTTCAGGTCCAGAAAGGCGCGCGGCGTCGTGGCATGGATAAAGGGCGCCCCGAACTCTGGCGCCGCCTCGAACAGCTGATCGACAAAAGCATCCTCGGACGACCGAATCGCCATGCCGTCCAGCACCGACTTTCGCAGGAAAGACCACCCATAGTCCCGGCCGCTATGTGGCGAAGAAAACACCACACTGGTTGTGCGCTGCTCTGGCAAGACGACCTGATATGGTGTTTTGGGCATTAAGGTTCCTTCTTCGCTCCCAATATACCTCTATTTTCGACTTTGCCAAAAGGTCTTGAAGCCCAAAGCATTCCCTTTTATACGACCTCGACCGACGCGGAATTGCCCGCGTCTTGTTCGTTTAGAGCAGGACGCAGGCGGGAATGCAGCGGTAAAGGGTGATTAGCTCAGCGGTAGAGCACTTCGTTGACATCGAAGGGGTCACTGGTTCGATCCCAGTATCGCCCACCATCTGGCCATTTGGCCAACAGGATTTAACCATGGCGCCCGCGGCGCCGCGACAAAGGAGAAGACCCATGAAGGTCAGGAATTCGCTCCGCTCGCTGAAAAGCCGGCATCGCGATTGCCGCGTTGTGCGCCGTAAGGGGCGTGTCTATGTGATCAACAAGACACAACGTCGGTTCAAAGCCCGTCAGGGCTGATCGCCACGGCGATCCCAGATTGAAAGCCGCCCCATTGCAGGGCGGCTTTTCTTTTTGTGCAAAGGCCCCTCGCCGCTAGCGCAGGATGCTTTCCGCCAGAATACGCACTACGGCGCTTTCGTTCAGATAGCCGGTGACCTCAAGGCCCCTTTCGCTTTGGAACCGCCGGATCGCGCGACGTGTACGCTCATCAAATGTGCCGTCGACCGGACCGGGCTTTAGACCCAGAACGTTTAGGCGCTGTTCGATCACCCGCCGTGTCCCGGCGTTCATCCGCATCTGTTCCTCGACATTCTTGGCCGCTTCTTCCGCCTTGCTGTTCTTTTGCTCTTTGATCAGCTCTTCGCGGCGCGCGCGCGCCTCTTCGGCAAAAGTCCCGTCGGGCAGCTGCTCAAGATAGGCGTCATAAGCCTCAACCGTATCGGCCGCCGTCACGTCATCCCAGAACCGGCGCTCGCGTTCGCCGACCGAATTGCGCCGCTCGTCCTCAATCGCCCGAAGCCGCGCATTGGCAATCTCGGCATAGCGCCCGTCGGGATATTGCTTGAGATAAGCGCGGTACCCCGCCTCATCGCCCAGCGCCCCTGTCTCACGCCAATAGGCGCGGTCCTCACGCTCTTGCTCGATGCGGCGGCGTTCGGCCTGCGCCTCAAGCTCGGCCGCTCGGCGATCGGACTGCGCTTTGAGCGACGTGATCTGCGCCCGCGTCAGATACCCCGTCGGATCAAAGCCGTTCTTTTCCTGCCAGGCGCCCACAGCCGCGCGTGTGCCCTTGCCAAAGATCCCATCGATCCCGCGGGTGTTATAGTCCAGCAGCGAAAGATCGCGCTGAATTTCGCGCCGCTGGTTCCGGCTTAAAGCAAGGCTTTCCTCTTCCCGGCGCGCCTCGCGGTTCGGCTCATCACGAATATCAGCGGCCGCCTTGCGCGCCTCGCCCACATGCGCGCCATTGGGGAAGCGGCGGATATAAAGCTCATAGGCCTCGGCAGTGTCCAGATCGCGAATGGCATTCCAGTAACCCTCTTCGTCCGAACCGGCCTTTGGCGCAGGGGCGATCCCCGCCTCATCGCGCAGGAACTTCAGCCCCTCGGGCATGAACCCCGAAACTGTTATCCCGCGCATGCGCTGCGCCTGAACGACAATCGCCGCCTCGGGCACCGCCAGAACCGATTCCATGAAATCGGCCGCCGTCGAAGGATCGGCCTGAAAGACCGTCACGCCCTGCGCGGGCCGTATCTGGCCGATGCCTTCACTTAGGTAACTGTCCACGCGGGCCGCGCTTTGATCGCTTGCCAAAAGCAGAACTGCCCGCCCCGGAAGCTTGGCCAAAAGCGCCTGCACCACCGACAGCGGAAGCGCCTTGCCAGATACCTCGGCAAGGCCCGGACCGGTGCTGTCGCTGGGAAGGAAATAGGTCTCGACCGAGCTATGCACAAAGCGCCCCGAAAGAACCACGACGGCCCCATCGGCCCTTGCCGCAACCTGAGCAAACTCGGCTGTCACTGCCGCAAGGCGCCTGCCGTCGGCATCCTCTGCCGATGTCACCAGAACGCCGGCATTCTTCAGCGATCCCGCAGAGCGGAAAACCTCGCCCCCGCGCCGAACATCCCGCAACTGGTCGTAGTTGCCGTTTCCGATCACCAAGGCGACCTCTTCGGCTGTTGCGGCACTTGCCAGCAAACCGAAGAACACGGCGAATATGGCTGTGTGTCTCATCACTTTCTCCCTTGTGTCACTCGTAAACTCTGATGTCGTCGATGACCTTGCCATCACGGGGAAGCTTGCCCGGCTCGACAATCTCGACCGTGCCCCGCATCTTCAGGATATCCTCGACAGAGGCGGCATAGCCCGCCGGATCACCTGCCGCGGTTTCAATCTGTACCGTCAGAACATCGCGGTCGCCCTCGCGGCTTGCGATCACCCGCGCGCGGTCAATTTCGTCGTGGCGCGCCACAAGGGCGGCAACCTGCTCGGGGCGCACGAACATACCCTTGATCTTGGTCGTCTGATCGGCGCGCCCCATCCATCCTTTGATACGCATATTGGTACGCCCGCAAGGGCTTATCCCCGGCATCACCGCGCTTAGATCGCCGGTCGCAAACCGGATCAGCGGATAGTCGGGGTTCAGCGTCGTGACCACGACCTCGCCAACCTCTCCCGGCTCGACCGGGTTGCCGGTGCCGGGCGTTACGATCTCGACGATGACGCCTTCATCCACGATCAACCCTTCCATCGCCGGGCTTTCATGGGCGACATTGCCCAGATCGGCGGTGGCGTAATTCTGCAAACACAAGATACCACGATCGGCATAAGCCTGCCGCAAAGCAGGAAAAAGCGCCCCGCCCCCGACAGCGGCCCGCGTTATGGCAAGCGTCTCGCCCATCTCGTCGGCCTTCTCCAGAATCACCTTCAGATAGTCGGGCGTCCCCGCATAGGCCGTGGCCCCGATGTCCACCGCCGCGCGCACCTGCATTTCCGTCTGCCCGGTTCCGGCCGGAATGACCGTCGCCCCGACCGCCCGCGCACCGTTCTCAAAGATCATGCCCGCAGGCGTCAGATGATAGGAAAAACAGTTCTGCACGATGTCCCCGGCGCCAACCCCAAGGGCCGTCAGAAACCGTCCGATCCGCCACCAGTCATGGTGCGTCTGGCCGGGTTCGTAAATTGGGCCCGGAGACTGGAAAACATGGGCAAAACCCGTGGCCGGATGAGCCGCGAAACCACCCAGCGGCGCATTTGTTTTCTGCGCCAAGCTAAGCTCTGACTTGCGCAGAACCGGCAGAGCCGCCAGCGCCTCGGCCGATGTTATCGCCGCTGCATCGACGCCGCCAAGGCTTGCCTTATAGCCAGGCAGCCCCTGCGCCGCGCGGATCTGCGCTGGCAGGCACTCGGCGTAAGAAGCTGCGCGCTCATCGGCCGAACGCGTTTCAAGATCGTCAAAAAATGGGCCCACGCGTCATCCCTCCGCTTGCGTTTCCGTCAGCTTTGCACGGGACGCAGTTGGACAAAAGGGGCCGCTTGCCTAGGACGCCGGACCACCCATGCGCCGGATGTTCGACGTAAGCTCGATCGCAGCCCCAAGGCCGCGCGCCGTGGCCTGCACCATCTGCGGCAGCAACATCCACTCCAAAGCCCAAGCTGCGCCGGAACGCTCTTGTTCGTGAACCAGAGCGTGATGCATCCCCGCCAGCTGTGTGGCATTGAAACGCGCAAGCGTCACCAGAAGTTCCGCAAGTATCGGGTTTTGCTTGTGCGGCATGGCCGAACTTGACCCGCCCCCGGCGATCTCTATCTCGTCCAGCCCCTGTTGCGCCATAAGCGAGATATCCTGCCCCATCTTCCCAAGGCTTCCCGATACCAAAGACAGCCAGCTTGCAACCTCGGCCAGCCCACCCCGTGCGCTGTGCCATTGCGCATGCGGGTTCGCCAACCCCAGATGATCGGCCAAAGCGGCCGCAGCTGCATCGCCCTGATCGCCCAGAACATCGCGCGTCCCTGCCGCGCCGCCGAACTGAAGGTTCAAAACCTCTCCGCGCAAGGCCGTCAGCCTTTCGCGGTGGCGCAGCAGCGGGCGCTGCCATGCCAGCACACGGTCCGCGACGGTAATTTCGACAGCGGCCTGCATCCGGGTGCGCCCCATCATCCGCCCCGCGCCAAAGCGCGCCGTCACATCGTCCAGCGCCCCGGCAAGAAGCGCCAGCCGCTTGTCCATAAGCTGCGTGACCAGATCCAGTGCCAGAACAAGCTCTGTATCGATCACGTCCTGCGACGTCAGACCCTTGTGCACCGCCGGCCAAAGCTCTTCGTCCATCCCGGCCTTCAAAAGCTTCACCAGCGTCGGCACCGCCAGCCCGTCGCGCGCAGTCCCTTCGCGCAGAGCCTCGATGTCCGGCTCTGCCGCTTCGATCACAAGGGCCGCCGCCGCGGCAAGACGCGGCTCTACCCGGCCGATATCGCCCAGAACCCGCGACCACGCCGCCTCGATCCTAAGCATCCGTTTCATCTGCGCCTGCGGGCCCATGATTTCCGCCGCCTCGGCGTCGTGAAAGACACCGCCCAGCCATGGGTGCTGAAACACGCTCATTCAGCGGCCTTGGGCATCGGAGCCAGACCCAAAAGCGCGCGCGCCTCGGCGATGGTGGCAACGGGGCGCTCATAGCGCGCACAGATATCCGCCGCCCGCGCAATCAGCGCCGCGTTCGATGGCGCAAGCCTGTGCCGATCAAGGCGCATGTTGTCTTCCAGGCCAGCGCGCGTATGCCCGCCCGCTGCAATCGCCCATTCGTTTACTACCACCTGATTGGCCCCGATCCCGGCGGCGCACCACTGCGCCTCTGGCGCCCGGTTGCGCATCACCTGAACGTAGAAATCGAAAACCTCGCGGTCCGCAGGCATGGCATTTGCCACCCCCATGACGAACTGAACATAAAGCCGGCCGTAAAGCTTGCCCGCCTTGCTCATCTCAATCGCCCGCAGGATATGGCTTAGATCAAAGGCCTCGACCTCGGGGGTGATCTTGTACTTCACCATCTCCGCCGACAGCCAAGCCACAAGATCGGGCGGGTTCTCATAGACCCGCGTCGGAAAGTTGTTCGACCCCACCGAAAGCGATGCCATGTCTGGGCAAAGCGGTAGCATCCCGCCGCGTTCCTGCCCCGCGCCCGACCGCCCGCCGGTCGAGAACTGGATGATCACCCCGCCGCAGTGTTTCTCCAACCCTTCCTTGAGGGCGGCAAACTTATCGGGGTCGCTGGACGGTGTTTCATCGTCGTTGCGCACATGCGCATGAATGATAGCGGCGCCCGCCTCAACCGCCGCATGGCTGCTTTCAACCTGCTCGGAAACAGAGATTGGCACAGCGGGGTTGTTGGCTTTGGTCGGCACCGATCCGGTGATCGCACAGCACAGGATACAGGGCTTTCCGGCAACTTCAGACATCTAGGAACACCGTTTCATTCTCTCCCTGCAAGCGTATCTCGATGCTATAGCCTTGCGCCGTTTTGTCGGCAATCATCGTGGCAACCCGCGCCGGATCGCCGATCTGCTGCAAAAGCGGATCGGTCGCGTTCGCTTCGGCCTCATCGCTGAAATAGATTCGCGTGCTTAGGCCCAAATTGATGCCGCGCGCCACGATCCAGACCGAGATGTGCGGCGCCTGCATCTGCCCGCCCGCCCATGGCACCTGGCCCGGTTTGAGCGTTTCAAACCGGAACTGCCCCGTCTTGGCGTCGCTCGGCTGGCGGCCCCAACCGGTAAAGCCCGGATCAGCCGCGCCGCGCGTCTCGGCCGGACTGTGGTAAAGCCCTTGAGCATCCGCCTGCCAGATCTCGATCAGCGCATCGCGAACCGGTGCGCCCTCGCCGTCCAGCACCCTGCCCTCGACCACGATCCGCGCACCGCGCGCCTCTGCCGTGACCATCTCAGCGCCCGGATCGCGCCCGCCGTACATGCCCGTCAGACCGGCAAAACTTGGCACACAGCCTATGTGCACATAAGGCCCCGCTGTCTGGGACGCGCTTTCCTTCAGCTTGCCGGTTTCCGTCATCAGTTCCCCTCCAGCCGGTTCTCGAACAGCGTCGAACGACGCCCGCGCAGAACGATGTCGAACCGGTAGGCAATCGCATCCATCGGCACGGTGTTATCCATGTCCAGCTGCGCGGTAAGCTGATCAATCGCATCCGGATCCTTGATCGTCTGCACGATGGGGCAAAGCTGAATATGCGGATCGCCTTGAAAGTACATCTGGGTGATCAGCCGCTGGGCAAACCCATCCCCAAAGACCGAGAAATGGATATGCGCAGGGCGCCAGTCGTTGCCGCCGTTGGGCCATGGGTAGGGTCCGGGGCGGATCGTGCGGAACGAATAGCTTCCGTCCTGCGCCGTCACCGTGCGCCCGCAGCCACCAAAGTTGGGATCAAGCGGCGCGACATACCCATCGTTCTTGTGCCGGTATCGCCCGCCCGCGTTCGCCTGCCAGAACTCCAAAAGCGCGCTGCTCACCGGCCGGGCGTCTTCGTCCAGAAGCCTGCCATGCACGATGATCCGCTCGCCGATCGCGCTTTGGCCGGGCTGGGCGTAGTTGATGGTCAGATCGTTGTCCGCCGGACCCAGAAGGCCCTGACCAAAGACCGGCCCGGTGATTTCGCTTAGCGAGTTTTCAAAGGATATCCGCGCATGTGCGGGCGCGCGCAGAACGCTCGACCGGTAGCTGGGTGTCAGGGGCGATGGATGGCGCGCCAGATCGCGTGGATTGAACGCACCGGACTGAACCTTGCCCTTGGCCATCACCCTTGTCCTCCCTTGCCGCGCCGCCATCCCTTGCCGCGCACCCTATGCGACCATGCGATCAGGCCGCCCGATTTACCAGCCCGAAAACCGCTCCCACTGCATCAGGGGCTGTCCCGCCTGCGCCGGAACAACGTTGTAGCGAGAATGCTGGGCGCCTGTGGCGCAGGCATGGTTGGGCAGAACACGTAGCCGCGTGCCAACCGGCAGATCGGGCAGCTTGCCGCCCGATCCAGCGCGAACCGTGATCGTTCCATGCTCTTGGTTTGCTGCCGACAGAACAAGATCCGGCAGGACCTTTCCATCCTCGCCGCAAATCAGGCCATAGCCCTGATCGACCGCTTGATTGGCCGTCCCCCGATCACGCGACATCGCCATCCAGCCCGCATCGACAAGGATCCAGCCCTTCTCGCGCTGATGCCCGATCACCGTGGTCAGAACGCTGAGCGCGATGTCATCAACATCGCAAACCCCGATCCCGGCCATGACGAGATCAAAGAAGGTGAACACGCCTGCGCGCAGCTCGCTAACCCCTTCAAGGTTCTCGGCGGCATGGGCGGTCGGGGTGGAACCCACGCTGACAACCGAACAATCCAGCCCAGCGCGCGCAAGGTTTGCAGCCGCCTGAACAACCGCCGCCCGCTCTTTTTCGGCGAACTCTGCCTGCGCCGCCCGGCCCGGCGCGCCATAGCTTTCGCCTGCATGTGTCAGGACACCGCGAAAGGCGCCCCCGGCATCGGCCAGCACCTGCGCGACCTTGATCAGTGCCGCATCGTCCGGCAACAGACCACCGCGATGCCCGTCGCTGTCAATCTCGATCATCGCCGGGATCACCTGCCCGGTGCTTGCGGTAAACTCGGCAATCGCTTGGGCCTGCTCGGGGCTGTCAAGGATCACCGTCAGATCACAACCGCCCGCCCGAATATCGGCAACACGGCCAAGCTTGCCCGGCGCAATTCCGACAGCGTAGAGAATATCGTGCACACCGGCCTCGGCGAAAATTTCGGCCTCGCGCAGCGTTGAAACCGTCGCGGGCCCGTTGCCGCCTTCCAGCAATTGCCGCGCCACATCCACCGATTTGGCCGTCTTCAGATGCGGGCGCAAAACAACGCCCAGCCCCTGCGCACGATCACGCAACCGGCTAATGTTCCGCTGCATCCGCGCTTCGTCCAGTATCAGGCATGGCGTCTGAAGATCATCAAATCTGTTGTCTTTAAAGTTTTCCAAAATCGTCTCCAGTTTAAATTTCCGCCTCTTCCTAGCACCGGTTCGCGCCAAGGTGAATTGCGCTGTCGCCGGGCGCCTTCCAAACGCAAACAGGCGCCCCACCGGGACGCCTGCAAGCCGTGATTTACGTGGTGCTACTTCTTGGTCATCAGATAGTACACCGCACCGCCCAGCGCCGCGCCGATGACCCATGAGAACCCCGAAAGGAAGGCAAGTTCCGGCACCCAGACCGTCGCGATGGAAAACAGCGCCGGAAGAACAAAGGCGATCATCGCCCGCTTGTTCCAGCCGTTGTCATAGAAGTACTCCCCATCCGGCGAAGCCGAGAACAGCGCCTGAATGTCAAGCTTCTGGTTCTTCACCATGTAGAAATCGACGATCATGATCCCATAGACCGGCGCCAGAATAGCGCCCAGCGTGTTCACGAAGTTGAAGATGCCGATCTGGCTGATCGTGGACACCCAAAGACCCCCGATCACCAACGCAAAGCCCGAGGTGATCAAACCGCCGATGCGAAAGTTGATGCGGCTGGGCATCAGGTTGGCAAGGTCATAGGCCGGGGGGATGAAGTTGGCGACAAGGTTGATCCCGACCGTTGCGGAAAAGAACAGCAGCGCCGCGACAAAGGTCAGGGGAAGCGAATCTACACGCTCGACAATATCCGTGGGATTGGTCAGCGCCTCGCCCCAGACCGCAACCGTGCCCGCCGTCACGATCAGCGCGATCAGCGAGAAAAAGGCGATGTTCAGCGGCAGGCCGACAAAGTTGCCCTTTTTCATCTCGCTTTGCGATTTCACGAACCTTGAAAAGTCACCATAGTTGATAACAACGGCCGCGAAATAAGCGATCATGGTTCCGACAATCGCAAGGAAAGCCGCAAGCGACCCGCCCTCATAGCTGCCGGTGCCCTTAAAGATCGTCCCCATTTCCGATGTCAGGCCACTGCCCGCCTTGGTCCAGATGACAATCGCCAGAATGATCATCACGATGTAAACGAACGGCCCCGCAAAGTTCAGAAAGCGGGTGATCCAGTCGATCCCGTTCCAGAAAAGCCAGATCTGGAACGACCAGACGATCAGGAAGGAAACCCAGTCGATACCGCTCATCCCCAGAAGGACAGGATCGCCGTTTCCGCCCATAAGCGACCCGATCAAAAGCGCAACAGCGGTCGAGGCAAAATAGGTCTGCGCGCCGTACCAGAAGATCGCGACGATCGCTCGGATGATCGCGGGAAAGTTTGCGCCCCGAACGCCCATGCTGGACCGGGCCATGACCGGAAACGGAATGCCGTACTGAACACTTGGCTTGCCCATCAGGTTGACCAGCCACATGACAAACAGGCCCGCCAGCATGATCGCGGCAAAGACCGTCCAACCGTTAAGCCCGTAACTCAAGAACAGTGACGCGGCCAAGGTATAGCCAAACAGGCTTTGCACGTCATTGGCCCAGACGTTGAATATTTCGAACCAACCCCAGGTGCGCTTTGACACAGGGATCGGCGCAAGATCCGAGTTGTACAAACTTGGATCCTGATTGGAAATTGCTAGCTCTTCATTCATGGTGTCCCTCGTTTTTTTTCAGTGCCAAGCACTTGCGGTTGCTCATTGGCAACTCATCAACTAAGATCGTTCAATATTGCGTGCAAAAAGTCGTGCATAATGGTGTGCAAAAAGTCAAGTTCTTTGTGACTGAAGAGGTTTGTGGTGAAAATCGGTTATGCTCGTGTTTCTGCCAAATGGTACCAAAGCGAAGTCCAGATCAGCGAACTGGAAAAGCAGGGCTGCGATAAAATCTGGAAGGATTCAGTGCGTGATGGCCAGTCCGCGGAAAAGTCATTGAAGGAATTTCTGCGGCAGGTGTCCAAGGGCGACACGGTCATCGCAACGCGCCTGGCTTCAGTTGCCCGCTCACCGGCGGACCTTTTGCAAATGCTGGAACAGATTCACAAGAAGGGCGCGTTCTTCCGTTCTCTGGCAGAGCCTTGGGCAGACACCAAGGCCGAAGGCGGTGATCGCGTGATAGAAACGCTGCGCGGCGTAATCGATTTTGAGATCGCTCTGGCAGATGCCGAAAGCCGCGACGAAGAAAATCGCCCCCAGACGTTCGGCGTATCGGCGGGGCGGCCACAAAAGCTTAGCGAGAATGACAAGTCCCGCGCCCAGTCGCTTCTGCGGATAGGCAAGTCAGCAGCCGAAGTTGGCCGCATGCTGGGCGTCAGCAGATCAACGATTTCGCGACTGAAAAAATAGGCGCCCCAAAGGGCATCGTGCGCGCCAACCGATCAGCGTGCCTTGGCCCTAGCCCCAACCATAGTTGAAGCTGACGCTGATGCGTTCCTCTTCGGTCATGTTCATCGGCACCTCGTGGCGCAGCCAGCTTTCCCAAAGCAGAACATCACCGACCTGCGGTTTGACATAGACGAAACTGCGCAGCTCATCGCGCGCATCCGCCAGCCGGCCGGGCGCGGCCATCATCATCGCAAGGCGCGGGTCTTCGAACTTGATCGCGCTCGTCCCTTCGGGCATCGCCACATATGTCGTGCCGCTGATCACGCTATGGGGATGGATGTGGGCCGTGTGAATGCCGCCCTCGGGCAGAATGTTGATCCACAGCGAATCCAGTTTGATCTTCTTGTCGTCCAGATCGAACTGCAGATCCTTGGCAAAGGCGGCAACATGCGCATCCAGCGCCGCCGCCAGATCCTTGAAGATCGGAAACCGCCACGGCAGATCGGTCAGCGAGGCATAGCTCGTGTAGCCGGGAAAATCATTGCGCTCACACCATTCCTGCCCCGCCTCGTCGTCTTCAGCGATCGACTGGCAAGCTTGGACAAGCTCATCTGGGTGCACCTTGCTTTTGCCCTCTTGGGAAAGCTGCGCTTGGTAAAGACGGGTGGCGAAAAGGGATCGGATCTGTGTCATGCGCCCGGTGATACCCCAGCGCGCGCGCCATGGCGAGAGGGGTCTTTGCGCCGCAGAAAGGCGCCCCGGCTCTATGCCTTGGGACCGCCGCGCCCAGCAATCGGCGCAACCAGTGCGGCCAGAGGTTTGATACCCGTGATATCATCCAAATCAGGTCATGATTGGATCTATAGCAACTTGCGAACGTTACTTGGCTGCAAGGACCGGAGAATGTCATGAGTGAATACATTGGAAGCAAGCAGGCAATCACCTTTCTGACCTCGGCCATGGCAGATCACGCGCGCCTTGGCGGAAGCCGCGCCCAGCGCGACCTTTTGGAATTTTCGTTGCTGGGCGCCCTTCTGCGCCTTGGCCGCGATGATGAGGCGCGGCGCCTGCTGGAACTGCGCCGGCCCGCCCTTGCCCAAACCCGCGCCCTACACGGTCTAAGCGCTCATACCCACTAGGCGGACCGGCAAAACCCGCGCCGCATATCTCGATGGCTTTCACACTGTTGGGAAAATTGCACAGGGATCGCGCAAAACCAATCCTACCGGGCGACGCCCCCTACATCGCCAGAACGAAACTGATCAAGCATCGACCCACACTTCGGGCGATCCCGCCTCACTCCGCCAATTTCGGCAGTGAAAATGCGCTGCGCGAGGACTGCTTTCCAAGCATCGGTTCCAGCGTCAAGGCTCTGGCCTGTGGTTGAAACGCGAGCATATCCGATGATCATGCCCTATGATGGCAAAAACCACCGTTTTCGCAAAGGCTATTTCAATTGTCCTACTGCGAACGATAGGATAGCCTTTAATCACGCGACTTGTGTTTATGGGTAATTGTTGATCAATGAGATTTACTACAATCCTAATTCTTCTTATTTTCACCCTATCCCCGACCTTTTTCTCGGGCAAAAGTGAAGCAGAGGTATCCTCACTCAACCCTGCTCAATGTTTGTCAGCGATTCAGAATTTAGATTTGCAATACAGGGCTCATATGGAGGTATCCTGTTTCGTGGTCCCCGCAAGTTCATGCGAACGTTCAGAACGACCATCATTTTGTATACTGTCCATCACTGAGATGATTGATGAAAAAATTGATGCTATCCTCAAAATTCTTCCAAACGAAATAGAGGGCGGCGGCTTTTCTTCTAGAAGTTACAAAATGGCGCGTGATAGGTTCGAGGGGTCGAGTTCTGTATCAGATTGCCAATCCCAAGCTGGCATTGAGCGTGCTTTGTGCGTCTACACCATTAGATCGGTAGAGCTCTTAGAAGCTTTCAGGTTGGCTCGAATGGCTAATATCAAGGGCTTATAAGGAGAACATTCAATGGGCGCGACAGTTGCTTTCTCATCCGACGGTACTGCACGAGTTGAAGTGGATTCATCATTTGGGGTTGCCGATGTAATTAGTAAAAAATGCGCTGCGCGAGGACTGCTTTCCAAGCATCGGCTCCAGCGTCAAGGCTCTGGCCTGTGGTTGAAACGCAAGCATATCCGATGATCATGCCCCATGATGACAAAAACCTGCCAAAACCACAAAAGTTTTGCCGAGGGTTTTTGTAACGCCTAAACCATTGACCGCTCACGCTCAGATTGAACGTGACAGAAAACCACCGTTTCAGGTAGCGTACGGCCAACGGCACACTGGCTTCAGTTTCCTGCCCCCAACTTACTTTGTTGAAGAGAGAATTCGTCTAGATGCGAAGTGTTATTATAGCATCTGCAGCCGGAATAGCAGGCGTAATGTTAGGCGCGTGGGGTAGCGACTTTCTTGGAAGTGGGCGGCAAAGTACCTATTTCGAAGCTAATGATTTAGAAAACTACTTCTTAAAAAACCCGCTCATATCAGATCAAAGCGTCAGCTTATCGGAAATCGTTGGATCAAGCTGGGAAACCGTTTGTTTTCTAGGGGTAGGTGCAAACGCAACATCAATGCTGGACGAGATACTAGGCAGGGATGGCTGGAATTTAAAAAGCGGGCGTATTGTTGATGAAGGCCTACTAGACTACCTCAGCAAAGTCATACTGTATAATGCAGATGGTGCGACATACATCATGAACTTCGATGAGCGTGTTTATACATTTTTGGCACCATCAAATTGCCAAGCGTCAGAAAAGATTACCATATCTCGCACCTCCGAAAAAGTAAATTCTGATCCCGATGGGCATGGCGACCATTTAATCGCGTACCGTGTAACAGTTAAGGAGTGATACCATGGTAGACCTTTGGCTAAGGGCTGTAAATTGGGCGCGAAGCCAAAAGACTTAATGGGTAGATTGGGCACGAAGCCAAAGTACTCATTGGGAAGGCATCGCCCGAGACCTCAATAACAGAGAAAAACTTTGCTATTCTGAAAGCAGTACTGTTGTTAATTTGGATGTCCTGAAGCACGCAATTGCTGGAGCGGGTACCACTCTGGAAACCGGTGAAGGGAAGGCTCGTGTACTCGCCGCAGCCAATGAAGTTTACGCCGCGTCCAGAGGCCGCGATGGGACAAACGAGCACATCAATGACCTTACCAACAATGAAGTTGGATATACGATCGGAGATTTTCTTGAAAAAAATATGGATCGAGAAGCAACTCTTGAAGACATCTTGAATACAATGCCAATCGTGGTGGAAACTGGCAATCTTTCTGACCTCGCTGGCAGATCAAAAGGAGATGCGGGGATCTTGAACGCCACACTAGTTACTATCATGTGGGAACTCGGTCCGAGGTACGCAACGAGAATTGCCATTAATCGAGTTCTTGAGGCAAATAAAGATGCCATTCTCGCAAGAATCGGAGAGACACCCAACAACCGCTGCTTCCTAGGCGACACCCCAATTCAAATGTGGCCGCTTGATCCGTCGATCAAACCGCACGCGGATGGCGGCTATGATGAGGCGTTCGTGCACTCGAAGGTGGGGGAAAATCCGATCAGCGAGATCAAGGTAGGCGATATCGTTGTCGCCTATGACGACAAGGGCAGGCTTGGCCCCAAACCCGCGCCCTGCACGGTCTAAGCGCTCATACCCATTGGGCGGACCGGCAAAACCCGCGCCGCATATCTCGATGGCTTCCACACTGTTGAGAAAATTGCACAAGGACCGCTCAGAACCAATCCTACCGGGCGACGCCCCCTACATCGCCAGAGCGAGACTGATCGAGCATCGACCCACACTTCGGGCGATCCCGCCTCACTCCGCCATTTTCGGCAGCGAAAATGCGCTGCGCGAGGACTGCTTTCCAAGCATCGGTTCCAGCGTCAAGGCTCTGGTCTGTGGTTGAAACGGGAGCATATCCGATGGTTGAAACGCGAGCATATCCGATGATCATGCCCCATGATGACAAATAACTTTCCAAAACTCCAAACGTTTTGTCATGGGGTTTTGGAACGGCTAACAGCTTGATTGTTGGTGCGGAGATTGAGCGTGACAAAAACCTCCGTTTGTGTAACGTTACACTTATGTTTTAAGTGGCCAAACATAGTAAGCGCTCGGCAAAAAATGTATGCGATATTAATTATTATTTTTGTTCTGGTGACCTTTATGAAGGTTGTCTCTATTGTGGTAACCCATTTTGTTTTTAGGGATCAGTTCGAGTGGTTTCGAAACTACCGATTGAACAAAGGGAAGCCATCAAGCTACGCTCATTTTCTAATGCTATATTTTTCTATTTTTAGCCCCGCCACCCTTTGGCATGCGCACAACTTGCCAGACCGCACAATCAGGGGCTTTAAATCAGTTGCTATCTTTATTTTTCTCTTTTTAGTTGCTCTATACTTGGCCCCAATAGTTAGTTGCTCTATACTTGGCCCCAATAGGATGATTGACATGGAACCGGACCTGCAAGACACAGTAAACGAAATTGTATCAGACCTGAATCGTAAGCTATCGGTTAATTTAAATCCGTTTCAGATATTCATCGCTTAATATACTTCTTCGTGGATTTACGAGAATTATGGATGCCTGAGAGCACTCAATACACGTCAAAAGCTTCGTTCGATCTACTGTGTTTTCTCTCTTGCTGCTTTTGTCCTTGATTGTGTTTTACGGCGCAGGTGCCCACCTGATCTTGCTTGCCCCTGTTGTTATATTTTTTTATAGAATGGTATAATGGTGAAGTACCAAAAGCTATCTCCAGAATTATAGTCCGTTCGTTCTCCTTTATGATTGCAATTTTTATGTTCTCTGTAATCTGGCTAAAGGTCTTTCCGTCTGGCCAAATTGGTTATGGTGATAGGATGCAAGTCGGTGGAAAGCACATCACCCTGCTTGGATATTGGGTATTACTAAAGTGGTCTGGACTACTTGGCTTACTAGTATTTAGAGGCGCTGTTTTAACATCACTGTTCGTGAGGAAGAAAAATGACGACTTTATTTGAAGGAAACACCCAAAACGGTGGCGCATACCACATTACTGCCCAAGCAACAAAGGTAACCATCTAAGACGGGTCAACGTTTTCGGTGAATAAAAGTGGCCTCATTACCGACGACCCTGATGATTTCGACCAGTACGATAGCTTCGTAGAGATTGAGTACTCAGCAAGCGATTTTCTTAGTTCTTCAGATTACTCCGGCGGGCTAATAGTGGGAGCCCAAGCAGCACAAAGAGCTCAAGCACAAGCTGCTTGGGCAAACCAAAATGTCTCAAGTCAGGACGTGTTTTGGGGGGACTTGGAAGAAGCCGCACCTGATTTTTTGACGAATTTGGCAACCCTGTTACTACGGGATCACGTACATCGGTAACTGGCATGAACCCAGTCACTCACATTGTCGACTATAACACAGTGACGGTGATAAACGTTACTGAACCAGGCCACGTTTTTCACGACGGTATCCTTGGAACAGGGCCAGAAAATGAAGGTGGGAATGTCGTTCGACGGGTCATTGTCACCGCCGATGGCACCTTCGTACACGCCATCGGCGTCGGTGTTGGTCAAAACGCAGTAATAAATGACTTGCTGGGTGCCACAACATTTGATCTGAAAACGCGCAGAGCAGTGATGTACAACGCCTATCGTCCTGCAAATTCCAACAACCGCTGCCTCCTTGAAGACTCCACGTTACAGATGTGGCCGCTTGATCCGTCGATCAAACCGCACGCGGATGGCAGCTATGATGAGGCGCGGCGCCTGCTGGAACTGCGCCGGCCCGCCCTTGCCCAAACCCGCGCCCTGCACGGTCTAAGCGCACATACCCACTAGGCGGACCGGCAAATCCCGCTAATGCGTCTCAAGCGAAACGTTCACCTCCATCTCGGCATCGGGGTCGAAATCGCTTAGATCCATGACCGAAAAGAACTCGGCGCAGACCGGCGATTCCATTTCCTTTTTCAGGACATCGGCGAAATCCTCCTGACTGCGGAACTGGACGATATCCAGATAGGTGCCATCGGGTTTTCGCACCAACTCGCGCCGCAAGACACCGGGCTCATGGGCGACGAAATCCATCTGGAACTTCTGCGAGGCGGCCAAAAGATCGGCCTCGGTTTTACCTGCGGCCAACTTGATGGGGGCCAGAACTGTGACAGGTGACATGACGTATCTCCTTTGCTTTCAAATGCGTCGTCACAGTCATATTGATAAATAGGACACTTTATGTCCTATTTGATTCATGGCACGCGGAAATTCGAGCGACAGGCTGAAGCGGCTGGAAATGCTGGCCGTTCAGCTAAAGCAGGATGAACACTGCACGATCAGCGAACTGGCGCTTCAACACGGCGTCAGCGACCGAACCATTGCGCGCGATCTTCAGATCATGCGCCAGCAGGGCATGCCGATAGACGCCGACCGCGGCCGAGGCGGCGGCGTGCGCCTTGATCGAAACTGGGGCGTTGGGCGGATCAACCTGACCTACGCCGAAGCGATCGACCTGCTGATCAGCATCGCTGTTGCCGAACAGATGAACTCACCGATGTTTCTGGCGAGCCTCGGTTCGGTCCGCCGGCGGCTTGTGGCCTCTTTCTCACCCGAAAAGCGGCACAGGGTCAGCCGCCTGAAATCGCGCATTCTTATCGGCCTCACCGCATCCACCTATGTTCAGGCAAGCCACGACGCGCCCCCAAAACGCGTCGTTCAGGCCCTGCACACTGCCTTTATGGATCAGATGGTGCTGGCAACCCGCTACAGAAACGATGCGGGCGAGATCACCGATCGCCAGATAGAGCCGCATTTTCTTTTGCTGAATTACCCCGTCTGGTACGTCATTGCCTTCGACCGGTTGCGAAGCGCCCCGCGCACTTTCAGGTGCGACCGTATCCTTAGCGCAAACCTGACCGGAGACCGCTTCAACCTGCTGCCAAAGGATAGGTTCCAAAGCGCGCTTGAGGGGAACGATCTACTTGCGTGACGCAAGGGGCGCTTTCGCGCGGCCATGTGACAAGTATGATGGCGCAATGGCCGACCCTACGAGCAAGCGCGCAAAGATCGCCTTTATCGCCCGCTCAAGCACCAAGTCTGTCTGCAAGGATGCGCAACAGCTTTTGGCGGTCGGCGTCAAAGCCGCGAATGCCCTCGGCAAGCTTTTCGGTCACCATCGCGTTCTGGCACAGCCCCCAGCGGAACCGCGCCTCGGTCACCGCATCGCCCCGCGATCCCGCCTTGCCCTCAGGCTGAAGGACGCGGGCAACCTCGCTGTTGTCCTGCGATAGCTCCTTCAGCAGTTGCGGAGAGATCGTCAAACGGTCGCAACCTGCAAGCGCCTTGATCTGACCGATGTTGCGAAACGACGCGCCCATGACGATGGTTTGAACCCCGGTGGACTTATAAAGCCCGTAAATCTCGCGCACAGACAGAACACCCGGATCCTCGCTTGGGGCGTATTGCGACACCCCTTCAAAGTTCTTGTACCAATCCGTGATGCGGCCAACGAAGGGCGAGATCAGAAAGGCACCCGCATCGGCGCAGGCCTTGGCCTGCTCAAGCCCGAAAAGAAGCGTCAGGTTACAGTTGACCCCCTCTTTCTCAAGCCGCTCTGCCGCCCGTATCCCTTCCCATGTCGCCGCAAGCTTGATCAGGATGCGATCCTTGGAAACGCCGCGACGGTCATAGTCGGCAACGATGTCCTGCGCGCGCCGAACCGACGCCTCGACATCAATGGAAAGACAGGCATCAACCTCTGTCGAAACGCGCCCGGGAACCAGATGGGTCAGGCTGGCGCCGATCGCCACGGTCAGCGTGTCACAAAGGGCATTTGCATCCAGCGATCCGCGCCGCGCCGCTGCAATCTCGGACGCGATCAAATCCTCTGCCCCCGAACCATTCAGGGCCGCCAGAACCAGCGAAGGGTTCGTCGTGCAATCCTGCGGTTTGTGCTTCTTCACAAGCGCAGCATCGCCCGTATCGGCGACAATCACCGTCATCTTCTGAAGCTGATCAAGCGCGGTCATCATTGGAAAAACCCTTGTTGCGTAATTCGCCCCAAGACCGAAAACAGGCAGGGCCGTTTGTCGGCCGGGGCTGGCGAGAGGATGAAATGGCAAGCGGTGCGCAAGATCACCAAATGGACAGACAGGCGCCCTTACAGGGTCAAAGCCTTTGGCCCGCCGCACCGAAAAGATGCACGCAGTTTGGCTCAAAACCGATGCCGACCATCTCCCCTGATGTAAGCCTTGAGGTTCCCGGAACCCGTGCCGTCACCGACTTTTCTCCATCATGGGAAAGCGTAACAAAGGAATCCGATCCCAAGGCTTCGACCAACTTGACCCGGCCCGTCAGCGCGGCCTTTTCGGGATCGGTAAAGGTGATGTTCTCGGGCCGGATGCCAAGCTTGCAAGGCATCTCGCCCAGATCGCTTCTGCCGCAGTCATACCTGCGCCCTCCGGGAAGCGTGACCGACGCCCCATCGGACTTGCCCGCAAGCTCTAGGATGTTCATCCGCGGCGATCCGATAAAGGTCGCCACAAACTCATTCTTCGGCGCCGCATAAAGCTCGGCCGGCGTTCCAACCTGTTCGATGACGCCGCCGTTCAGAACCACGATCCGATCGGCCATCGTCATCGCCTCGACCTGATCATGGGTGACATAAACCATTGTCGCTTTCAGCTGATCGTGAAGCTGGATCAACTCGGCCCGCATCTGAACACGCAGGTCCGCGTCAAGATTGGACAGCGGCTCATCAAACAGAAAAACCCCCGGCTCGCGCACGATGGCGCGGCCAATCGCAACCCTTTGCCGCTGGCCGCCCGAAAGCTGCGATGGCTTGCGGTCCAGATACTCTGTCAGCTGCAAAATGCGCGCCGCCTTGTCCACGGCCTTGTCTCTGGCGTCCTTGTCCGTCCCGGCAAGCCTTAGGCTGAACCCCATGTTTTCCCGCACCGTCAAATGCGGATAAAGGGCGTAGGATTGAAAAACCATGGCGATGCCGCGCTTGGATGGGGCAAGCTGTGTGACATCCTTGCCGCCAATCCAGATCTCACCGGCTGAGATATTCTCAAGCCCCGCAATCGATCTTAAAAGCGTGGACTTTCCGCACCCCGAGCGGCCGACAAAAACAATGAACTCACCATCGATGATCTCAAGGTCGATATCCTTCAGAACCACCAGATCGCCATAGGCCTTAACCAGTTTTTCAATTCTAATTTCAGCCATAACAGCCCCTTTAAATAGTCTCCGCTGAAGGCCCATCGGCGACGATGACTTTCACGCCTTTGTCTTCCAGAGCTTGCTTCATGAAATCGGTAATTCCAGAATCGGTAATGACCGCGTTGATCCTGGAGATCGGGCAGGCAACAACCCTTGCCTTGAGGTCGAACTTTGAGCTGTCGCAGATGATGTTGATCTGATCGGCGCGGTCCAGAAACTGGCGTATCCCTTCGATCAGGACCGGGTTCGATTCCATGATCCCTTCGGGGCCAAAGGCCTGCGCGCCGATAAATGACTTGGATGCAAAGTGGTCGAAGTTATCCAGATTTCGGCCATAGATCAGCTCTGGCTCGCGGTAAAGTTCGCCGCCCGGGATCACAAGGTTTATGCGCGAACGCTCCCACAACAGGGCCGCAACGGGCATAGAGTTCGTGATGACCTTCAGATGCTTTGAAATGATCTCTTCGGCCAGCATATAGGCGGTCGTTCCGCCGTGCAGAATGATGGATTCGCCGTCTTCACACAGGCTTGCTGCGTATTTCGCGATTGCACGCTTCTGTTCAACGTTGCGAACCTTGTTCTCCGAGAACGGCTTGGCGCTTCTGTCGCTCTTGGTATCCACGACCGGGGCTACGCCGCCAAATACCTTTAGAACCACGCCTTTTTCATCAAGCTTTGCAATATCCCGCCTGATCGTCGCGTCCGAAGCATCCAGAATTTGCCCAAGGTCCCTCACCGAAGCAAAGGTGTGGTCCTTCAGAAACTCGATTATTGCTTGCTCGCGCTCATACTCGTTCACTGGACTGTTCCCCGTTGTTAAACTTAATCACGCTGGGATAGCACGATCTCTTGGGATGGTCGTTCCAAAAATGCATTTTTCTACCCCTTTACCGCGCCCATCGACACACCCGATACAAGGTAGCGTTGCATGATGGAGGCAAAGACAAGTCCCGGCAGGATTATCAGGATCGAAGCCACCGCCGCCTCGCCAAAAAGCGTGCCGCGCACGCCGGTCGGAAGGAAAAGCTGAACCGCAACCGACACGGGGCGCACATTCGTGCCCGACAGGATTTCAGAGCTCGGCTTAAGGCTTGTCAGCAGGATCCACAAAAGCGGAAACGATGCAAAACCTGAAAGGCGTAAATGTCCCTCGGGCTCGCTTTCTTAACCTTCAGTATTTCGAATGCCCTTGATCGCGGGATAGCTTGCCTTGAAATACCCGTATGCCTCTTCAAAGCGCGGCATAAGCGCAATGTTCGGCTCAATCTCTTTTGCAAATTCCGGCGGCAGCATCACGTCGTTTGCCGACATTTTCGTGGCCGCGCACATTCCCAGCCGCGCCGCGCCCAAGGCCGCCCCGAACTCTCCGCCCGTGGGCTTGCGCAAGGCAATTCCCAGAACCGTCGCGATCAGCTCAACCCAATAGTCCGACTTGGCCCCGCCGCCGACGACGCTTAGCGTTTCAACCGGCTTGCAGCCATGATTGACCGCATCAAACGAATCCTTCAGCCCGAACGCCACGCCTTCAAGAACCGACTGAACGATCCGCTCTTCGCTGGTGCCCATGGAAATCCCGTCAAGATTGCCGCGAATGCTTGCATCATTGTGGGGCGTCCTTTCACCGGACAAATAGGGAAGAAACCGCTCAAACCCCGGCGGCTTCAACTCATCCCCAAGCTTGCCGGAAAGCTCTTCGGGGCTGCGCCGCAAAAGCCGCGACAGCCAGTTCAGACAGTCGGTCGCAGAAAGCATCACGCCCATCTGATACCACCGATCCGGAACCGCATGGCAAAACGTGTGAACCGCGCTGTCGGCGTCGGGGCTATAGCTTGACTTGGCAACAAGGATGACGCCCGAAGTTCCAAGCGACACGAAACCATCGCCTTCGTTCAGCGCGCCAATTCCGCAAGCCGCCGCCGCATTGTCGCCCGCCCCGCCCGCGACGGTGACATTCACGCCAAGCCCCCATCGTTTGGCCAGATCACCCCTTAGAACTCCGCCCTCGGTCGACCCTTCGACAAGCCCCGGCATCTGATCTTCTCTCATCGCCCCAAGCTCAAGAAGCTTGGCCGACCAGCATCGCTCTCCGGTGTTAAGCCACGATGTGCCCGCGCTGTCGGACATATCTGCCACGAACTCTCCGGTCAGGTAGTAGTTGAGGTAACCGGCGGGCAAGAGAACCTTGTCGATCCGGTTGAACACATCGGCTTCGTGATTGCGGACCCAAAGCAGCTTTGGCGCCGTGAACCCCGGAAAAACGATGTTGCCCGAAAGGCTTCGCACCTCATCGATCCCGTCCAGCGCCGCCGCTTCACGGTGCGAGCGTGTGTCATTCCAAAGAATGCATTTGCGCAGAACGGCCCCGGATTTGTCCAGCAACGTCGCACCATGCATCTGGCCCGCAACGCCAATTCCCTGCACGTCACGAAACTCCGGGCACTTCGCCTTCAGCTCATCAAAAATGTCATCAAGGGCGTCGATCCAGTCCTTTGGATCCTGCTCGGCCCAACCAAACTCGGGGTTGGAAACACTAAAGTGCCGCTCTGTCGAATAGACAGGGGCCCCTGCGTCATCGATAACCAATCCGCGCAACCCGGAGGTGCCCAAGTCAAGCCCGACGTAGCTCATGTTTCAGCCCTGTTGTTCTTGTTCATCTTCATTTTCAATAGACCGCACCTGAATGCCTTCATCCAGCATGTTTTCTATTCTCTCCACAATTTCTCCAAAGCTGCGCGTGACAAAAACCGCCCCCGCCGCTTCAAGAACTTTGGAATGCTCTTCGCGCGTATTGTCCAAATGAGAACCGCCAACAAAGCCGATCGCCGTCATGCCCGAAGCGACCGCGCCTTCAATTCCAAAAGGCGAATCCTCGATCACGACACAGCTTTCCGGCGCCACGCCAATCTTGTCTGCCGTCAAAAGGAACAAATCCGGCGCGGGCTTGCCGGCCGAAACTTCGTCGGACGTTGAAATCGCGTCGCCGAAAGTGGACGTCAGACCAACCGCGCTCAGCGTCGCCTTCATGCGCTTTGTCGAGGCCCCGGTCGCCACCCCGAACTTCACGCCCAGCGCGGTCAGCCGTGAAAGCGCCTCGCTCACCCCGTCAATCAGCTTCAGTTCGTTTTCAAACCGCTTGATCGCAAGCCTTTCGACATAGTCGGCAAACTCCACGGCCGAGGCGCCGTCGATCTTGGATGTCAGGGTCGAACATATCTCGGACATGCTTACACCCAGAAACCGCGCGCCCACGTCATCAACCTTGGCCCCAGGTATTTCCAGCTTGTCCATTTTATCGGCAATTGCGGACAGCATTATCAACTCGCTATCAACCAGGCACCCATCCATGTCGAAAATGACGGCGCGAATATTCATACTGTTTTCTTATCCTGTTTGCTTTGCACCCGATGCTTCGGGCTAGTCGGGCAGCACGATCTGCATCTTTACCTGCTCTGGCGGTGCCGAAGCGGCAATGTCGAAGGCGCCGACACTGTCGTCAAAGGCAAAAGTGCCTGTAATCAATGGTTTGACGTCGATCGAACCGGAACTGATCATCGACACGCAACGCGGAAAGACATGGGCGTAGCGAAAGATGTTCTCGACCCGCGCTTCGCGGATCATTGCCGCGCCAGCGTCGTACTGGATCGGATCGGACTGCCCGCCGATCATCACGACGCATCCGCCCGGACACAGCGGTTCAAACACCGTTCCGGCAGCTTCCCACGAACCCGTCGCCTCAAAGACGATGTCCGCGCCCCAGCCGTCGGTTTCCGCCAGTACCCGCGCGGCAAGGTTGTCCGACGTCACGTTCACCGGGACGATCGCAGGGCTTAAAGATCCGGCAATCGACAGCTTTTTGGCGGCCAGATCGCTGACGAAAACCTTTGCGCATCCCGCCGCCAGTGCCGACAGCGCGGTCACAAGCCCGATCGGGCCCGCCCCCATGACCACCGCGATATCGCCCGGCTTTACCCGCGCCTTGGTGGCGGCATGAACCCCGACCGCCAAAGGTTCGACCATCGCGGCTTCGGCAAAGGAAACATTGTCGGGAATTTTGAAGGTGAAGGTTTCGGGATGAACGCAAGTTGGCCGCAAGATGCCATGCACCGGCGGCGTCGCCCAGAACTGCACCGCCGGATCAATGTTGTACATTCCCAGCCGCGTCGCCTTTGAGTTGGGATCAGGAACGCCCGGCTCCATGCAGACGCGGTCGCCAACCTTCAGGGTTGTCACCTCGTCGCCAATCTCAATGACCGTCCCCGACGCTTCATGCCCAAGGATCATCGGGCTGCTTACGACAAACGGCCCAATGCGACCATGCGTGTAATAGTGAACATCGGATCCGCAAATTCCAACTGTGTGGATCTTAATTCTGACGTCGCGCGCCCCAAGGTTCTCCTCGACCCGATCAATTTCGGGGAAATCTCTAAGACTGATTTCGTCTTTTTGCTCGAGAACAAGTGATTTCATCACGCAGTACCTTTTCTTTTTCAGGCTTCTTCATGGTCCCGAAACCCTGGGCCACAAAGGATTTGTCAAACCGCCAGAAAGCCGCAATCGACAGCAATTACCGATCCGGTCACCACCGGCGCGTCATCCGACAGCAACATGACGATGGTCTTGGCCACATCCTGAACTTCGGCGAACCGGTTCAAAGGGTGGCGCACCATCATGGGCTGGCTCTTGCTTGGGTCCGACCAGGCTTCGGCGGCCAGTTCCGTCATCGTGATGGTCGGGGCAACCGCATTCACGCGGATGCGGTGCGGTCCCAATTCCTTGGCCATCACCCGTGTCGCAGCATCCAGTCCGGCCTTTGAGGCAGCATAGACCATATGGTCCTGAAACCCCCGGTGACCGGCGATTGAGGTGACGTTCACGATGGCCCCGCCGCCGCCCGCCGCAACGCGGTCGCGCGCAAAGCACTGGGCACAGATCAGGGCCGCCCGAAGGTTAATTCCCATGATCGCCTCATAGCCGTCCTCGGTCATATCCAGAACGCTTTCAAGAACGTTGGTGCCCGCGCAATTGACCAGAAAATCGGCCGCGCCCGCCTTGGCCATCGCAGCGCGCGCCGCGCCATTGTCGGCAAGATCAACGGCAATCCCGGTGGCGCCGATTTCGTCGCCAAGCCGGTCAAGATCCGCCTTGGTCCGGGCAAGCGCAGTGACCGCGGCCCCCCGGCTGGCAAGCTCTATCGCCGTGGCCCTGCCAATGCCTTTGCCCGCTCCCGTCACGATGGCGCTCTTGCCCTCAAAACCGTTCATCTACTTCTCCTTTTGAATGAACAGACATTACTACGTGCCGTCTGTCCGACAAACGATCTCCAAGGTTAAGGTGGCGATCCTTGCAAGACCCGCCACCGGCACGAAGGACACGCATCTGCGCCCTTCGTGCCAAGGACCAAACGGCCGCTCTTACTTCATCTTGTCGCCCGAATAGCGGTTCGCATATTCAACGATCGCCGAGGCGTCAGACTTGTTGTCGACCATCACGAAGGCACCGCCCCAGATAAGGTCAGGGGTTTGGCCGTTCTTGTGAGCCACGAAAGCATCGGCAACCGCCGCACCGCTGTCATCAATCGGGCGCAGAACCGAAGCGGTCAGCCAGCCCTCTTTCATCGCGGTGATCTCATCGCCGGTGCCGCCAAAGCCCATCGTCGCGATCTTGTCGCTCAGGCCCTTCTGGCGAACAGCCTGACCCGCCCCAAGTCCAATGGTCGTCGACACGCCATAGATCAGGTCGATGTCATCATGCGCGGCCAAAAGGTTCTCGGCAGCATCAAACGCCTTGGTGCGGTCAAAGTCGGTATAGGGGCCCATGACGACCTCGATCCCGCCAAAGTTCTTGACGATATCCAGGAAGCCATCGCGGCGCTGATCGCTGGCGATACCCGGCGCGCCCTGAATGATCGCAATCTTGCCGTTGCCATTGATGCGGCTTGCCGCCCATGCACCCGAAAGCTGACCACCCTTGAAGTGCGAGAACCCGACATACTGGATGCCCTGAACTGCCTCGTCCTCATGCGCCTGCGTATAGTTGTAGACAACTGTCGGAACGCCGGCCTTCTTCAGCTTCTTCAGCGAAGGGATCGCCGCTTCGAACTCTGTGGGCCCAAGAAAGACGTAGTCGACGCCAGAGGTGATCACCGCCTCAACCTGCGCCAGCTGCTCGGCATGTGCGACATGCGATGCCACCGCAAGGCTTTGAATTTCGTAGTGGACGCCAAGCTCTTCCAGACGACCCTGCAGCGACCAATAGACATGCTCCCACGCGTCCGAGATATCAAACGAAGGCGACAGATAAGCGATCCGAATGGGATCATCGGCGGCCACCGGCGTTGCGACAAGCGTTGCTGCAGTTGCCGCAGCCGCGATCGTGGCAGAGAAAGTTCTCCTTGAGATTTTCATAGACATTAGTTCCTCCCTAAGTGTTTTTCAGAATGTTTTTCTTAAGACTTCGTTCTTCCGAACAACGGCAATTTCGCCATGCTGACGCGCCCCTCACGAAGGTTCCCGATCAGTACTGCGAAAAGGACGATTATGCCTGTAACAACGAGCTGCCAGAAAAAGTCGGCCCCTCCGATTACAAGCGCGTTGGCGACCATCGCCAGCAAGATGGCTCCAGCGACGGACCCATAGATCGTGCCCTTGCCGCCAAACAGGCTTGTGCCGCCGATAATAACTGCCGCAATCACATGAATTTCACTGGCCGTACCAATGGTTGCCTGGGTCGAATCGATCCGGGCAATCATCACAAGACCGCCAAGACCGACCATCAGCCCCATGAAACCATAGACAAGCACTTCGATCCGCTTGACCGAAACCCCGGTCAGCCGAAGCGCTTCCTTGTTCCCGCCCAGCGCGCGACAGTAGACGCCGAACTTCGTAAAATTAAGAAGCCAGTAGCCAAAGAGCGCGGCCAGCAAGGCTATCAGAACCGGCATGGGAAGCCCAAGGACCTTACCTTGCCCCAGAAAGGCCACCGCCTCGGGCAGGCCATAGTGCATGGTCCCCGCCGAATGCAAAAGCGCCAGCCCCCGCAGCGACACCATGGTCGCCAGCGTCGCAATGAACGGCGGGATCACCAGATAGGCGACCAGAACGCCATTGAGGACCCCAAGCGCCACGGCAACGACAATAATGATCGCCACCCCGATGACCGGATGTCCGCCCGACGTCATGAAATCAAACCCAATGACCGAACTCAGCGCAAGGATCGAACCGACGGAAAGGTCAATTCCCGCGGCTGTAATGACGAAGGTCATTCCAACAGCCATGATTATGAACGGCGCCGCCTGCGTAAGTATGTTCAGGAAGTTCTCAATCGCAAAGAACCGTGGGTTCACGAATGAAAAGACCACGATAATGACCAGAAGAACGGCGGTTATTCCCAGACCCTCGAACGTAAATGCCCCATCCGCGCGGCCCGCTGCCCCTGTTTTCACGTTTGTTTTCGACACGCTCATTGTGCTGCTCCTTCCGGCCCGGCGCCTTCGCCTGTCGTGATCATTCTCACAACGTCAGAGCGGCTTGAATTCTTGGGTGATACGGTGCCGACCATGCGGCCGTTCTTGAGAACCGCAATTCGATCGGCGATCGAAAAGACATGCTCAAGGTTGTGAGAGATAATAAGGACCGAAACGCCTTTTTCTTTCAGCCGTTCGATCAGGTCCAGAACCTTCTGGCCTTCCGCAACTCCAAGCGCGGCCATCGGTTCATCCATCAAGATCAGGTTGACCTGATCCAGCAAAAGCCGGCTGATCGCCACGCACTGGCGCTGCCCGCCCGACATGCTTAGAACCGGCACGCCCAGACGCGGCACATCGATCGCCAGCTCTCCTAGCAACTCGATCGCCCGCTCGCGCATCTTCTTCTTGTCCAGAACCTTTATCGGCCCGATGGATCGCGTTTCCTCGCGGCCCAGAAAGATGTTTTCAAAGACGTTCAGTGACCCCACCAGACCCAGACTTTGGTGAAGCGCCGCGATGCCAAGGTTGGACGCATCCTTTGGGCTGGAAACCGTGACCGGCTTGCCCTTCAGGTAGATCTCACCCTCATCAGAGCCCTGCGCGCCGGAAATAATCTTGACGAGCGTCGATTTGCCCGCACCGTTATCCCCAACCAGCGCCACGACCTCGCCCTCGCCAATGGTCAAGGATACATCCTGAAGGGCATGAAGCCCGTCGTACCACTTGTTTAGGTTAGCCAGCTTCAGAAGTTCCTTGGCCTCCATCGTCCCCCCCCAATCGGAATTCTTAAGTTTTGTCATCTTGTGACGAACTTTCATCATAAGTCAACGCAAGCCTTTAAGAAACTGCCGGGATTCACTCATCTTCTCCGCAAATTTGCGGGATTCATGAATGATTAGGGGTCAATCTGCGCGCAGATGCGCAAAAGTGATGAGTGACTTTCACAATCTCGGGAATCATCGTGCCGCTTTTTGGGAAAATCTCGCCGGTGATCCGCAAAACAAAGCGCGCGCAACGATGCTGTTGAAGGCCCGCCAAAGACCGCGCCCACTTTGATAAAACCCACCTCTTGGGAGGCCCGGAAAACCAAGGGGGGTTTGTTCTGGCCGCGAAAGGGTTTTCGCGGTAAGTCTTGCCAGAAGACACTTGAACGCAATTAAGGCTTTGATTTCATGTCAAAGAAATACGGGCGAACTTTTCATCTTCCAAGCTCCCCAGGCGCGACAAATGACGACAAGATCATGAGCGATCTGTCCGACCTTCTGAACGCGCCAGAGGTTGTCGCGACAGAAAAGATGGATGGCGAGAACACAACGATCTTTTCTGAAGGCTGCCACCCGCGTAGCCCTGACGCAAGATATCACCCGTCGCGCGATTGGATGAAGGCGTTTGCGGCGGGGATCTCTCCGATGCTTGCATCAGATGAGCGTATCGTTGGCGAATACCTGTTTGCGCGCCATTCAATCGAGTATCGCTCACTTCCCTCGTATTTCATGGGCTTTGCATGGATTCAGGGCGACGAAGTGCAAGCTTGGGACGACACGCAAGCGCGGTTTGGCGAACTGGGAATAAACAGCGCGCCAGTCCTGTTTCGTGGGCGATTTTCGGAACCATTGATTGATGAACTGGTCTCGCAGATGGATTTCTCTTCCCAAGAGGGCTTCGTCGTACGTACCGCGAGTTCCTTTCCAGAGGCACAGATGGCAACCAAGGTTGGAAAATACGTTCGTTCGGACCACGTTCAAAGCGAAGTACACTGGATGAAAGCCGAGATCATTAAAAACGGCCTTGCATGACGCGGCCATGATGACCCTCAGGGCCCGGGCGCAGGCTTTGCTTCGTGGAGAATTGGGAAAGGTTATGCAGCACAGAACCTGTTGGCCTGCACAAGAAAACGGTGGTCCCCAGCTACATGGGGCGAACGTCCTGCCATCTATCTCGGGATTCAGTGGTGAGCCGTGCAGGATTCGAACCTGCGACCCACTGATTAAAAGTCAGTTGCTCTACCAACTGAGCTAACGGCCCACTCGAGGCGCGTAGCTACCCGCGCCCCCCCTAGCCGTCAAGGGGTGAATCGCAGATCACTTTCAAATGTCCAAACAAAGGTCTATATCGCGCGCCATGGCAACACAGACCGCACCTCACGGCCTGGCCTTCATGAAAATGCATGGCCTGGGCAACGACTTTGTCGTCATCGACGAACGCAGCGACGCTGCGGGCGCCGGTAATGCACGTGTAACTGCGGATCTGGCCCGCGCCATGGGGGATCGCCACCGCGGTGTCGGCTTTGATCAGCTTGCCGTAATCTCAGACAGCGATACCGCCGATCTGCACCTGACATTCTACAATGCAGATGGCTCGCTCTCGGCGGCCTGCGGCAATGCAACGCGCTGCATCGCCGACCATGTGATGACCGCTTCGGGGCAGGACAAGCTGACGCTGACAACGATGCGCGGCGTGCTCAGGGCGCAGCGAACCGAGGACGGGCAGACATCGGTCAACATGGGCCAGCCGCAAACCGAGTGGCAGGACATTCCGCTATCGCACGAATTGGACACCCTGCAGCTTCCGATCGAAGGCAAGCCCACGGCCACCGGCATGGGCAACCCACACTGCACCTTCTTCGTTGACGATATAAACGGCATCAACCTTGCCCTGCGCGGTAGCGCCATTGAACAGCATCCGCTTTATCCCGAACGCACCAACGTCCAGTTCGCCCAGATCATCGGCCCCGACCGTATCCGCATGCGCGTCTGGGAACGCGGCACGGGCATCACCCTTGCCTCTGGCTCTTCCAGCTGCGCCACCGCCGTTGCCGCCCACCGGCGCGGCCTGACCGGGCGCAGCGTTCAGATCGATCTTGATGGCGGGACGCTGATGATCGACTGGCGCGATGATGGCGTCTGGATGACCGGCCCGACGGCCCATGTCTTTGATGGCGTCTGGCGGCTTTGATGACCACGCCCGCGCCCAAATTCTCAAACCACGGCTGCCGCCTGAACGCCTATGAAACC
>JASBUI010000040.1 GCA_030148005.1 Paracoccaceae bacterium | reverse complement strand
TCCAGCGCGCTGAGCATCAGGATGGCCGTGTCAAAGCCCTGGCTGGCAAAGAGCGACGGCAGACGACCGTAATTGGCCTGGAAATCTGCCACAAAGGCCGCATTGGCCGCATTGTCGATGTCCTTGTTCCACTGCGAGGTGTTCTTGATGCCCAGCGCTGCGGCGCCCACGGCTTGCAAGATACCCTGATCAAAGCTGAAGGCTGGGCCAACTACCGGCAGGTCTACACCACTGTCGGCATATTGCTTGAGGAAGGAGATCCCCATGCCACCAGGCAGGAAGAAATAGACCGAATCCGCACCGGAGGCGCGGATCTGCGCGATCTCAGCAGCATAGTCGGTTTGACCGAGCTTGGTGTAGATTTCACCGGCCAGCTCGCCGCCATACATGCGCTTGTAGCCGGTCAGCGCGTCCTTGCCCGCCGGATAGTTTGGCGCAAGGATAAAGCTGTTCTTAAAGCCCGCGTCATTGGCATAGGCCCCGCCCGCTTCGTGCAGGTTGTCGTTCTGCCATGCGACGTTGAAGTAGTTCTTGCTGCAACCCTTGCCCGCAAGCGCCGAAGGCCCGGCGTTGGGCGACAGATAGAACTTGCCCTGTGCGGTCACCGAAGGCACCACCGCCATTGCAAGGTTCGACCAGATGATGCCGGTCAGAACATCGACCTTGTCGGACTGGATCATCTTGTCAGCCAGTTGAACTGCGATATCGGGTTTGCGCTGATCGTCCTCGATGACGACATCAATGCTGTCCATGCCGGACTGTTTCACGGCAAGCATAAAGCCATCGCGCACGTCAATGCCAAGGCCAGCGCCGCCGCCTGAAAGCGTTGTGATCATGCCGACCTTGATCTTGGCGCCATGGCTGGCCGCAAATGCCCCGCCAGCGACAAGCGCCAGCGCCGTGGCGGCGGCTGCAACTTTCAATAACTTCATTGGTATCATCCCTCCGGTTGTTGTTCTTGTCTGGCGCTTCAGAACGCCTTGAATGTCAGTGTTGTAAGCGTGCGCTCAATCCCATCGATGTCCAGCAGGTTCTCGTTGATGAACTTTCCAACGTCCTGACCTTCGGGGATGTAAAGCTTTAGCAAAAGATCGAAATTTCCGCTGGTGGAATAAAGTTCCGAGTGTATCTCGCGCAGGGCGATCGCATCGGCCACCCGGTAAGCGGTGCCGGGCACACAGCGTATCTGAACAAAAACACATGTCATGGGCCGGCCCTCCTGGCGCTACGGAAATGATCTTGGAATGTTTTGGCATGGATTGCGCATAAAGTGCCAGCACCCTTATGCGTTCAGGGGCGCAAAATCACCCCGGCATTGCGCGCGCAGCAGCCCCGTTCTTGCCGCCCAGACCCAAAAGCCCGCCCAGCCCGCCGCGATTTTGAACCGCCGCCGCCCCGCAGGCATTGCCTTGGGCCAGACAGCTTTCCATCGACATACCCCCAAGCCAGGCATCCAGAAACCCGCTGTTGAAAGCATCGCCCGCGCCCGTGGTGTCAACGACCCGAACCGCACGCGTCGGCGCTTTGACAAGCTTGCCCTCATGCCACGCCCGCGCGCCCTTTGGCCCGGCCTTAATCACCGTCAACGGCGCGGGGTACTCTGGCAGCCCCATCGCGATCAGGCGCGCGCTTTCCACTTCGTTGGGAAGAAAGACATCGACCGAACCGATCAGATCGCCCGCCTTGCCCATGACCGCATCGTCCCAGCCGCAATCCAGCGACACGCTTGCCCCGGCGGCGCGGGCAATGTCTAAAAGTTCCGGATGCTCAAGCAAGGTTGCAAGCTCTCCGATATGCAGATGCCCGATGCCCGCATCCACCAGTGCGCTTTGATCAAACTCTGGAAACGCCGGGCCGGTGCGGCGCGTCAGGAACGCGCGATCCTCTTGCCCGGTCATCGCCACGGTTACCTGCGGCTCGGACCCCGGCGCGGCCGCCTTGCAAAGGCCCGCATCGACACCTGCCGCCGCGATGTCACCTTCGACAATGCCCGCGAACGGATCGGCAGGAAGCGTAGCGGCAAGATGCACCTTGCGCCCAAGCGCCGACAGATAGGCCGCCGTGATAAAGGCGCCGCCGCCTGCATGCAGGCTTAGCGCTTCGGCGAAAACCTCTGTTCCAAGGCTTGGAAGACGCGGCGCACCGGTAAAGATCAGATCGCAATAGATGCGCCCGACGCAAAGGATAGCCTTATGTCCACCCGGCGCGCTCACGACAAAGCAACACCTGTTTCGGCATCAAAGACATGCAGGTTCTGCGCCGCCGCGCCCAGCCGCACGGTCGAGCCGACACCGGGCGGATTGCGCCCGTCGGCCTTGGCGATGATCTCGCCATAGGCTGTGTCGACATAGATCAGCGTCTCTGGCCCCAAGGGTTCAAGCACGGTCACCACGCCTTCGATCAGCGGATTGTCATCGACCGGCGTCAGATCATCGGGCCGCACGCCCAAGACAACACTTTGCTCCGCCTTGGCGCTTGATTTGACGGGCGCGCGGGTTCCGATCTGAAGATCGACACCGCCATGCGCGGATTTACCCGGCAGCATGTTCATCGAAGGCGCGCCGATAAAGCGCGCAACAAAGGTGTTGGCCGGCTTGTGATAGACCTCGGACGGGGTTCCGACCTGTTGGATATAGCCATCCTTCATGATGACGATCCGGTCGGCCATGGTCATCGCCTCGACCTGATCGTGCGTCACGAAAACGATTGTGTTTCCAACCCTTTGGTGCAGCTTCTTGATCTCAAGCCGCATCTGCGTGCGTAGTTGTGCATCCAGATTGCTGAGCGGCTCATCAAACAGAAAGACCGCCGGATCGCGCACCATCGCCCGGCCGATGGCAACGCGCTGACGCTGGCCGCCCGAAAGCTGGTTTGGCTTGCGCTCCAGCAGATCGGTCATATCCAGAATGCCCGCCACCTCGTCAATCCGCGCCTCTTTGTCGGCCTTGCTCATCTTCGCGGTCCGCAGGCCAAAACCGATGTTCTTGCGCACGCTCATATGCGGGTAGATCGCGTAGTTCTGGAACACCATGGCGATATCGCGGTGCTTGGGTTCAAGGTTGTTGACCATGCGCCCGGCGATCTCGATCGTGCCTGCGCTGACCTCTTCCAGCCCGGCAATCAGCCGCAGCGTCGTGGATTTGCCGCAGCCCGATGGCCCGACAAAGACCACGAACTCACCATCCTGAACCTCAAGGTCTATCCCGTGCAGAACCTCTGTCTTGTCATAGGTCTTGACCAGGTTGCGAAGCGTCAGATTTGCCAATTCACGTCTCCAGAAGGGCGGCAAAAGCCGACTTGAGCGTCTCGGCCGCCTTGGCCTGACGCGTTGAATGTGCCGCAAGTTTGCCGGACAGAAGATCGGCCGTTGCCTGATACTGCTCATAAGCTTGATCCAGCGCCTGCGGGGCCGGCCCGCCGGTGCGGTCGCGCTTGTCGACAAACGCGCGCGCCGAAACCGCATGGGTATAGGCCGCAGCATCCAGCGGCGGCGGCGATCCGATCAGATCGCCAAAGGCAGTGCAGAAATCGTCATAGCCCCGGCCCAAGGGCACGCCCCTTGCAATGACCGCCCGCGCGGTGGCGGCGGCCACTTCATGGGCCGCGCGAAAGCTAAGCCCGCCTTCGCGCACCAGTGTATCGGCCAGCTCGGTGATCGTGATGCAGGCGGCATCGGTGTTTGCCGCAACCCTATCCTTGTTGATCGACGTTGCCGGAAGAAAGGCCGACATCAGCGCCAGAACACGCCCGCCACTTTCAAAAGCGGAATATCCGGCGACCTGAACCTCGCCCTCGCTGTCGTTCATATCCGTGAAGGGCGTGTTGTGCATGGTATTGATCACCATGTCGCAGCGCCCCGCCGTCACGCTTGCCAGATGGCGCATATGCTCGATCGGCACAGGGTTGCGCTTTTGCGGCATGATAGAGCTTATCTGGACAAGGCTGTCGGGCACATAAAGCTGACCCACCTCGAATGAGGACCAGAAGGCAAGGTCCTGTATGACGCGCCCAAGATGCAGGAACACCAGCTTTACCGCTGAATAAAGCCCGGTGATGTAATCCACCGACGCAATGCAGCCGTAAGAATTTGTCAGCGGCGCCGAGAACCCAAGAAGCCCCGCCATCTGCGCCCGGTCAATGTCAAAGCCAGAGGTGGTAATCGCCGCCGCCCCCATCGGGCAGTGATCAAGATCATCGATTGCCCCGCCAAGGCGCGCCGCATCGCGTAGCGCCACCTCGATCACCGCGCCAAGGTAGTGACCAAAGGTCGAGGGCTGAGCAGGCTGGCCGTGGGTATAGGCCACGATCAGCGTATCACGCTCGGCCCGGCCCTTGGCGATCAGTCGCCCGGCCAGATCAAGAAGCGCCCCCTGAAGCGCCTGCGCGCGCGACCGCAAGCCCATCTTGAAGACGGTGTGATCCATGTCATTGCGCGAACGCGCGGTGTGAAGCATGCCCCCCAGATCGCCCAATCGGCGGCGAAGCTCTGCCTCGACCAGAAAGAAATAGTCTTCATGCTCGCCGGTGTAGCGCAGCGCGGCGATATCGGTCTGGGCGTCGATATCCGCCAAGGCATTGGCAATGGCGCGCGCCTGATCGCCCGTCAGGATCGCGCGGTCCTTGAGCATCACAAGATGCGCCCGGTTAATCGCGCCCATGTGAGCGGCAAAATGCGTCTTTACCCCCTCAAAGAGCGGCGCAAGGACGGTGTCCTTATAGGTTGCATCTGGAAAGCCCGGCTGATCAGTCATTGCCTTGCGCCTCTGGCCCTGTTGCAAAGCCTCCGGCGGGGATATTTTCCCCACAAAGAAGAAGAGGTGATCGCCATCATCCCTTAAGCCCCGCCATTACGACACCGCGGATGATGAAACGCTGGAAGATGAGAAAGACAACCAGCGTCGGTAGCGTGGAGATGGCAGCGCCGGTCATGATCAGCTCCCACGCGACATCGGCCTCATCACCAAAGGAGGAAAGCCCCACCGGCAGCGTGTACATCTCGACCGAGTTGGTGACGATGAGCGGCCAGATGAAGGCGGTCCAGTTGCCAAGGAAGACGAAGATGGCAAGGGCGGCCAGGGCTGGCTTGACCAGCGGCATCGCGACCGTCCACCAGATCTGAAGCTCATTAAGACCGTCGATGCGGGCCGCTTCGATGAAATCGTCCGGCACGGTTTCAAAGAACTGTTTCATCAAGAAAGTCCCGAAGGCCGTCATCATGCCGGGGAACATGATGCCCCAGTAGCTATCGAGCCAGCCAAATTGCTGGCTCATCAGATACCAGGGGATGACCAGCATTTCGGTGGGGATCATCAGCGTTGACAAGATTGCAATGAAGACGATGTAGCGGCCCGGAAAGCGAAACTTGCACAGCGTATAGCCGACAAGGCTGTCGAACAGGATGTTGGAGATCGTCGTGGCAATGGCAATGATCAGCGAGTTGATGAACCAGCCGAAAAATCGTCCGTCCTCAAGAACATAGGTGTAGTTCTCGATCGTCGGCTCAACCGGGATGAGGTTGACGTTGTAAACCTCATGCGGCCATTTGAGCGAGGTCGAAAGCATATAGGCTATGGGCATCACCATCAGAATGCCGCCTGCAAAAAGCAGGAGCCAGCGGATGATCTGGCCCATATTGGCCGGTTTCTTGGGCGCCTGTGTGGTCAGAACCGCGTTCGCGGTCGGGCGAATTGTGTCAACGGCGGCCATCAGCGGTCCCTCAGAATACGCAGCTGAAGCAAGCTGACCAGCAGAAGAACGACAAACAGAACGACCGTCTGGGCGGCGGCATAGCCCATATCGAACCCGTTGAAGGCCGTATCATAGATCATCAGGACCAGCGGCTCTGTCGAGTTGAGCGGGCCGCCCGGATCGTTGGTTGTCATGTTGAACACATGATCGAAAATTCGCAGGAAGCCGATCGATGAGAAGACGACGATGAAGACGATCGTCGGTTTGAGAAGCGGCAGGGTGATTTCCCAAAGCACGGTCCAGGTGGACACCCCATCGATGCGCGCGGCCTCATAATAGCTTCGCGGTATGGCGCGAAGCCCGGCCATGAAGATGATGATCTGAAACCCAAGCCCGGCCCAGACAGCAGGCGCAAGAACCGATGGCAAAGCATTGGTCGTCGAGCGCAAAAACTCGACCTGGGGAATGCCGACCGAAGCAAGGAAGTTGTTGAAAAGCCCGATCGGAACCGGCTGGTAGAACCAGCGCCACACCCAAGCCATGGCCACCGCAGAGGTCATGAAGGGAAGGAAATACAGCATCCGCAGAAAGCCATGCATAAAGCGCAGCTGATCAAGGTGGTAGGCGATGATGAACGAGATCACGAGGCTGATCGGCGTTCCAAGCAGCAGGTAGACAAAGGTATTGCGAAAGACCTGCCAAAAGACCGGATCGTTGAAAAGCTTGATATAGTTCTCTGCCCCCGCCCATGTTCTGCTGCCCAGAAGGTTCCAGTTCTGAAAACTGATCAGGATCGCGTTGGCCGTGGGGTAGAAGCGGATCACGACATAAAACAGCACCGGGATGGCCAGAAACGCCCAGGCCCAGACGATCTGTTTTTGCCGGATCGAGAGGTTGTTATACATGCCGCCCCTGCTGATTTACGGTCGGGTGAACGGGTTTACTGGCGCATGGGCCAGCCCCGGGCAATGCACCCGGGGCCGATCCAAGGTTCAGTTCGACGCGTAGTAGTCGTCAAGCAACTTTTGCTCGGCGGCGGCCGCTTCGGTCAGGCTGTCGGCAACCGACTGGCCCTGAATGTCGACGCGCTGAACCATGTCCATCAAGACCTGACGCTGAGCGCTTTCATTCACGAACTTGGTGGTATGCGCATAGGCCAGCCCGCGGATGAAGGGACCAAAGACAGGGTCATTGGCGTTGGCATCCGTCATTCCGACCGATGGTTTGGCGGGCAATTCGCCAACCACATCCAGCCAGATCTGCATTGCCTCATCCGAGGTGACATATTGCATGAACTTTACCGCAGCATCGTACTTTTCGCCCTCGGCCTTGGTCGTGATCGCGTTCACCCAGTACGAGGAATAGTTCGACCTTGTACCATCCGGCCCCGCAGGAAGCTCTGTCACGCCCCACTTCAGGCCGCGTGTCTTTTTAAGCGATCCGATGCGGAAAGAGCCGTCGATATGCATGCCCGCCCGGCCCGCTTTGAAAGCGGCCTGCGGCTCATCCATGAACCCAAAGGCGGTGACCTCATCCTTTTTCACAAGACCTGTATAGAAATCCAGCGCCTTGCGGCCTGCATCGCTGTTGTAATTGACGGTCTTGTAGTCGTCCAAGTAAGGATCGCCTCCGAACTGGCGCACCAGAACTTCGCGGAACCAGTGGTGATCCTGCGCGTTCATGCCAGCGGTGATGCCAACCTGTGTCAGGTTGCCGGCGCCATCACGCTTAGTCAGCTTCTTGGCAGCCGCGACCATCTCATCAAGCGTTTTCGGAGGCTCGGTGATCCCTGCCTCTTCAAAAAGACGCTCATTGTAGAAAAGCGAAAGTGAACGCACGGCCGTGGGAAGCGCCCAATAGTTGTCGCCGGCGCGCATCGCCTGAACCATCGGGAAGAAATCGGCCTCGATCTGCGCGGGCGCAAAGACATCGGCCGGAAGCGGCTGGATCAGCTGCGCCTCGACATAGTCGTTCAGCCAGCCATAGAAAAGCTGAACCACATCCGGGCCCTCGCCCGCCGGAATAGCGGCGGCGACCTTGGTGCGGTAGTCGGCGTATGGAAAGGTCGTCATCTTGACCGTGATGTCAGGATTTGACGCCTCGAAATTGGCGATCAGCTTTTCCATCGCGGTCACACGCGCGTCAAAGAAATACTGCCAGTACTCAATCTCTACCGCATGCGCGGCCGAGGCGAACATCGTGGCCGCGCCAGCGGCAGTTGCCAGCGCCCAGCCCTTTAGTTTCTTGATAGACATAATGCAGACTCCCTGTTGTCCCGCCAGCCTCTTTTCAAGGCTTGGCGCCCCTTGGTGATCAAGGGTTAACTCAAGTAAGTTGAACTTTCAAGTAAGTTGAGTTAATGGCAGGATATGAACGAAAAACTGCAACCCATCGTCGGCGCAAACGCCGGCCGCTCACGCAGCCACAACCGTCAGGTTGTGCTTGGCCACATCAAGACGACGGGCCCGATGGGGCGCGCCCAGATTGCCCGCGCTTCGGGGCTTAGCACGCAGGCTGTTTCGAACATCATCGCCGATTTGCTGGACGACGGTTTCCTGCGCGAAGACGGCCGCCTTTCGGCCGGGCGCGGGCTTCCGGCGGTGCAATATGCGCTTAACCCCGGTGGCGCACATGCCTTTGGCGTCGAAATTCGCCCCGATGCTATTTTCGCCGCCCTTCTTGATCTTGAAGGAAAGACGCTTTTCGCCCGGCGCGAGCCTTTGGAAAAGCCAGACCCCGCTTGGGTGCGCGACCACGTTGTGGCCCTTCGGGACGCCGCGCTGGCCGAAACCGGCGTCCGGGCCGAGCGGCTTTTGGGCGCAGGGCTTGTTCTGCCCGGGCCATTTGGACAGACCGGGCTTGCCGATGCAGGTTCAGAGCTGCCCGGCTGGCACCAGTTGGACGCGGCAAGCTGGTTTGCCCAAGGTCTGGATCTGGCCGTCTACGTCGAAAACGACGCCAATGCGACCGCCATGGCCGAGCGTGTGTCAGGCGCCGCGCAAGAGCTTGAAACATATGCATTTCTGTATTTCGGCGCGGGCCTTGGCCTTGGCCTTGTCAGCCAGGGGAGGCTGATACGCGGCGCCTTTGGCAACGCAGGCGAAATCGGCCATATCCCGGTTCCCGGCCCCGATGGCCCGGTCGCGCTGGAACAGCTTGTCAGCCGGCTTTCGGCGCAAAGACACCTAAAACGCCATGGCATCACCGCAGGCAGCATCGCCGATCTGGACCGCCATTTTCAGGACCAATGCCCAGAGCTTTTCGACTGGCTTGCCCGGGCACGCGCGCCGCTGGGCTATGCCCTGACGACGATCGAGAACCTCTTTGATCCGCAAGCGATCATTCTGGGCGGCGCCATGCCAGAGGCGATCCTGGATGATCTGATCGAAAACGCCGCCCTTTCGGGACAATCGGTATCCAACCGGCCCGACCGGCAAACGCCGCGCCTTTTGCGCGGGGCATCGGGGCGAATGACCGCCGCCCTTGGCGCAGCAGCGCTGGTCATAAACCAATCTTTCACGCCCCAAATCGCCGCTGCCTGACCGGAACGCATCATGCCACTGACAGATCCTGAACGCCTGAACCAATCGGCCCGCCACCCGCGCACCCTTGACCTTTGGTTCGCTTTGCAGCCGCTGCGCTCTGTCGTCAGTTTCATGAACTCGGGCGCCCATCCCGACGATGAAACCTCGGCCATGCTGGCGGCGCTTCGGTTCCGAGATGGCATTGATCTGTCATATGCCTGCGCCAACCGCGGTGAAGGCGGCCAGAACGACATCGGCACCGAAATGACCGAGGATCTGGGCACCCTGCGCACCGCCGAGATGGAGCGCGCCGCCGACGCCCTTGCCATGCGCCTTTACTGGCTTTCCGAACACCCCGGCGACAGCATTTTCGATTTCGGCTTTTCCAAAAGCGGGGATGAAACGCTGGACAAATGGGGCGCGGGGCGCACGCTGGACCGTTTTGTCCAGATCGTGCGCAGCGAAAGGCCCGACATCCTTTGCCCAACTTTTCTGAACATTCCCGGCCAGCACGGCCACCACCGCGCCATGACGCAAGCGGCGCATCTTGTCATGGATCTGGCCGCTGACCCGGACTTTGACGGATCGGACCTGCCCGTCTGGCAGGTCAAAAAACTGTACCTTCCGGCATGGTCCGGCGCCGGTCAGGCCTATGACGACGATCTGCCGCCGCCGCCCCAGACGCTTTTGATCCGGGGCCAGGGATGCGATCCCATCAGCGGCTGGAGCTATGCCAACATCGGCCAGATGTCGCGTGCCTATCACAAGACCCAAGGCATGGGCCGCTGGGTGCCGCCGGGCGCCTCGCAGGACTGGCCACTGCATCTGGCGGACACCCGCGTACCGGGCCCCGACACAGCGCTGACATCGGGCCTTCCGGCCACGCTGGGTGATCTTGCCGATTTCACCGGCGCGCCGCAGATCAAGCACCCGCTTGCCCGCGCAAATGAGGCCTGCGAGCGCGCCATCGCGTCGTTTCCCAACTTTGACCTTGTGACCCGCGCCGCCTGTGAAGCCATTGAAGCGCTTGGCGAGGCGGCGCTGCGCTGTCCGCAGGACGCAAGGGATGAGGTTATTCACCGGCTTCAGCGCAAAGAGGCGCAGCTTGCCACGGTGATCCAGCACGCCGCCGGACTGCGCGTTCGGGCGCGCGCCTCAGAGGACTGGCTGCGACCGGGATCAGAAACCCGGCTTGAGGTTGAGGCCGATCAGGGCGCGGCGGACAATCTGGACATAGCGTGGGACCTGCCAGAGGGATGGGCACATCAAAAGGATGGCCGCCTGAGCATCGGCGCGGGCGCCGCGCTTTTTGACCCCTACCCGGCCAGCCATGATCCAGCCGAACCGCGCGCGCCCGCGCTGATCGCCCGACTGACAAACCATGGCGTTACAACCCAGACACGCATCGCGCTGGAAGTGCCCCCCGTCGTCCTTCCCGCCTTTTCGGCGGATCTTGACCCGATGAACGCGGTGATCAACATCGCCACCGCCAACCGAAGCGCGCGCGTCTATCTGGGCAACCTGCGCCCCAAGGGCGCGGCGGCAAAACTTGACGTACCGCCCGGATGGCAGGTCACTTCGGTCGACGGCGGCTTTGAGATCACCGCGCCAGAGGATGTCGCGCCGGGGCTATACAAACTGCCGCTTTTGCTGGACGGGGCGCCCGCATTTGCAGTTCGCAAGATAGAGCAACCCCATATCGCCCCGCGCGCCCGCGCCCTGCCTGCCGAGCTGACGGTGCGTGTGCTTCATGCCCGTCTGGACAGCGCGCGTGTTGGATATATCGGCGGCGGCCGCGACCGTGTGGGTCACTGGCTGGCCGCGATGGGGGCGAACGTCACGGAACTGGGCGACGATGCGCTGGCAAGCGACAGCGCCTTGGCAGGCTTTGACACGATCGTCGTCGGCATCTTCGCCTTGCGCTTTCGCGATGGCCTTGCCGCGCGATTGCCCGCCCTGCACCGCTGGGCCAAGGCGGGTGGCAACCTTGTGACGCTTTATCACCGCCCTTGGGACAACTGGGATCCCGATGCGCTGGCCCCGCTTGCGCTGCGCATCGGCCAGCCGTCCTTGCGTTGGCGCGTCACGGACGAAAACGCCAAGGTCCGCTATCTTGAACCGGACGCCCCGGCGCTGAACCTGCCAAACCTTATCGGCCCCGACGACTGGAGCGGCTGGCACAAGGAACGCGGCCTGTACTTCGCCCAAAGCTGGAGCGCGGATTACAAGCCGATCCTTGCAATGGCTGACCCCGGCGAAGAGCCGCACAAGGGCGCCCTGCTGGTTGCGCCGCTGGGCAAGGGCCAGCACATTCATTGCGCGCTGATCCTGCACCATCAGATGGAAAAGCTTATCCCCGGCGCGTTTCGGATCATGGCCAACCTGATCGCAAGGGCCAAGTGACCACCCCGGCCCGCAGCAACCTGACTGGCGGCGCGTGGCTTATCACGGACATGGCGCTGAACATCTGGGCGCTGTCAATCATCAAGGCGCTTGGGATCGGCTACGGCCCTGCGCAACTGGTCTTTCTTCGCGCCTCTGTTGGCGTTTTGGTTCTGTCGCCTTGGATCTGGCAAAGGCGCCGCGAATTCATCGGCATCGATGATCTGCCTGTTCACCTTGCCCGTGTGGCCTTTTCCGCCATGGCCCTTGGCAGCAGCTTTTACGCAATCTCGCGCGTGCCTCTGGCCTTTTTCACCGCCGTCGGTTTCACCCGGCCACTGGTGACGATGATCCTTGCCGCGCTGGTTCTCAAAGAGATGATCGGCCCGCGCCGCTGGATGGCTGCCCTTGCCGCGATGGCGGGCATTGCCGTGGCCGTGAACCCGCAAGAGGCGGCAAACGCGGCCGGGCTGATCGCGCTTTTGATCATGGTTCTGGCCAGTTCGGGCGCGGTTATCCTCACCCGCAGGCTTCGCGATGTATCAAAGATCGTCCTGATGAGCTTTTACGCCGTTGGCCTGACCCTTTTCAGCGCGCCCATCGCGCTTGCAAACTGGACGCCCATTGCGCCCGCCCATCTTGCCCCGCTTCTGGCGGTGGGCCTTTTTGCCAGCCTTGCCCAGCTTTTTTACCTGCGGGCCCACCAATTGGGGGATGCCGGGTTTCTGTCGGTTCTAAGCTATCTCAGCCTGATCTTTTCGGTCACGGTGGGCTATCTGATCTTTGACGAGGTGCCCAACTGGTCGTTCTTTGCCGGCGCGGGCCTTGTTGTAACGGCCGCGCTTTGGGTCACGATGGGCGAAAGAAACGCCCGGGCGCCAACGCGCTAGCCCGCCGCGCGCCCCGACCCGTCAGCGCGCGCGAAAGACGCCCGGCGCGGCCTTGGTCAGCGTCGTGACACAGTCCTTGATAAAGCTTTTCTCGACCTTGTACTTGCGCGACAGGCTGTCGATCGACACGTCAGAGCGCATAGCCTCAATCGCGATTTTCGCGCAAAAATCAGGGTCTTGCATCTCTTTCTTGCCGGGTTTTTTCTTGGGCGAGATCATAGCATCGTCGGGGTTGATCCCGTGCTTTTCGATCAGCCTGTGCATAAAGCTGCCACGCCTTGGGCGGTTGTTTTCCTTCTCTTCCAGCCGCGGCTTCATCCGGCGCGCCCAGAAGTGGACGCCATAGGTTTCTTCCGTAAGATCCGCCTCAACGTCAAAGCGGCTTATGATCATCTGGTTTCGGTTCTTAAAGGACACCGGATAGAACGCCGCCTGCGGGCGCGCATGTTCAATCTCGCCACTTTCCTGAAGGAAGTAGGTAACAGATGCAGGCCCGGTAAAGCCCCAGCTTTGTTCGGTCATGTGCACCGGTTTTCCCGCGTCCCGCTCTTCCATAAGCTCTTGCTGCTGCCACGGCTTCAGCCAGGGACCGATCGCATACTCATCCTCAAAGAATTTAAGCATGTTTGTCAGTGCTTTAGAGTTCTTAGGTAATCCAAGAACCGCATTACAAACCAGCCCCGGCTTTTCCCAGCCAAAGACCGACTTTGTGCCGAAATCGAAGGGCCGGTAACAATACATGTCCGCATCAACCCAGATCTGGTCGGTCTTCTTCAGCATGTTGAGCCGGAACAGATCGGCATGGATGGCCGGGCTGCCGGTGCGGGCATGGCGATACATCGGCTCTGCGGGAAAAATTTCCTGCGCGGGTTTCTGAATGACACCGTCGGGTACGTTGTCGATGTGCGAATAGCTGTAAAGCGTCGTCTCATGCCCGGCGTGCACAAAGGAGACAAGGCAAAGCTGTTCCAGCCACGAAAGCTGACCACCGATCCAGAGAGTTGCGATCTTGGGAAGGGCCGCCATCTTAGCCGCCCTTCTTCTTGGGCGCCTTGGCCGCCTCGGCCAGTTGCGGCGCCCAGATGCTGTCACGGACCCAGTCGCGGCGCTCTTTAAAGACCTTCTGATTGACCAGTTCGTCAATGCGGGCCTGATGCGCGCGGCAGCATTCCTCATGCAGCTTTTTCAGCTTTGCGTCCTTCATAAGCGCATTGTATTTCTTTTTAAAGTCAGGCTTTTGCCGATCAAAGTTAATGTGATCCTCGCCATGCCTGTCACGCTGCCGCCAGTAGCGTTGCGAGACCATCTTGCCTTTGACCACCACATCGCCGCGGAACATCTTGACCAGATAGGAATTGAGCGAGCGCAGCGAGAAATGGTTAAGCGCAACCAAGTCATAGCTGCCGCGAATATCCATGCCGTTCTCGGTCGCGTCATTGTGGAAGTGCTCTGTGGGCCGGGCCGAGCCATCGATCCACGTCACCTCTCCGGCGTCGATGCGCATGTCCGGGCGATGGTTTCGGACGTATTTAAGCTTATCACCCAGCCGCACAATCGTTTTGACACCGCGGCGCGAGCGGAACTTGCCCGGCGCCTCGCGCTGATGGCGCGGGAACTGATCGATCATCAGACCCGGCTCAAACTCTTCGCGCATGTTGCTTCCGTGGTTCAACTCGCTCATGGACAGCGCATCAAACGGGCCGGTCTTTTCAAGCAGCTCATGTAGCTTGCCCTTGCCGACACGCACATTGATGAACTCATCCACATCCATCGAGATATAGAAATCGGCTTTCTTGAACTCGGACAGATGCGGCGTATAGGCTAGCGCAAAGGGCTGAAAGGCGGGGTTTTCAAATATCTTGGCCGGGTTCGGCATGTGCCGAAGCTCACCCATTTCCTCAAGCCGGTCCAACAGAAGATCGGTGCCATCGGTGCAATCGTTGGTGAAAACCACGAAATCCTGAATGCCGATCGACTTGTGCCACGCCAGCCATTCCAGAATGAAAGGCCCCTCGTCCTTCATGCAGGTAGTGACCAGAAAGCGGGCCTTTTTCGGCTCCCACGGCTTGTCGGTCATCCAGCTAAGGTCTGGATTGATGATCAGCGCCGCGCGCGAGCCGACCTCTTCTGTGGATTGTTCGGGCCGGGGCGCCTCGGCCTTGACTGGCGCGGGCTTTTGTCCACCCTGACCGGGGCGCTCAAAATACCGCACGGTCGAGGGTTTGTCGGGCACCTGAAACTTCAGGCCCTGCCCTTCGATCAGGTTGGTGATCTCGTTCACCGTCTTCTCGCCGTAAACCTTTGGATGCATCTCAAGGATCATCGCGCGCACGCCCGTCAGATCCACCTCGTCGAATAGCCCTGCCTCGCCCCCTTCGATATCACAGACGATGACCGTCGGCTTGGTCTCTTCGACCAGCGCGTGGATGTTGAAACAGGGAAGATGCTTCTTTTTCTTGAACGGGCGCGAATCCGGCTCCATCGAAGAGGCCCAGAAATCCGCGCGCAGGTAAAAGGGCGCCTTTTTCTGCGCATTGGGACAGACAACGCCGTTGCGCAGATCAACCGTCGTGACCTCGTTAAGCCTGTGCGTCTCTTCGATCACCGGGATCAGTTCGGGGTTCGCCTCGACCGCCGTGACCGACGCCACGCCGTTGGCCATTGCCGCGACAGTAGAGATCAGCCCGATGCCCGCGCCCAGTTCAAGCACCCTGTCGCCGGGTTGCAGGATATCGCGAAGGGCCGCACATTCGCCGCCCTCATAGCGGTTGTTGCGCATCGGCCTTTCGATCTTGGGTGTGATGACGTGCGGAAAGAAGGGAACCTTGACCCCATTGGTCTCGATCACTTCGCTGTACTTCTGGCTTGCTGACATGTCTTTACTGCTCATTCACTACTTGGCTTTGCGCCTTGGTTTTTTCGATTGTTTCCTTTTTCGAAACACTCGCCGCTATTGTGGCCGATTTTTCGGCGTTTGTCGCCCCATTGCCCCATGGGGCCTTTGGTCGCCCTGGGCTGTCTTTCATCAATGCGCCGTCTCCCCCTTATCAACCGTAAAGAAGAAGGGCTCATCGGGGTCTTTATCGACGATTTCATCGGGAACCGCCTCTGGCCCTGTCAAAAAGACGTTGGCGCCAAAGCGTTCATGCATCCGCGACAAACGCTGCATGCGCCGGCCCGTCAGTTCCTCGTAGAAGGCGGCATAGTTCTTGGTTGCCTTCAACTCGTCAATCTTCTGTCGATGCATCTGCACCGAATATTCATGCGCCGCGCGGATGTCGGGATCGCCCATCAGTTTGTCCAACTCGGCCCGCAGCGGGGGCAGCATGCGCTGAATGGAAAGGTCTTCCTGCGCGTTGTTGTTCATCCGAAACCAATAGGCCAACCCCTGATCGCGATCGACATGGTTCACCCGGCCACGATCGCGCTTGACCAGAAAGCTTTCGGCAGAGCGAACGGCATAGTGGTTCAGCGTCACAAGGTCATAGCCAAAGGTCGATGTCGTCGAACGCCAGCCATTGCGGTACATCTTTGGCGGCATCGCCCGCCCCGACCCGTTGACCCAATTGATCTCTTCCCAAAGCTGCGGCTTTAGCCCCTTTGGCCGGTGCACGCCCAGTTTCTTGAAGATACCCAAGTTGCGGAAAAGTGTTTTGAATCCCCACGCCTGATGCGGCTTGCGGATAAGCTCTGGCGCGCAGCGGGTGAAATCTTCGATCAGCAGGCCATCGCGAAATTCGTGAATATCGCTATTGCCGAAAAGACGCCAAGTGATGGCGATCATATTGGCATCGCCCACCGCCTTGAAGAGATCGGCCAGATATCCATTGCCCGCCTTGATCGAAATGAACTCATCAACGTCCATGCAGATCAGCCAGTCGGCCTTTTTGATCGACGGCTCTTTTTCCGCGGCCTGCAATGCAGCGTGCTGAGGTTTAAGGTCGGTGTTCTTGAACGGGTTGTCGCGATGCTGGACGATGCCCTTGTCCTGCAGAACTTCCAAAAGCGTGTCGGTGCCATCGGTGCAATCGTTGGTGTAGACCAGAAAATCGGTCACCCCGATCATCCGGTGATAGGCGATCCACTCAAGGATAAAGGGCCCTTCGTTCTTCATCGTGGTGACTATGGTGGTCTTGACCGGCCCGCCGCTGGTCTTTTCCATCTTTTCTTCGGGCATGCGCACCGGATCATGGCCGAAAAGCTCTCGCGCCTCTGCCAAAAGCGTCTCGCTTTCGATCAGGCTTGTCTTCGGGACGATCTTGGACACTGACCCGGTGGGGTGGCGCAGCGCCATGTAGCGATGAAAACCGGCAACCTCATCGGGGCCGGGCGATGTTCCCACAACCCGCACCAGACGCCAGACGGTATTCTCGCCCGCAACCTTTGGCGCCACGCACCAGCGTTTGCGCGCGCCGGCGGCGTCAAAGGGGACACAGATATGATCGCCAAAACCTGCCGCATCACCCTTGCGAACGCGCCATGGGTAGCACTGCACGCCTTCAAGCGCGATGCATCCCGTTGCCGAGTTGACAGCGCGGTCAAAGACGTTGCCGCGCCCGTCGCGCGCCAAAAGATCAAAGACATCGATGTTCGCCACAGCGCGGGCCGCACTTAAAAAACGCGCCCGCACCAGTTCATAGATCAGAACATCGCCCAGCGGCGCCGACCACGCATCAGGGCCCGGCCCCTTCATCCGGTCCTTGCCCGGCGCGCCAACCACGTTATAGGGATGCGCCTCGGGCGGCAGATCGGGCTGGCCCAGCGCAACGTCTGCATCCAGAACCACAAACCGCTTTAGCCCGCCCAGCTTGGCCGCGCCCTCTTCCAGCTTGCGCAGAAACTTCTTGTCGGTGCCCGGCTTGGCCCGATTGACGATCAGCGCCCCGTCCATCGCGTGATGGCGGATGTGATAGTTCAGCCAGTCAAGAACGACCTCTGCCGTCTCGCCGTTTCGAACGGCAAGGCCGGTGTTCATCCCCTCAAAAAGCGCCGGTTCGGCGGCGACCGGCGTCGCCTTGATGTCAGCGCCGGACACACGGACCTGCACCGGGTCACCAGCGGCGGAATTCATGCGCCGCGCACGCAGGAACGGCGCCTCGCCAATGCTTTTGCGCTCAACTTCCTCAAGCTCTGCGCCAAGGCGGATATCGTCCTGCGGCGTATGGGCCTTGAAGAAAAGCATCACCTCGCTGCCTGCCTCGACGCAATTGAGAAGCGTGATGTCGCCGCTCGCCTGCGCCTCAAGGCGGCGCTGAAGGAAAACCCCAACGGTATCGCTTTGTCGTTTAGCCATCGTTCTGGCCCGCCTGTCTTATCCGCGCGATCTGCGCCCGCGCCACTTCGGGCGAAGGCGGCGCGCTTCCGGGCGACAGGGCAAGGTGCCAATAAAGCTGAACCTCGCCGCGATCTTCCATGACCTCTTCAAAACGGGCCCGGTGACTGGCCACTGCTGCTGCGTGATCCTCTGCCAGCCCCTCAATGGCGAAAAGCCGGTCCATTGCTGCGCGCGTTGCGGGCTTCATCGCTGCGATACTGCTGTCACTGACCGTATTGAAATTGCGCTCAACCCAATAGCCAAGACCGATCTCACGATCCATGTGGTTGGGAAGCCCGCGCGCCCGTTTGTTCATGAAATCCTCGGCCGAGCGGACCGAGTAGTGATTGAGCTGGACCAGCTTGGACGCGGTCGGCACGCCGTAAAGGTTGATCCTCTTCTGCGCGCGCGAAAACCCTTGGCCCAGTGGCTGACCGCTTCCATCAACCCAGATCGGCGCTGCATCCTTGCGGGCTCGTGGGCGGTGAACGCCCGGCTTGGCGAAAGAGGCAGGGCGAAACAGCGTCTTGAAGAAATGCGCCAGCGGCAGGTTCACATCTTCGGGCGCGGCGCGGTCGTAGGCAGCGATCGTCAGATCACCCGGGGCCTCCAAAAGGCCCGCATTCCCGAAAAGCCGCCAGCGAAGCGCCATCGCCTCGGCCTCGGGCGGCAGCGCCGCGATGACATCCGAAATGCTTTGATAAGGCGCGCGCAGGTTCACAAACTCATCACAGTCGAAAAACATCGCCCAGTCGGCGCCTTTGTAGGCGGCGTGCCGCTCTACCGCCTTGAGAACCTGCCACTGGATCGACTTCTCGCCGCTTGGCTGAAATGGGACATGGGTGATGATCCCGGCCCGATCCAGCCGGCCAAGAATTGCATCGGTGCCATCGTCGCAATCGTTGGAATAGATCAGAAAATTGCTGAAACCGGCGGCCAGATGATGGGCAACCCATTCAACGCAATAAGGACCCTCATTGCGCATAGAGGTGATCGCAAGAATACTCAAACCGCCTGAACCTGCCCGTTTCGCCCTGCCCGTTTATTCGGGCTTATAAGCCATATTCCCAATAGAATCGAAGTTTGGGCCTATATGCAATTGCCAATATTGCAAAAGCTGGGGGTTGTTGCAGCCAAGTCAGGGGCCATCCGGCGGGCAAAGCTGGCGCATGATCCCGCTGCCGCGCCGCTTGGTGCCCTTACCATCCTCATCAAGCGTCAGAAAAAGCGCGTGAAGCCCCTTTTGGCGCGCAAACTCCATCCCCCTGTCCGGCCCCATGACCATAAGCGCCGTTGCCCATGCATCCGCCAAGGCGCAGCTTTCATGCGCCACCGTCACCGAAGAGCCGATTGCGCTAAGCGGCAGGCCGCTGTCAGGGTCGATCGTATGGGTCACATGGCCCCGCCCGTCATGGCGAAAGCGCCGGTACCCGCCAGAGGTTGCCAGCCCAAGATCGGTGCAATGCAAGACGCATTCCACCTGCCGGATGCCCGGCTCTGGCCGTTCAAGCCCGACCGCCCATCCTGAATTGCCGCTGTCCTGACTGTTGCCCGACACCCGCAACTCGCCATCGATCGAAGCCATGTAGCGGCGCAGGCCCGCCGCCTCCAGAACATCGGCCAGAAGATCAACGCCATAGCCCTTGGCGATGCCGCACAGATCAACCTGCACTGGCGAAAGCTTGGTGACCGTGCCCGCCTCTGCCGACATGATCAGCGCGCCTTGCGCGGATTTGGCGGGGCCCGGCGCAGGTGCCCATGCGGGCGCTGCCGCCTCTGGCCCAAAGCCCCAAAAGGCGACATTGCCGGAAACGCCCACATCAAAGGCCCCATCACTTTCGCGCCCGATCACAAGCGCCGCCGCCAGCACCGCGCGCATCTGCTGGGGCACCGCAACCGCCGCCCCGACCGCCGCCCGGTTCAGCCGGTTCAGATCAGAGCCTTCGATCCAGCGCGACATCTGTTCGTCCACCAGATCGACGGCCGCCTGAAGCTGCGCGCCAAGGTTGGCCTGATCGGCGCGTTGCAGTTGCGCCGCCGGGATCGTCACCGAATACCTTGTGCCCATGGTCGGGCCGCCAAGGGTCACCATGCCGCTGTCTTCATCAATAGACATCTTCAAGGTACCTGTGATCTTTCCGCAGGCGCGCCACGCTAAGCCCCGCTGGCTGAAGCGCCGCATCGATGGCATCGCGCACCTCGCTGCCCATCTGAATGCCGCCGCAGACCAGTATCTGCGCGCCCGCCCGCACCAGCGCGCAAATCTCATCCGATCGCTCAAGCAGGCGTTTTTGCACATAGCCGCCCCCGGGCACGCGCGAGAATATGGTGTGAACGCCGCTAAGCTGACCGCGATCACGCATCTCGTCGATGTCATCGCGATAAAGAAAGTCCGACCCCGGATCGCGCCCGCCCCAGAAAAGGTGCACAGGGCGCTTTTGCCGGTTGGCGCGGGTGAACCCCATAAGCGGGCCAATCCCCGCGCCCGCACCGATCAGGATCAGCGGGCTTTTGCCCTTGCGCGGCTTGAAGCCGGGGTTCTTCTTGACGAAAACCTCAACCTTGTCGCCCGGGCGCATTGCCGCCAGATGGCTTGAACAAAGCCCCCCCAACTGTTTGCGCACGCAAATCTCCAGCACCCCGTCGCGGCTTGACGAGGCAAGCGAATAGAACCGCGGCACCCGGCTTTGGGGCACATAGACACCCAAAAGATCCCCCGGCTCATGCCGCGGAAGCTTGCGCCCGCTCGCACCAAAGCGCAGCACACTGACCGGCGCCTGAACCTCTTGGCCATAGCTTTTAGCGGCGTTCAGCCTGACTTTCGTCGTTTTGGGGCGCTTGGGGTGATGCTCTAGATCGGGCAGGCCCGCAAAGTGCTGGCGCAGCGCCGCGCCCCAGCCCGAAAACGCCTGTTCAGAGGCCCGGTCAATGCTGAAGCGTTCCATGAAGGTGTGCATGCCCCGCGCAAGCATCGCCCGTTCGGCGTCCTCGGCAAACTTGCAAAAGTCCCGAAAGGACTTGTCGCCAAAACCCAGAACCGTGAAGGGCACATGCAGCGACCGGAACCGCTCAAGCCGTTTGAAAAAGCCCGAGGCGGTCGATGGCGCCTCGCCCTGCCCGTAGGTTGAGGTCAGAACAAGGATGTGGCGGGCATGCGGGTACGAATGGGCCAGCGCGTTCATCGGCGCGGCATGCACCTTGTGGCCCGCCGCGATCAGCGCCTTGGCCAAAGTGCCCGCAAAGCCCCAGGTTGTCTTGCCCTCGGACCCCACAAGGATCACCGTATCGGCAAAATGCGCCGATGCGGTCTTTATCCCGCGCATTGGGTTGGCCGGGCGCCTGATCGCCATAAGAAAACCCGATACGACAAGCGCCGGCACCAAAAGCATTCCCAGCCCAAGGATGATCCCCAGCCACCATGCCCCCTGCCCGGTGTGAAGCAGATAGACCCATTGATAAATCCGCGCGCCAAGCCCGTTCTGGGTAAAGCCCGCCATCTTGCCGGTGGTCGGATCAATATACCCTGTGCCAGCATCCGTCGTGACCGTGTAAACATCCGTCGGATCGTCCGGGTAAGGCATCACCAGATCGCGCAGCGCTGAGAACGGGATATCGGCAAGGGCGCTAACTTGCGCCACTGGCAGGCGCGCGCGGGTCGCATCGACCGCGGGGAACGCGGGCGGGGCCGTGAATTTGGTTGGCACCACTTCAAAGCTGGCAAGCGTCATGTAGATGCCCGTGACAGACAGGAGCATCAGAAAAACAAGGGCCAGCCGCCCCGCATCAAGATGCAGGGCCCGGGCGCCATGGCGGTGCGGCGAGCGCAGCAAAGCGCCCCAGCCGCCCATCCGGCGCACCATCACCGAAACACCCGTCAGCGACAGAATGATCATCGCCGCCGCCGCCGCGCCCGCAATCGCGCGCCCGGCATTTCCCAGAAAGAGCGAGCGATGCGCCTCTTTTATAAAGCTCCAGAAACTCGATCGCGGCGCGGCTGGAATGGGTTTTAGGCGATAGGGATCAAACCCCATCTGGCCTGTGCCCGCACCGGTGCTGTATTGCACGGTGATGCTGTTGTTCGCCGACTTGCGTATCTCTTGCACGCCCTTGATCTGGGAGGTGATGGAACCGGCAAGCTGGGCGGCGCTGATGCCCGGGTCTGCGCCCAAAGTTCCCGCCTGCAAGGCCTCGGCGGCCGGATCGACAGACATCATGATGCCCGTGATCGCCATGAAAAGCCCCAAAACCCCCGCCGTCAGACCCACCCACCGGTGCAGCGTGCGAAAACTCATTTCACGGCCACATCAAGCGTATCGACAAGCGCCGTTCCCCGCACTGCGCCCGGATCGGCCAATGAGATCACCGCATCGCGCGAAAAGGCGCCGTATCCTTCAAGGGCGGTGTCGACCCGCACCTGATACCCCGCAGCGATCAGGTTGTCCGCAATATCAACGCTAACCTTCAGATCCGCGCCCGACCCGGCGCTTGCCCCGGTCACACCGCGCAGGTTGATGCCCGCGCGCCGCGCCCCGCGAAACCAGTCGCGCAAATCGGCCTGATACTGGCCCATTCCGTAAAGCCGCAGCGTCCGGTCATATCTTCCGTCCGGCGTTGTGAGATAAACCACCGCATAGGCGCGCGGCCCCGAAAAGCGTTTAAGATGCGCATCGATCGTGATCTCGCGCGCCAGCGCCGGGCCGGCCGCGAAGGTAAGGGCAAGTGCAACTGTCGTCACGCGTCGTACTAGAAAGTTCATTCCAAAGCTCCTTTTGCGGGCGCGCTGGGTGCGCTGCGTCCACCCCGATATGGTCAGGCAGCCTGACAGCTTCCTGAACGGCGGCAAAAAAGACGTTCAGCTTGGGTTCAGAAAGGCCTAGTAAGTCGCAAAAGGGGTATCCCGAAGGGGGGCACGATGCGGGTTCTGCTGGTTGAGGATGACCACGTTCTGGGCTCTGCCATTCACAGCCACATCGAACATCAGGGCCACGGCGTTGACTGGGTGACGCGCCTGGATGAGGCAAGCGACGCCTGCCGGACTGTCGAATACGGCGTCATTCTTTTGGATCTCTCGCTGCCGGACGGGCGCGGGTTGGATTTTCTGGGCGCGCTGCGCAAACGCCATGACAAGACCCCGGTCATCATCACCACGGCGCAAGATCAGGTCGCGGTGCGCATTGACGGGCTTAATGCGGGCGCCGACGATTATCTTGTAAAACCCTTTGATCTGGGCGAGCTGACGGCGCGGCTGGCCGCGGTTGCGCGCCGCTATGCAAGCTCTGCCCTGCCCACCACCGTGATCGGCGCGGTCGAGATTGACCTTGGCCGCCACAGCGTCACGCGCGCCGGTCATGACGTCAGCCTGACATCGCGCGAATGGGCGGTTCTGGACACGCTGGTGCGCAGACGCGGCTCGATCGTCTCACGCGATACGCTGGAAGATGGGCTTTACGCCTTTGGCGCCGAGATCGAAAGCAACGCGGTCGAGGTCTTTGTCAGCCGGATCCGCAAGAAACTGGGGCGCGATTTCATCACGACGGTGCGCGGCCTTGGCTACCGGATCGACAGCGCATGACGCACCGCGGCTCTATCGCGCGTCGGCTGGCCATCGCCCTGACCGCCAGCGCCTGCATGCTTTGGCTGATCTCGGTCATCGTAGCGGCCATCGTTCTGCGCCACGAGCTTAGCGACAGCTATGACGATGCGCTGCGCCAGACGGCATATCGCGTGCTGCCGCTGGCAATACATGAACTTCGCGATGGCGATCTTCGCCAGCCTTCGAACGATGTTCTTGTCATCGGCAGCATCGCCAAGGCCGGATCAGACCTAAGCTATCGCGTCATCGGCCCCCAGGGCGTGGTCCTTTTGACCAGCAACCCCAACGCCGAGATGCCCGCCGCCAGCGCGGTGCCCGATGGCATTTCCCTGCAGCGCGGAAATTACACCTTTGCCCTGACCGATCCGATCAGCCGCTTTCGCATCATCGTCGGCGAACGTGACGGTTTGCGCCAAAGCGTCCTGCGCGAAAGCATACTGGCGATGCTTTTGCCACTGGCCGCGCTTATCCCGCTTTTGGCGGTCCTTGTGGTTGTCATCGTGCGCTCTGCAATGCGGCCGATATGGGATCTCGGCCGGGCCATCTCCAAGCGGCACGGGCGCAATCTTGAACCTTTCCGCCTTGGCCCGCAGCCGCGAGAGCTTGCGCCGATCGTGGCCGAGGCCGAAGATCTTTTGTCCCGCCTCAAAGGTGCGCTTGAAACCGAACGCAGCTTTGCCGCCGAAAGCGCGCATGAGCTTCGCACGCCCATCGCCGGGGCCTTGGCGCAGGTTCAGGTTCTGGCCTCGCAGCTTCACCAGCCGGAGCATATAAAGCACGTAAAAGAAACGGAAAAGTCGCTGCGAAACCTCGCAGCGCTTGCCGAAAACCTGCTTCAGATTGCGCGGCTGGAAGCGGGCTTTGCCCTTGCATCAGAGCCTACAAAGCTATTGCCGATCCTGAACCTAGTGCTGGATGAAAGCGCGTTTCGCCAAGCGCGGGACCGCATCAAACTAACCCGCGCCCCGGGCGCTGAACCCTGCCCCTACATTACGCCCGATGCGCTTGCCATCGCCCTGCGCAACCTCTTGCAGAATGCCTTGCGTTACTCAGCGCCAGAGACGCCGGTCATCATCGAGGTGGGCGCAGACCGCATAAGCATTGAAAACAGGTGCCCGCCGGTATCGCCGGACCTTCTGAAACGCCTGACCGAAAGGTTCGTGCGCGCCCACGACGGAACCCGCGGCACGGGGCTTGGCCTTGCCATTGTGAACACGATCATGCGCGACTGCGGCGGCAAGCTTATCCTTACCTCCCCCGCGCCGGGGCGACCGGACGGTTTTCTTGCCACGCTGGATTTCGCCGGGGCAAGGGCCTGATCCGGGCCGCAAACCGGCCCAACTGACCCGGGCGAGGCCTAGCCGTTTGCGCCCAGGACCCGACATCCCCCATTTACGGCTATCGGCTTTGAAAAAGGAAAAGGCCCGCGCGGGTTGTCCGGCGGGCCGTTGCGTTGGCTTGTGTCAGCAGCTTTGCGTCAGCTTTCGGCCCATTCCCACGGGCGGGTGAATTCGCCCAGAACGCGCGTTACGCTTGCGTCGTCGACATCGCCCGTCTTGGCAAGCTGGGCAACCAGGCCGCGCTTTTTGTCCTCGATCACCGACGCCACTTTTGCCGCTACGCCCGCATCCGCAAGCGCAGCATCATAGATACGCGTAATCGCCATCCTGCGCAGGTCCGGTTTAAAGACCTTGCCCACCGCCGTCTTGGGCAGTTCTTTCAAAATTTCAACATACTTTGGCTGTGCAGCCCTCTCTTTGACGTGAGAGTTTGCATAATCCAACAATTCCGCGCTGGTGACATCTGCGCCCTCGACAAGCTCGACATAGGCGCATGGGATTTCGCCAGAGTGGGCATCGGGCTGTCCGATGGCGCCGACAAACGCCACCGCTTCGTGACCGGCAAGCGCCTCTTCGATCTCGGCAGGATCAATGTTGTGTCCGCCGCGAATGATGAGATCCTTCGCGCGGCCCGTGATCCAAAGGTAGCCATCTGCATCGATGCGGCCCAGATCGCCGGTGCGCAAAAACTTCTTGTCGGCGAAAAGCCCCTTGTTCTTTGCCGCCTCGGTATAGGTGTTACCTGCGTAGATACCGGGGTTCGATATGCAGATCTCACCGATCTCATCAACGCCGCAGTCCTTCTTCACCTTGCCATCGGCGGCGCAGTCAAGGATGCGCACGTCGCAGTAAGGGAAAGGTATACCGATCGAGCCGACCTTCTTGGCCCCGGTTACAGGGTTCATCGAAACAAGGCAGGTGGCTTCGGTAAGCCCGTAACCTTCGATGATCTCGACGCCTGTCGCCTTTTCGAACTTTTTGAACAGCTCGACAGGAAGCGGCGCCGATCCCGAAAAGGCCGTTTTGACCGTAGAGACATCGGCATTGACCGGGCGCTGCATCAGGGCCGCGATCGCCGTGGGCACGGTGATGACAAAGGTCACGCCCCAACGCTCGATAAGTTTCCAGAAGTTGTCGAACACGCCGTCGCCGCGATAGCCCTGCGGCGTTGGAAAGACGACATGGGCGCCTGAATTGATCATCGCCATCAGGATCACGTGGCAGGCAAAGACGTGAAACAGCGGCAAGGGGCAGATCACCACGTCCTTGTTGGTGAACAGCATCGTGCCGCCAAGCCAGCCGTTATAGACCATGCCAGACATCTTGTGCTGCGCCACTTTCGGCATGCCGGTCGTCCCGCCGGTATGGAAATAGGCGCCAACGCGGTCCTTTGGATCTTCATCAAAGCTTAGCGTGGTGGGCTGGCGGTCAAGCTCATCGGCAAAGCTCATGACCTTTGCCTTGTGCGACACCTCGAACTTGGGCCGGATCAGCGGCACGATCCAGCTTTTGGGCGGAGAAAGGTAGTGGTTGAGATCAACCTCAAGCACCGTCTCGACGCAAGGGGCAAGGGCCACGGCCTCTGCCGCCTTCTGGGGAAGATCGGTCTTGGGGAACCCTTTGAGCGTGACAAGCACCTTGGCCTTTGTCTCGCGCAGGATCGCGCCGATCTGTTCGGCATCCAAAAGCGGGTTCACCGGGTTGGCGATGCCCGCGGTCATCCCCCCGATCAACGTGATCGCAGCCTCGTTACAGATCGGAAGCATATAGGCCACGACATCGTTTTCACCCACGCCGAGCGAGCGAAAGAGGTTCGCGGCCTGCACGGTGCGGTCGTGAAAGGCGGACCATGTCAGCGTTTCAGCCTTGTCCTTCGGCCCCGAGGTGATCTGAAAAGAGATCGCCGGGCGGTCCCCGTGTTCCCGGGCCGTATTGGCCAGCATTTGATAGACGGTTACCGGAACCTTGCGATCAGCCCATGGCATCTCGTTCGTAATGGCATCGCGGTCAGCGATCGAGCCGAATTCTCTCATATTGCACTTCCTCCCTAACGGCCCTTTCAACGGGCTTCGCTGGGATGAAAATGCGGGCAAAGCTTTCGCCGCGCAAGCCTGTCACAGCCGCGAAACGCAACGTAAGACGACCAATTGGGGCCTCAGGCGGGCTGAAGCCCTTCGGTAAATTGCAGTTTGGCAAGCCGCGCATAAAGGCCGCCCTGCTCTACCAGCGCGCTATGAGAGCCTTCGGCGACGATCTTTCCGCCTTCGAAGACCAGAATGCGGTCGGCCCGTTTGACGGTGGCCAGCCGGTGCGCAACGATCAGCGTCGTGCGCTCTTTTGCCATCGCCTCAACGGCCTTTTGCACCGCATGTTCGCTTTCAGCGTCCAGCGCCGATGTCGCCTCGTCCAGCAAAAGGACCGGCGCATCGCGCAGGATTGCGCGGGCAATGGCGATCCGCTGTTTCTGGCCACCGGACAGCATCACGCCGCGCTCACCCACATAGGAGTCATAGCCCTGCGGCAGGGCGGAAAGGAAGGTGTCGGCCGCTGCCGCCTTTGCGGCCGCTTCAACCTCGGCGTCCGATGCTTCGGGCCGGCCAAACCTGATGTTTTCGCGCGCCGAGGCGGCAAAGATGACCGGGTCCTGCGGCACCATAGCCAATGCGCGGCGAAACTCGCCCCGGTTCATTTCCCGCAGATCGACGCCGTCAAGCTGTACCGATCCCTCATCAGGGTCATAAAACCGCTGAAGCAACTGCAGAACCGTCGTCTTGCCAGCCCCCGAAGGGCCGACAAGGGCCACGGTCTCACCCGCCTTGATGGTAAAGTTCACGCCCTGCATCGCCGCCGTTTCAGGCCGCGCCGGATAGTGGAAGCGAACGTTTTCAAATGTGATCTTGCCCTTGACCGGCGCAGCTAGCTGGCGCGCCTCTGCCGGGTCCTGAACCGTATCGACCGATTGCAGCAGCTCAACAAGGCGTTCGGTCGCCCCTGCCGCGCGCTGAAGCTCCCCCCAGACCTCGGACAGGAAGGATACCGACCCTGCGACCATGATCGCGTAGATCAGGAACTGGGCCAGTTGACCGATCGACATCAGGCCCGACTGAACATCCCGCGCACCAATCCACAGAACGCCGACGATGCCCGAGAAGATCAGGAATATCACGATCGTGGTCATCAGCGCCCGGGCGCCGGTGCGCCGCATGGCCGAACCAAAGGACTGTTCGGTCACCTCGTTGAACGTCTCGCGGCTTTCCACCTCATGGGTAAAGGACTGAACCGTCTGCACGGCGCTCAAAGCTTCGCCCGCATTGCCCGAACTTGCCGCGATCAGATCCTGGTTCTCGCGGCTCAGACGCCGCAGGCGCCGGCCCAGAACAAGGATCGGCACGATCACGGCAGGCACCAGCAAAAGCGCCAGACCGGTCAGTTTGGGCGATGTATAAAGCATCAACCCCAAACCGCCGATCAGCATCAGCGTATTGCGCAGGGCGATGGACACAGAAGAGCCGATGACACTTTGAACAAGCGTGGTGTCGGTGGTGATCCGGCTAAGAACTTCGCCCGTCATGATCTTTTCGAAAAAAGCAGGGCTCATCGAAATCACGCGTTCGAACACGGCCTTGCGAATATCTGCAACAACACGTTCGCCCAGCCGCGTGACTAGGTAGTAGCGCACGCCGCTGCCGACCGCCAAAAGAAAGGCAATGCCCATCGCGGCGGCAAAGTAGCTGTCAAGAAGTTCAACCTGCCCAAAGCCGTCGATGACCTTGCGCACGGCAATTGGAAGGATCAGCGACAGGGCCGCGGTAAAGACCAGCGCGACACTGGCCATCATCAGCATTCGCCAATAGGGCGTTACGAAGGGCCAGAGGGACGCAAGCGACCCAACTTTCTTGGACCGTTCACGGTCTTCGTCCTGCGCGGGCGCGTTCGCCATGTATGATCCCTTCCCTGCCGTTCAATGGCAATTAACCAACCGGCGCCTGCTCTACAAGTCCGCCCGGCCCCGACGCGCGGAAATGACCGGGTCGCAAACCTTACGTCAATTCAAGGGAAATGCTGGAGCGGGTAGCGGGAATCGAACCCGCACCTTAAGCTTGGAAGGCTCTTATGATACCATTTCACCATACCCGCTCGAAGAATTAGTCTGGTATTTCAACCCGGCACCATCGTCAAGAACCTCTCTGGCAACAATGGCGACGAAAAATCACAAGGCCGGTTGAGCGCGCGCCAAAAACCTGAAAATGACTGATCAGGTAGACCAAGGCCATCGCACGTACGCCGGACAATCCATGCAGCAAGAGATCAAAATCCAGAACCTCGCGATCCTGACGCTTATTGTTGCCGTCGTGATCCTTGCGCTCAAGGTGCTTGCATGGCGCCTGACCGGATCGGTTGCGCTTTATTCCGATGCGCTTGAATCCGTGGTCAACGTCGGGGCCGCGGCGCTGGCCTGGTTTGCCGTAAGGCTTGCCAGCCGCCCCCCCGACACCGGCCACCCCTTTGGACATCACAAGGCCGAATACCTGTCGGCCGTTGCCGAGGGCGTTCTGATCGTGCTGGCCGCGCTTTTGATCCTGCGCGCGGCCTTCATCAGTTTCTGGACCACCTCTATCTTCGAGATGACAACCGCCGGTCTGTCGGTCAGCATCCTTGCCGCGCTTTTGAACGGCGTCTGGGCCTTTGTCCTTCTGCGCGCAGGCCGCGCCCGCCGCTCGCCCGCGCTGGATGCCAGCGGCCGCCACCTGTTGACGGATGTCTGGACAACGGTCGGCGTTCTGGCGGGCCTGATACTGGCGCAGGTTACGGGGCTGCATATTCTTGACCCGCTTTTGGCGGTTCTGGTGGCCATCAACATCCTGCTTGAAGGCTGGCGCGTGATATCGGGTTCGGTCAACGGCCTGATGGATGGCGCCGCCAAACCGCAGGACAGAGAGCGGATAAGCGCGATCATCGGCGCCACGGCGGGCGAAGCTTTGCAGGCCCATGACATCAAGACACGCCGCTCTGGCCGCGCCCTGTTCATCGAGTTTCACCTTGTCGTCGAAAGCGAGATGACCGTGGCAACATCGCATGACATCTGCGACCGGATCGAACGCGCGCTGGCCGATGCCTTCCCCGGCGCGCAAACCACGATCCATGTCGAGCCGACGGCAAAACTGCACAAGGGTGGTCTGATCCCGCAAAACTATCAGTAGCCGCGCAAAGGCCGCGAAAACGGACTTGCCATACCTCATAATTCGGTTATTCATGAATTATGGAATCATTACTTACAGACCGCCTGTCCGTTCTTAGCCATCCGGCTCGGATGTCGATCTTTCGGCTGTTGATGCGCCGCTTCCCTGATGAGCTGTCGGCAGGTGATATCCTGCGCGCGCTGGATCTCAAGCCCAGCACCGCTTCAAACTATCTTGCCGCCCTCAACAAGGCAGGCCTTATCCACCAAAGGCGGCAGGCGACGGCGCTTTTCTACCGCGCCGCGCTGGAGGGTGCGCGCGAGATGGTTTCGGACCTTTTCGAAGATTGCTGCCGCGGCCGCCCCGACCTTTGCCCGACCTCTCTGATCGCGCCTCTCCCGGCAGCATCGGGCAAGCCGGGCCGGGTTTTGAACGTTCTCTTCCTGTGTACGGGCAATTCTGCGCGCTCGATCATGGCCGAAGCAATCATGGGCAAGCTATCGAACGGCCGTTTCAAGGCCTATTCGGCCGGCACCGCGCCGGCAACCGCGCCCAATGCAGAGGCGCTGCGCCTTTTGTCCGGCAAGGGGTACGACACCTCTGCCCTGACATCCAAGCCGCTGGCGCAGTTTCAGGGGGCCGATGCGCCTCATCTCGACTTTGTCTTCACCGTCTGCGACCGCGCCGCGAACGAAGAATGCGCGCCATGGCCCGGCGCGCCCTTTACCGGCCACTGGGGCACCCCCGATCCGGCACGCGCCGCCGGAACCCTTGCCGAGCAAAAGCTTGCCTTTCAGGAAACCTATGGCGCATTGGCCAACCGAATATCCGCATTCTGCGCCCTGCCCTTTGAAACGCTGACCCGCTCTGCCCTGCAGCAGCGGCTGGACGCCATCGCAAGCACCACCGGGAAAGAACAATGACCACCTATGCAGTGAACGGCCTTGGCCGGATGGGCAAACTTGCCCTGCGCCCCCTTATCGAAAGCGGCGCAGAGATCGCCTTTGTCAACGACAGCGCGGGCGATCCGGCTTTGCACGCGCATCTTCTTGAGTTCGACACGGTTCATGGCCGCTGGCCTGCCAGATTTGAAGCCACGGCATCGGCGATCAGGATCGATGGAAAAGAGATCAAAACCTGCAAAACCCGCGCGATAGCCGAGCTTCCGCTGGATGGGGTCGATGTTGTCATCGACTGCACCGGCGCCTTTCGCAGCCGCGCGGCGCTGGCGCCCTACTTCGAGGCAGGCGTCCAAAAGGTGGTCGTGTCAGCCCCCGTAAAGGACGCCGCCGCCGCCAATATCGTCATGGGCGTGAACCACGACATTTATGATCCTGAGCGTCATGACATCATCACCGCCGCCAGTTGTACCACCAACTGTCTGGCCCCAGTGGTCAAGGTCCTGCACGACGCTATCGGAATTCGCCACGGATCGATCACCACCATCCACGACGTGACCAACACCCAGACCATCGTAGACCGTCCGGGCAAGGATTTGCGCCGCTCACGCTCGGCGCTGAACTCTCTGATCCCGACAACCACAGGCTCGGCCACTGCGATCACGCTGATCTACCCAGAGCTTACCGGCAAACTGAACGGCCATGCGGTGCGCGTGCCCCTTTTGAACGCCTCACTGACCGACTGTGTGTTCGAGGTTGAGCGCGCAACATCCCCAGAAGAGGTCAACGCGTTTTTCAAGGCGGCCGCCGAGGGCCCGCTTGCCGGGATCCTTGGCTATGAAGAGCGGCCCCTTGTTTCGGCCGATTATACCAACGATCCGCGCTCGGCCATCATCGACGCGCCCTCAACCATGGTCGTGGCAAGCACGCAAGTTAAGGTCTTTGCCTGGTACGACAACGAATGGGGCTATGCCCACCGGCTGATCGATGTCGCAAAGATGGTGGGCGGGCGGTTATGAACCCTGCGCCACCGTCCCGCCCGGTCGCCGCTTACGTTGCAGTAACGGCCGCCTATTGGGCGTTCATGCTGGGCGATGGCGCCCTTAGAATGCTGGTGCTTTTGCACTTTCACGGGCTTGGGTTCTCACCCGTCCAACTGGCCTATCTTTTCCTGCTTTACGAATTCGCGGGGATGGTGACCAACCTATACGCCGGCTGGATCGGCGCCCGGTTCGGCCTTGCCATCACGCTGTATGCGGGCCTTGCCCTACAGATCGCGGCGCTTTGCGCGCTGGTGGCGCTGAACCCCGCTTGGGGCGTCGCAATGTCGGTGGCTTACGTGATGGCGGTTCAGGGCGCATCGGGCGTCGCCAAGGACCTGACCAAGATGAGCGCCAAATCGGCCGTCAAACTTTTGGCGCCCGAAGGTGCGTATGGGCTTTTCCGCTGGGTAGCGGCCCTGACGGGATCAAAGAACGCGATCAAGGGGCTGGGCTTTCTGGTTGGCGCGGCGCTTTTGGCGACGCTGGGCTTTACGGCGGCGGTTGTGGCCATGGCCGCCGCGCTGACGCTGGTTCTGATCGCGGTGATCTGGGGCATGCCAACCGGCCTGCCCACCGCGCGGAAATCGGCCAAGTTCAGTGAGGTCTTTTCGACAAAGCCCGCCATCAACCGGCTTAGCCTTGCGCGGGTCTTTCTGTTCGGCGCCCGCGATACATGGTTCGTGGTCGGCATCCCGGTCTATTTCTACGCCGTCCTGTCCAACGGCACCCCTGAAGGGGACCGGCAGGCGTTCTTCCTGATCGGCGGGTTCATGGCGCTTTGGATCGTTCTTTACGGCGCGGTTCAGGCCGCAGCGCCCGCAATCCTGCGCGCCAAGGACCGTTCAACCGCAGAGCTGGCGGCACTTGCGCGTTTCTGGGTCGCGGCCCTTTCGGTGATCCCGCTTGCCCTGACCGCCGCCGCATGGCTGGCGCCCGCGCCAACCCTTTGGCTAACAGCCACGCTGGTTACCGGGCTTTTGGCCTTTGGCGCGGTCTTTGCGGTCAACTCTTCGCTTCATTCCTACCTGATCCTGGCCTTTACCGATGCGCGCCGCGTGTCGATGGATGTGGGGTTCTATTATATGGCCAACGCCGCCGGGCGCCTTTTGGGCACCCTTTTGTCCGGCCTCAGCTATCAGCTTGGGGGGCTTGCAGCTGTCCTTGCCACGGCAAGCGTCATGACGGCGCTAAGCTGGCTGTTTGCCCGCAGACTTTGACGGCGCAGGCCTTAGTTCAGGCGGTTCTTTTCGAACACAAGGAAAGTCATCATCCCGCTGGGCGGCAAGGCACGCTCTTCTTTCAGCGTCAGGCTGGGCTCACCCAGAACACGCTCTATCTCAAAGTCCGAATGCCAGCCAAGAATGTTGGAAAACGGCGCTGAGATACGCTCTACCACCGCCAATATACCCTTCTCGCGCGCGAAATGGTTGGTGATGACGACCTTTCCGCCCGGCTTGCAGACGCGCGCCATCTCTGACAGCACCTGCTCAGGCTCTGGCACCACGGACATGATGTGCATCGCGGTGACGACGTCGAAGTGCCCGTCGGGAAACTGCAGATCGCGGGCGTCCATAAAGGCCAGATCCTCGACATGGGTCAAATCGTGTTCGGTAACCTTGGCGCGGGCCTTCTTCAGCATCTGCTGGCTTGCGTCGATGCCCGTAACCTTCATGCCTGATTTGTAGTGGCGCAGCGACAGGCCCGTCCCAACGCCCACTTCCAGAACCTTTGGGCCGTGGTCATTGATATAGCCGACCGTCCGGCGTCGCCCTACGTTTGTCAAAGCTCCAAATGTTGCATCATATACGGGCGCCCAGCGGGCATATGAGGTTTTGACAGCTTTGATATCCATGAGCCTATGCCTTGTTTGAAACGGGGACCTTGGCCTTTTTGCGCGCCCAGATGACGCCGCCGATATAGGCCAGATCAAGGATCAAAAGGGTGGTCCACAAGTAGGTCAGCAACGCCGCCACAAGGAACACAAAGCCGACCAGCAAGTACTTAACGTTCTCGCGCGAGACGGCCATCATCTTGAAAGAATACGTGGGAATTCGGCTGATCATCAGCCCGCCGATCCCGACCATGTAAAGCGCCATCGCTTCGGGCCAAAGAAAGTGGGAGCCGCCGAAAATGAAGGAAACGAACATCGGCAGCATGACCAAAAGGGCGCCCGCAGGCGAAGGTACACCGACAAAGTAGTTGGGATCGCTTTTGTCTTCTGCGTCTGACTTGGCATCGACGTTGAAACGCGCAAGGCGGATGACACAGCAGATCACGTAGATCAGGATCGCGATCCAGCCAAAGCCGTTCACTTCCTGAAAGGTCCACATGTAAATGATAAAGGCCGGGGCGACGCCGAAGTTGACGAAATCGGCCAGCGAATCCAGTTCGGCCCCCATCGGGCTTTGACACTTTAGCAGCCGCGCAAGCCGCCCATCGATCCCATCAAGGACACAGGCCAGAAGGATAAGCCGCACCGCACGTTCATAATCGCCCTCAAAGGCAAATCGAATGGCCGTCAGACCGGCGCAGATCGCTGCAATCGTTATAAGGTTCGGAAGCAGATGGACGATCGGCATTTCCGACTTTTTAAGACGAATGCGCTCGGCCATCGGTCAGCCTGTCCGCCCGCTGCGTCTTTGTTCCTTGCTTGTCAGATCGGCCAGCACGGTTTCGCCTGCCACCATCGTCTGGCCAACCGACACCATCGGTTCGACCCCGTCGGGCAGATAGACATCAAGGCGCGAGCCAAAGCGGATAAGTCCGAAACGCTCTCCGGTGTCCAGCTTTGCGCCCTCTTCCACGAAACAGACAATGCGCCGGGCAACAAGACCCGCGATCTGAACAACCGCGATCTGGCGACCATCCTCGATCTCGATCGCAAGGCTGTTGCGTTCGTTGTCGGAACTGGCCTTGTCCAGCGAGGCGTTAAAGAACTTGCCGGGCCGATAGGCAATCGCCGCGATCTTGCCGCCAATCGGCATGCGGTTCACGTGGCAGTTAAAGACATTCATGAAGACGCTGACGCGCGTCAGTTCAGCATCCGCCATCCCAAGCTCTGCCGGAGGAACGGCAGGTTCGATCAGGGACACGATGCCATCCGCCGGGCTGACGATCAGCCCCTCGCGGGTTGGCGTGGTCCGCTTGGGATCGCGAAAGAAGTAGTAGCACCAGACCGTCAGGCCGACGCCGATCCATCCAAGAAAGCCCGCAATCCAGAAGAGGACCAGTGTTATCGCTGCAAAGATCGCAACAAAGCGGATGCCCTCGGGGTGCATCGGCTTAATGAAGGTTCCCATCATCGTCATAAAGGATCACGTCGCTTTTTGTTGTTATGTAGTCGGTTTTCTATTGGTCGGGTCCGGACAATTCAACTCGATAAACCGTATGGCTGGGCTTTTTCGTTGATGCCGAAAGCGCCGGCGGCGCAAGCTGTGGCAAGCGATTAGCAAGACCGGGGCGACAAGGGAACAGCCTATTCGCAGGCGCGGGCGATTTGCCGCCACTGCACATGCCGCCAATCGCGTGCCGGCCGGACGCCTCTAAAGCCGGCTTAGGTAATAGCGATACTCGACCGCCGTGATGATAGAGGCCAGTTCCTTGATCTCATCGTGGCGAACGGCGGCGTAGATGCGCCTGTAATCCTTGCCAAAAAGCTGGGCTGCGAATTCAGAGGCTTCAAAGCGTGTCACCGCAGTGGTCCAGTCATGGCTTAGCGGCTCAACCTCGAATGTGTTGTCGTCATCCAGCGGCGGCGGCAGATCAACATCATTGTGAAGTCCATGGTGAATGCCGCCCAAAATCGCGGCAACAACCAGATAGGGGTTCACATCCGCGCCGCTGATGCGGTGTTCAAGGCGCGCGCCCGGCCCGTTCACCTCGGGCAGACGCACCCCCGCCCCGCGGTGATCAAGCCCCCAGTCCGGCGCCGATGGCGCAAAGCTGTTGGGCTGAAAACGCCGGTAGGAATTCATATGCGGGGCAAAGATCGCCTGCATATCACGCATCGTGGCAAGAACCCCGCCGACCGCCGCCTTCAGGCGCGGCGCAACCTCGTCTTCGGTGACCGAACTGAAGATGTTGTGCCCCGCCTCGTCCAGCACGGATGCATGCACATGCATTCCGCTGCCCGGCTCTTCGGCATAGGGTTTGGCCATGAACGTGGCTTCCATCCCGTGGTTGGCGACAATCCCGATCACAAGACGCTTGAACATAAGCGCCGTATCGGCGGCCATCAGGACATCATCGGTATGGTGAAAGTTCACTTCGAACTGACCCGGCCCGTATTCGGCAATCAGCGTGTCGGTCGCCAGCCCCTGCGCCTGCGCGGCATCAAGGATCTCGGTCAGGATCGCTTCGGACTGACTTAGAACCTCAAGGTCATAATTCTGCGCATCCGGAAGCCCATCGGGCGGCGACGGCGCATCCGAGGCATCATCGCGCTTTTTGACGATGTAGAACTCAAGCTCTGTCGCAACCACCGGGCGCAGCCCTTCGGCCCCAAACAGCGCAAGCGCGTTCGAAAGCTGCCGGCGCGTTGACAGATGGCTGATCTCGCCGTCTTCATCGACCATCTCGACCAGCACCTGCGCCACGTTGCCCGCCGCCCAAGGCACCGGTTTCAGCGTTCCGGCAACCGGCACGATGCGCCCGTCAGGATCACCGACAAGAATGCCAAGGCCCGTCTCTTCAACCTCAAGCCCCAGAATATTGGGCGCATAGGTCGACATCGGCAGGCGCACGCCGCCCGAAACCAGCTTTGTTACCTGATCACCCGGCAACCATTTGCCGCGCAGCACGGCGTTGATGTCACATAGCATCAGCTCTATGCGGTCGGGCGTTCCATGCGTTTCACAAAAGGCCCGGTACTCGGCCTCAAAATCGTTCATTTCTGTAGCGCTTTCTGTTCATCTTCTTGCTGGCGCACAATCGCGCGCTTGGAGATCAGCGAAGCCACTATCACGCCAAGGGTGACGATCGCTATCATGATTGTCGAAAGCGCGTTGATTTCGGGGCTCACGCCCAGACGCACGGCACTGAATATCTTGATCGGCAGGGTGGTAGAGGACGGCCCCGAAGTGAAAGAGGCAATCACAAGATCGTCCAGCGACAGGGTAAAGGCCAAAAGCCAGCCCGCAATGACCGCAGGCGCGATGATCGGCAGCGTCACGCTTTTGAAGGCGTCAAAGGGCGTACAGCCAAGATCCAGCGCCGCCTCTTCCAATTGCCGGTCAAAGCTGACCAGCCGCGCGGAAACCACGACCGAAACATAGCACATAGCAAAGGTGGTATGGGCAAGAACGATGGTCACCACGCCCCGGTCCAGGCCGATCGCAATGAAGAACAGCAAAAGCGACAGACCGGTTATGACCTCTGGCATCACCAGCGGGGCATAGATCATCCCCGAGAAAAGCGTCCGGCCCAGAAACCGCCCGCTGCGCACCATCACATAGGCCGCCATCGTGCCCAGTACCGTCGCCAGTGTCGATGACATCACCGCCACCTTCAGCGTGACCCATGCCGCATCCAGAAAGGCGTCATTGCCCATCAGGGACACATACCACTTGGTCGAAAACCCTGCCCAGACGGTCACCAGCCGCGACTCGTTAAAGCTATAGACGATCAGGATCAGCATCGGCAGGTAAAGAAAGGCAAACCCCAGCGTCAGCGCGGTGATGTTGAACCAGGAAAACCGGCCCGTCATTGGTCTGCCTCCCTTTGTTTCTGCTCATTTCGCTGAAAGAGGATGATCGGAATGATCAGTATTAACAAAAGGATGATCGCCACGGTTGATGCAACCGGCCAGTCCCTGTTCGAAAAGAACTCTTCCCAAAGCACCTTGCCGATCATCAGCGTTTTGGACCCGCCCAAAAGCGAGGGGATGACAAATTCGCCCAAGGCCGGGATGAAGACAAGAAAGCTTCCTGCAATGATGCCGGGGCGCGACAGGGGAACGGTCACCAGCCAAAAGGCGGAACTGCGCGAGCATCCAAGATCCTCTGCCGCCTCCAAAAGCGAGCCATCCAGTTTCTCAAGCGTCGCGTAGATCGGAAGCACCATGAAGGGCAGATAGGTGTAGACGATGCCGATATAGACCGCCCAGTTGGTGTTGATGATCATCAGCGGCTCATTGATCAGCCCCGACCACAGCAAAAGCTGATTGAGGTAACCTTCCTGGCTAAGAATGCCGATCCACGAATAGACCCGGATCAGGAAACTGGTCCAGAACGGCAGAATGATCAGCATGACCAGCATCGGCTGCCAGTGGCGCGGCGCGCAGGCCATGCCATAGGCGATGGGATAGCCGACAATCAGCGTGGCAATGGTTGAAACGGTCGCAATCACGACACTTGAAAGATAGGCGCGCCAGTAAAGGTCATCCTGCGTCAGAAAGACGAAGTTCTCAAAATCAAGGCCAGCAAAGAACCTTTTGATCCCCTCCCAGCCCGCCGTGATGTCAAGCGTCGGCGCATAGGGCGGGATGGCAAGCGCGATGTCCGACAGCGCGATTTTCAGAACAATGCCAAAGGGCACAAGGAAAAGCGCAAGAAGCCACAGGTAGGGAACGAGGATCAGGAATATGCGGCGAAGGTTCATGATCGCGCCGCCCTATCGCGCCAGAATGACGCCGGCGGTGTCTGTCCAGGACAGCCACACCTTGTCGTCCCAGGTAAAGCTACGCCGCGCGATGCGCCGGTCGTTCGCCATCTGCGCCTTGAATATCTCTCCCGTCGCAAGCTTGACGTGATAGGTCGAGATGTTCCCAAGATAGGCGATATCCAGAACCTTGCCGGACACCGCGTTGGCCGCGCTTTTGGGCCGGTCCATGGTTATCGCAACCTTCTCGGGACGGATTGCAAAGAAACATGCCGCCCCGCTTTGAACTTCGCTGTTTGTCGTGCCTAGGAAAGGCGCCTGCCCCTCGGCCCAATGCACTTCGGTCTTTGCCTCGTCCAGACGTTTGGCATTGCCCTTGATGATATTCACATCCCCAATGAAATCAGCGACATAGACAGAGTTTGGCATCTCGTAAATTCGGTCGGGCGTGGCCACCTGCACGATGCGCCCGTGATCCATGACCGCCACGCGAGAGGCCACTGTCATCGCCTCTTCCTGATCGTGGGTGACGATCACAAAGGTTGTGCCGGTCTTTTCCTGAATGTCCATCAGCTCAAACTGCGTGTCCTGCCGCAGCTTTTTGTCCAACGCGCCCATCGGCTCATCCAGCAAAAGCAGTTTTGGCGCCTTTGCCAGCGAGCGCGCAAGCGCCACGCGCTGGCGCTGGCCGCCCGATATCTGGTGCGGCTTTCGCCGCGCAAAAGCCTCAAGCCGCGTCAGCCGCAGCATCTCACCAACGCGCCCGTCTACGTCGGCCTTGGGCATGGATGACCGTTTGAGGCCAAAAGCGATGTTTTCATAAACGCTAAGATGCGGAAACAGCGCGTAGGACTGGAACATCATGTTCACCGCGCGCTTGTTGGGCGGCACGGCGGCGATATCCTTGCCATCAAGCTCTATCGTGCCCGCGCTCGGGCTTTCAAAACCCGCCAGCATCCGCATCAGGGTCGTCTTGCCACAGCCCGACGGCCCCAGAAGCGCGAAAAACTCGCGCGCGTAGATATCCAGTGTCAGGTCATCGATCGCCGTGAAGTCACCAAAGCGCTTGGTCACACCGCCAAAGCGGATGATGGGCTTTTCTTCGGGGTTCTCCCATGGTGCGAAAACCTGCTTACCGTTCGACTGCCCCATCTAAACCTCTTTGTCGCCCGCGCGGAAATCGCGAAGATAAGGATAGGCACGGCGCAGACCCCTGCGCCGTGCCTTTTGACGATATATCAGATCAGGTGCCCGATTTGATCTTGGTCCAAAGCCGGGTGACAACGCGCTGAACGCGCGCATCATAGGGCGATGTCGTGTACAGCTTCTTCAGCGTCTCCGCGTCGGGATAAATCGCCGGATCGCCGATCACGTCCTCGTTCAGGTACTGCTGCGAGGCAAGGTTGCCGTTGGCGTAGTAAACATAGTTCGAAGCCGCCGCCATATTCTGGGCATCCATGATGAAATTCAGGAACTTATGGGCCCCCGACGGGTTCGGCGCATCAACCGGAATGGCCATCTGGTCAAACCACATCAGCGCGCCCTCGACCGGCGCGTTATAGGCAACCTCGACGCCATTGTCGGCCTCAGCGGCGCGGTCGCGCGCCTGAAGGATGTCGCCTGACCAACCGAAGGCCACGCAGATATCACCATTTGCCAGCGCGTTGATGTATTCCGAGCTGTGGAACTTCTGGATGTAGGGGCGCACCGCTGCCAGAACCGGCTCTGCCTTGGCGATGACGTCGGGATCGTGGCTGTTGGGATCCTCGCCGATATAGGCAAGTGCGGCCGGGATCATCTCTGTCGGGGCATCAAGAAACTGCACCCCGCATTTGGAAAGCTTTTCCATGTTGGCAGGATCGAAAACCAGCGCAAGAGAGCTGATCGGTGCATCCTCGCCCAATATCTCGGCCACGCGCCCGGTGTTCACACCGATGCCCGTTGTGCCCCACATGTAGTTGATCGAGTACTCGTTGCCCGGATCGTACTGCGCTGTGCGTTCCTTGATCACGTCCCAAAGGTTCACCGCATTGGGCAGTTGCGAATAATCAAGCTTTTGAAACGCCCCTGCCGCGATCTGGCGCTGCAGGAATACGCCCGTCGGCACCACCACGTCATAGCCGGACCCACCGGCAAGCATCTTGGTTTCAAGCACTTCGTTGCTGTCAAAGACGTCGTAAACAAGGTTGATCCCCGTTTCGGCTTCGAACTTTGTCAGCAACTCTTCGTCGATGTAGTCGGACCAGTTGTAGACGCGCACCTCTTCGGCAAATGCCGCGCCCGCAGTCATGGTCAGGGCAACCGCCAGCGGCAACCATGTCTGTCTCATGATGATATCTCCCGTTGAAAGAAGAGAGTCGTTTGCTCTCCTGAAAATATATGATCAAATGCAGAAAATTATTGCAACATAACATTTTCCGGACACGATGACCCTGAATGACCACCGCGAAAACCAGGGACTTGCAAAAAGCGCCCATCTTCTGTGAAGAACGCCAGATGACTGACAGAAAAATCCCCACCCACGAACTGGTCTACCGGCGCATCCGCGAAATGATCCTTTATGGAGAGATGGCGCCAGGCCAGGCCGTGACCATTCAGGGCCTTGTGACGGAACTTGGCACCGGCATCACCCCGGTGCGCGAGGCGCTGCGCCGCCTGACCGCCGAAGGCGCGCTTGAGTTCAAGGGAAACCGCCGCATATCGGTCCCCGAACTGACGCTGGAGCAACTGGATGAGCTTACCTTCGCCCGAAAAGCGGTTGAGCCGCGGCTTGCCATGCAGGCCACACAGCACATGAACGCCCGCGATATCGACCGGCTGGCCGAGATTGACCGGCTATTGAACGTGGCAATCGCCCAAGGCGACGTGCGCGGCTATCTGGAACAGAACTTTCGCTTTCACAGCTCGCTTTACGCCCTTTCGCGCTCGGACATCCTGATCTCGATCGCCAACACCTTGTGGCTGCGCGTCGGCCCTTCACTTCGCGTCGTTTGCGGCCAGTTCGGAACCTTCAATCTGCCCGACAAACACCAAGAGGCGCTGACCGCCATGCGCGCAAAAGACACCGCCGCCGTGGCGCAGGCAATCGGCGAGGATATCGATCAGGGATACACCCAGATCAAAGCCTCGCTTTCGGGGGCTTTGCAGGATCAATTTCATTGACAGCCTAAAATTTGATCATATTCTGATCCCAGACCCGAAAGATGGCGCCAGAAACGCTTGAAACTCCCAAAACCTGCAGATCGGAAACAAAGCGCCCGCCATAAGTTCACGCCCGTTTTGTGTACGGCCAGACAGACCAAGGAACGCGCGCTTCGCGCATGCCGATGCCAAACTTTGAATACCTCTCAATCTCGCCGCAAGGATGCAGAAAATGAACATCATCACCAATCACATGCCCACCGACGAGTTGCAGGCGCTGGACGCTGCGCACCACATGCATCCCTTTACCGCGAACGACAACTTGGCCGCCAAGGGCGCGCGGATCATCACGCGGGCAAATGGCATCACCCTGACCGATAGCGATGGCAAAGAGCTTTTGGATGCAATGGCCGGGCTTTGGTGCGTGAACATCGGCTATGGCCGGCACGAACTGGCCGAAGCCGCCGCGCGCCAGATGCGCGAACTACCATATTACAATACGTTTTTTCAGACCTCGCATGTGCCTGCCATCGCCTTGGCGGCCAAGCTTGCAGAGCTTGCGCCGGGCGATCTGAACCACGTCTTTTATGCCGGTTCCGGCTCTGAGGCCAACGACACCAACATCCGCCTTGTCCGCCACTACTGGGCCAGCAAGGGAAAGCCGGACAAGAAGATCATCATCAGCCGCAAGAACGCCTACCACGGCTCAACCGTGGCGGCGGCAAGCCTTGGCGGAATGGCCGCGATGCATGCACAAGGCGGCCTGCCGATCCCGGACATCCACCATATCGAACAGCCGAACTGGTACGCAGAAGGCGGCGACAAAACCCCCGAAGAGTTCGGGCTTGAGCGCGCGCGCCAGCTTGAGCAGGCCATTGAGATGCTGGGCGAAGACAAGATCGCCGCCTTCATCGCCGAGCCGGTTCAGGGCGCGGGCGGCGTGATCGTTCCGCCAGAAACCTACTGGCCCGAAATTCAACGCATCTGCGATGCCCATGAGATTCTTCTGATCGCGGATGAGGTTATCTGTGGATTTGGCCGCACCGGTAACTGGTTCGGATCGCAAACGTACAACATTCGCCCCGATGTGATGACCATCGCCAAGGGGCTTAGCTCTGGCTATGCGCCCATCGGTGGATCGATGGTCAGCGACGAGGTCGCCGCGGTGATCGCTGGCGGAGAGTTTGCGCATGGCTACACCTACTCGGGCCACCCTGTGGCGGCGGCCGTGGCGCTTGAGAACCTGCGCATTCTTGAAGAGGAAAATATCGTCGACAATGTGCGCGACAATATCGCCCCCTACCTTGCCGAGAAATGGAACGCCCTTGCCGATCATCCCTTTGTCGGACAGGCCTCTATCGCGGGCATGATGGCCTCTGTCGCGCTGACGCCTGACAAATCGGCCCGCGCGCCCTTTGCGGCCAAGGCCGGAACCATCGGGCTGATCGGGCGCGGCAAATCCTTCGACAACGGTCTTGTCATGCGCCATGTCGGCGACCGGATGATCATCTCGCCGCCCTTGGTGATGACCCGCGCCGACATCGACACGATGATGGAACGGGTCATTCGAACGCTTGATCAGACTTATGCCGCCGCCAAGGAACAGGGCCTGCTGAAGGCATAAGCGCCTGCGCCCTGCCCCGGCCTTCTTGCCGGGGCGCGCGGGGCGGTTTAACCTTGGCCGCCATGACACCCGTATTGTACTCATTCCGCCGCTGCCCCTACGCGATGCGCGCGCGCCTTGCTCTGGCTTCTGCCGGTCAAAGTGTTGAACTGCGCGAAGTTGTCCTGCGCGACAAGGCGCCGGAATTCCTTGCCGCCTCGCCCAGCAAGACCGTCCCTTGCCTTGTCGACGGGGAGACTGTGATCGACGAAAGCCTCGACATCATGATCTGGGCGCTCAAACGCGCCGATCCCGAAGGTTGGCTGACAATGCCGGATGAAGGCTGGCGCTGGATTGAGCGTGCCGATGGGCCCTTCAAGGACGCGCTGGACCGCACCAAATACGCAACGCGCTATCCCGGCGTTGATCCCGCCCAGCAACGCCAGATCGCGGCCGACTTTCTGGCCGAGCTTGATGCGACCATTGGCACATGGATCTTTCGCGACGCAACCATCGCCGACTATGCGATCCTGCCCTTCGTGCGCCAGTTCGCCTTTATCGACAAGCCCTGGTTCGATGATCAGCCATGGCCGAACCTGAAACCTTGGCTGGAACGCTTTCTGGCCTCTGAACGCTTTGCAGGCATCATGCAGAAGTATCCAAAGTGGGCCAAGGGCGACGCGCCCGCGCGCGCGCCTGCTGCTTGCCGGTCTTAATCAAAATTTTATCGCTGACCTGTTAGCTGATGCCAAAATCGGCAAGCGGCGGGAAAACGATGAGAAGATTTCGCAAGATGCGCATATCGGTCAAGCTACCGCTTGTTCTGATGTCGCTTTGCGCGCTGACCTTGGGAATGATGGCCTTTCTCGCCTATTCCTCGGCGCGCACCATCCTGACCGATCAGGGCCAGTCGCGGCTTCAGAATGTCCTGAATGCCCGTCGTGACGCCTTGTTCAGCCTTCTAAACGCAAAACGCATCAGTGTAATCTCTCAATCGATTAGCCCCGTCGCGCGAACCGCCGTCACCCAGTTCACCGGCGCTTGGGAAGCGCTGCCCGGGGACAAGGTTACCGACCTGCAAACAAGGTACATCGCCAACAACCCCCACCCGCAGGGGCGCAAACAGGACTTTGAGTTTGACGAAAGTCGCGACGGTTACAACCGCGCCCACCGAAAGTATCACCCGTTTTACCGTGCGGTGGCCAAAAGCAACAGGTTCGCCGATCTCTACATTACCGATGCCGAAGGCAAGGTGATGTACTCGGTCATGAAGAACGCCGATCTGGGAACAGATCTGGCCGCACCCGGCGGCCCGCCATCCGGTTTCGCGGCAATCTTCAAACGCGCCGTTGCGGCCGAAACCGAAGAGTTTCTGTTTCAGGACTTTACCCCATATGAACCGGCCGGCGGGGCCCGTTCGGCCTTCATGGCCGCCCCGATCCGCGCCTCTAACGGCGCCCTGCTTGGGTTCATCGCGGTTCGGATCACCCAAAGTGCCTTTGCCGAGATTGAGCGCTCGCAAGCCGGGCTGGGAAGCTCTGGGGCGGTCTATTCTGTCGGGTCGGACCGCATGCTGCGCAGCGCCAGCGAAACGATGCACGAAGAGGGCCAGACAAGCGTCCCGATGAGTTCCGAGCCGGTTTCCGCCGCCCTTGAAGGGCGCGTTGGAGTTATGCCCGCCGTTGGGCAGGATGGAACAGAGATACTGACCGCTTTTGGCCCGCTGGGTTTCTACGGGGCAAACTGGGCAGTCGTTGCCCAGCAAAACAGCGCTGAGGTTTACTCAGACGCGCTGGCGCTCAAGCGGACAATGCTGTTTCAGGGAAGCGCCCTGATGGCGGTCGTCGCCCTGATCGGACTTATAGTTGCGCGCAATGTAAGCGGGCCGTTGATGGCCGTTGGCTCTGCCATGCAGCGCGTCGCATCCGGCGACTTCAAATCAGCGATACCTGCGACGGGGCGCGGCGATGAGATCGGCGATATTGCCGATGTTCTGGAACAGTTCCGCGGCTCACTTTCATCGGCCGAAGCGCTTACCGTTGACGCCATGTTCAAGGGCGCCGCCTTTGAAGGATCCTCTGCGGCATTGATGATCATCGATCGCGACAGCCGGGTTGCCTATGCAAACCAGGCTGTGCACGATCTCTTGTCGTCCCATCAAACCGAGTTTCGCAAGTTTCAGACTGAGTTTGACGCCCAGCAGTTGGTCGGCAAGGGCCTTGATCACCTCACGCGCGATCCGGACAAGCTTCAGGCCCTGCTGGAAGATCACGGCGCAGGCCATCAAACGCTGGACATGACGCTTGGCGGCGCGCGGATGAAGCTGGATATCAAGACAGTCACCAACGCAAAGAACGAACTGATCGGCGCCGTGGTTGAATGGAAGGATGTCACGGCCGAGTTTATGAACGACGCCATCCTGACAACCATCGACCGCCAGCAAACCGTGGTTGAGTTTGGCATCGACGGCATTGCCACAACGGCAAACAGCAATTTTGCTGACGCGATTGGCAAGCCCGCATCCGAAATTTCAGGGCTTCGTGCAGAACAGCTTTTCGTTTTTGACCCCGCGAAGGTCGAAGGTGACGGCACGCTTTGGGCAAATGTCCTAAGCGGCGAATCTGTACACGGCCGGTTCCTGGTGCGCGGCGACGGCTTGGGCGACAGCTGGGTCGAAGGCGGGTTCTCGGCCGTTTTCGACAGCAGCGGGACCGCCTTGAAAGTCGTGATGATCGGCAATGACGTCAGCGTCTCTCAGCGAAGGTTGCGCGCTGCCGCGATCAAGCGCGCGGAAATGGAAACGGCTCAGAACCAGGTTGTCGAAGCCTTGCGAAGCGCGCTGCAACAACTGTCCGAAGGCAACATGACCACCTCGATCGACACAAGGTTCGCGCCGGAATACGAACAATTGCGCACCGACTTTAACGCATCGATCAGAAAGCTGCTTGAGGCCATGCAAAGCGTCGTGCAAACCTCTGGCGAGATACGATGCGAAAGCGAGGGCATCAGCGCCTCATCTGACGATCTGTCAAAGCGGGCCGAAAATCAGGCGCGCACGCTTCAGCAGGCCGCGACATCCCTCGATGCGCTGACAACCAACATCCGTTCAACCGCCAAGGGCGCCTCACAGGCCAGCACGGTGGTGTCCAACGCCAAGGAAGACGCGGAAAAAAGCGGCGCGGTCGTTGCCGAGGCGGTCGAAGCGATGAGCCTGATCGCGCAGTCATCTGCACAAATCTCATCGATCGTGTCGCTGATTGAAAACATCGCCTTTCAAACCAATCTTCTTGCCCTCAATGCCGGCGTCGAGGCGGCCCGTGCGGGCGAAGCGGGGCGAGGCTTTGCGGTAGTCGCAACCGAAGTGCGCGCGCTGGCGCAGCGTTCATCCGAAGCGGCGCGGGAAATCAATGACCTGATCTCTTCAAGCGGTGAACACGTCAGCCGCGGCGTCGATCTGGTAGGTGAGGCCGGAACCGCGCTGGACAAAATTCTGGCCTCAATTTCCGAGATAACCAAGCACGCGACCGAAATCGCCGCAGCATCCCACGAACAGTCCGTCAACCTTGACGATATCAACCTTTCAGTTGCCGACCTCGACCGGGTTACAAGACAGAACGCTGAAAAGTTTGAAGCCACCAACCGGGCAAGCCATTCGCTACGGGTCAAGGCCGAAGCCCTGACCAGCGTCGTCGGAAAGTACCAGATCGCCAAGGACGAAACATCCGCCGTCGAAAGAACGCGCCTGCGCAACAAGGGAGCAGACGCCGCCTAAAGGCCTTTGGCGCACAAATCAGGTGGGGGTGTCAGGTCAGAAGCTCAAGCAACTCGTGGTGCAGTTCGGGCGTCGCTGCCGCAACAACGCGGCCGTCGGAATACAAGGTCAACGGACGCCCCGACCAGTCGGTTATCACCCCGCCCGCCGCCTCGACAAGCGCGGCCACGGGTAGAAAGTCGTAGGGTTTCAGATCAAAATCCACCACCGCATCGACAAAACCGGCGGACAAAAGCGCATGGGGGTAACAGTCATAACCGAACCGGCGCGTTTGGCCCGAATGTGTAAGCCTGACAAAGGCATCCGGTTGATCCTGCAGGATCTTTTCCGCTTCGTTCACGTAAAGAACCGCCTTCTTCAGCTCTTGAATGCCTGACGTCGCAATCGCCTTGCCGTTCAGCGCGGCGCCCCCCGGGCCGCCGACAAAAACCTCGCCCAAGGCAGGCATCGCCACAAGGCCAATCCGGGGAAGGCCGTCTTCGAGAAGCGCCAGCAGAAACCCAAAAAGCGGATGACTTGACAGAAACGATCTTGTCCCGTCGATTGGATCTATCACCCAAAGGTGCCGCTGATCGACGCCTTTCGCCCCTTCTTCTTCGCCAAAGATGCCGTGATCGGGAAAATGCTTGGCCAAGTACTCGCGCACCGCGGCCTCAACCGCCCTATCTGCTTGCGTCACCGGGCTTTCGTCAGACTTGAACTCTATTTCCAACCCGCCCCGAAAGTGGCGCATCGCCACCTCTGACGCGATCCGGGCCATTGCTTCGGCGTGTTTGATGAAATCGGAAATGTGGGTCATGGCGCCGCCGCGCGCAGTCGCCCAAAGCGGCATTGAAAATGGGGCGCCCAAGGAAGCATATTGGCGGCCATGGCTACACCTTGACCCGCAGCATCTTGGGATCATAAAGCGGCTGCATATGCACTTGCGCCGGAACCCTCTGGGTCGCGACCTCAAGCTGATAGTCGCCCGAGGCCACGAAATCGGCGCTTACGCCTTGCGCATCGCGCACATACCCGTATCCGATCGACCGCCCGACGCTATATCCATACCCGCCCGAGGTTAGCCAGCCGACCCTTTTGCCGTTTCGGTAGATCGTCTCACGCCCCACCAGCACGACGTCAGGATCGACCGTGAAACACGCCAGCCGCTTTTTGACGCCTGCCGCCTTTTGGGCCTCGGCCGCGGCGCGACCCCGGAAATCAATGTCCGTTCCCAGCTTGACCGCCCAGCCCAGCCCGGATTCCTGCGGCGTGTGATCAGGCCCGATGTCAGAGCCCCAGGCCCGATAGCCTTTTTCAAGGCGCAGCGATTCAATCGCACGGTAACCTGCGTTAATCAGCCCCTCACCGCGCCCCGCCTTCATGATCGCGGCATAGACCGTTTGCGCATACTCGACCGGCAGATGAAGCTCCCACCCAAGCTCTCCCACATATGTGACGCGCAGCGCCTGAACCGGGCAGCCCGCGATGCCGATGGTGCGGATCATTCCGAACTTGAACGCCTCGCCGCTGACGTCATCGTTCGTAACTTTTTGCAGGATGCTACGGGCGTTCGGCCCCATGAGCGACAGAACCGAGTTCGAAGAGGTGATGTCAAAAAGCTGACAGTTCATACCCGCGGGGATATTGCGGCTGATCCAGTTAAAGTCATGCGTCGCAAATCCGGTGCCGGTGACGATGTAGAACTCATCGCTTGCCACCCGCCCGACGGTCAGATCACATTCGATCCCGCCGCGATCATTCAGCATCTGCGTGTAGGTTAGCGCGCCAACGGGCTTGTCGACGTTGTTCGCGCAGATCCAGTTCAGCGCCGCCAGCGCATCCGGCCCCTTCAGCGCGAATTTCGAAAACGACGTCTGATCGAAAAGCGCCGCTGCCTCGCGCGCCGCTTTATGTTCGCGGCCGACCGCCTCAAACCAGTTCTGGCGCCCAAAGCTGTACACATCCTTTGGCGTCTCGCCCTTGGCGGCATCGGCAAACCAATTGGGCCGCTCCCAGCCCAGCTTTTCCCCAAAGGACGCGCCCGCCTCGGCCAGAACGTCATAAAGCGGGGACTTGCGGCAGGGCCTGCCGCTGCTGTGCTCTTCATGCGGCCAGGCCATTGTATAGTGCTTGCCGTAAGCCTCGGACGTGCGCGCGCGCACCCAGTCGGTGTCGAAATGCGGCCGCCCAAAGCGCCGGATATCCGCCGACCACAGATCGAAAGGCGGCTCTCCTTTGTGGGCCCATTCGGCCAGCGCCATGCCCGCGCCGCCGCCTGCGGCAATTCCAAAGGCGTTAAAGCCTGCGCCCACGTAAAAGTTTCGAAGCTCGGGCGCCTCGCCAATGATGAAATTGCCGTCCGGCGTAAAACTTTCGGGCCCGTTCGTCAGCGTCTTGATACCGGCCGTCTCAAGCGCCGGAACCCGGCCGAGCGCAAGCTCCATCAGCTGCTCGAAATGGTCAAAGTTGCTGTCCAGAAGGGAATAGTGAAACCCGCTGGGTATCCCCTTGGTCGCCCATGCGATGGGATCGGGTTCATATCCCCCCATGACCAGCCCGCCGACCTCTTCCTTGTAATAGGTCAACCTGTCTGGGTCGCGCAGCGTGGGAAGGCCCGGCGTCACGCCCGCGATCGGCTCTGTCACCATGTACTGATGTTCCATCGACACCAGCGGCACGTTGACGCCAAAACGCTTTGCAAAGTCCCGCGTCCACTGGCCCGCGCAACAGATGACCTTCTCACATTCAATCCGTCCGCCTTGGGTAATCACCGCGCGGATCTTTCCGTCTTCAATCTCGATATCGGTGACCTTGGTATCCTCAAAGATCGACGCCCCCGCCATGCGTGCGCCCTTGGCCAGCGCCTGTGTGATGTCAGAGGGGTTTGCCTGACCATCGGTTGGCATGAAAGCGGCACCGACAAGGTCGGATATATCCATCAGCGGCCAAAGCTCCTGCGCCTCCGACGGGGTCAAAAGCTCCATCTCCAGACCGAAACTATGCGCGGTCGTCGCCTGACGCTTGACCTCTGTCCAGCGTTCCTGATTACAGGCCAGCCGCAAACCGCCGTTCATCTTCCAGCCGGTACCAAGGCCGGTCTCTTCCTCAAGTTTGTTATAAAGATCAACGGAGTAGCCCAAAAGCTGGGTGATGTTCGCGTTCGATCTCAGTTGCCCGACAAGGCCGGCGGCGTGAAAGGTCGTTCCCGATGTCAGCTTTTTACGCTCCAAAAGAACCGTATCTGTCCAGCCAAGCTTGGCCAGATGGTAGGCGGTCGAACACCCGATGATGCCACCACCGATGATGACGGTCTTTGCGGTCGAGGGAAGTTGGGCCATGAAGGTTCTCAGCTTTCGTTGAATGTCTGGTGCGCCGCGCGAAAACGCGCGAGGTTTCCGGCCGTGTAAGCCGCATAGTCAAAGTCGATGTCCGAGGTGATTTCCGAAACCATGCTCCACATCGTTTCGCGCAAGAGCGACGCGCATTTCATCGCCCCGTAGCGATGGCGCAGATCACCGGTGACCGGACGCTCGAAATAGGTTTCAAGCATCCAGTCTTCCTGCTCAGGGCTTAGCCCGTTGTTCGAGGCCAGCCCTCCCAGATCAAAGAGCGGCGTGTTGAAACCTGCGTAGTCAAAGTCGATCAACCAAAGGCGTTGTCCGTCGTCCAGAAAATTGCCGCACAAAAGATCGTTGTGCCCAAAGACCATGTCAAAAGGGCCAGCGGCCTGTTCAAGCTCTGCGCTGATGCGCAAAAGCTCTGGCAACAGCGCTGCATGCGCACTGCCCCGCTCGGCCAGCGTTGCGGCATAGTCGCGGATCACATGAAAGACCCAAAAGACAAGCGCCGGACCCCGCAGATGGCGCGGAACGGCGCGGTGGCAGGTCTTTACCAGATCCAGAATGCGCGGCAGCATCTGAGGCGCGCGCACATCCGCCTCTGTCAGGGTCCGGCTTTCGATGTACTCAAGCACGGTCATATCGCCCGAGGCATGCACCACTGCGGGCGACAGCCCCGCGGCATGGGCCGCGCGCGATGCAGCCAGCTCATTGAACCGCATCACTTGATGCAGCGGGATGTCATCTCCCACCCGCACCACGTATTTGGAGGCCCCATCACTGATCAGATAGTTGACGTTGGTGATCCCGCCGGTCAGCGGCGTGGCGGTGATATCCCCCTTCCAGATCGGAAGCTTGCGAATACGCGCCAGAGTGTCAGGCTTTGTCATCGCTCAAGCCCCCAGCCCATAGCGCAGGCGCGCACCGCGCGCGCCGGCATTGACCAGCCGGTCGGCAATGATTGCGATAAAGGCGATGGCAAGACCCGCAACAAGGCCACGTCCGGTATCGGCCTTGGTCAGCGCGATATAGACTTCCTGACCAAGATCGCGCGTGCCGACAAGGGCCGTGATCACCAGCATCGACAGCGCCAGCATGATGGTCTGGTTGATGCCAAGCATGATCTCAGGCAAGGCCAGCGGCAGCCGCACAAGGCGCAAAAGCTGACGCGGGGTACAGCCTGAAACCGTGCCAGCCTCGATCAGATCGGCACTGACGTTCCGGATGCCATGCGCCGCATAGCGCACCGCAGGCGCCAGCGCGTAAAGGACGATCGCCACGACGGCGGTAAAATCACCGACCCTGAAAAGCATCACGACCGGGATGAGATAGACGAAGCTTGGCAAGGTCTGAAGCGTATCGATGAAGACACCGATCACCGTCCCGGCCCGCCAGTTCAGCGCCGCCAGAACGCCAAGAGGCACGCCGATCAGCGTCGCCAGAATGACCGAAGCGCCGCAAAGATAGACCGTCACCATCGCCTTGGCCCACAGGCCGCTGACCGCAATCAGCCCCGACAGGACACCGCACAAAAGTGCAAGCCGCCACCCGCCTGCGCGCGCGCCCAAAAGCACCAGCATTGCAATGGCCCAGGGCCATGGGATACCCAAGAGGGTCTTCTTGATCGGCACAAGGAAGTTGTTGAGGAAAAAGACTTTCACCGCCTCGAAAACGTCAAAGTAATTGACGTTGAGATACTTGACGACATCGCTCCAGAAGGCGCCGGTCGTCAGTGTCGCGCCTTCGGGATATTCCTGCAGCGCCGGAAGAAAGCGGCCAAGGATCCATGTCGCCACCAAAAGCGCGACCACCAGCACGGTGCGCTTGTGACGTTCAAGCCAGCCACCGCGTTTGGCGTGCGAATGCACCTGCCCCATCCGCTCGGCAAAGGCCTGGCTTAGGCGGTCGACGGCAATGGCCAGAACCACGATGGCGATCCCCGCCTCGAACCCGGCGCCGATATCCAGCCGCCGCAGCGCGGCCAGAACGTCAAAGCCAAGTCCGCCCGCCCCGATCATGGATGCGATGATCACCATGTTCAGCGTCAGCATGATGACCTGATTGACCCCCACCATCAGGCTGTGCGACGCCGACGGAACCAGAACGCGCCACATAAGCTGGCGCCGGGTGGTTCCGGCCATGCGGCCAAAATCGACGAGTTCAGGGTCCACCGATTTCAGCGCCAGTATGGTGATGCGCACCATGGGCGGCGTGGCATAGATGATTGTGGCCACCAGCGCCGAAACCGGGCCAAAGCCGAACATGAAAAGGATCGGAACCAGATAGGCAAAGATCGGAATGGTCTGCATCAGGTCAAGAACCGGCATCAGCATCCGCTCGCCGCGCGGATGGCGATAGGCCCAGATCCCGAACAAAAGCCCGCCGCCCGCCCCGATCGGCACCGCGATCAGAACAGAGGCCAGCGTGACCATCGCGCTGCTCCACTGCCCAAAGACGGCAAGATAGGCAAAACATGCCCCGACAAGCGCGGCCAGCGCCCAGTCGCGGCAGTAGTGGCCAAGGGCAACGACCGCGGCGATCACCGCGATCCAGCTTGCCGCCGGCAAAACCGTCTGCGCCTCTTTTCCCGCGCCGGCAACAAAGCCTTCGGCCAAAAGCGACAGCACGAACTGATAGGGCTGTTCAATCAACCATGCGACCGCGCGCGTGACATCCGTAAAGGATACCCCGCCGATTGCGGCCTCTTCGACCAGCCATTTCATCGCCAGCGAAATGGATGTCTTGAACGGGATCACCCACGCGCTGGGAAACTTGATCAGCCAGCGCATTCCAAGGGCATCTGCCAGATCGCGGCCGAACTGGCCCAAAAGAATCGTCGCCAGAACCAGCGCCCAGGCGATGTAGGTGCGGCGCGAAAAGCTGGCCGTCATTCGCCCGCCCCCCTGCCGAACAGGACATGGGCGATGGCATGGCGGTCGATTGAGCCGACAATCTTGCCCCCCGGCCCGGCCACGGGCACCGGATCCTGCGCGGTGATGATCCGCTCTGCCACGTCAGAGATGCGGTCGCTTTGCTGAACAGGCGCTCCCGCGCCTGCCCCGCCCTTGGTCATCAGCCGCCCGGCCGTCAGAACCTTGGATCGCGGAATATGGCGGGTAAACTCCTCGACGTACTCCGTCGCCGGGTTCATCACCAGCTCTTCGGGCGTGGCCACCTGAATGACCTCGCCATCCTTCATGATCGCGATACGGTCCGCCAGACGCACCGCTTCGTCAAAGTCATGCGTAATGAAAACGATCGTTTTGTGAAGCCGCCCCTGCAGGCTTAGAAACTCATCCTGCATCTCGCGCCGGATCAGCGGATCAAGCGCTGAAAAAGGTTCATCCAGAAACCAAAGGTCAGGCTCTGCCACAAGCGAACGCGCGATGCCCACGCGCTGTTGCTGCCCGCCCGAAAGCTCTCGGGGGTAGTAATCCTCGCGCCCTTTCAGACCTACAAGCTCTACCACCTCGCGCGCCTTCTCTTCGGCCTTGGACTTGGACCAGCCCTGAACCGTCAGGGGAAACATCGCGTTCTGCAGGACGGTCAGATGCGGAAGCAGGGCAAAGTTCTGAAACACCATGCCCAGCTTGTGACGCCGGATCTCGATCATCTCGGCCTCACTGGCCCCCAAAAGATCGACACCGTCGAACAAAACCTCACCCGCTGTGGGTTCAATCAGGCGTGACAGGCAACGCACCAATGTGGATTTGCCCGACCCCGACAAACCCATGATCGAGAATATCTCGCCCTCGTTCACATCGATGCTGACATCCCGGACCGCACCAACGATCCCTTCGGCGCGAAGGTCCTGCGCACTGGGGTTTGGGTTGCCTTGCAGGATACGGTCCGATGCGGCGCCATAAAGCTTCCACACATTTCGGCAGGCAAGTTTGGTTTTCGGCGTCATGGGTCTCTCCAAGCCAAGCAGCAAAGCGGGGCAAGTTCACTGTTAGCATGAAAGCGTGGCCGGCGGCGCGCGCGCAACTCTGCGCCCCGTCACCGGCCAAAGTTTTTGGTTAGTGTTTGATCCAGGCAGACCAGCGATCTTTGTTCGCAGCCATCCAGTTGGCAACAACCGTGTCGATCGGAACGCCCTGAAGATCAGCCTCGCCAACCATGGCGGACATCTCTTCGTTAGAGATCTTGTAGGCCTCGATGGTTTGATACGCGCCGGGCCACTTGTCTTTCAGCCCAGCCCAGGCCGCCTTCCAGATCGGGCCGCGCGGCTTGCCGCAGTCATAGGCAAGATCAGGGTTCACGCCGACAGAAGGATCGGAATAGCATTCCGGCGTATAGGGCGGAAACTCAACGAATTCCCCGTCGTATTTTGCCGGCGCCCAATGCGGGACATAGACCCAAAGGACAATCGGCGCCTTGCGCTGGTAGGCCGATTCAAGCTCTGCAAATAGCGCGGCGTCCGTTCCCGCATGCACGACCTCAAAATCAAGGCCAAGCGCTTCAACCCGCTCTTCGTCAAAGCCGCCCCAAGTCACCGGGCCGCCCACATAGCGACCGTTTGGCGCCGTCTCTGGCGTTGCAAAAACATCGGCGCAATCCTTCAGGGCCTTCCAGTCAGGCAGCCCCGGGCATTGCTCTTTCATATAGGAAGGATACCACCACTCTTCGATCGCCATCAGACCGGTTTCGCCCACATTGACGACATTGCCGGTTGCCGTCGCCTCGTCCAGCGCTTCGCGGCCCGTGGTTTCCCAGATCTCCATGGCAAGATGCAGATCGCCCGTCTTCAGCCCCGCAAACTGGGCAATATAGTCGGCCTGAACGTATTCGACGTTGTACCCGGCCTCTTCAAGGATGCTGCCCATGATCTTGGTGTTGATCAGCTGTCCTGACCAATCATGCAGCGTCAGCTTGATCGGATCGGTGGAATCAGCGGCCCAGGCCGCTCCCGTCGATAGTGCAAGGGCAGCAGCTGCGCCCAAAGCGTTGATTTTCCGCATCTTTCAACTCCCGGCTATGTGGTTTTTTGTGTTTATTCATTATTTCTACCTGAAAACCTGCGGCACAACTTGCTCATAGTCAACAAAAACCACAGTAAGCCACAGAAATCGCCACAATGTCGGCGAGTTCTGCCATTTCTTGCGCCATCACCTGAGGGAAATGTTGTTTTATGTGGCTTTTGCGGGTAACCCTGACGCAGGAGAGTGCCGTGAACCCAATGCGTAAGACGACCAACCAGCGTGAAGAAGAGATCCTGCGCGAATTGCAAAAGGCCGGGGGCTCTTGCCGTGTCAGCTATCTGGCCAATCAGCTGACCGTGTCCAACGAAACCATTCGCCGCAACATTCGCACGCTCGAAGAAAGCCGGATCGTCCGCAAAGTGCACGGCGGCGTGCATCTGATCGAGGAAAACGCCGAAGCCCCGTTTCAAAGCCGTATTTCGACCCATAGGGACGAAAAGGCCCGTCTGGCGGCCGCCGTTGCCAAGAATATCAATGACGGCGATTCCGTCTTTCTGGATATCGGATCAACCACCGCCTACGTCGCCATGGAACTGCAACAGCGCAAGGACCTCTTTGTCGTCACCAATTCGGCCTTTGTCGCCCATACCCTTGCGACCCGAAACGGCAACCGCGTCTTTTTCGCAGGCGGTGAGCTGCGCGCCCATGATGGCGGGGCCTTCGGCGCCGAGGCGCTGGATCTGGTCGCCCGCCTCAACGTCCAGTTCGCGATCTTCTCCGCCGGGGCCGTTCACGCCGAGTTTGGATTTATGCTGCACGATCTGGAAGAGGCCAACCTTGCCCGCATCGCCGCCGTGAACGCACAGGTGCGCATCGTCGTGGCCGACAAGGACAAGTTCAGCAAACGCGCAACCGTGGCCATCGGAAGCGAAACCCGCTTCGATGTCTTCTACACCGACGCCCCCCCGCCCGATGCAATAGTGGACATGCTGAAATCCCGCGACATCGACCTTGTCGTCGTCGAATAGAACCCGCCGCGCCGCTCAAACCAGCACAAAAGCCCGCGCGCTATCCGCTCCGTTCCCCGAAGGGTGTCTACTAAGGAAAAAGTGGTGCCCCCACACGGACTCGAACCGCGGACCTACTGATTACAAACGGCCAAAAGGGGGTTTCGCCAGTTTTCGCCACACCGCGCCTGTTAGCCATAAATAACTGAATTACATAAGTTTTTCTTGACTACTTCTGCGCTGACCTCGCATCACTTAACCCACGAAACGCTGCACAGTGCTTCCGATATGCTTCCGGATTTGCAGCCAAACGGGGGTTCGAAGATGCCAAAACTTAGCAAAAGACTTGTGGACAGCTTACCACCAGAACCCAAAGAACGCATCCATTGGGACAGCGATCTGAGCGGCTTTGGAATTCGCGTCTATCCCACCGGTCGCAAGGTCTATGTCGTGCAATACCGCCTGCATGGGCGGACACGGCGCAAGAACTTGGGCCAGCACGGCCTTCTGACCGCCGAAGAGGCCCTCAGAGACGCCAAGTTGGTTCAAGCGGACGTTGCACGCGGCTCCGACCCATCAGCCGAGCGCAAGGCCCGCTTGCGAAGCCCCACCATCAAGGAACTGGGCGAGCGGTTCTTGAAGGAACACGTCGCGCTGCATTGCAAGCCGACTACCCTTTACGTTTACCGCAACCTGCTGCGCGGCGTGGTGAACCCGGTTCCGGGGTCGATCAAAGTGTCCGAGATCAACTTTGCCGACATCCAAGCCTTTCACCTGAAGCGACACGAGACGCCCTATCAGGCCAATCGCGGGGTGATGGTGTTGTCCAAGATGCTGAACTTGGCAGAAGACTGGGGCTTGCGGGCCATGAACACCAACCCCACGCGGCGGATCAAACGCTATCCCGAGGTCGAGAAGAAGCGCTATCTGGACGAGGCCGAGCAAGAGAGGCTTGGCGCGGTGCTGGCTGAAATGCTGCAAGCCGCGGACATCAGCCGTTACGTCTTTGCCGCGTTCTATCTGTTGCTGTTGACCGGTTGCCGCCTTGGCGAAATCCAAAAGCTGAAATGGGACTACGTGACCAGCACCCATCTGGAATTGCCAGACAGCAAAACAGGGCGGCGGCGCATCCCCCTGCCCCGCGAGGCCAGCACCCTTCTGAAATCACTGGAGCGGCGCGAGGGCAATCCTTACGTGATCTTGGGCGATCATGGATCCAGCCACTACAACGACCTACAAAAGCCGTGGCGCCGAATTCGGGCGCGGGCAAACCTGAACGACGTGCGTCTGCACGATCTGCGGCACACCTATGCCTCAGTCGCCGTCATGAACGGCATTGATCCGTTCATGCTTAAAGAAATTCTCGGGCACAAGAACCTGTCGACCACGCTCCGATATGCACATTTGTCGGACGATGCCGTTCAGAAGGCAGCGGGCAGGATCGCTAATCGGCTTGCAGCAACCTTGGGAAGTGTGGGCTAGTTTCCCTCCCTACGCCCATTTCAAGCCGTGCGCACTTGCGCCATAGTACCCGTGGAAATGTCTCGGATGTTTGAACGCGAAACTTTCGGCACAAACTAATTGGTGAGACATCATGACAATACCGGCCAATTCAGAGAAAGAAGCACTCAGCCGCGGCGATGTTGAGGAAAGGCTTACTGAAGCGACGGTTCAGAGGCTGTTCCACCAGTTCGAAGCAACTACAGATTTTTACATTTTTCGAGAACGCCTCGTACACATTTTGTACCGATATGAATGCGGTATTTTTATTGGAAGCTCACAACCTCAAAAAGAGGTAAAAAAACTGCTCAACCGCGCCGCAAGAACTGCGTCCAAGTTGCTAAATGTACTAGATGAAATCGACAGGAAAACGCATATTGAACTAAATTCACAAATCGAATTCGATAGCTATCGCGAATGGCAGGATCAACACGCAGACATCTTTGCTGACCGTTCAATAAGCGCCCCGACTACCGACGAAATTGAACAATCCTTAAAACGCCTAATTCACGCCTGCCAACCGGAAACCGCCGGCACTGACCCTCGCAGTGAAACGACTGCCGGAGATGAAACCGACGATCAGAAACCTTGGAATCGAACGGCACTTGACCAACTCATAGTAGATATCAATGGGACGCTCAGACATCATATTGGGTTCTCGGGAATTGCTGGCTGCTACTATGATGCAGTAAATGACGACTATCGGGGCTTGCTCTTCGAATTCACCGTCATTTTGTTGGATGAGTATGCGCCCAAAAGCTACTTTAGCCGTGGTGCACTCGGCAAACGGATCGTCCGTGTCTTAAAAAAGGACAGATAGGGTTCAGTTTTGACCTAATCTGTCCTTAGCATGCGCATCCATTTCTCTCCATCCTCATTTATGGCAAACATGGAGAATAACGATGAAACCGGACACACAATCAGACCAGCTAATCAATGAACGCGAAGCCGCGATGATCCTCTGCTATTCCGTCCGCGCACTTCAAAATTGGCGACACCGCGGCGGCGGGCCGGATTTCGTAAAGGTCTCGTCCCGCTCAGTTCGCTATCGGCGCGCTGACCTGGACAAATGGATCGCGGCGCGAACGGTCTCGAACACCTCTCAAACCATCTGACAATCAGTTTTGCCCCAAAGGCGTTGGTAGCAACTTTGGGGATTTTGGGGCCGAAAGGCTTTCAAACCGGGCGCGTGTTCAAAACGCGAGCGCGCGCCCGTTCTTTGCCTACCGCCAACACGTCATCAAAGGACACGCCATGACAGTTACCCCTGCCCACAAGGTTAGACTGGGCCTGGTCACAGCCACAATCTGGAGCAACGACGGGTTTTATACCGTTGATTTATCTAGATCTTACAAGAATGCGGAGGGCGATTGGCGAAATACCGCAAGCTATTCCCAGTCCGATCTTCTGAACGTCGCAAAATGCGCCGAACGCGCGGAAATCTGGATAGCGAGGCACGCCAATGCAAACACATAACTCCGAACCCGAAAAAACCATCCGGCCCCAAAACAATGGCTACCCCGCCGGAGGCACCAACAAGATCGAAAGTACCCCCAAGATAAACGCGGACCCTGCGCAAAGGGGGGTGATAGTAGCACCCCCCTCTGGAAATACAGACGATCCAAATCCTATGACAGTTGTCCAAAAAGGTTTTGATACGCTAGCACTTGCTGTCAAAGCCAACATTCCTAAAGAGTTGTTCGACTATCTTGATTCAGAAAAAGAGCTTGCAACAAACGAGCGTCGCGACGTGTTGGTCACATACAACGGCCTACAGCTGCACCTAAAGCCACATGGCGGAAAAGGGTATTACTTTATCGCCAGCGGTGGCCCGGATGGTGCGACATGGTTTTTCAAGAAGCCCAACAGCAATGACCCTTGGGGCATCAGACTTAGCTTTGGGTCATACTTCATGGCGATGTACGGCATCGGTGCCGCAAAGGCACATACGGAGCTTGCGCTTTTCAAACTGGGCATCAGGTATGCCCCGGAAGACATCAGTATTTCTCGCGTTGATTTTTGTATCGACATTCTGGCCCCGCACTTCGAACTCGAGCCGGACAACTTCATCATGCACAGTGCGGCGGGAAGGCGCGACTATGTCACGGCAGAAGACACGTCCATTCACGGCAAGTCCGGCCGTGTCACCTCTGTTACCGTCGGAAACACACGCAACCGCCAGGTAATAATGTACGACAAACGCGCCGAGGTGATCGCGCATCGCAAGTCGCATTGGTGGGATATATGGAACCTTACCCTATATAAGGTAAGCAAAGGCGAATTCGATTTTTCTACCCTATATAGTATATATAGGGATACGCGCCCTCCCCAGACCCTGACACCTGACCCAAGGCAGGCACCCGCAAACCGTATATGGCGTATAGAGATACGAGCTGGCAAAGATCTTCTAAAAGACCGCTGGGGCATTCGGACCTGGGAACAACTCTATAGCAAGTTCGCAGACCTCTGCCGAGAAGCTGTCGAAGTGGTCCGCTACACCGAACCGGCACGCAATGATCCAAATCGCGCGCGTTGGCCCAATGACCCCGTTTGGGAAATTGTCTGCGCTGAGATGAATGACTTCCTTATGGATATGCGCAGCGGAGCCGACCCCAACCCGATGAAAGAGGTACACCGCGAACAACACGTCGGGACTCTCAGCGCAAACATCCTGGGTACGGCCATAGCGCGCGCGGCGATGCACCAAAAATCCAGCGCCGAGTTGCCCGACTATATGATTGCGCTTGGACAAGACCTGTCACAAGCCGTGCGCGCAAATCCGGCCACCGCCAGCAAAAAACTACAGAACGCAAAGGACAGATATGTCTTTCTCAAGCCGCCTGAGGGTCGTTGAGCAGGGATGTTCGGCCTATACTGGACCTTGGTGCGTCTGGCTCTGAACGACAACATAGAGCCCTATTGACCGATGCATTCTGAACCAACGTCCGCTATCATCTGAGTGCCAAAAACCTTCAGCAATGTTTTCGGTTCTAAACGGGGTTTTTGACGATCTCAGCCGAGATGGTTTGAGCATGTTCCCAAACGAGGGCCTTTGGCCGCGCCTTACAACACCGGCTCTGCTACCCTTCATTTGAGAGTGTTCTGTCCAGTGCGTTGGGTCCCGGGTCTCGTCTTTTTACGACTAGTACGTCATGGTTCCGCATACGGGTCGAAGCGCGATTTACATGGTTAGAGCACAGGCGTTTCCGAAGGACCGTTTCGTTTGCCTTGCATGAACCTTGCGGCCAGAACATACATCGCCGGCAACAGGATCAGCGACGACACCACCCCGCCCAGCACGCCATAGATCACAGCCGCGGCGAAGGGCTGCATCATCTCTCCACCGCGCCCGGTACTGAGCGCCATGGGCAGAAAGCCAAGGATTGCCGCCGACGATGTCATCAGAATCGGCCGCGCCCGGACCAGGCATGCATCAACGATTGCCTGAATATGGTCTTCGCCCCGTTTCAGGTTGTTGGCCAGAAACGCCATGATCAGGATGCCATTCTTGACCACGATCCCCATGACCGAAATCAACCCCATGAAGGTCGGCACGTTGAACGGTGTCTGGAAATACCAAACACCAAAGATAACAAAGGATAGCGATGTCAGCGTGTTCAGAAGTATCAGCAGCGAATAGCCATAGCTGCGGAAAAAAACCAAAAGCAAAGTAAACACGGCCCCGATCGCCAGCAGGAACACGTTACGCAATTCGGTAAAAGCCTGCGCCTGCCGTTTCCAGTCGCCCGAGACCAGCGCATATGTGCCCGGCGGCAAGGTGATCTTTGCCAATTCGGCACCGATCTTGGCGGCATTTCCGCCCAGATTCGTTGTCTTGGTCTTGACCTGGATCGACAGAAACAGGTGTCCCTGCTTGCGTGTGATCCGGTCGGGTGCATTGCGAAGTTCGATAGCACCGACCGCGCTGAGCGGGGTCACTGACCCGTCTGCGGCAAAGATGGGCATATCGGTCAGCGAGGGACTGAATTTCTGCCAGCGGTCCGGATAGACAACGCGGATCGCTGCCTGTTGTCCATAAGCGTCGACGAACCCCAGTTCGTTGCCTTCCAGTGCGGTGCGCACCTGTCCAACAACCTCGGCCCGGTTCAGGTTGTGCAGCGACAATTTGCCGGGATCCAGAGCGAGTTCAAACTGGGTCAGCGTGTGCGCCGTCTTGAGCTTGACCTCTGCGACCTCGGGCAATTGCCCAATTGCGGCGGCAATCGTCTTTCCGGCCAAGACCAGATCCGCCTGGCTGGCGCCGAAGACGTCGATGTCGATCCTGTTGTTGCTGCCCGCAAGTCCGCCAAAATGGTCGGGCAGGATCTGGTGCAGGTCGACGTTGAGATTGGGAAACCTGGTTCCGAGCGTGGTCTGCAATTCGTCCATCGCTTTGAAGACTGAGCCGCCCCCGGCTGTGCCCTTGGGCTTGGGATGCATGTAGAAATGCGCCTGATTCGATTGAAGGGCGTTATCGCCGATCTGGCGCGAATAGGTCTGGATAATTCCAAGGTTGGCGATCACCTGCTCGACCTGAGCGACCTGGCGCGCGGTTTCCTCGCGCGCGGTGCCGGGCGTGGTGTCGAGATCCATGATGAAGGTGCCTTCGTCCCATTGCGGCAGGTAGGTCGTCGGCAGACCGCGACCGATCTGGAACGATATGCCGATGACGACGGCACCCGCCATCACAACCAGCAGCGGCGCCTTCAGCGCCGTCGTCAGAAACCCACGATAGGCCCGTGTCACCTGGCCGGCATGATCCGCGCCCCGGGGATGTTTCGACGGGCGCATCAGCCAGTAGGCGAGGATCGGCGCCAGCGTCACCGCCATCACCAGAGAGATCAGCAGCGAGGCGACGATGACAAAGCCCGAGGCCTTGAACAGAAACCCGGTGATCCCAGTCAGAAACCCCAGCGGCGCGAACACCGCAACCGTGGTCAGGGTCGAGGACAAGAGCGGCGAAAGCACCTCGGTCGTGCCTTCCACGACGGCGGTTTCGTTGTCGTGGCCAAGCTCGTGATAGCGCGCCACGTTCTCGACCGCGACAATGGCGTCATCGACGATCAGCCCGACCGCGGCACTGATCCCCGCCAGCGTCATGATGTTCAGCGTCTGGCCCATGTAGTGCATCGCGATAAAGGTCAGCGCCACGGTCACGAGCATCGAAGCCACCACCGGAACCGAGGCGCGTAAGTTGCGCAGGAAGCCCACGACCGACAGCGACACGATGACCAGCCCGATCAGGATCGCCTTGCTGACGTTGTTGAGCGAAGTCTGGATGAAATCGGCCAGCGAATACCAGCGCGACACCTGCATCGACGGCGGAAGCCCCGCCTGCACGGTGTCGACAGCTGCGCCGACTTCGGCCGAGAGCGACACCACATCGACCCCGGGGGAGCCGTAGACGTTGAACAGCACCGAGGGCTTGCGGTCGGTCGAGGTCAACGTCTGGGGATAGGAGGCGGCCATTCGCACATCGGCCACGTCCGACAGTGCCAGCGAGGCATTTCCGGCGCGGATCGGCAGCGCGGCGATCGCTTCGGCCCCGGTCAGGCCAGTGGAACTGAAGCCCAAGATCAGCTTGCCATAGGCGGTGAATGTGCCCAGTACCTTGGTTCCGCCCGCGTCGGTAATCTGGGTCGCCACCAAGTCGGGCGTCAGCTTGTAAAGCGCCAGCTTGGCCGGATCGAGCATGATCCGCACCTCAGGCAGGCTGCCGCCGATCACCTCGACCTGACCGACGCCCTGCACCTGCTGCAACGCCGGCTTGATCCGGGTTTCGACTACACGGCGCAGGTCGAGGTAACTGGCCTTTTCCGACACAAGGCTATAGCCCAGCACTGCGAAATTGTTGGAATTTGTCATGTCGGACGACAGTTGCGCTGGAACCCCGTTTGAGGTCGGCGCGCCCTGCACCAGAGTCGAGACCTTGCCCTTCAGAAGCTGGAAATCGGCGGTGAAGTTCCGCGTCGCATCGAGGCTGACTGACAGTTCGACCAGCCCGCGCTCGATCTTGGTGGAATAGGTCAAGACCCCGACTGAGGACGACGCCAACGCCTCTATCGGGCGAGCGAAGACCCGCTCCATCTCGCTCAGCGGCGCAAAGCCATTGTCGACCTTGAAGGTTGCCTTGGGAAAGTTCACTTCCGGAAACACCGCTTGGCGCTGCTGCATCACCAGACTGACGGCAACTGCCACCAGAACCGCGTAGATGAAGATCAGGCTCTTGCGATTTGCAAGGATGAGACGAACGAGCCTATCCACCTGTGGTCACCGTGACTTTTGCGCCGTCTTCCAGTACATAGTTGCCCGAAATAACTACTTCGTTGCCCTCGACTACGCCCGAGAGGATCTCGACAGTCGACGGGGTACGAATGCCAAGGTTCACCGCCGTCTCAACCGCTTTGCCGCCCTTGACGACAAAGACATAAAAGCCGCCGTCCTTCTCGACAATGGCCTGCGATGGAAGTATCAGTGCCGCGTCATTGCGCCTTACGACAATGTCTGCTGAAATCACGCTGCCAATCACTGGCGCCCCCTTGGTCAGTGCAAATTCAACCGGAAAGTAACCCGTATCCGCCAGATCGAAGGGCTGAATGCTGCTGGGTGTTGTGCTTATGTCGCCGTTCGAAACTTGCAACGTCGCTTGGCTGTCGTAGGTGATATCGCCAGCATATTCCAATGGCACCGACAGCGTGGCACGCAATCCGATTTTCGGGACAATCGTAAAGATTGGGGTACCTGCGGAAATCACATCGCCGATGCTATGGGCTTGGGCTACAATCACGCCGTCGATGTTGGCAACCACCATGTAACCCGCACCGCCAAGGACAAGCGACGATGTCCCCAACTCGACAGCCTTTGAATTTAGCCGCGCAAGAGGTTGACCCGCAGTGACCGGCTGGCCCACGCGCGCCAGAATTTCAACAATCCGCCCGTCAAATTGACCGGCGGCGTGGGTTTCCAAAAGCGGTCGCACCCGAGCAAGTCCCTGATAATGCTGCTCTATCAACCCCTTGGCTACCGTAGCGGTCGAAACAGGGGTTGCTTGCGCTAAAAGCGCCGAAGGCAATGAAAATGCGACGACAAGGATGCATTTCGCTATAATGTGCGCTGGTTTCATGGCTTTAACACTTTCGTATCTTTGGCAAGCCTGACGATCACAGGCAAACCTTCGACTGCACCGGGAACCGGCATAAATTCAATTCCATTGCTTTTCTCAAGCAACAGGCCGACTTGCGGCCCTCTGCGGACAAGGTAAGTCGCAGGAAGACTGTAGCGCCCGCCATTCCATCGCAACATGCCGTTCATCCCGACCGGAAGATCGGCAGTTTCGGGCAATTGCAGATGTACACGTTGTGTCCCACTGACCGGATCAAATGTCGGCTCGACCGTACGCAGGGTCAGAGAGAATTCTTCGTCACCGGATGCAAACGTCAGTTCTTGCGAGTTGCCAAGAATGTCGATTTCATCAGGGGTCAACTGCGCGGTCACCTCAAGGCTCTCTGTTTCGGTCATTGATAGCGCCAGACTACCGGCCGTTAGATAGCTGCCCGGACCCGTGGTGATTTTCGTGACAACCCCTGTGAACGGCGCGCTTACGGCGCAGCGATCCACGAAAAGCTTTGCACTGTCGCGGTTAAGCTTCTTGTCCTCAACACCAAGCTTGGCTGTTTCATACGCCAATCTATCGACATCATTCTGAGCTCTTGAGACAACGTTGTTGGTCAAACCCTCGACGCTGCGTTCCAGCACAAGTTTGGCTTGTGTGGCGTTTCTTTCAGCCAAAGTCAGGGCAAGTTCGCTACGGCGCAAAGCCAGCGCATAGCCCGCGCAATTCATCGAAAAAAGTGGATCTCCGGCCGTCACAGTTTGACCGACCAAGACATCCACTGTTTCAACAATCCCGTCTATCTCGACGGCGATGTCAGACTTTGCTCTGCTGACAACCTGTGCCAACGATTCTTCTATAAACGGCTTTCCAGCATGAGAGACCAGCAGAGATTCCGCATTTGCGGCCGCGGCAAGAAAAACTAAACTAAGAGTAAGCGCAGATATTGGGAGCCTCGAACGCTGGGGTAGCATGAACTCACGCATGGAACGATCCTTCAAATTTGTCAGTACCTGGCGGAACGGATTAAACTTGGTTCTCGCGTCTCACCTCAGACCGATGATATCTGCGAAAACTCTGCCTTTGAAAAGAACGCCAATCGCGGGACATTTGCAAACACTTTACGCAAAAGCACGCTTAGACACTTCTGACACTAGCAAATGGGTTGTCTGTTGGACGGTTCACCAAACCGGACACTTGCGGGATAGCCATAAAGTCCCGCTTCGTCCCGCGCTGCCGACCTTGGCGCAGAAGCAACGAACGACTACTATCCGCCATCTGGGTTGAAGTTACACAAACGTCGACGTTTCAAACGTCGCCCGTCCAACTTACTTGTGAAGCGGCTGGTCCTGCTCAGCTTAGCACGCACGAGCACGGCGTTTTGCCTGCCTGGCAGTCACCAATCCGGCAATAGGCGGACCTACTCACCGGCTCAGACAATCCGTTTTGAGCAATTATTTCAGTTTGTGATTCTCCGGTGACATCAAACAGAGCCCCGAAATCTGCTTCCGATATGCTTCCGGATATTCCGGGCGCTCTCCAGCCAGAAAGTTGACGCGTGCAAGCAGTTGAAAATAAACATGAAATGGTGCCCCCACACGGACTCGAACCGCGGACCTACTGATTACAAATCAGTTGCTCTACCAGCTGAGCTATAGGGGCACGGGGCGGGGTTTAGGGGTTTGTGCTGTCGCTTGCAAGCCCCAAGATCACCCATCGTAGGTGGAATTTTTAGCGGTTGCTTCTGACCAGCAACAGAACCGCCGCCAGCCCCACCGCAATGATCAGCAAGGCCGATGGCGCGGCGTCGGCGATACGCTCAAGCGAAGCCTGCTCATAGGTGCGCGTGGCAAGGGTGGTGAAGTTGAACGGACGCAGGATAAGCGTCGCCGGAAGCTCTTTGACGCAATCGACAAAAACCAGAAGGAGCGCAGTCGCGACCGAGCTTTTCATCATCGGCGTATAGACCCGCGCCAGAACGCCCATCGGCCCCTTGCCTAGCGACCGCGCCGCCATCGGCAAACTGGGCGAGACGCGCCCCATCGCAGCATCGACCGCCCCCTGCCCGATGGCAAAGAACCGCACCGAGTAGGCATAGACCAGCGCCCCGACAGAGCCGGTCATCAAAAGCCCGATCTCAACCCCGGTCAGGCGCAGAACCCAATCGGCAAACGCGTTGTCAAAGGCGGCAAGCGGGATCAGGATACCCACGGCCAGAACCGCGCCCGGGGCGGCGTAACCCACCGTCGTAAGCGGAAGCAGAAGCCGCGGCACAAGGCGGCCGGTCAGCCGCACGCCGTAGACAAGGAAAACAGCCGCCCCAACCGTCGCAAAAGCGGCCATCAGCCCCACGGACACGGTGTTGAACAAAGCGCCGATCAGCCCCGGATCAAGCCAGCGATCAACCCGCGTCAGCGCATGCGCGGCCATGACGCCGACCGGCAGGACGAAACCCACAAGAAAAGGCAAAAGGCAAAAGGACATGGCGGTCCAGCCCTTGGGGCCCGCAAGCGACACCGGAACGACAGGGCGGCTGTTGCGGGCGTATTGGTAGTAACGCAAGCGGCGGCGGCCCAGCCGCTCCACAAGGGCAAGCCCCAGAATGACAAAGAGGATGACACTTGCGATCTGGGCCGCGCCGCCTGCGTTCGATTGTTCAAGCCAGACGGTGAAAATCCCGGTGGTCAGGGTTTGAACGGCAAAGAAATCGACCGTTCCAAAATCGTTCACGGTCTCCATCATTACGATCGCAACGCCAACGGCAATCGCGGGGCGGGCAAGTGGCAGGCCCACGCGAAAGAACCGTCCCCATGGTCCAGCCCCCAGCGCGCGGGCAACCTCATAAACGCCGCCGGATTGTTCGCGAAAGGCCGCGCGCGACAAAAGGTAGACATATGGGAAAAGCGAGGCCGAAAGCACGACCACCGCCGCCCAGCGCGAACGGATCTGCGGGAAATAATAGTCGCGCGATGTGCTCCAGCCAAAGACCTCTCGCAAAAGGCTTTGCACCGGCCCGGCATATTCCAGAAAATCGACAAGCGCATAGGCCCCGACATAGCCCGGGATCGCCAGCGGCAGCAAAAGCGCCCAGTCCAGCGTGCGCGACATCGGAAAGCGGTACATCGTGACCAGCCATGCGGTACCTGTGCCCGCCACAGCCGACAAAAGCCCGACCGAGAACATCAGGATCGCGGTGTTCGACAGGTATCGGGGCAGCGTTGTGGATATCAGGTGCGGCCAGATGTTCTGGGCCGGATTGAAGGCCATCCAAAGCACCGCGACGATCGGCATCAGAACCAGCGCAGCAATGGCCACCGCACCAGCAGACCAAAGGTCAACCGGCCACCGGCGCCGCGCCTTGGGGGTTTGAATGTCAGAAAGCTGAGTCATTACCGGGCTGGCCTATCGGAATCCGGTTTAACTGTCCAGAAAACCGCCTATATTGCCAGTGCCAAAACAAGGAAATACCAAAGTCTTATGCAGATAGCTTTTCACACCGGCGCACATTGCACTGATGATGACCGTCTGCTGAAATGCCTTCTGAAAAACAAGGGCATGCTGGCGCCCAAGGGCATATTGGTGCCCGGTCCCGGGCGATATCGGCGCCTTGTGCGCGAAACCGTCAACAGCCTGAATGGCGCCCCCGCAGGTCAGGAAACGCAAGAAGCGCTGCTTGATGCGATCATCGACGAAGACACCGCCGGGCGCTTGATTCTCAGCAATGAGAACTTCATCTGCAACATCCCCCGCATCTTTGAGGGGCGTGAGATGTATGGCCTTGCCGGTGAAAAGATCGCCGGTCTGTGCAATCTTTTCCCCAATGCCGAGGTCGAGGTATTCCTGTCGATCCGCAACCCGGCCACCCATCTTCCGGCGCTGTCAAAACGGGCCGATGACCGCAGCTTTGAACAGCTGCTTCAAGGCGCCGATCCGGCAACCTTGCGCTGGTCAAAGATGGTATCGCTGATCCGCGCCGCCGCGCCGCGCGCGGCATTGACCGTCTGGGCCAACGAAGACACCCCTCTGATCTGGTCCGAGCTTTTGCACGAGATGGCGGGCGTTGAACCAAATGAGAAGCTGGAGGGTGAGTTTGACCTTCTGGATGAGATCATGACCAAGGAAGGGATGCGCAGGTTCCACACCTATATGGAAAGCCACCCGCCCCAGACTGAAATTCAAAAGCGGCGCGTCATCGCCGCCTTCCTTGGCAAGTTCGCGATCCCCGAACAGATCGAAGAAGAGCTTGATCTGCCCGGCTGGACCGAAGAATACGTCGAAGCGCTGACCGAGGCCTACGAAGAAGACCTCTTTGAAATTCAGCGCATCCCCGGCGTCAATTTCGTCAGCCCCTGAAGACGGGGCCGCGCCCCTACATTCCCAAGGCTTCCTTGTACATCTCCAGCACCGCCTCTTCTTCGGCGATATCGTCGCGGTCACGCTTGCGCAGGGCAATGACCTTGCGCATGACCTTGGTGTCGTAACCGCGCCCCTTGGCTTCGGCCATCACCTCTTTTTGCTGGTCCGCAAGGTCCTTCTTTTCGGCATCCAGCCGCTCGATACGTTCGATGAACTGGCGCAACTCGTCTGCGGTTACGCGATAGCTTGTGTCGCTAGAGGTGTCGGACATGAAAGGTCTCCTGATGCTGGGTCAACCTGACCTATCCTTGGTCGCAAGGACCCGCAAGGGGTTGCCGTGACGCATTCGCTGGCATAGGCACTTGGGTCGGGAATGACCGCCGAAAGGGACAGAGATGAGCGCGATGATCTGGCCGGGGACACTTGTTACGCTTCTGGGACTTGCCACCTTGGTCTGGTGCGTCTCGACCGTGGCGCGTGCGCGCAAGAAGGGGCTGGAGCCTGAGGCGATGAAGGCCCTGCTTCAGCGAATGGTCGCGGTGAACCTGATTGCCCTTTTTCTGTCGGTCATCGGCCTGATGATGGTCGTCGTCGGCATTCTGCTGGGATAGCGGCCTAGCGGTTAAGATCGCCGAAGCTCTGACCGTTCTTGATCAGCTCATTCAGGATCGGGGACGGCGCCCATAGCTGAGGCGCCTCCGGAACCAGCCGCAAAAGCGCGTTGCGAAGGGTCAAAAGCCCCATCATATCGGCCTGCTTCATCGGCCCGCCCCGCCATCGCGGAAACCCAAAGCCCAACAGCATCACCACATCAATATCCGACGGGCGCTGTGCGATCCCCTCGTCCAAAAGCCGCGCCCCCTCGGCGATCATCGCCAAAAGGCACCGGTGACGGATTTCTTTCCCGTCCACCTCTCGCGGGGTGATGTTTCGTTCAGCCCTGTAGCTGTCGATCAGCGCCAGCGTATCGGGGCTTTCGGCCCCGCGCGGCGCCGCCTTTGAATAAACGTAGTAGCCGCGCGCGGTCTTTTGCCCGAACCATCCCGCCTGACACATCATATCGCCAATGGCCACGTAGCGTTCTGATGGGTCGCGGTCGCGGGCCAGCCGCTTGCGCCGCGCCCATGAATTATCCAGCCCCGACATATCCAGAACCTGATAGGGCCCCATCGCGAAACCGAAATCCCGCATCGCCGCGTCCACCTGATAGGGCGTCGCCCCCTCTTCCACCAGATGATCGGCCGCCGTGCGATAGGCGGTCAGGATGCGGTTGCCGATAAACCCGTCCGTCACGCCAGAGCGCACGGGCACCTTGCCCATCCTTTTGGCCAGCGAAAGCGCGGTTGCAACAACATCCGGCGCGGTATGTTCGGCCACAACGACCTCAAGCAGTTTCTGGCGGTGCGCGGGCGCAAAAAAGTGAAGCCCGATCACATCGGCAAGCCGGTCAGACTGGCGCGCCAAGGCATCGACGTTAAGATAAGAGGTGTTGCTGGCAAGGATCGTCCGGGGCTTGGCCAGACGGCCCAGCGCCGCGAAAAGATCGGCCTTGGCGGCCATGTCTTCCGGGATTGCCTCGATAATCAGGTCGGCGGCCGCAAGCGGGTTCAGGCTGTCGCACATCGTCAGCCGCGCCAGCCGGTCGGTCAGCGTCGCCTCATCCAGCTTCTTGCGGCCAAGCGCACGCCCATAGATCGCAACGATACGGTCCTCGGCCTTTTCCATGGCCTCGACGCCCTTTTCGGCGACCGTCACGCCATAGCCGGCATCAAGGCAGGCCACGGCAATACCCGCCCCCATAAGCCCCCCGCCGACGATACCGACCTCGCCGATCTTGCGCGGCTGGACCCCGTCGACCCCGCCAAACTTGCCCGCAAGCCGCTCTGCCAGAAAGGCGTGGCGCAACCCTTGCGAGGCCGGCGAGGCAAGACAGTCCTCAAACGCCGTGCGTTCAAACTGCATCGCTGCATCCAGCGGCAAAAGCAGCGCCGCCTCAACACAATCGGCGATTTTGCCGGGGGCCATCGAATGGCTGTCCTTTGCCGCTTCCCGAAAGGTATCGACAGCCGCGTGATAGACCATGAAATCGCCCATCCGGTCGTTGATCTGGCGCGTCGGGCGCGGCCCCTTGCCATCGGCGACGAGTTGTTTGGCATAGGCAACTGCCCCGGAAAGCACCTCTTGCGCAGGTCCCGGCCATTCCTGACCCAGCGGCGTGACAAGGTAGTCGAGCAACCCAAGCTCGCTTGCCCTGCGCGCCGAAAGCGGGCGCCCGTCTGTCATAAGCTCAAGCGCCACAACCGCCCCCGCAAGACGCGGCGTGCGCTGCGTGCCCCCCGCGCCGGGGATCAGGCCAAGCGTGACCTCGGGCAGGCCGACCTTGGCCGTGCCATGTGCCACGCGGTAGTGCGCCGCCAGCGCAAGTTCAATCCCGCCGCCCAGCGCCATGCCGTGAATGGCCGCGACAACAGGTTTGCTGCAGGCCTCAATCCGGTTGCAAAGCTCTGGCAGGCTTGGCGCCGCGGCCGGGCGACCAAATTCCTTGATGTCTGCGCCAGCCGAAAACCCCCGACCCTCGGCGGCAATGACGATCGCCTTGACGCCCGGATGTGCCTCGGCCCGGTCAAGGGCGCGGTCAAGCTCTTGGCGCATCTGCGCGCCCAAGGCGTTCACCGGCGGGTTGTTCATGACTATGACGCAAATTTCGTCGTCAATCTCAAAGCCAATACAATCGACCATCAGGCCCCCTTACGTGCAATATTGTCCGCCATTTCGGCAAGCACCGGAATTGCCTTGGCATAACGCCGCGCGGTTTCCGGGTTGGATGCATTCCCGTCATGTGCGCGTCGAACAACGCCTTCAAGGATCGCGGCGAGGCGGAAGAAACTGAATACAAGGTAAAATGACCAGTTTTCAATCTGTTGCAATCCCCTTCTCGACAGGTAGCTGGCGACATAGGCGTCTTCTTGCGGCAAACCCAGCGCCGCGCGGTCAAGACCGCCCAATCCGCTCATTCCGCCCTGATGCGGCAAACGCCACTGCATGCACTGATAAGCAAGATCGGCAAAGGGGTGGCCAAGCGTCGAAAGCTCCCAGTCCAAAAGCGCAATGACCTCTGGGCGATCGGGGGCGAAAATCATGTTGTCCAACCGAAAATCGCCATGAACCAACCCCGCCGCCCCGTCGTCTTCGGGAAGGTTGTCGGCCAGCCAGTCGATCAGCCACAGCATCGTTGGATCAGGGCGCAGGGCCGAGGCCCGATACTGGCTTGCCCAGCGATTTGACTGGCGCTCAAAATAGTTGCCCGGCTTGCCAAAATCGCCAAGGCCGATGGCGTTTGGATCGACCTCATGCAGATCGGCAAGAACCCTGTTCATCGCCTCATAAATCTTTGTACGCTCGCTGGCCGGAACCTCTGGCAGGGCCGGATCCCAGAAAATCCGCCCCTCAAGGTAACTCATCACGAAAAAGCTGCGGCCAAAGGGGCTGTCATCGGCATCGGCTAGGCACGCCATGCGCGGCACCGGAACCGGCCCGCCCGCCAGCGCCGCCATCACGCGGTATTCCCGTTCAACCATATGCGCCGAGGCCAGAAGTTTCCCCGCCGGTTTGGCGCGCAGAACGTAAGTGCCTTGATCGGTTGTAAGCTTATAGGTCGGGTTCGACTGGCCGGTTCCAAACTTCCGGGCCTCCTGCAACTTGCCAAAGCCATCGATACGCCGCGCAAGGTCGGCGCCCAATGCCTCAATGGAGATATCCAAGCCTTTGATCATGAAATATGTTGTAAGCGCCTGCCCCCTAAACGCAACCGCCCGATTGACCTTGCCCTCCGCGCCTGCTTCTTTCGGCGGGCACAAACGGGCGGAGGATGCCATGTCTGAAATGTCTCTGGGAATGACCAAGCGGCTTGAGCCGATCCATGCCGCGGTTCGGGCAATGATCACCGATGACATCCTGCCGCTGGACCATGAGTATCTGGCCGAGGTCGGCGTTGGCGACCGGTGGCAGTTCACGCCGCGCCAGAGCGAAATACTGGAAGGGCTGAAGAAAAAGGCGCGCGATGCGGGGCTTTGGAACTTTTTCCTTACCGACAGCGACAAGGGACTGGGCCTGACAACGGTCGAATACGCCTATCTGGCCGAAGAGATGGGCAAAGCGCATCTGGGCGCCGAAGTTTTCAACTGCAACGCCCCCGACACCGGCAACATGGAAGTGTTTGAACGTTACGGGACGCACGAGCTTAAAAAGCGCTGGCTAGAGCCGCTTCTGGCTGGTGAAATCCGCTCTGCTTATCTGATGACAGAGCCTGACGTCGCCTCATCAGACGCCACAAATATTTCCATGAGCTGCCGGCGCGATGGTGACCACTATGTGCTGAACGGCGAAAAATGGTGGGCAACTGGCGCGGGCGATCCGCGCTGTGCAGTTTACATCGTCATGGTTCGAACCGGGGGCGATGATCTGCCCAAACATGGGCGCCATTCGATGATCGTGGTTCCGTCGGACACGCCGGGGATAGAAAAACTGCGCCCGATGCAGGTCTATGGCTCTGACGACGCGCCGCACGGGCACATGCACATCCGCTTTACGGATGTGCGCGTTCCGGCCGAAAACCTGTTGCTTGGCGAAGGGCGCGGATTTGAGATTGCGCAGGGGCGGCTTGGGCCGGGGCGCATTCACCATTGCATGCGCGCAATTGGCCAGGCGGAAATGGCGCTGGAACTTATGTGCAAACGCTCGCTTGCCCGCGAGGCATTTGGCAAGCCGCTGGCAAGCCTTGGCGCAAACTTCGACTATATCGCCGAGGCCCGGATGGAGATCGAACAAGCCCGGCTTTTGTGCCTCAAGGCCGCTTGGATGATGGATCAGGGCGACGCGCGCGCCGCCGCGCCGTGGATATCACAGATAAAGGTCGTGGCCCCGGCAATGGCGCTGAAGATCACCGATCAGGCCGTTCAGATGTTCGGCGCCCAAGGCATTAGTCAGGACACACCGCTGGCGCGTTCCTGGGCCAACCTTCGGACGCTGCGCCTTGCCGATGGCCCCGATGCTGTCCACCGCCGCCAGGTCGCCCGCGCCGAACTGCGCCGCTATTCGCAGGAAAAGATCTAGGCAATTTAGCGAATAACTGGACCTGATAGGCGCTGCGAGGTAGAAACAGGCATGGATATCAGACCGCTTTCCCCCAGTTACGCCGTTTCCCCGCAAATCGCCGCAGAAGATCTGCCTCAGATCGCGGCGGCGGGCTATGGCACCATCATCTGCAACCGGCCGGACCAAGAGGTTCCATCGCAAGATGGCAGTTCGGAAATGGAAAAGGCCGCGGCGGCGGCTGGTATCAAATTCGTCTACCTGCCCGTGACGCATGAGACGCTGAATGCCCAGGCAATCAACCGCCAGAAAGAAGTTATGCAAGCCGCCGAAGGCCCCGTGCTGGCCTATTGCGCCTCTGGAACCCGAAGTTCGATCGTCTGGTCGTTTTCGCAGGTTGGCGAGATGAGCGCCGATGACATCATCGCCGCCACGAAACAGGCAGGTTATGCTTTGGACGGGCTTTACCCGCAACTGGCCGAACTATCGGGCCGCTAAAGCCCTAAGGTAACTGCGGCAACTCGGGAATCTCGCCCGCTTGCGGTAGCTCTGGCAGTTTCGGCAGCTCTGGCAAATCAGGAAGTTCCGGCATCTCTGGCAGACCCGCAGGTTCAAGGCCGGGCGCATCGGGCAAGGGCCCCGGATCGCCCTGAACAGCGCTTTGCGCGGGCGCCTCGGCCAACGCATCAACCGGGCCCAAACTTGCCGCGATCGTCAAAGGGCCCGCCCCCGATCCGCCCAAGGCCTCTGGTGCCGCCTCTGCCCCCTCGCCCGTGCCCGACAGCTTGATCGCCCGCATTCCGCGTATCTGTCCCAAGCGCCCAATTGCCGCGCAGGCGCCATCTTCGGTTTCAAGCCGCACCTCGCCCATGGCTTCCATCGGCAAGGTCAGCACCTCCCCCACCCGAAGCGTTTCAACCTGCGACAGAGGCAGGATGTGGCGATGAAGAACGACGTTCAATGAGGCCTGCGCCTGCGAGATCGAAGAGACAAGCGCGCTTGACCAATCCTTGTCGGCCTTGCCCGTCTTGGCGCCGCCTGCCCCCCGGCCCTGCGCCGGCAGCGCGAGCGTAAGCTTTCCCTTGCGCGCAGCGCCCGCGACATCAATCTCAATCTCGTATCTGCGAAAGGCCACGTCTTCCAACAAAAGGCCCAAGGCGCGCGCGCCATCAACCTTGCCCGCAACCTTGTAACCCCGCGCCCAGTCCCAATCGGGCAGCCCCGTCAGCGCGGTGGCGAAGGTTGCAAGACAGTCGTTGACGATATCTTCGGAAATGATGGCATCGGTCGTCGTCGGCATCCGGTCGGGCACCTCACCACTTCCGACCCGGCCCATCGTCTGCATTTCTATGATCGAGGTCAGCAGCCCTGCATCCAGAACGGCAAACCCGTTCGACGCACCCGGCCCGTCAAGACGAAGGAAAAGGCCGCGCGTTGGCAGCGCGTCAAGAAGCGGCGTCAGCGCAAGGTTTTCCCCGGTCAGATCGCTGACCGCCAGTTGAAGACCGTTTGCCGACATTCCGGCCTTTGGAATGGCAATGCGCAGCGCCTTGGCCGGCGACATTGGCGTGATCGCCGTCCCCGACCGCCCCGCCTGCACCTTGCGCCAAAGCACTGATTGTTCCTGGCTATCGCCCATCTTCGATTGCGTCCGGCATTTGCCCCGCTAGAAGAGATCGCAGATCAAGATTACCAAACCATTGACACAGCACCGGCTACAGCCCTGTTCAGCCCGCGTTTTCAGCAAGCGTCACGCGAAACGCGGCGCCCCCCTGCCCCGGCAGATAGGCGATCGATCCGCCCAGATTTGTCATGATCTCACGGCAGATCGCCAGACCCAGCCCCGCGCCCCCCGCCGCCGCCTGATCGGTCAGGCGCGAGAATTTTTCAAAGATCAACCCCTGCGCCTTCTTGGGGATGCCCACGCCGTTGTCGACAAAGTCCACGACAAGGCGCCCCTCGCTGTCCTGAACCCTGATATCCAGCGCAGGTTCAGCGGCGTCACAATATTTCTGAACATTGGCAATCAGGTTGATAAAGACCTGCGCCAACCGGTCGGTATCGGTAAGCAGCGCCCGCTTTTCCAGCGCCGGATCGCGCCGGATCAAAAGCGGTTTTGTCCCCGCCTGCCCCGGCGCGCCCGTCACGGTCGAGGCAACCGCGCGATCAATGACATCCTGAAGGTTTCCGGGCTGAACGTTCAGTTGAACCTGACCGTTTTCAAGGACGCTGAGATCCAAAAGATCATCCAGCAGCCGCGTCAGGCGCACCGCCTCATCATGGATGATCCCCGAATACTTGCGCCGCTCGGCTTGAGGCATGCCCGACCCGTCGCGCAAAATCTCTGAAAACGCCCGGATCGAAGTCATCGGCGTGCGCAATTCATGGCTGATCTGGCTTAGGAACGCATCCTTCTGGATGGAAAGCTCGGTCAGCTTGTCATTGGCATCGCGAAGCTTGCGCGCCGTGCGCTCCAACTCGCCCGATTTAGCCTCAAGCTGGCTTGAGTACTCCATCATCTGCGCGGTTTCATCGGCCACCGCCATAAGGTCCTGCACCGACACGGACGCGCCGCCAATGATCTGGCTGATCATCGCATGCGCCGTCGCCCCCCCGACCGAGCCTGAAAGCTCTCGTTCAAGTTCCTGAATGAACTCGGGCGTGACGTCCGGCAGATACCCGGCCTTGCCTTGCGCCTGCGCTGCCGCCTGAAACAGCGCCTGCGCCTGCGTGCCGCCAATGATGCGCTGCGCCATGATCAGCAGATCTTCGGCCTCAACCGCGCCGTGCGTCCAGCTGCGCGGGCTGCTGGAAAGCTGAAAGACATTGACGAACTGCGCGCCCTGAAGCCGCTCCATCGGGTTGGGAAAGCTTAGAAGCGAGCCCAGAAAGAACCCAAAGGCGTTCAAAACCATGCTCCAGAAGACGGCATGCACAACCGGGTCCAGACCGCTGAAACCAAAAAGCGCCTGAGGCTTCAGCCACCAGATACCGAAAGGCCCGTTCTGCAACAGATCCGCCGACAGAAAACCGCCCGCCCCGAAACTGGGCAGGAACAGCGCATAGGCCCAGACCGCAAAACCGGTGATCAAACCGCATGCGGCCCCGACGCGCGTTGCGCCGCGCCAGAATATCCCGCCCAGAAGCGCCGGCAGAACCTGCGCCACCCCGGTAAAGGAGATAAGCCCGATGACCGCCAAGGCCGCGCCGCCGCCCGAGAAGCGGAAGTAAAGGTATCCAAGCGCCAGAATAACCGCGATGGAAATTCGCCGTGACATGATGACAAGGTTGCGCACATCGCCCGAAACGCTGGCGCCGGGGCGCATCGCGTTCAGCCAGATGGGCATCACGATGTGGTTGGAAACCATCGTCGACAGCGCAATGGCCGCCACGATCACCATCGAAGTGGCCGACGAAAACCCGCCCAGAAAGGCCAGAAGGGCAAGGCCTTCGCGGTCAAACTGAAGCGGCAGCGTCAGCACGAAAAGGTCGGGGTTCGACCCCGCAGGCAGCTCTGCAAGCCCCATGACCGCGATGGGAATGACGAACAGGCTCATCAGGAAGAGATACAGCGGAAAGGCCCAAGATGCGGTGGCAAGGTGCCGCTCGTCCGAGTTCTCGACGACAAGAACCTGAAACATGCGCGGCAGTGTCAGAAATGCCGCCGCCGACAAAAACGTCAGCCCCACCCAGCGCCCGCCATCTACCTGCCATGTCGAGATGGGTGAGGCCTCTATCCGTCCCAGCGTATCGCCAATGCCCCCCGCAACGCCCCAGACGACGAAAATACCAACCGAAACAAGCGCGATAAGTTTGACGATCGCCTCAACGGCAATGGCTGTCACCACGCCGTGGTGACGCTCATTCGCGTCAAGGTTCCGCGTGCCGAAGAGGATCGTAAAAAGCGCAAGCCCCGCCGCCACCCAGACGGCGGTTGCATTCATGTCCTCAAAGGCCGCGCCAACCGGACGCTCGGCCGCGAAGACGGCAAAGGATGCGGTAACCGATTGCAATTGCAGGGCAATATAGGGCGTTGTGCCGATCACGGCCATAAGGGTGACGATGACACCCAGAAAGTTCGACTTGCCATAGCGCGACGATATCAGGTCCGCGATGGAGGTGATCCGCTGGGCGCGTCCGATGCGCACCAGCTTGCGCAGAACCCACCACCAGCCCACCATCACAAGCGTCGGGCCCAGATAGATCGTCACAAACTCCAGCCCCGAGCGGGCGGCGTATCCAACCGCACCATAGAACGTCCACGCCGTGCAGTAGATCGACAGCGACAGGGTGTAGATCATCGGTGAGCGCAGCCAGCCCAACTGACCGACACGCGCGCGCTGCTCTGCGGCAAAGGCCACCAGAAAAAGCAGCACCACATAGCCGATACAGACTATGACAAGGACGTTAAACGGAACCATCGGTGCTGGCGTCCTCGGCCTCTTGTTCGTTCAGGCGGCGCAGCCTTGGTGCCAGAATGAAAGCTGCCGCGATCAGCACAAACCAGACCGCGAACAGGTAAAGCCCGGCGTATCCCGTTGATCCGCCTTCGCTTTCCCGCCCCGTCCACAAAAGCGGCATCATGAAAAAGATCAGCCCGGCAAGCGGAAGGATTCGCGCCCCATCGGCAATGCGGCGATCACGATAGCTTTTGCGCGCCAGAAAAAGCGGAAGGTTGGGATCGCTCATATCGGCGCCAGCTCTCGCATGACATCCAGAACCTCGGCGTTTGAAAACGGCTTGGTCATGAAACGGTTCGCGCCATAGCGTTCGGCCATGTCCCGGTCTTTCTGCTGCCCTCGCGCGGTCAGCATCATCACCGGAATGTCCTGCGTTTCGGCGCGTGCGCGGATATCCTGCAGAATTTCAAAGCCAGAGCGATTGGGCAGCATCGCATCCAGAATGATCACATCCGGCGCCTGCGTGCGGATCGCTTCAAGCGCGGTACTGCCATCGGCATGGGTCACCACGCTCCAGCCATCGCGGGACAGGATAAAGCGTATCGCCTCAATAATGTTCGGTTCATCCTCGATCAGAAGGACACGTTTGCCCATCTCTTTTCCCCCTCCCGGCTGCGCATGACGTCTGCGCTATTCTTGCGAAACTATCGCGGGAAACTCTGGCGCTGTCAAAGAGAGCCGGGCGCACGGCCCTACATTCCTTCGGACAACAGCGACGGCTCTCGGCGGGCGGCGCAGGCGGTGCGGGGGCAAATCCTGCAACCGGTTCCGATGGGATGCTTTTGTCCCGGCGGAAAAGGAACATGGCCTTCGGGCAGGATCAGCATTGTCGCCTCAAAGACCTGCGGGCCATCAAACCCCTCGGGGTGCGAGGGTTCGCAGACGGCATAGGCCAGAAAGCGCTGCGGCGCCCGCTCGCCCAGTTCCACCACTTCGCGCAGGGGCACGGTGGGCTGTGTCAGGGCGCGAAAAAGCGGCCAGAGGGGACAGATCGCACCAAAGCGCGGCAATGCAAAACCATCGGTCGGCTTGCGAAAGGTGATCGCCCCCGACCCGTCGCAAACAACCAGCCCCGGGCGCGCGCCGCCCTGCGCAGGCAGGCTTGCCCAGCGCCGCAAAACCGTCCCAAGGGGCACCCCGAACGCCGCGGCAACCCGCGCCGGATCAAAGGCGCAGCCACGCAGCGCCCGTTCGAAATCCGCAAGCGGAAGCTTTGCAGCATCACTTGCGTAGCGCTCAAAATGCGCTTCGGCCAGTTGCCGCGCCGGTGCAGAGTTCAGCTGAGGCTGCGCATTTGCCAGTGCCTTGGGCGAAACCGGCAGGGCTCGTTCCAGATCTGCAAGGTGATAACTGACCCCTTCAAGCATCCGTTCAAACTCTTCCTGCGGCGTGCCGGGCGCGGAACTTGCGCCCTCTGACTGGTCAAGATGGCGCACCAAAGCCTCGGCCCCATGCCCAAGCCGATGCGCATCATCGCGGATGTTTCGAAGAAACCGGGCCTGCCATTCGGGATCGATGTCCTTGGTATCGGCAAGAATGGCTGCCGAAGACCGGATCGCGGTGACCGTCGAAAGCACTTCGTGAAGCGCGGTCGACAGAAACGGGTCATGCGTCAACCGATCGGTCAGCCCTTCGACATTGCGCTGAAGCTCTGCCACGCGCGCCGACTGCTCCATCAATAGCGCCGCCCACCCCGGAAACCTGCCGGCAAAGTCCTCTACATCGTCAACTTCGGCGCGCGCCTGCGGCCGGTCGGCCGCCGCCTCTTGCAGCGCTGCCAGAAGGGCCGTCTCCGCGCCCTCGGTCAGAACCGACGGTTCAACCCCCAAGGCGCGCGACAGATCCAGAACCAGCTTGCCCCCGATTCTGCGGCGATTGTGCTCGATCAGATTGAGGTAAGAGGCCGAAATTCCCGCCCGGCGCGCAAGGTCGGCCTGTTTGACGCCAAGGCGCTGCCTTTGATCTCGGATGCGCGTGCCGGTCAGAGCGTTTCTGGACATGGTGAGGGCTATGAATCCATTGTGTTTCTGCAGTTGCGTGAAAATAACTTTACAACTTTCTGCACTGCGCTGTCGAATCATTTACAAAAAAACTGTTTTGTTAAAGCCAGTTGTTGCGAAGTTTTCCCTGCGTCAGCGATACTGCGCGCACCTTGTAAAAGGATTTCGGTCGCTGCGGGAGGAAAGTGCGGCAACCGTTATTAATCAATCGGGAGGACTTCGATGTCTAAATCCAACTTCACGCGTCGCGGACTGCTGAGGACCGGCGCGGTTGCCGGTGCAGGCCTTGCCATGCCGACAATCTTCAATGGCGCCTCATGGGCGGCCAGCCACGGCGGCTATACCAACGCCCCACAGGGCGGCACCGTAACGCTGGGCTTCAACGTGCCGCAAACCGGCCCCTACGCCGACGAAGGCGCGGACGAGCTTCTGGCTCAACAGCTGGCGGTCGAGCACCTGAACGGAATGGGTGACGGCGGCTGCCTGAACACGTTCACCTCGAAAGCGCTTAAAGGGAACGGCATTCTGGGCAAGAAGGTCCAGTTCGTGACCGGCGACACGCAGACCAAGTCTGACGCAGCGCGCGCATCGGCAAAGTCGATGATCGAGAAAGACGGCGCCATCATGATCAACGGCGGCTCGTCCTCGGGCGTTGCCGTGGCTGTTCAGGGTCTGTGCCAAGAGGCAGGCGTCATCTTCATGGCCGGCCTGACTCACGCCAACGACACAACCGGCAAGGACCGCAAGGCCAACGGTTTCCGTCACTTCTTCAACGCCTACATGTCGGGTGCCGCTCTGGCGCCGGTGCTGGCCAAGGAGATGGGCACGGACCGCCGCGCCTACCACCTGACCGCCGACTACAACTGGGGCTGGACCCAGGAAGAGTCGATCGTTGCCTCGACCGAGGCACTGGGCTGGGAGACCGTCAACACGGTCAAGACCCCGCTCGCCTCGACCGACTTCTCGTCCTACATCGCTCCGGTTCTGAACTCGGGCGCCGACGTGCTGGTTCTGAACCACTACGGCGGGAACATGGTGAACTCGCTGTCGAACGCGATCCAGTTCGATCTCCTGAACAAGCAGGTGAACGGCAAGGACTTCAAGATCGTCGTGCCGCTCTACTCAGAGCTGATGGCCGCTGGCGCAGGTGCAAACATCAAAGGCGTGCTGGGCTCGATGAACTACAACTGGCAGCTGGACAATCCGGGCTCCAAGGCGTTCGTCAAGTCCTTCGGTGAGAAGTACGGTAAACCGCCGTCAAATTCGGCCCAGACCTGTTATGCGCAGGTTCTGCTTTATGCGGACGCCTGTGAGCGGGCTGGTTCGTTCAACCCGTGTGCGGTCGAAGAGGCCCTGACTGGTGGCGACAGCTCAATGCCCGGCATCTCTTCGGATGCCAACAAGGGCTTCCTATTCGACGGGCTGGGTAACGGTCAAACGCTGTACCGCCGGGACGATCACCAGTGCTTCAAGGACGTTCTGGTTGTGCGCGGCGCAGAGAACCCGACCAACGCCTATGACACGCTGGAAATCGTCGAGGTCACACCGGTCGAAAAAGTCTGGTACGAGCCAAACAACCCCATGTTTGGTGGCGACGAGGCGAAGCTGGGTTCGTGCAACCCCGGCGCCTGATCCGCTGACCGACACAAGGAGGCCGCGCGACCGCGCGGCCTCTTACGCCGACCGTGCCAGCTGGGCCGCGGTCCAAGACTTACCCTGAAAACCATCGAGGTGGGGAGATGGACTCTTTCATCCTTCAAGTTCTTAACGGTCTGGACAAAGGATCGGCCTATGCGCTGATCGCGCTTGGCCTGACACTGATCTTCGGCACGCTTGGCGTTGTGAACTTCGCCCATGGCGCGCTGTTCATGATCGGCGCCTTTTGCGCGGTCTTCATCCAAAGACTGCTGAGCCTCAGCTTTCTGACGGTGGATGACACCAAAAAGGACTTTCTGGGCAATCCGCTCAAGGTCGAGACCCCCTACATCGAGGCCTGGTTCGGGCCCGAGCTTGGCGGGTCAATAATCAACTGGTCTGTCCCGCTTGCAATCTTCTTTGCCATCCCGGTGATGCTGCTGGTCGGCTACGTGATGGAACGCGGCCTGATCAAGCACTTCTACAAGCGCCCCCACGCCGACCAGATCCTGGTGACCTTCGGCCTTGCCATCGTGCTGCAGGAAATCATCAAGTATTTCTACGGCGCCAACCCGATCCCCACCCCGGCGCCCGACGCGCTTGCCGGTGCCTTCGACTTTGGCGTGCTGCTTGGTTTCGACCACAACACCATCATCTATCCCTACTGGCGGATGATCTACTTTGCCTTCGCGGGCATTATCATAGCCGGGGTTTTCGCCTTTTTGCAGTTCACAACCTTCGGCATGGTGGTCCGGGCCGGAATGGCCGACCGCGAGACCGTGGGCCTTTTGGGCATCAACATCGACAAGCGCTTTACGCTGATGTTCGGCATCGCAGCCGGGGTCGCGGGCCTTGCCGGTGTCATGTACACGCCGATCAACCCGCCGAACTATCACATGGGTATGGACTTCCTTGTGCTAAGCTTTGTCGTGGTCGTCGTCGGCGGTATGGGATCGCTTCCCGGCGCCGTTCTGGCCGGCTTCCTGCTTGGCATCCTCGAAAGCTTTGCCTCCACCACCTGGGCGACCACCACCATTCCGGGGATCAACCAGGTCATCATCTACCTCGTCGCGATCATCGTGCTACTGACCCGTCCGCGTGGCCTTCTGGGCCGCAAGGGCGTAATGGAGGAATAAGTAATGCTGGGTCTTAAGTCCAAGGACACCACCCTTCTCGTCGTCGTCGCGATCCTGACACTGCTCGCGCCGTTCATCCTGAACCCCTTCCCCGAGAACTCGGCGCTGGCACAGTTCAACGCCGGATATCCGGACCTGATGCAGCGCTTCGTGATCTACGGCATCTTCGCGATCGGCTTTAACATCCTCTTTGGCCTCACCGGCTATCTCTCGTTTGGCCACGCGGCCTTTCTTGGAGTGGGCTCATACGCGGCCGTATGGATGTTCAAACTGCTCAGCTACAACGTGGTGCCGGCAATCATGCTAAGCGTGATCGTCGCCGGGATATTCTCGGTGCTGATCGGCTATATCTCGCTGCGCCGCTCGGGGATCTACTTTTCGATCCTGACGCTTGCCTTCGCTCAGATGTCCTTTGCCCTCGCCTACTCGGTGCTGTCGAACCCCAAGTTCAACCTCACCAACGGCGAGACAGGGCTTCAGGTATACGCGGACGATCCCCAGATCTTTCACCGCGCGGGCCTGCCCGACCTGCCACACTTCTTCGGCCTGTCTATGCGTTCAACCTACACGCTTGATGTGGGCGGCTGGTCCTTCGACTTCAACGCTGGCTACTACTTCTGCGCGGCGATCATGCTGGTCGTGTTCTACCTTGCGATCCGCATCTTCAACTCGCCCTTCGGTCTGATGCTGCGGGCGGTCAAATCCAACCAGCAGCGCCTGAACTATACCGGTCTGAACACCCGCCCCTACACATTGGCTGCCTTTGTGATCTCGGGCATGTACGCCGGTCTGGCCGGCGGTCTTCTGGCGGCGATGGACCCGCTGGCGGGCGCCGAGCGGATGCAGTGGACGGCCTCTGGCGAGGTGGTTCTGATGACCATCCTCGGCGGCGCTGGCACGTTGATCGGCCCGGTTCTGGGTGCAGGCTTTATCAAGTACTTCGAGAACATCTTCTCTAAGATCAACGATGGTGTTCTGCACGCTTGGTTCGCCTTCCTGCCTGACGGTCTGGAAAACGCGCTGGTCGCGATCATCCACCCCTTCGTGGGCAAGGGATGGCAACTGACACTGGGCCTGATGTTCATGGCAATTGTCATCTTCCTGCCCGGTGGCCTTGTCGAGGGCGGCAAGCGTCTGGGCGCGCTGTTCCGCAGACGGTCCAGCGATGAAACCGCCTCTGGCGAAACCAAGCCTGCGGAATAGGGAGCAAGATTATGGGTATCCTTGAAGTCAAGGGCGTCAGCAAACGCTTTGGCGGTCTTCAGGCACTGGGTAACGTGAACCTCAGCATCGCCGAGAACACCGTTCATGCCATCATCGGCCCCAACGGGGCGGGTAAATCGACACTGCTGAACTGTCTTGTGGGCAAGCTTATCCCAGACACCGGCAGCGTCATGTTCGACGGCCAGTCGGTTCTGGGGCGCAAGCCGCATGAGATCAACCAGATGGGCATCAGCCGCGTTTTCCAGACGCCCGAGATCTTTGGCGATCTGACGGTGCTTGAAAACGTCCTGATCCCCTGTTTTGCCAAGCGCGACGGCGCGTTCGAGTTGAACGCCTTCGGCTCTGTCCGAAGCCAGGCCGACATTCGCGAGCGGGCAGAACAGATCCTTCTGGATGTGAACATGCAGGACAAGGGCTCCATGCACGCCGCATCGTTGTCGCGCGGTGACAAACGCCGCCTTGAGATGGCGATGTGCCTGGTCCAAGAGCCAAAGCTATTGCTCTTGGACGAACCCACCGCCGGCATGGCCCGCGCCGATACCAACAACACCATCGATCTGCTTAAGGAAATCAAGTCCAAGCGCGACATCACCATGGCCATCATCGAGCATGACATGCATGTGGTCTTTAGCCTTGCCGAACGCATCACCGTTCTGGCGCAGGGCACGCCGCTGGTCGAAGACATCCCTGAAAAGATCAAAGGTCACCCCAAGGTCCAAGAAGCTTATCTTGGCCAGGCCCACGACGAATAGGAGGCGGCAATGAACGCGCCACTAGAAAAGAACGCCAATCATGCGGCAACTGCGCCCGCTTACTTTTCGGCCTGGAATATCGAAGCCTACTACGGCGAAAGCTACATCGTTCAGGATGTAAGCTTTAACGTCCACGAAGGTGAGATCCTGGCCCTTCTGGGCCGCAACGGTGCCGGTAAAACCTCTACCCTGCGGGCCTTGGCGCGCCTTGGCTCGCCCACGCTTTCGCGCGGCGAGGTCTGGCTGGACCATCAGCCCTTGCACCTGATGGCCGCCCATGAGGCAGCGCAGGCAGGTATAGGGCTGGTGCCCGAGGATCGCCGCATCATTTCCGGCCTGACGGTCGAGGAAAACCTTAAGCTTGCGCAGATCGCGCCGCCCATCGGCTGGTCGCTGGATCGTATCTACGACCTTTTCCCGCGCCTCGGCGAAAGGCGCAAACAGGAAGGCGTGACGCTTTCAGGCGGCGAGCAGCAGATGCTGTCCATCGCCCGCGCCCTTGCCCGCGACATCAAGGTCCTTTTGCTGGATGAACCCTACGAAGGTCTGGCCCCGGTCATCGTTCATGAAATCGAAAAAACATTGAACATCATCAAAGAGCAGGGCATCACAACCGTAATCGTCGAGCAAAACGCCATTGCCGCGCTCAATCTTGCTGACCGCGCCGTCATTCTTGATACCGGTCAGGTCGTATTTGACGGAACCGCCGATGAGGTCCTGAGCAACGCGGCACTGCGCGCTGAATATCTGGCGATCTAAGTGTTGCCGCTGGCCCGGCACTGGGCATGTACCCCTTTGCCGGACCATTCCTGCCAAACTCGGCCCTCTGATATTGGACCAAGACCATGGAAATTGACCAAATGACTGACAAAACCTATCCACCCTCCGCCGAATTCGCCGCACATGCCCACGCCGACAAGGCGACCTATGACAAGATGTATGCGCAATCCGTTCAGGACCCCGATGCGTTCTGGGGCGAGCAAGGCAAGCGTCTGGATTGGATGAAACCTTTCACCAAGGTCAAGAACTCTACCTTTGCCCACCCCGATGTTTCGATCAAATGGTACGAAGACGGCACGCTGAACGTCTGTGCCAACTGTGTTGACCGCCACCTTGCCACCCGCGCCGATCAGACCGCGATCATCTGGGAAGGCGACAATCCCGCCGATGACAAGCACATCAGCTATCGCGAGCTGCACGCCGAAGTTTCCAAGCTTGCCAACGTCTATAAATCGCTTGGCGTGACCAAGGGCGACCGCGTTGTCCTTTACCTGCCGATGATCCCCGAGGCGGCCTATGCGATGCTGGCCTGCGCCCGGATCGGCGCGGTTCACTCAATCGTCTTTGCCGGCTTCTCGCCCGAAGCCCTTGGCAGCCGCGTTGCCGACTGCGGCGCCAAGCTTGTCGTCACAGCCGACGAAGCCCCTCGCGGCGGGCGCGCAACAGCGCTGAAATCCAACGTCGACAAGGCGCTGGAAATCTCTGGCGATGTCACGACGCTGGTCGTTGAGCGCACGGGCGCCGATGTCCCCATGAAGGCAGGGCGCGATCATTCCTACGCAAGCCTGATGGCAAATGCCGACCCAGACTGCCCGCCCGAAGAGATGAACGCCGAAGATCCGCTTTTCATCCTCTACACCTCTGGCTCGACCGGAAAGCCCAAGGGCGTTCTGCACACCACCGGCGGTTATCTTGTCTTTGCTTCGATGACGCATCAGTACACCTTCGACTATCATGACGGTGACATCTTCTGGTGCACCGCCGATGTCGGCTGGGTCACCGGCCACAGCTATATCGTCTATGGGCCTCTGGCCAATGGCGCCACGACGCTGATGTTCGAAGGCGTTCCCACCTACCCTGACGCCGGGCGCTTCTGGGCGGTTTGCGAAAAGCACAAGGTGAACCAGTTCTATACCGCCCCCACCGCAATCCGCGCCCTGATGGGTCAGGGCAATGAATTCGTCGAAGGCTATGATCTGTCGTCAATCAAGGTTCTTGGCACTGTTGGAGAGCCGATCAACCCCGAGGCCTGGAACTGGTACAATGACGTTGTCGGCAAGGGAAAACGCCCGATCGTCGACACTTGGTGGCAGACCGAAACGGGCGGTCACCTGATGACCCCCCTGCCCGGCGCAACCACGACCAAGCCGGGAAGCTGCACCTTCCCCTTCTTTGGCATTCAGCCTGTCATTCTTGAGCCGACGACCGGCGCCGAAATTCATGAGACCGAAGCCGAAGGCGTCCTTTGCATCAAGGAAAGCTGGCCCGGCCAGATGCGCAGCGTCTATGGCGACCATGACCGCTTTGTCGCAACCTACTTCAGCGACTACAAAGGCTATTACTTTACCGGTGACGGCTGTCGCCGCGATGCAGATGGGTACTATTGGATCACCGGCCGCGTCGACGACGTGATCAACGTCTCGGGCCACCGCATGGGCACCGCAGAGGTCGAAAGCGCCCTTGTCGCCCACCCCAAGGTGTCCGAGGCCGCTGTGGTCGGCTATCCGCATGATATCAAGGGTCAGGGCATCTATTGCTATGTCACCCTGATGGGGGGCGAGGAGTATACTGACGATCTGAAGACCGAGCTGCGCAATTGGGTTCGCAAGGAGATTGGCCCCATCGCATCGCCCGACCTCATTCAATGGGCGCCGGGCCTGCCCAAGACACGTTCGGGCAAGATCATGCGCCGGATCCTGCGCAAGATCGCCGAAAACGACTATGGCGCGCTTGGCGACACCTCGACGCTGGCCGATCCTTCGGTTGTCGATGATCTGATCGAAAACCGGATGAACCGGGGCTGATCTACTATCAGGCGGCGCGCCGTAGGGCCGCGCCGCCACTTCCCCCCCGCGCCGTTAACCAAACACCGCGAAAGTCGCGCCGCGACCCGCTTTTCTTAACCTTCGCTTCACATTCTGGGATCATCCTGAGATCCGGTGGCGGGCTCTGAGACGGAGCGCGTGGGATATGAGCATTGATGCGACAACTTCGCTGAACAACCTGACAGGCCTTGGCAGCGGGCACACGTCATCGCCGCAAGAGCCACCTGCACCAGAAAGTGAACCGGCCCCGTCCGGCGGGGCGGCAACGTCTTCGCCGGCAGACGCGGATCAATCCAGCCCAAGCTCGCAAAGCGCCTCTGGCACCGGCGGAAACGCCTCAAAAGGGGGCGAACAAACCTACCGGCAAAGTGAGAACGCAAGCGCCGACAGCATCATTCAGGCAATGCTGGCGGCCACTGACGGCAATATGCCGGATGGCAAACTGCCGTTGGAGTTCAGCGTTGATCCGACGATCCTGACAGAAGAAGTGGCGCGCAAAATGGCCGAAAAGCTTCAACGGACGATCGAAGAGACCTTGCTGCTGGAAAAAATGCGCGTCTACGAAGCGGCGAGCACGCCGAGCGAGGGCGCAAGAACTTCCGGCGCCTCTGGCCCATCGGCAGATCGCCCCTCTAACGCCTATGACGTTATCCGCACAAGCGCAGGCCAGTAGCGCGCAGCAAAGCCCCCGGCAATCCAGATCCCGGCTTTGTACCGCAAAGCGCATATTTCGCGCCTCTGCGCTTTCCACGCCTGAAATGCTGGCGTATAAGCGGTGCAGCTTCAGAGCGGCCCCGCAATAGACGGGCGACAAGATCGATCGAGGATTGCATGACGAAAAAGACCCGCGACACGGACGTGGCCTTCATTCAGGCCCTGGCAGAACTGCTTAATAACAATGACTTGACCGAAATTGAGGTTATGCGCGACTACGGCACAGACGACAGTCTGAACGTGCGCGTCAGCCGGACCAAGACGGTCGTTCAGGCGGTTGAAGTTCCCGCCGCGCCGGCACCCGTTCTTCAGGCTGCACCGACCGCAGGCGCCGCACCAGCCGCAGCAGCGCCCGCCGCAGCCGGATCAGAAGATCCCGCAGCGCACCCCGGCGCGGTCACCTCGCCCATGGTTGGCACCGTCTATATGTCGCCAGAACCTGGCGCAGATGCCTTTGTCAGCGTCGGTACACAAGTTTCGGAAGGTCAAACCTTGCTGATCGTCGAAGCGATGAAAACGATGAACCACATTCCCGCCCCCAGATCCGGAACCGTCAAGCGCATTCTGGTCGAAGATGGCGGCGCCGTCGAGTTCGGAACACCCCTGATGATCGTCGAATAAGGCACTCAATATGTTCGATAAAATCCTGATCGCCAATCGGGGAGAGATTGCGCTGAGGGTGATCCGTGCCTGCCGCGAGATGGGCATTCAATCGGTCGCCGTTCACTCAACCGCCGACAGCGACGCCATGCATGTTCGCATGGCCGACGAAAGCGTTTGTATCGGCCCCCCGCCAAGCACCGACAGCTATCTTTCCGTTCCCGCCATCATCTCGGCCTGCGAGATCACCGGCGCCCAAGCCATCCATCCCGGCTATGGGTTTCTAAGCGAGAACGCGAGCTTCGTGCAGATCCTTGAGGATCACGACATCAAGTTCATCGGCCCGACGGCCGAACATATCCGCATCATGGGCGACAAGATCACCGCCAAGGAAACCATGCTGAAGTTGGGCGTTCCTTGCGTGCCCGGCTCTGAAGGCGGCGTTCCCGACCTTGAGACAGCAAAAAAGGTCGCGGCCGAGATCGGCTATCCGGTGATCGTCAAGGCAACCGCCGGTGGCGGTGGCCGCGGCATGAAGCTTGCCAAGACCGCCAAGGATATCGAAAGCGCGTTTCAGACCGCTCGCTCTGAGGGCAAGGCCGCCTTTGGAAACGACGAAGTCTATATCGAAAAATATCTGACCCGCCCCCGCCATATCGAGATTCAGGTCTTTGGCGACGGCAAGGGCAAGGCCGTGCATCTGGGCGAGCGTGACTGTTCGCTTCAGCGCCGCCACCAGAAGGTGTTCGAAGAGGCCCCCGGCCCGGCAATTGACGCTGAAACCCGTGCGCGTATCGGCAAGATCTGTGCCGACGCGGTCGCGGGCATCAACTATATCGGCGCCGGTACCATCGAATTTCTTTACGAAGACGGTGAGTTCTACTTTATCGAGATGAACACCCGCCTTCAGGTCGAACATCCGGTGACCGAAGCGATCTTTGGCGTCGATCTGGTGCGCGAACAGATTCGTGTGGCCGAAGGGTTGGATATGTCGTTCAGCCAGGAAGACATCGAAGTGAACGGTCACGCGATCGAGGTGCGTATCAACGCCGAAAAGCTTCCCGATTTTCGCCCCTGCCCCGGCCGGATAACCCAGTACCACGCCCCGGGCGGTCTGGGCGTTCGCATGGACAGTGCGCTTTATGACGGCTATTCGATCCCGCCCTATTACGACAGTTTGATCGGCAAGCTGATCGTCCACGGCCGCGACCGACCCGAGGCTTTGGCGCGGCTGAACCGGGCGCTGGGTGAGTTGATCGTTGACGGTGTCGACACCACCGTGCCCCTTTTTAATGCCTTGCTGGCGGAAAAAGATATCCAGACCGGCGACTACAATATCCACTGGCTGGAAAAATGGTTGGAAACCAACCTCGGCGCCAGCTAGACCAGACCTGCAAGGCGGCAACGCCTTTGCAGGATCACGGTAAGGATCAATGACTGATGTTCTGACGCCGGAACTTTTGTTGCGTGGCTATGCCAATGGGATTTTCCCCATGGCCGAAACGCGCGACGACGACACCCTGTTCTGGGTCGATCCGCACCTGCGCGGCATCCTTCCACTCGACGATTTTCACCTTTCACGCTCTTTGCGGCGCCGCATGCGCACCGGGGGCCTTGGGATGACGATCAACAGCCGCTTTGATGCGGTCGTCGCGGCCTGCGCCGAGCGTGATGAGACCTGGATCAACGCCCCACTTTTTCGCCTCTACCAATCGCTTCACGAGGCGGGGCACGCCCATTCACTAGAGGTCTGGGCGGGCGACAGGATGATCGGCGGCGTTTTTGGTGTGGCCCTGGGCGGCGCCTTTTTCGGGGAAAGCATGTTCTCACGCGCAACCGACGGCTCAAAGGTGGCCTTGGCCTGCCTGGTGGAGCTATTGCGCGGCGCGGGGTTTGAGCTTTTTGACACCCAGTTCACAACCCCCCACCTGATCTCGCTCGGGGGCCGGGAAGTGCCGCGTCATACCTATCAGGAGATGCTGTCATCGGCCTTGGAAAAGGATCCAGATTTCAGCAAGTTACCCAGAAAAGCGCAGGTTCAGGATATCGTGCAGCGGATGACCCAGACGTCATAGCGCGCATGATCAAGCGGGTTCAGAGCCGGCGATGAGGCGATCATCCAGCCGTCAAAGACGATCTGTTCTTCGGTCAGATCCCGGATCGTCAGATGCGCAAAGGCGTCGCCCGTGGGGTTGCCCAGCGGAAACCGGCAGTCGCTAAGCGTGATTTCCAGACGCCCATACTCTGCGGTTTGGCCCTTGGCGATGTTGATGTCGGCAGTTTCGCCAGACACCTTGTCCAGCCCGCGCAGGATCGCGCCGCTGGAACTTTCCGCCTCTTGCTGCTGGGCCGAAGCCGTGGCCGCAAAAAGGGCGAATGCAAGGGCCAGACGGATCATTGATTGTTGCCCGTGACAAACTTCATCAACAGCGAGACAAGGCTGACCGCCCCTTGCGTGTCTTCAATCTCGGCGCCCGGCTCAAAAGCTGTAAGCGATGCGCCCGGCACAATCTCGATGAAGTTGCCGCCAAGAAGGCCCTCTGAAGCGACGGTGATCGCACTGTCATCAGGGATTTCGATACCAAGAGGCACATCCACCGTAGTATCCGCGCGATAGGTCTTGGGGTTCAGCGTAAGGCCCGTCACGCTTCCGATCTTGACCCCGGCAAGGCGCACATCGGTTCCCACTGAAATGCCTTCGGCAGAGCGGAAACTAGCGTGCAGCGGATAGGTATTGCTTTGCCCGGAAAATCCGGTTGCCTGACCGACATAGATCAGGAACCCGGCAGCAACAGCCAGAACCATGCCCCCAACGATGACCTCTGATGTGTTTTCGGCCATGGCGGTTACTCTGGCTGCCAAGCCTCATAGTCGCGACGATCGCGCGGGTGCGGCTGGCGGATCGATCCCGGCGGTGCATAGGCCATAGCCGTGCCCGTCATGTTATCGACATGCGGCTTTTCCCAAGACTTGTGCGGAAGCGGCATTTCGGTCGGGGGCTGGTCCCACGTGTGATGCAGCCAGCCGTGCCATTCGGGCGAAACGCGGCTGCCTTCCGGCTCACCATTGTAGATGACCCAGCGGCGCACACCGTCGCGTGTCTGGTAAAAGATGTTGCCTTGCGCGTCCTCGCCAACCTTCACACCTTTGCGCCACGTGAAAAGCTGGGTGTTAAGCGTAGGGCCGGTCCACCAGGTTACGGCGCGTAAAACTGTGTTCAGGATGCCCATTGACCGATCTCCCTTAGGTTTAAGTCTAAATGCCCGATGTCCAGCCAAAGGTCCAGCGCAGGCTTTGTTCTGTTGCCAAAACCATGTGGTTTTGGTCAATCAGCCGCATCAGGCAAAAGCGCGGTGACCTCAATCTCAATCTTCATCGCCGGATCGATCAGCCCGCATTCGATCATCGTCGCAGCGGGCGGGTTGTCGCCAAAGGCGGCGCGCAGGAAGGGCCAGCAGGCCTGAAAGTCCGCGCGATCAGGAAGCATGTAGGTAACACGCACAACATGCGCCATGCTGCTGCCGGCCTGCTCTAGCGCGTTCCTGATATGCCCAAGCGCAAGGCGGCACTGCTCTTCAACGCTTGGGGGCAGAACCATGGTTTCATGATCGCTTCCGGTGGTCCCGGCAACATGTACAAAGCCACCGGCAACCACCGCGCGGCAATAGCCGATCTGAGGCTCGAACGCTGATCCTGAACTGATCCGGCGGATCGTCATGGGTTACCCGGCGCTTGCCGGTTCTTCCTTGCGATCAGAATAGATCAACAGCGGCGCTGCATCAGATGTCACGGCCTCTTCGTTGACCACGACCTCTTCGACACTATCCATGCCCGGAAGATCGAACATCGTGTTCAAAAGGATGTCTTCCATGATCGAACGCAGGCCCCGTGCACCGGTTTTACGCTGAATTGCGCGGCGCGAAATGGCGCGCAAGGCATCGTCGGTAAAGGTCAGCTCTGCATCCTCAAGCTCAAAAAGCCGCTGGTACTGTTTGACCAGCGCATTCTTTGGCTCTGTCAGAATGGTCACAAGCGCGTCTTCGTCCAGATCCTGCAGTGTTGCGATAACGGGCAGACGACCAACGAATTCCGGGATCAGACCGAATTTCAAAAGATCCTCAGGCTCAAGTTCCATGAACATCTCGCCCACGCCGCGCGATTCCTGGTCGCGGACATCGGCGCCAAAGCCCATGGCCGAACCCTTGCCGCGCTGCGCGATGATCTTTTCAAGGCCCGCAAAGGCCCCGCCACAGATGAACAGGATGTTCGTTGTGTCGACCTGCAGGAATTCCTGCTGTGGGTGCTTGCGCCCGCCCTGCGGCGGAACACTGGCAACCGTGCCTTCCATGATCTTCAAAAGCGCCTGCTGCACACCCTCGCCCGACACATCGCGGGTGATCGAGGGGTTGTCGGACTTGCGCGTGATCTTGTCGACCTCGTCGATATAGACGATGCCGCGCTGCGCCCGCTCGACGTTGTATTCGCTGGCCTGCAAAAGCTTCAGGATGATGTTCTCGACGTCTTCGCCGACATAGCCCGCTTCGGTCAGCGTTGTGGCATCTGCCATGGTGAAGGGTACATCAAGGATACGCGCCAGTGTCTGCGCCAGCAGCGTCTTGCCGCAACCCGTCGGGCCGATCAGCAGAATGTTGGATTTGGCCAACTCAATCTCGCTGCCCTTTGAGGCGTGGTTGAGCCGCTTGTAGTGGTTGTGGACCGCCACCGACAGAACGCGTTTGGCATGGGCCTGACCGATGACGTAATCGTCCAGAACCTCACAGATTTCCTTGGGCGTCGGCACGCCGTCCGATGCCTTGAGGCCCGCGGTCTTCGTCTCTTCGCGGATGATATCCATGCAAAGTTCGACGCATTCGTCACAGATAAAGACCGTGGGTCCCGCGATCAGTTTGCGAACCTCATGCTGGCTCTTGCCGCAGAAGCTGCAATAAAGGGTGTTTTTCCCGTCGCTACTCGAATTCGTCGCCATCACGCACCTCTGCGGCTTTCCCCGTTAACCTGTCGTTTTCTTCCCGGTGGACCGGGAGTACTGCCCCTTCGAAGAATCTTAGGGCAGCCCCGGACCATCTACAATGCCAAAATGCCTACATCCGATCCCGGATTCAGCTGGCATCGCCCTCTGATTTCGCACGGTTTTCGACGATTTCGTCGATCAGGCCCCATTCCTTTGCCTCTTCTGGAGACATGAAATTGTCACGCTCCAGCGCCGCCTCAACCTTTTTAAGCGGCTGACCTGTGTGGTCGACATAGATCTGGTTCAACCGGTCCTTAAGCTTTTGCGTTTCCTGGGCGTGGATCATGATGTCAGTCGCCTGGCCCTGGTAGCCGCCCGATGGCTGGTGCACCATGATGCGGCTGTTGGGCAGCGAAAAGCGCATGCCTTTTTCGCCTGCGGTCAGCAAAAGCGACCCCATCGAAGCGGCCTGGCCGATCACAAGCGTCGAAACCTTCGGCTTGATGTACTGCATCGTGTCGTAGATCGACAAACCCGATGTCACAACGCCGCCGGGCGAGTTGATGTACATCGAAATGTCCTTGGAAGGATTCTCGGCCTCAAGGTGCAAAAGCTGTGCGACGACAAGCTGGCTCATACCATCATGAACCGGGCCATTCACGAAAATAATGCGTTCTTTCAACAGCCTGGAGAAGATATCATAGGCGCGTTCGCCACGGCTGGTCTGCTCTACCACCATGGGTACAAGGTTCATGTAGGTGTCGATCGGGTCTTTCATATGTGTTCGCCTGCTCTCTCTCGGGGAAACGCTACGCTGAATTGGTAACCAAGACCTTAGTGCTGGGTCCCATGGGCTTCAAGGGACCCTTGTCGTGTTTCCGGTCGTTGACAAAAACGTTAGCCATGGCTTACGGTAAGCCATGACTTACGATGATGCAATAGCCGCCCTCGCTGACCCCACCCGCCGGGCAATTGTCGAGCATTTGCGCGCAGGTCCAATGCCCGTGGGCGAGTTGGCAAAAGGGCTGACGGTCAGCCGTCCGGCGGTCAGCCAGCACCTTAAAATCCTGTCCGACGCGGGGCTTTTGCACGTCTCGCCGCAGGGCGCGCGGCGACTTTATTCCATCGCCCCCGATGGAATTGACGCGCTGCGCACCTATCTCGACAGTTTGTGGGGCGACGCTCTGGCCAGCTTTGCCAATCGGGCCGAAATTGTTGCAAAAGGAACACGCGATGACAGCAAAGATTGAGAAATCAGTGACCGTTCCGCTGCCCCGCGACGCCGCTTTCCGCCTGTTCACCACAGAGATCGCCGACTGGTGGCCGATGGCGCGCCATTCGGTTTCGGCCGGGCAACGCGAAACGGCACGGCGCCTGCGGCTGGAGCCGGGCAAAGGCGGCAAGATCTTAGAGACGCGGCAAGACGGAAAAGACGTGGCATGGGCCACCATTACCGATTGGACGCCGGGCCGCCGCCTGTCGTTTAAATGGTACGCCGGCTGCAATCCCGAAGAGGCCACAACCGTCGCCGTTACCTTCACCGATCAGGGCGAAAAAACCCGCGTCGATCTGGTTCACAGCGGGTTTGAGGCGCTTCGCACAAGGCAGATGGCGGCAAACTGCCGGCGGCCCTGCAATGGCGCGGGCGGGCTTTCCAAGGCGGCCTGACCCCGGCGGGCGCCCCTACCGGGGCAGGATGTCGGCGGCCGTGATATGAACCGCCACCTTCGAAGGCCCATCCAGACCTGCGCGAGCCAAAGCTTCGGGCGACTGGCGCAACTCAATCTCGGCCCCCGCGACCACAACCGTCACCAAGGCCGCATCTGCGGCCTGCTCTACCGCAGTGATCCTGCCCTCAAGCTGATACGGGGCGCCCGATCTTATGTCGGGTGCGGTCAGCATGGCGTCCGAGGTGCGAAAACTGATGACAGCAGCGTCGGGGCCAAGCGTGCCCGCCGGCAGGCTGATGCGCACCGGCGCGGCCCCACTGGCGCCCACGAATGCCTCGACCGGGCCCTGCCTGACCACGCGCCCTGCCTCAATCTCGACCACGGTCTGGGCAAGGCGCTGAACCTCATGGCGGGCATGGCTGACGTAAAGCATCGGAATGCGCGCCTCGGCGCTTAGCCGTTCCAGATAGGGCAAAACCTCGCCCTTGCGCGCCTCATCCAGAGAGGCAAGCGGTTCGTCCAAAAGCAGGATCTCAGGCCCGGCCAGCAAAGCGCGGCCAATTGCAACGCGCTGTTTCTCACCCCCCGAAAGGGCAGCTGTGCGCCGTTCAAGCAGCGGGGCGATGCCAAGTAGCTCAACAACCTCGGCCAAACTTGCAATCCTTGAAGAACGCGGCGCAAACCTTTGGCCAAAAAGAAGATTGTTGCGAACGCTTAGATGCGGAAAGAGCCGCGCATCCTGAAAGACATAGCCCACGCGCCGCTTGTGCGGCGGCACGTTCACGCCCGATTGCGTGTCCAGTATGACGCGGCCGGAAAGCGAAATTCGGCCCGCATCCGGCGTCAATAGCCCGCCAACCGCGTTGACGATCGTGGACTTGCCCGCGCCCGAGGGACCAAACACCGCCGTCACGCCCTGCGGCGCCTCAAATCCGACATCGACATGAAAGCCGCTGAACAGATGCTTGATTTCAACAGAAAGGCTCATCTTCCCATGGTCTTTCTGCGGGCGCGGTGGGCCAGATACTCGGATCCAAAGAGCGCGGCCATCGCGACGATGACCGAAAGGACGACAAGGCGGATGGCCGAGGTTTCGGCGCCGGGGATCTGAAGAAACGCGTAGATCGCCGAGGGAAGCGTCTGGGTCTGGCCCGGAATGTTCGACACAAAGGTGATCGTCGCCCCGAACTCGCCCATCGCCTTGGCAAAGGCCAGGATCGCGCCGGCCAGAACGCCGGGCCATGCCAGCGGCAAGGTGACGGTGAAAAAGACCAATAAAGGGTTGGCGCCAAGCGTGCCTGCGGCCTCTTCCAGCTTGGGATCGACCGCCTCAAACGACAGCCGGATCGCCCGAACCATCAGAGGGAAGGCCATGATCGCCCCGGCCAGAACCGCGCCGGTCCATTTAAAGGCAAGCACAAGGCCAAAGGTTTCCTCCAGAAAGCCGCCGATCATCCCGCGCCGCCCAAAGACCACCAAAAGAACATAGCCCGTGACCACCGGCGGCAGGATCAGCGGAAGATGAACAAGCCCGTTCAACAGCTGCTTGCCGTAAAACTCTTTACGGGCAAGGGCATAGGCAATGAGGATGCCAGCGGGAAGGCTTATCATGGTCGCCCAGAAAGCAACCTTGAGCGACAGGCGAACCGCCATCCATTCCTGAGCTGTAAGCCATTCCATGCGTCAGTCAGCTACCTCGAACCCGTAACCCCAGAAGAGCTCTTTCGCGGCAGGGGTTTCCATTGCCGTCAAAAAAGACTGTGCCAGAGGATGCGTGCTCTCGGCAACCACGGCGCCGGGATAGACTATGGGATCATGGCTTTCGCTGGGAAACACCGCGATCTGACGCACCTTGGGTTCGGCCTTTGCATCGGTTGCATAGACAATGCCCAATGGCGCCTCGCCGCGGGCCACAAGCGCAAGGGCCGCGCGCACGTTTTCGGTCTGTGCCACGTGCGGCGCAAGGCCCGCCCACTGCCCCATCCACGTCAGCGCCTGCTTGCCATAGATGCCTGCGGGCACTGAATTGACCTCTCCCATCGCAAGAAACCCACCGGCAAGTGCAGCGCCCAGATCAAAATCCCGGCTGATGGCCACCTCTGCGCCATTTGGATCGGCAGATATCAGGACAAGCCGATTGCCCAGAAGATCGCGCCGCGTGCCCGGCCGCAAAAGCCCGTCAGCCTGAAGTTTGTCCATCCATGCAGCATTGGCCGAAAGAAAGACATCCGCGGGCGCCCCAAGCTCTATCTGGCGGGCAAGTGAGCCGCTGGAGCCATAGGAAACCACGATCTGATCCTTTTCAGGCAGGGTCTGAATATAGGCGTCAAGCGCATCCTTAAGGCTTGCGGCAGCAAAAACGACAAGGTTTGCCGAAATGGCCGGGACCGGCGCAACAAGCGCGCAGACCACGGCAAAAATTCTCAAAAGCCTTTGCATCGCTTACGTTTCCCTTGCCAAGCGCCACCGCCACAACATCCGGCCAATGGCCCCCAAGTTCAAGCCGACAGAGCCGTGATCATCGCGTGATAGCAGGCAATTGGCCGGCTATGCGCTTGTCTTTCGGTCCAAGGCAGGTTTGATTGCGCGAAAAGGTCGCAGAGCATCGTCGGAATGCGGCGACCCCGGGCAGCACCATGACCAAAAGGCAAAGCGAAATGTTTGAAACCCAACCTGGACTGATTGACGATATACGTGCCCGTTTTGCCCATGTTGACACCTGCCCCTTCCAAGGTCCCCGCGTTTTCTTTGAAAATGCCGGCGGTGCGCTGACGCTGAACTCTGTTGTCGAAACCACGGCCCGATATGCGGCAATTCCCGACAATCAGGGCCGCGACAACCCCGCCTCTGCCGCGCTGGTTGCGACAATTGCCAAGGCAAAGGCCGATGCCATGGTGATGCTGAACGCCGACGGCGGTCAGGTCTTTGTCGGCGAAAGCGGGACAGAGCTTTTGTTCAGGATGATCCGAAGCGCCTGTCTGGGCGCGCCAAAGGGCGGCAATGTCCTTGGCTCAACGCTTGAGCATCCCGCATCGCGAAGCGCCGCGACACGCTGGGCCGAACTGACGAACCGCCCCTATATTTCGGTGCCGCATGACAACGCGACAGGCGCTGTCGAGGCGGCCGATTACGCCGCGCATGTCACGCCCGATACGCGCGTGGCCACGATCCTGCACACCTCACCGGTGACAGGGATGGGCGTCGATGTGGCGGCGATCTCGGCCGCGATCCGGGCGGTGTCCCCAGAGTGCCTGATCATCGTTGATGGCATTCAGCACGCCGCCCACGGGCATATCGACATCGCCTCCTATGGCATCGATGGCTATGCCATTTCCCCCTACAAGGTGTTCTCGCGCCACGGCTATGGCCTTGCATGGATTTCAGGGCGCATGGGCGGGCTGTCGCATGACGCTTTGGCAGGCGGCCCCGCAGAGAACTGGGAACTGGGAACACGCGACACAGGTTCATATGCAACCTTTTCGGATGTCGTGGACTATCTGGAATGGCTGGGGTCCCAATTTACCGACAGCACCGACCGGCGCGCCCGCCTGGGCGCCGCTGGCACCGCGATCCATGCCCATGAAAAGTCGCTGACCGATGCAATGCTTTCTGGCATCGGCAACCTTAAGGGTTTGGCGGACATGGAAGGGGTTGAGATCATCGGCGGCACCGACAACCCGCGCCGCGAGGGGCTGGTTTCAGTTGCCGTCCGGCATGTGCCTTCGGATGAGCTGGTAAAGCGGTTGTCTGAGCAAGGCATCCGCGTTCATATCCGAAAAGATGACCACTATTCCGGCAACATCCTGAAACCGCTGAACCTTTCGTCCTGCGTACGCGTCTCGCTTTGTCACTACAACACGCATCAGGAAGTCGCCCAGTTTCTGACCGCCATGCAGGAAATTACCGCCCCGCCTGCCTAAAGCCTGGCGCCGCCCTGCCAGACCCCTGCAAGGGCGCCTGCGTCATCAAGATGCACGAAATCAGCCCGCCCGCCGGGGGCCAGATGCCCACGGCCATCCCCCAGACCGGCAAATTCTGCCGGCACGGATGTCGCCATGGCCAAGGCGCGTTCCAGCGGCAGCCCGACCTTTTCGGTCATGACCTGAACCGCGCGCGCAAGCGTCAGATCTGCCCCGGCAAGCGTGCCATCTTCCAGCGTCAGACGCCCGCCAGAGCGGGTAATGGTGCGGCCATTGAGCTGAAATGAAGTAACTTCCGATCCCGCGCAGGCCATCGCGTCACTGACAAGGTAAATGCCGCCCGGCCCTACCTTGGCCCGCAGCGCTGCGCCCATATTGGCCGGGTGAACATGGATGCCATCGGCGATCATCCCTGCCGACAGCCCGCCAAGGGCGAGGGCCGCACCAACGACCCCCGGCTCACGCGGGGCGCTTTGGCGCATCGCGTTGAAAAGATGGGTAACTCCGCGCGCGCCGGACCGCATCGCCCTTTCGCAATCGTCAAAACGCGCGTCGGTATGGCCAAGGCAGACTATGACCCCCGCGCCCGACAGCGATGCGATCTGCTCAGGCTGCACAGCCTCGGGCGCCAGCGTCACCATAAGTACCGGCAACGCGCGCGCAGCCCGCAGCAAAAGCGCAAGGTCATCATCGCCCATCGGCCTTATCAGGCCCGCATCATGGGCACCGCGCCTTGCCGCCGCAAGATGCGGACCCTCCAGATGCAAACCAACGATGCCGCCAAGCCCTGTGCGGGTCGCGGCAACCGCTGCATCGATTGCCTGCCGGGTCTTTTCCGGTGTGTCGGTGATAAGCGTCGGCAGGATCGACGTCGCGCCAAGCCGCGCATGGGCAGAGGCGATATGTTCAAGGCTGGCAATGCCTGGCGCATCGTTGAACATCTGTCCGCCGCCGCCGTTGACCTGCAAATCGACGAACCCCGGAGCAATTACCCCCGGCCCAAGCTGCCGGGTTACGGCGCCTTTAGGCAGGTCCTTGGCAGGCACCAGCTTGGCAACCCGGCCCTCTTTGACCACAAGGGCCACGCCTTTGTGAAAGTCCCGGCCGTCGAAGACACTGCCCGCCAGATAGGCCCGCGGGCCGGAACCCTGCGCCTTTGTCATGTCGTTTGTGTCACCTTGTTCAGATGGCGCGGCGTGTCGGGATCGATGCCGCGCTCTTGCGCCAATTGTTCGACCATCGCGTAGAATGAGACAATAAGGGCGATGGGATCACAAAGCGGGTGCGAGGTGCGCACATGCTCAAGCCGGGTTGCCGCTTTTGCACGGCTCGAGGTGATAAAAACCTCGGCCCCTTTTGCCGCCATTTGCCCGGCAACATCTGCCAGCCCCTCTTCGGCCGCATCGCCTGCGGCCATGGCCAGAACCGGAAACCTTGCGCCCACGATTGACACCGGACCATGCAGAACCTCTGCCGAAGAATAGCTTTCCGCGTGAAGCTGGCAGGTTTCCTTGAACTTCAAAGCAGCCTCATTCGACATCGCCCAAGACGGCCCGCGCCCCAGCGTGAACAAAGAGGTTTGTGTCGTCAGCGCCGCCCGCACCTCGGGCCAGTTCAGCGCAGCCGCCTTTTCAAGATCGCCGGGCAACCGGTGCAGGGCCCCAAGCAATTCCTGATCGCCCTTGATCTCGGCCAGAAGCCGCAAACCGGCAACGGCCGATGCAACGAATGTCTTGGTTGCAGCCACGCTAAGCTCTGGCCCGGCGTGAATGTCCAAGGTATGCGCCGACACGCCAGACAGCGGCGATGCAACGTCGTTGGTCAATGCCACCGTCACCGCCCCACCTTCCGCCGCAGCGCGCGCCATGGCCACGATGTCCGGGCTTTGCCCCGACTGGGAAACCGAAAGGCAGAAGGCACCATCCAGCAACAGCGGCGCCTTGTAGACCGATGCAACCGACGGTCCGATCGAAGCTACGGGCAGGCCCAGCAAAAGCTCACTGACGTATTTCAGATAGGTGCAAACGTGGTCGGAAGAGCCGCGCGCCACGGTGACGCCAAACCTTGCCCCGCCTTGTTTTATCGCCTTGGCAGCATCCTTCGCAGGCAAGGCACCCTCTTGCAGAAGCCGCTCGACAACCTGTGGAATTTCAAGGATTTCGCGCCGCATTCTGGATTGTGGTTGGGTCATGAATTCTCGCCATCAAATGAACTTTGCGCAACAAAGGCAGCACGCCGGGTGATCGTCAAGGCCGGGGCGCATTCATTGCCTGTGCAATGGCCAAAGCGCCATCGATCGCGCGCCCCTGCGGCGGGACGACAAAGTCGCGCGCCTCGGCGCCAAGGTAGGGGCGGTACGAGGGGCCCGCGCCCCCGGCAAGGCACAGCGCTTCGCCCGGCTTCCAGCCAAGGGCACGCGCGCCCGCCTCGATCCAAGCTGCGCCGCGCTGCATCAGCGCCAGCGCATTTGCATCTCCCCCTTCGGCCGCCTCGGCAATCTTTGCCGCCCTTGAGGCAAAGGCGGCGGCATCTGCATGTGCGCCAAAGGCGGCGATTGCGCCGGGGTCTGCGCCAAATTCTTCAAGGATTGATCGTGTCAGATCCGAATGATCGGCCAAACCGTCATAGGCCCGCAAGGTCAGCGCAAGCATTTCGCGCCCAAGCCATGCGCCCGACGCCTCATCCCCCAGCGCAAGCCCCCAGCCGCCCAGGGCGCGCGTCTTGCCCGCAGCTTGGCGGATAACGAACGATCCCGTCCCGATACCCGCCAAAGTGCCATCTAAGCGGCCCAAAGCCCCGGCTAGTGCCGCCACGCGGTCACTATCGATGCGAAGATTGCCAAGGGGCAGCCGGGCAGCAACGGCATCGGCCCCCTTAGGCCCAACAACGCCTGCAAGACCCAGAAACGCGCGCCCTGCCGCCAAATGCTGGGGCGTGATACCGGCTTTCGCGGTCACCGCGGCCAGACCTTCCAGAAGGTTTGCGATCCCAGCCTCAAAATCCGAGGTCACGTTCACCGGGCCCGACGTATGGTCAAAACGCTGCGCGCCGACCAGAAGGGCAAAGCGGCTGGACGTACCGCCCCCATCGACCCCAAGACAGATCTCTGAACTTTCCTGCGCCATCGAATGTCCCCGCCCCGTTTCGCCCATCTTAGCCAATTGGCCGCGCGTTCAAACCAGATAGCGCAGGGGCGCCAGCCTTTGGCGCCCTACCCCGCGCTTTGACAGGCCGCGATCGACTGGCCGATGCTTTCGATCAGCGCCTCGTAAAGGCCGGGGCCCGGATCAAGATCGACGCCAAGCGGATCCAGAACTGACACGCTCACGCCCGATCCGTCGAAAACCTGCGCTACGCTTTCGCGGTTCACTTGCGGCTCTGTGAAGAGGCAGCGCAGGGACCGATCCTCGGCCAGCGCGCGCATCTCGGCCATGCGGCGCGCGCCCGGCGCTGCGCCCTCACCAGATGCAACCGAACCAATTGCCGTAAGTCCAAAGCGCGCCTCAAAGTGCTGAAACGCATCGTGATAGACGATGAACGGAATATCCCTGACTGGCGCAAGCCTTGCCGAAACCTCTGCCGACAGCTCTTTGATGCCCTGAATGGCGTCCTCTGCATTGGCCTTGTAGGCGCCGCTATTCTCGGGGTCTGTCGCGGCAAGCTCTTGTGCGATCCGCGCCAGCCATAGCGCCGCGTTCTCAGGGTCAAGCCATGCGTGCGGATCACTTTCATCCGCATGCTCGCCGCCACCCCCGAACTGCCCGCCATCGCGCAGCATCCTCTGGAACGTGCCCGGCGTCTTCAGCATCTCGACGCGCTTTGCCCCGGGGCTGAGGTTGGGCAGTGCATCGCCCAGCCAAGGCGTCAGTTCCGGCCCCACCCAGAACACGATGTCGGCCGTTTCAAGATCGCGAGCCTGCGAGGGGCGCAGGGAAAAGTCATGCGGCAAGGCCGTTGGCGGCACCAGAAGATCAGGCTGCCCCATATCGCCCATAACCTGCGCGACAAGCGAATGTAGCGGCGCGATGTCCACCACGACCTTGGGGCCATCCTGCGCGGTTGCCGCGCCGGTCAAAGCCAGCACAGCCAGAACCCAGTTCCAGATCATTTTCTTCATCTTCGGTTCAACCTCTGCCGGTCGCTCTTGTGAAATGCCACATTGAGATGTTATATCGTATCATCTTGGCGCGATGACAACAGGAAATTCACCCATGACCAATCCAGGCTTTGAAGAGCACGATCATGACGCCTGTGTCTCTGGTGCCCTGTCGGTGGCCGAGGCACATTGCGCCGAGCGTGGGCTGAAGCTGACCCCGACACGGCGCCGCGTTCTTGAGATACTGCTTAGCCAGCACCGTGCTATGGGGGCTTATGATCTGTTGCCCATTCTGGCCAATGAGGGCCTTGGCTCTCAGCCGCCCGTGGCCTACCGCGCGCTTGAGTTTCTGGTCACGAACGGCTTTGCCCATAAGGTCGAAAAGCTTAGCGCCTATGTCGCCTGCTCTTACTCGGGCCAAAACCATAGCCCCGCATTCATGATCTGCCGCCAATGCGCCGCCGTCGTTGAAACCACCACAGCGCGCGATGCGGGCGCGCTTGGCCGGGCCGCAAAATCCGCTGGCTTCACCATTGAAACCGCGGTCGTCGAGGCCGAGGGCCTGTGCCCCGCCTGCCAGACAGAAGGCGCAAATGCATGAGCCTGATTTCCGCCCGCGCCCTGTCCGTGACCCATGCCGGGCACACGGCGATATGGGACGTTGATTTTGAGATATCACGGGGCGAGATCGTGACCGTGGTGGGGCCAAACGGATCGGGCAAGACGACGCTTCTTCGCGCCCTGATCGGCGCGCTGCGCCCCTCGGGTGGAACCATCAAGCGCCAGGCGGGGCTGAAGATTGGCTATGTTCCCCAAAAGCTTGCAATCGATCCGACCCTGCCAATGACAGTTGCGCGTTTTCTAGGCCTTCCCCATCGCCACCCAAGCGAAAAGATAAAGGCAGCGCTGGAACAGGTCGGCGCAGCCGGGCTTGCCGCGCGGCCACTTGCCGATCTCTCAGGCGGGCAGTTTCAGCGCGCCCTTTTGGCCCGCGCGCTTCTGGAAAATCCCGATCTTCTGGTCCTTGACGAACCAACGACCGGCCTTGATCAGCCCGGCTCGGCCGCGCTTTACCGGCTGATTGAGGATATCCGCAAGGAATACGGCTGTGCCGTGCTGATGGTCAGCCATGAGTTGCACGTCGTGATGAGCGCCTCTGACAGGGTGATTTGCCTTAACGGTCATGTCTGTTGCCACGGGGCGCCGGACATCGTTGCCTCTGCCCCAGAGTACCGGGCGCTCTTTGGTTCGGGAACGGGCGGCGCGCTGGCGCTTTACCGCCACGATCACGACCACGACCATGATCACGATCACAGCCATGGTCATGGTCATGGGCATAGTCACGGGCACGACCACAGCCACGCGAAGGCCGATCACCCCCAAACCGAGGTGCAGAATTGATCCTTGATGGTTTTCTGGCGCGCGCCGCATTGGCGGGCCTTGGCGTTGCGCTTGCCGCCGCCCCGCTTGGCTGTTTCGTGGTTTGGCGGCGCATGGCCTATTTCGGCGAGGCAACAGCGCATGCTGCGGTCCTTGGCATCGCGCTTGCACTGGCGCTTCAGACCTCGGTGATTGCCGGTGTGCTTGGCGTTTCGCTGGCCATGGCCCTGACCGTCTCATCCGTCGGAGAGCGCGGCATTGCGATCGACTCGCTGCTGGGCGTTCTGGCGCATTCCGCGCTGGCGCTGGGGCTTGTCGCCGTGTCGTTTCAAAGCGGTGTGCGGCTGGACCTTATGGCCTATCTTTTTGGCGATATCCTTGCCGTTTCCCAAACCGACCTTGCCACCATCTGGATCGGCTCGGCGCTGGTGGTTGCGCTGATTTTCTGGCGCTGGTCGGGGCTTTTGACAGCAACGCTGAACCGCGATCTGGCCTATGCCAGCGGGCTTGATCCGGCGCGCGAAAAGATGATCCTCACGCTTTGTCTAGCGCTTGTGGTCGCGGTGGCGATCAAGGTTGTCGGCGCTTTGCTGATCACCGCGATGCTGATCATCCCGCCCGCCGCCGCAACGCCCCTCAGCCGCACGCCAGAGGCGATGGCCATGGTGGCCGCCGCGCTGGGGTCGATTGCGGTTCTGGCCGGGCTTTGGGCCTCTTACGTCTATGACACGCCCGCCGGCCCGTCGATCGTCAGCGCCTCGGCGCTTCTTTTTGCCCTGACCCACCTTGGCGCAGCTTTCGCCCGCCAAAGATAGCGCACATACCTAGCTGCGATAACGCCCCATAACGGCTTCGGTTCCGCACCAAAGCCCGCCGCCAAGAACGCCGATTGACACCCCCAGCCATTTCCACCCTTCCGGCCCCAGCCAGATGATTTCAAAGCCGTGCAAGGCAACCGGGATCGTCATCAGCAAAAAGAATGGCCCCTTGTAGTAGCAGTGCCTGCGCCCACAGCGGCGCGCATTGATCAGACAGGCAACGCCCATCCAGACCAGCGCACGATCCAGACCAGCGTCTTGACCGGGTGCGGCACCCCCAGAACAGCCACCATGGCCGCGATCGGGATGCCCCAGAAAATCAGGAAACTCAGGGGCTTGCCCAAAAGATCACTTGGGTCCTTTTCGCTCGGCATCTTGGAACCTCCTCTCGCCTTCCTGTGCCTACCCAGCGCAGCAGCTTAGCTTTTCGACATCCATATCAAAGGTTTGCGCGGCAAGTTTCAGCCCCTCGACCGTGGTCAGATAGGGAAAGATCGTCCCGCCCAGATCCTTGGCCGTCATCTTGAATTTCAGGGCAAGGGCAAGGGCCTGCACCGCATCCGCCCCTTCCGGCGCCAAAATCTGCCCGCCAAGCAGAACGTCGCTATCGGCATCGGCAACAAGCTTGATAACCCCGCGCGTGTCGCGTGCGGCCAAGGCGCGTGGCACCTGATCAAGTGGCAGGACAGAGGTTTTCACCCGGTGGCCCGCTTGGGCCGCCTGCGCCTCGCTCAGACCTGCACCCGCCACCTGCGGGTCGGTAAAGACAACCCACGGCATCGCGCTGTTGTCATAGACCTCACTTGCACCCAGCACAGCATTGCGCGCGGCAAGCTTTGCGCCATAGGCCGCCATATAGACATATTGATCCAGATCAGTGACATCCCCCGCCGCATAGATGCCGGGCGCGGTCGTCTGCATATCCTTGCCAACACGGATATGGCCATTGCTGTCCTGCTTCACGCCAGCGCCGGGCAAATCCAGATCCTCAGTATTGGCAACGCGCCCTGCGGTCGAAACCAGCGCCTGTGCGGTCACATCCATGTTCTTGGAACCCTGCTTTAGCGAAAGAACCACATCTTTCCCCTCGCGCCTGACGCTTTGATAGGCAACGCCGGCCAGTACGGTGATCCCCTCGGCCTCAAGGGCCTGCTGCAGGTTTTCGGCTACCTCGGGTTCGGTTCCGCCAAGCAGTGTGCTGCGCGTGACAATCGTAACCTTCGTTCCAAGCCGCGACATCATCTGGGCAAGTTCCACCCCGACATAACCGCCGCCCACAAAAATCAGGCTTTCCGGCTGCTCTTTCAGCTCCATAAGCGTTGCACTTGTCAAAGCGCCGATGCCTTCGATCCCGGGGATGTCCGGTACGCGCGGGCGGCTGCCGGTTGCGATTATGATGCGCGGCGCTTCGATACGGCGCGGGCCTGTGGTGATCCCGCCGGGGACAAGCCGCGCAGGCCCCTCGTCAATGTACTCAACCCCGTCATGCTGGGGCAGAACATCACTGTATTTCTTCTGTCTGAGAGCCGAGACAAGATCATCCTTGGCCGCGACCAGCTTGGCCCAGCTTTCAAGATGCGCCGCGCCCATAAGCCCCGGAAATCGCGACGCCGCGCGCGCGCCATGCACAGCTTCGGCCGCGCGGATCATGGTCTTGGATGGAACGCATCCGACGTTGACACATGCGCCCCCGATCGTCCCATGTCCGACCAGCGCAACGCGACGCCCTGCATCGGCTGCGGTAATCGCGGCGGAAAACCCCGCAGATCCGGCCCCAAGGACAATAAGGTCAAAGGCGCCGCCCGGTTTTTCAGTTTGGTCTTTCATTCGGGAGATCCTTCAAAGTGTTGAAGTTTGCAGGGAAGTGAACCGGCCTTTCGCCAGCGGTGTCAGCCGCCCACCCCGACGCTTAGAACCGACCCCGGATAGCCGTATTCGAAAGGCGCCGATGCAATGTCCTCTGCCGTGGTCAGCTCGTCATCAAACTTGACGTTGAACACGATCTTCTGGCTGGCCTCGTCATAGTCGCTGTTCACGATCTCGACGCTTTCAATCGATTTGACTGCCTGAGCGGCGATGTAGGGGCAGGATGGGCATGTAAGGCCGGTCACCTCTATGCTTGCAACCTGCTCTGCGGCCAAGGCGGCGCCGGATGTGCCTATGATAAGGAAAATGGCGGCGAAAAACGTTCTCATGGAAAGCTCCTTAAGCTTAGTAGGACAGGATGTACGGGGTGATGTAGGGAAAGAGGATTGCAATCAGCGTCACGACCGTTGCGGTCCAGAGCGAGATTTTCATCACACGCCGATTGACCGGGCGGGCACATGCAGCGCCGGGCACGCATTCGCGCCTTTCCGCGCGGTGGATGCTCCAGAAACCATAGCCTATGAACCCTGCGGCAACCGCGAAGGTGTACCACTTGTAAGCGTAAAGGGCCGTCAGTTGCGCGATCCAGACGCCGCCTACCCCAAGACTGACCAGCACAAGCGGAAGTATACAGCACGAGGTCATGGCGAAAGCGCCCAGCACCCCGCCAAAGGTCGCAACGCGGCTTTGAACATCCCTTTCCTGATCGCCAACAATTTGTCGCGTCTCATCCATTGCAGTCACAGCCGCTTCCATCCTTTGCCCACTTGATTCGTGTTGTTTCTACGCCCTGTAGTTGATACAGGGTAAAGCGCGAACTTTCCTCAGCGAGGCCCCAATGACAACGTCCCAGCGCAGCACTGCAAACCTTCGCCGGATCGATCTTTCCCGCGCAACGGGCTGTAATGTCGAAACAATTCGCTACTATGAAACGATCGGGATCCTTCCCAGCCCTCCCAGAACGGCCAAGGGGTACCGGGTGTATGATCACGAACATGTCAGCAGGCTGGGCTTTGTGATGCGCGCGCGTGAGCTTGGTTTCACTCTCGAAGAGGTTCGCGGCCTGCTATCTCTTGTGGATGGCGACGGGCTTACCTGCGGCGAAGTTCAGCGCCGCGCCCAAGCGCATCTTGATGATGTCGCCGCACGCATTGCCGATCTGCAAAGCATTCAGTCCGTGCTTGCCGGCACCGTGGCCAAATGCACCGGCAAAGACGTGCCCGAATGTGCCGTTATCGATGCGCTGATGCCTGCCTGACGGGAAACGCGCAAAGAAATTTGCGCCCCCTTGGATATTCTTCTTGACCTTACAGCGCGGGAATACCCACCTCTGGTCAACAAGAAGGAGATCCGCAAGATGACAACCTACTCCGTACCCGAGATGAGCTGTGGCCATTGCAAGGCTGCCATTGAAAAAGCTGTGTCAGAGGCCGACCCCAAAGCGGCGATCAGTGTCGATCTTGACCACCGCACGGTCAGCATCGACAGCGCCCTTCCACAGCCTGCAATTCTAGGAGCTTTGAACGACGCGGGTTACGCAGCTACGCCGACCAGCTAAAGCGCGCAACCCGCCCGCACGCCCCTTTAATCCCTGGGGGTGTGCAAGGCCTCTGGGCGTCTCAACGAGCGCCCAGAGGCTTTTTTATGGGGATCAGTTGGCTGAACGAACGTCGTTAACCAGCTGTTGCAACTGGGGAACTTCGATAAAGCCGGGGATGATCGCATCGCCGATGATAAAGGCGGGCGTTCCGGTGATGCCCAGCGCTTGGGTCAGGCGCATCGATGTTTCGATATGCTCGGAAACTTCGGGCGACTGCATATCCGTTTTCATCTTGTCGACATCCATTCCGATCTCTGCGGCGACACGCAGAACCGACTGTTCCGTCGCGCGTCCCTTCAGACCCATCATGGCGTCATGAAATTCCTTGTATTTGCCCTGATTGCGTGCGGCCAGCGCCGCGCGCGCGGCATAGACCGACCCTTCGCCCAGAATGGGCCACTCGCGATAGACAAGGCGGACGTTGGGGTCGGCTGCGACCAGCTTTTCAACTTCTGGCGCGGCGCGTTTGCAATAGGGGCAGTTGTAATCGAAGAACTCAACGACGGTGACATCGCCCTCAGGATTGCCAAGAACCGGCGCATTGGGGTCCTGTTCTAGCAACTGGCGCTGGCTGGACAGAACGTTCTGCGCAGCGGATGCTTCTTCCTTGGCCTGACGTGCCTGAAGAATGGCAACAGCTTCCATCACGATCTCTGGGTTCTCGCGGATCGCCTCATAGACCAGTTCCTTGATCCGGGCCTCGCTCAGTTCTTGCGCGCTGGCGCCGATCGGAATGGTCAGCAGGGAAAGGGCCACAAGGGCCATCTTGATCAATTTCATTAGTTCGCTTCCTTTTGAAGGCGCTCGGCCTCTGTTCGTGTGGCCTGTAGCTCGCGTTCCCGCTCGGGCCAGGTGGATTTGATGAAATTCAGGATATCCTGAATCTCGCTATCGCTCAAAGTTTCGCCAAAGCCCGGCATGCCGCTGTCAAAGTCGATACCTTTTGCCGCAAGGGCCGCCTTGCCGCCCAGCTTTGTGTAGGAAAACAAAAGATCGTCGCCGTGGTGCCATGTATGGCCGCTTGGATCATGAGGCGGCGCTGGCAGACGCCCATCTGGGCCCGGACTTTGCCATTGGGGCTGACCTTCCAGGTTTGCGCCATGGCAGGCAGCGCAGTTTTCTGCATAAAGCACCTGACCGTTTGCAATTGATTGAGGGTCCGCCCCGGCCATATCCACATTCGCCTGAGCGCTGTAGATGTACCAGCCGCCGATAAGGCCAAAGACCGCGATCAGGGCCGATGCCGTCCAATACGCCCTCATGCCTGCACCCTGATCCAAGAGGTCATGCCGGATGCAGCATGCGACAACATATGGCAGTGAAAAAGCCAGTCGCCGGGGTTGTCGGCAACAAATGCAATCTGGCGAACCTCGCGCGGGAAAAGCAGCGTGGTATCGCGTAGCCGCCCCGGTGTTCCGTCCTTGTCCAGCTCTTGGAAATGCATCCCGTGAAGGTGCATCGCATGGGGAAAAGACGTGTCATTTCTAATCTCTACGAGCTGAGTCTCACCCATTTTCACATCCAGGAACGGCGTGTCCGTCTGCCCGACGATCCCGTTGAAGGACCAAAACTGGTTTGCCTTGATCAGCTCTTCGAAACTGCGCCGATTGCCGTCAAGGATCGCGTTCTGCAATCCGCCCATCGCGCCACCTTCCAGCACCAATGGGCGGGCCTTGAGGTCTTTCAGCCCTTCCAGAGCGGGCTTGCGGTTGGGCGGCAGTGCCGCGGGCGCCTCGCGCCGCTTGGCGCTGGCCACACCGCCAACTTCGAACATCACCTGCGATGACGCCTGATCGCGGTCGAGGCGTACAAGATAGGCCTGCTCTCCGACCTCTGCGGTGACATCGACAAAAAGATCGGCGCGCTGCCCCGGCCCCAGCGTCAGCGCCTCGCCAACGGCCGGCGTATCGGCCAGCGGCATCCCGTCAAGCGCCATGACCCAGCCTTCAAGCCCCTGCAGCGCAAAGTCGAAGACACGGGCGTTTGAGGCGTTGATCAGGCGCAGGCGCATCCGTTCATTGCGGCGCGCCTTCATCGTCAGGTCGAAATCGCCGTTTGTGGTGATCAGGTTGCCAATCCGCCCGCCGTGGGCGCGCGCATGCGGCGCCTCGAAATCGGCTACAAGCGCACCGTCGCGTCCAACCAGCCAGTCATCGATGACCAGAACCTCTTCGCGGTCGATGTCCGGCGCGTTGGGTTCTTCAACGATAAGCGCGCCCAAAAGGCCGCGGGCAATCTGCTCTGTCGAGCGATTATGCGCGTGATACCAATAGGTTCCGGCGTCCGGCACGGTAAAGTCATAGACAAATTCCTGCCCCGGCTGCACGGCTGGTTGCGTCATGCCGGGAACACCGTCCATCGCATTGTCGATCCGCAGTCCATGCCAGTGAATCGTTGTCGGCTGGTCCAGATCGTTGCGCAGCGTCTGGCGCAAACGTGCGCCTTGGGTCAGGCGCAGCTCTGTGCCCGGTGTCTGGCCATTATAGCCCCAGACAGGGGTTTCGGGGTATTCGGGCGGTAGGAGGCGCCGGTTGAATGCAGTTGCAATCAGCTTGCCATGTTCCGCGCCCTGCCCCTCTGCGAAAGCCGCGCGCGGCAGCATCGCGCTTGCGGCCATGGCCAAACCAAAGCCGCGGCGCGTCATCACCGGCCCTCTTGCCGTGCCGCCGGTCCCTTCGGGAACAAAGTTGCTTTCTTTTTTCATCGCCAGCCTTCCACAACAACAAATTCGCATATCTGCTTACGCCGGAAATCCCATTGCAAGGTTCCACGACTGGAAGGTCAAGCGCTCTTTCCCATTATAACGAAAAGGTGGCCGGATTTGTACCGGCCACTTTGCTCTTGCCGTTCCAAGTTTCGGTCAGGAGTGCTGGCCAATAAAGTTTATGCTGGCTTTCATGCCCGCCTGACGGTGACCCGGCACGTTGCAGGCAATCATAAGCCCCTCGGCGTCGCCGCTGAAGGTCCAGATCAGTTCTGCCGTCTCTCCCGGCTCCAGCAGGCGAGAGTTGGGATCGGTGTGCATCATTCCCGCCGCCCGCATCTTGTCATGGCGCAACCGGTTGATCGTCATCATGCCCTGCTTTTGCATCTGGCGCATTTCGCCTTCGTGATCCTTTTGCATCTCAAGCGTACCGATCGCGAACTCATGCACCGCGCGGCCCTTGTTCTGGATGATGAACTTTATCGTCTCACCGACTTCTAGGTCGAACGAGCGTGGATCAAAGAACATCTCTCCCATCTCGACGCGGATCTCGCGGTCGATATGGGCAATGCTGCCGGTCTGGCCGATGTTGGGGGATGCGCCATGGCCCAGATCCGCCATAGCGCCGGTTCCAATTGCGGCCGCACCGATAAAGGTCGCGGCCGCCATCTTCATGTTTTTGATCGTGAACATCCTACTTTCCTTTTCAAGTTGCCGTTTGAGTTATCGGCACAGTAGGCGCGCCAATTCGGGCGCGCCTTGATCTGCGTCAATCCTCAAGAAATCAATCTGTTAGGGGTGAGAGGCCTCATGCGCCGCTGCCCGGCAAAACCGGGGCGCGCGAGGCCCTAATTTATGCCGTTGGCGCGCTGAAGCTCGCGGACGTAAACGGCGATGTACTTAACCTCGGCGTCGGTGATGCCTTCGATCCTTGGCATGTTGCCGAACTTCCAGTGGTGCGACTGAACACCGTTCTTGGCAGCCATGACAAAGGCCATGTCGCCATGATGGCCAGGCTCATAGATCTTGTGCACCAAAGGCGGGGCCTTGCCTTGTTGACCTGCCGCATTGGCGCCGTGGCACACGGCGCATTTGGCGTCAAAGGCGCGTTTGCCAATGCTGGCGTTGGACGAAAACTCGGCCGGAAGGGACACGTTTACGATCGCGTCGCCCTGCGCGATATTCGATGTATCGGGCGGGGTCATCGAATGTCCGCCGCTCTGCTGCTGCGAGGAGTCAAACCAGAGGATCAACCCCCCCGCCACGATCACACCGCCCACAAGCAATGGTAAAAGCCTGCTCATTTTTCCTGAATGCCCTATATCGATCCGGAACTTCTTCTAGATCAGTTTCACCTGCGTGCCAACCTTGGCCAGGCCAAAAAGCTCGGCGATCTGGTCATTGTAAAGACCGATGCAGCCGTTGGACGAACGCCGCCCGATCTTGCGCGTGTCGTTGGTTCCATGCACGCGGTAGTACTGCCACGACAGGTAAAGCGCATGCGTGCCCAGCGGGTTGTCAGGGCCCGGGCCAACAAAGTCCGGCCATTCGGGGTTGCGCTTTTTCATGTTCGGTGTCGGCGCCCAGCTGGGCCCTTTGACCTTGCGGATAACGCTGGTGTAACCGCGGCGGGTCAACTGATCGGTCAGCGGCACGCTGCTTGGGTAAAGCTTGTAGACGCTCTGATCCTCGGACCAGAACTGCACCATGCGCGAGTTTGTATCCGCAAGGATGGCGCCGTTCTTGAGGCTGTCAAAATGGTCCTGCCACTGCTCGGCGCGAAAAGCCGAGATGTTGCGGCGCACCGAAGGGGATGCAACATCGCCCTCTTCCGCAGCCATCGCCATCTTGCTGTTCAAGGCAAGCCCTGCCGCCGCACCTGTCAGAATAAGGCCCCGGCGTGTAAGTCGATTATTTTTGGTATCGCTCATATCTGATATCCGTTCCTCGGCATGTTAACTGCTCACTTCATTCTGGGGCTTTTAACACCCCTCCAGCACGGGAAGGTCAAAGGGAAATCCCTCACATTTAAGTGAAAACCACCCCGATCCCCGGTCCGTGCTGACTTTTTCAGCTTTCAAGCGCCTTTTTGCGTGCGGCATATTCTTCTGGGTCAATTTCGCCGCGCGCCAGTCGTGCGCGCAAAATCTCAAGTGCATCTGCGTTCTTGTCTGCCGGTCTACCAGAGTCGCCGATCCAGCGCACTGCCAGTACGATGATACCTATCGCCACAACCCAAAATAGCAACATCGCGCCGCCGCCGAAAAAGCCGTATCCGCCCATCATGTGGCCCTGATAACTGCTGCTGTAGTCACCCGCATCAGCAAGGCCCGGACTTGCCACAAGCGTAGCGCCAATCGTTGTCAGAGTTGCCTTAATCTTCGTCATCTTGCTCACCTTTCCTAAGTACCACTACATTTCGGCCAGAGGCAGCGTAACCCGCGCAACCAGCCCCCCGTCATCGGCATTGGACAGCGTAACTTCGCCCCCATGCGCGTGAATTATTGTGCGAACGATCGACAGGCCAAGCCCCGTTCCGCCCGTTTCGCGTGATCGCGAAACCTCTAGCCTGACGAAAGGATCAAACACCTTTTCAAGATCCGCCGCCGGAATGCCCGGCCCGGTATCCCGGACAATGACGTGGACGGCGCCTGCGTCTCGTTCAATGGCAACGCGCGCCGAATTTCCGTACCGTAGCGCGTTTTCGATCAGGTTGCGCAGCGCCCGGCGCATCGCCAGTGGCCTGATCCGCACAACCCCGTCCGCGCTTTCCGGCGCAAGCGTGACCGCCCCGCCCGTTTCGGCATGTTCCGCGACCAGGTCGGCCACCAGCCCGCGCAGTTCAACCGTTTTCACCGGCTCGGTGGTTGCCATTCCACGTGCAAATGACAGCGTCGCACTGACCATTTCCTGCATCTCTTCGATAGTCGACACCAACCTTTCCCGCGTTTCAGGATCATCGACCATTTCTGCGCGCACGCGCAAGGCTGTTAGAGGAGAGCGCAAATCATGCCCCAGCGCGCCCAAAAGCCGGGTGCGATCCTCGACAAAGCGCCGCAGCCGGGTTTGCATTCTGTTAAACGCGGCTGTCAGGCGGCGAAGCTCTTCTGGGCCCGCCAGTTCCAGTTCGGCCACATCTTCGCCGCGCCCAAGACTGTCGGATGCATCCGCAAGGCGGCGGATCGGCAGGATCAGACGCCCAAGCGCCAGCCAAAGCGCGGCGGCGATCAACAGGGCGGTAACCGCAAAGCTTGCCGCCGTCGTCCATGCAAGCTGGTTGGGCGGGCGGTTAAAGCGCGTAACAACGTTCAGCCATTCGCCAGAGCTTATCGCGATGGAAATCTGCATCGACACCGGCGTGACGGACATGTTCTGCATCGCCTGATGCATCAACATCATTCGTTCAGGCACGCCCGCAGGCGGCGCAGCCGATGGCGCGACCTGCCGCACGGCGACACGCACCTCGGGCGCGGGATCCGCCCCAACAAGTGACTGGATAAACTGCGCGCTGCGCTCGTTGCTGTGCGACGTGGCTGCCACCGTCGCCGCGCCATCCAGCGAAAAACGTACCAGCGGTGAATTGGCCGCCCGCAGGATGGATGGGCGCAGATCCATCGGCGCCTCTTCCAGAAGCCTTGCGACATTGGCCGCCCGCCCCGCCGCCTCTTGGCCCAGCGCCGCGCGCACGGCAAGCGATCGCTCATCGACAAACAGCCAAAGGCTTAGCCCCTGCGCCACGACAAGCGCGGCAAGGATCAGCAGCAAAAGCTGCGCCCTAAGGGATGTCGGGAAAAGCCGTCTCATGCGATCTCTTTGACGTCGGCGGCCAGAACATAGCCGCCGCCGCGAACCGTTGTGATCAGGCGCGGATCGGATGGGTCATCCTCTATCTTTCGGCGCAGCCGGCTGACCTGATTGTCAATGGTACGGTCAAACACCTGCGCCGCGCGCCCAGACGTCAGATCCAATAGCTGGTCGCGGCTAAGAACAAAGCGCGGGCGCTCAAGGAAAGTTGTCAGCAGTTTGAACTCTGCCGTTGTCAGCCGCACGTCCGGCGTCTCGGCCGCCCCGGCGCGCCGCAACTGGCGGGTGTCGGTGTCCAGAACCCAGCCGGCAAACCCCACTTTGCGGCCCGTAAGCTGGGCCGCGGCCGCATCAGAACGCGCCGAGCGGCGCAGGATCGCCTTGATCCGGGCCAGAAGCTCACGAGGGTTGAAAGGTTTGGAAAGATAATCGTCGGCGCCTATCTCAAGGCCGACGATGCGGTCGGTCTCTTCGCCAAGGGCGGTCAGCATCAGGATCGGGATCTCGCCACTTGCGCCCAGCCTTCGGCAAACCGACAGCCCATCCTCACCCGGCATCATGACATCCAGAACGATCAGATCGAAACGCCCCGTCTTCAGCTTTGCATCCATCTCTGCTGCGTCTCTGGCCGAACTTGCCCGAAAGCCGTTCTTTTCCAGATAGCGCGTGACGGCATCGCGAATTTCGCGGTGATCATCAACGATGAGGATATGAGGAACCTTGGCCATAACCCCTTGTAGCGCAACAAGAGCCGGATGCGTTCAACCAATTTGTCGCGAATTGTAACGCCCGCGCCGATTGCGACAAAGCGATACAATTTGCCGCCTCACTGGGATCATCCTGCGACATTGCCGCCCCAGTTTGATCACATCGAAACAATGATTACATGAGGTGATGACATGAAACGGAACAGCAAAATCGCGGTTGTGCTTGCCACAGCCACTGCCCTGACAGGCGCAATCGTGGCGCCGGCCTTTGCCCATGATGGCAACCAAAGCGGGTGGAGCCAGCAAGATCGCCCGGGCGCAGCAGGCGGTCACGGCAACCAGCGCGGCGGCATGGGCGGCCAGATGGGTGGCGGCCAGATGGGCGGCGGTATGGGCGGCGGCATGGGCGGCTCACAGAAGATGATGCAGGAAATGATGCGCATGCATGGCCAGATGGGCGCAATGGGCGGCCAGATGGACGGTCAAATGGGCGGCGGCTTTGCCCTTTTTGGCGAGGCTGACACCAATGGCGACGGCCGTGTCACACCGCAAGAGGCTCGTGACGCACAGCTTGCGGCGCTGAAGAAATACGACGCCAACGGTGATGGCACGCTGTCACTGGATGAGTTCGAAGCGCTTCACAGCGCCGCAATTCGCGAACGCATGGTCGACCGCTTTCAGGCTTTGGACAATGATGGTGATGGCAAGATCACCACTGATGAAGTGACGGCCAAGGCCGACCGCATGGAGAAGATGCAGGCCATGCAAAAGGCCCGCACAGACGACCACGACAAGCCGGGCGATGCGCCCGCAACAGGTAGCGGGGGCATGATGAACGGCCAGATGAACGGCGCAGGTTCGACCCCGCCGAAGAACTAAACGGATCAGCGGGCAGGCCGACGCAAGTTTGGCCTGCCTGCAACAGACAAAGCAAAGGGGGAATTTCGGATGGGCTTGGGAATGATTTTGATCACCGTACTGGTGGTTTTGGTGGTCGTCCTTCTGGTTAAGAAGATCGACAAGTAATGAACGGCAGGCCTTGCCAAACTTAGGAGAGCCTTAAATGAGCTATACGATTGACCGACAATTTCCCGATGCAGACTTTGAAGACATTGACGCGCGTCTGCGCAAGTCGCTGGCTGACAATGGTTTTGGCGTCCTCACAGAGATCGATGTGAAGGCAACCATGAAAAAGAAGCTGGACCGGGACATGGCCCCCTACCGGATTCTTGGCGCCTGCAACCCCAACATGGCTTATCAGGCCATCGGGATAGAGGCGCGCGTGGGCGCCATGCTTCCCTGCAACGTGATCCTTCGGCAGGTGGATAGCGCAGTAGAGGTCAGCGCCGTTGACCCCGTGGCCTCTATGCAGGCCATAGACAATGCCGAGTTGAAATCCGTGGCCGGACAGGTCCGCGATATGCTGGCAAAAGCCGTCAACGCCGCCTAAAGCCTTCCGGCGTGAATTGACTTGACCCGCAAGGGGCCACTGCCTTTGGTGGGCCCTGCGGGCAAGCAAAAGGGGCGCGGGACAGCAAAATGGCAACGAAATCTCAGCATCACCCTTCCGCCCCCCGCGCCCAGAACAAGGCGCGCTAAGGTGTCCGGAACCTCGCACCGCTGGCGCATCCTTGCCCTTGTGGCACTAATCCTTGTCGCTTTGGGCGCGTACCTTGGATGGCAGTGGGGCTATCTTGACGGCCTGTCCTGGGCCTTCACACGTCAGGGCGCGGCCGCAATCGTTGAACGAACCGGCCTCTTCGGGCCGGTGATCATTGTGGGGCTGATGACCATTGCGGTTGTGGCAAGCCCCCTGCCCAGCGCCCCGATCGCCCTGGCGGCAGGCGTTGCATACGGGCATATCTGGGGCACGTTCTATGTCATGATCGGGGCCGAAGCCGGCGCCCTGATCGCCTTTGGCATCGCGCGGTATCTTGGGCGCGAACCCTTGGTAAAGTGGTTCGGCACCAAGGTTGACGCGGGCCTTCTGGGCTCACAAAACGCGCTGACATGGGCCGTTTTCCTTAGCCGCCTGATGCCTTTTGTGTCTTTCGATCTGATGAGCTATGCCGCCGGCCTTAGTAAACTGCACTTCTGGCGCTTTGCGCTGGCGACACTGGCGGGGATCATTCCGGCAAGCTTTGTTCTGGCGCACCTTGGCCAAACAGCCGGAAGCGGGGATGCAAGCGCAATGACTTTCGCGGTGCTGGGCCTTGGGCTGATCACCGGCCTTCCGGTTCTGTTTCTGGCGCTGCGCGGCGCCAAGGGGGGCAAGCATGGGTCGGACCATGCTCCTTGATCGATCTTAGCGGCCTCAGCCTTGCTGGTCCGGCATCAGCGCCTCAAGCGCTTCGCGAACCCTGCCTGAAATGGCAACCGGCCTGCGTGTCTGGCGGTCAACGTTGACATGCACGAACTGGCCAACCGCCGCCGCACGTGCCGCGTCGTTGGCAAAAAGACCGATCCGGTAGCTTACCGATGAATTGCCAAGATGCGCCACGCTTAGCCCTGCGTGAATGACGTCAGGAAACGCCATCTCCGAAAAATAGCGGCACCCCGTTTCGACCACCAGAAAGACCTGATCCCCGGCCTTTATGTCCAACAGACCCTGACCGATCAGGAACCCGTTCACCGCCGTGTCGAAAAGCCGGTAATGCACCGCGTTGTTCATATGGCCATAGACGTCATTATCCGACCAGCGCGTCGTCAAAGTCTCGAACCGCGCGAACTCATCGCGCCCCGGCGCCGCCTGCCCGCTCACCACGCGGCCTCATAGATTGCCAGCGCATCGTCATATCCGACGGGGCGTGGGTTATTGACCAGAAGGCGCGTCTGGTTCATCGCATCGCGCGCCAGCATCGCAAGCGCCTCTTTCTCGATCCCCATCTCGCGCAGGGTTTGCTGCAGACCGCAGCGCGCCGAAAGATCGGCCAGAGACTGGGCAAATCCAGCCGCCGCCTCTTGTCCGCGCAGCGCCTTGAGGTCGGGAAAGGCAATCGCCGCGATCTCGGCGTATGGGCCGGGCGCGGTTACCGCGTTGAACCGCAAAACATGCGGAAGAACCAGCGCATTGGAAAGCCCGTGCGGCACCTTGTAGTGCCCGCCGATCGGGTAGGCCAGCGCGTGAACAGCCGCCACCGGCGAGTTCGCAAAGGCCTGCCCCGCCAGAAGCGAGCCCAAAAGCATATCCGCCCGCGCATCGATGTCGCCCGGCTGGTGCACCGCACGCTCCAAGGCGCCGCCCATCAGGCGCAAAGCCTCGCAGGCCAGCGCGCGGCTTACAGGATTGTTGTTGGCGCTGGCGCTTGCATAGGCTTCGATCGCGTGAACCATCGCGTCGATACCTGTGGCGGCCGTGACATGTGCCGGAAGGCCCAAGGTCAGTTCAGGGTCCAGCAGCGCCAGATCGGGCAGGATGACGGGGCTGACGACACCCATCTTTTCACTCGCCCCGGTCGTGACGATGGAAATCGGGGTAACTTCGGACCCCGTTCCGGCAGTTGTCGGAACTGCGATTAACCCAAGGCGCGGCCCCTTTGCGTTGCCAACGCCATAAACCTCGGCCAGCATTTGATCCCCGCCCGCCAGAAGCGCCGCAAGTTTCGCCACATCCAGCGAAGAGCCGCCGCCAATCCCGATAACGCCGCCCGTGCCCGTGGCCGCGCGGGCCGCCGCAAGCACAACCTCTTCGGGCGGGTCGGCGGAAACCTCGGTAAAGATGTTCACCCCCAGCCCCGCCGCCAAAAGCGATGCCTCGGCACGCTCTACAATCTCGGTGCGCATCATACCGGGGTCGGTGACGATCAGAACCGTGCCCTTCATACGGGCGGCCGCCAGCGCGCCCAGATCCTCCAAGGCGCCCGCGCCCATCCGGATCGATGGCGTTGTGTTGAATGTAAACCCTGTCATTGCCCCTCCTGCCCTGCGCTACGGCACGCCCGTCAACTACCGGCGGCTGGCCCTTGCGCCTTCATCACAAGTACAACCTTGCCATCCCGGCGCTGCGTCGCCTCAGCCAGCTCTGCGATCGCGCGCTCAATTGGCAGCTCGCAACTGACATCTGTCCGCCAACGCCCATCGGCAAAACGATCCTGCACCTGCTTTATGGCGGTAAGGCGCGTGGCATCATCAACCGTGCGAAACCATTTCGACAGCCAGAACCCTTCAATGCGCTTGTCCATAAAGATGAACTGGCCCATCTGCGTCAGCCTTGGCGCTTCGGATGAAAGCTTGCCATAGGAAATCCAGACAGACCGCGCGGGCATCCGGACAAAAAGCTGCTCTGTGACCTGATCGCCAACCGCATCCAGAAGAACCTGCGGTTTAAGACGCGCAATGGCCGCGCCCGCGCGCTCGGCAAAGTCGCTGTCCTGCGTGCACAGAACCTCCTCTGCGCCAAGTGCGGAAAGCGCACCATCTCTATCGGCGCGCCGAACCACGGCGATAACGGCAAGACCCAGATCCTTTGCCAGCGCGATCATCAACTTGCCAAGTTGCGATGCGGCGGCGGTTATGATCACGGCATCACCGCCCTTTTTGGCGATGGTGACCATTGCGATGGCCGTCATCGGGTTCACGATCTGCGCGGCGCCGTCGTTGTCGCTGACCTCATCGCGCAAGGGAATGCAGGAATGGGCCGCAGCCACGACATAACTCGCCCACGCGCCTGTGGGGACCGCAAAGGCCACGCGCCGGCCCAGAAACGCCTTTGGCCCGTCCACGACAACACCGCAGCCTTCAAACCCCGACGCTTGCCCCTGAACGCGCGGCTGGCCGTATTCGCCCTTGATGAAATGCATATCAGAGGGGTTCACTGACGATCTTAGAACTTCGATCAGAACCTCCCCCTCGCCGGGCGTGGGAACGTCGATCTCCTTGAGTTCAAGCCAGTCCGAAGCGTCGGAAATGGCCGGTCCGGTCGCCTGCACGGAGTATCCGTCGCCGGTCAGAACAAGTGCCTGCATTTTCTTGGGAATTTCGGTCATCTGCTTGCTCCGGGGCTGATTGCGGCCTGCGCCTGTCTTTTTATCAGTTAGGACACCGCCCCCTGTCGGCGCAAGGGCGCATCCGTATCAGGCGACTGTGGTTTGCAGGGCCATCAATTGTCCGGCTTTGATCCAACCTTTTCCGAGGCAATCAAGATACCTTCGGCCAGCACCTTGTAAAAGAACGCATAGTCGCGAACCCGCGCCGTTGTCTCGCCCATACCCTCGGGCAGTTGCCCGGCCAGTTGGGCGATGTCTTGAGCCGTCTTTTCCGCCCGCGCGGCGATGCCTTTTAGGAACGTGTCGTAAGGGTTCTCACGTATCTGGTAATAGTCCTGACGATCCCCGGGGCGCGCAATTCGTTCGATTGCCCCCCGCTCGGCCAGCATACGTGCGTTGGAACTGATACTGCCGCGACTGACCTGAAGCTCGCGCGCAAGATCACCGAACGAATAGGCCCGCCCGTCGAAAATCAGCAAACCCAGAATGCGCCCGGATATACGCGGAAGCCCTTCGGCTTGGGTTACCATGCCGATCAATTCGATAAACCGCGCCCGTGTTTCCGCCACGTCCTGCAAGTCCGCCCCCTTCTCGCGCCTGATTGTTGCCGGGACACCTATTCTGTTTATTACGTTCAGTCAATACTGAACAAACTGATTGACACGGGTGGATGCGCCCCCTAACTACCCCGCAACCGTCCATCGGAGCGCCGCCTTGCATTTCCCGGCGTCCACCGACCGACCAAGGAGTTTTTCGTGTTCAGACCCCTCCGTTCGCTTTGCAAGCTTTACCTGACCCGCTTTGCCATTCTGGCCGCTCTGATCGGCCCGGCCGCGTTGACAGCGGCAACCGCCCAGACCGCGCCGGGCCCTTCGGCGCCTCTGGTCACCGTGGCGACCGCAAGCATTACCGAAGTTGTGAACCGCGTGCCCGTTTCAGCCACCTTGGTCGCACGCGAAGAGATACTGATCTTTCCGCAGATCAGCGGCTTTAGCATCCGTTCGATCCAGGTCGATGTCGGTGACAAGGTCCGCAAGGGGGACGTGCTGGCCATTCTGGATAGCGAAACGCTTAGAACCCAGCTTGTTCAGGCAGAGGCCGAATATGCGCGCACCGAGGCAGCCGTGCGCCAGTCCCAAAGCCAAATTACATCCGCCAAGGCGACGCTGGATCAAGCAAATGCGGCGCTTCAACGAACGCGCCAGTTGAACCAGTCGGGCAACATCAGCCAAGCGCAGCTGGATCAGGCGGTCACAAACTCGGCCACGGCCAAGGCCGGTTTTGATGCGGCCAAGGACGGGCTTGCCCTGACCAGCGCCCAGATGCGCCAGGCAGGCGCTCAGCGTGACCTTGCCAAGCTGAACCTTGACCGCGCCACGATCCGCGCCTCGCAGAACGGCGTGATTTCGGCCCGCAACGGGCAGCTTGGTTCAATCGCCTCGGCCTCTGGCCAGCCGATTTTCCGCATCATCCGCGACGGCGCGATAGAGGCAGAGGCCGAACTGATCGAAACCGCACTGGGCCAGGTCAGCGTGGGCGATCCGGTCGAACTGAGGGTCGCCGGGGTCGGCACGGTGAAAGGAACCGTGCGCCTTCTTTATCCCACCGTTGATCCCCAGACGCGTCTTGGCAAAATTCGCATCACCCTGCAGGACAGCACAAATCTTCGCACCGGTCTTTTCGCGGGCGGCTGGATTATTACCGATCAGCACAGCGGGCTGACGGTGCCAGCAACGGCGATCCTGACGGATGCAACAGGCCCATATGTCCTGACCGTCAAGGATGGAACCCTGACCAAGCAACCGGTCGTTGCGGGGCTGATATGGCAGGACCGCCGCGAAGTTCTGGGGGGCCTTGCCAAAGGCGCAATCGTGGTCGCCAAGGCCGGCGCCTTCTATGGAAGCGGCGACAAGATCAGACCGGTTGAGCCCGCCGGGGCCAGCCAATGAACATGTCGACATGGGCCATCCGCCGCCCGGTTCCCCCGCTTGCCCTTTTCCTTGTGCTGTGCGTTGTCGGACTGGTCAGTTTCGGGCGCCTTCCGGTCACGCGTTTTCCCAACATCGACATCCCCGTGATCACCATCTCGGTGGTTCAGCCGGGCGCCGCACCATCAGAAGTCGTCAACCAGATCATCAAACCGATCGAGGGCGCGGTTTCGGATATAGCTGGCGTCAAGCACATCACGGCGACCGCCAACGACAGCGCCGCGAACATCTCTATCGAGTTTGCTCTGGACACCCAGACCGACCGGGCGCTGAACGACGTCAAGGATGCCGTCGCGGGCGTTCAGGGCGATCTGCCTGCGACGGCAGAGGTGCCCGTGGTCAAACGGCTGGACGTGACCGGCCTGCCGATCCTGACCTATGCGATCAGCGATGAGACACGCTCAATCGATGAGCTTTCCTATTACGTCGACGACGTGATCGCGCGCGATCTGCAATCGATCAACAGCATCGGAAAAGTGTCGCGCATCGGCGGTGCCTACCGAGAGATCAGCGTCAATCTGGACCCGGACCGGCTGATCGCTCTGGGGCTGACCAGCGCCGAGGTGAACGATCAGATCCGAGCAAACAACGTCAATCTTGGCGGCGGCAGGGGAAACCTTGCCGGGCAGGAATACAGTATCCGGGCCTTGGGAAGCGTTCAGTCTCTGGCAGCATTAGCCGCTTCGCCGATCAAGACACAAGGCGGCCAAACCGTCCGGCTTGATGATCTGGGAACTGTCACCGATGGCTCTGGCGAAGTGCGCACCTTTGCGATGTTCGATGGCAAGCCGGTGGTGGCGATCGGCATCTACCGCTCGACCGGCGCCAGCGACCTGACAGCGGGGAACAACGCCAAGAAGCGCCTGGAAGAGCTGGGCAAGGAAAACCCCAACGTCACCTTTTCGCTGATCGACGATGCCACGATCTATACCGAAGGCAGCTACAAAAGCGCGATGGACACGCTTTACGAGGGCGCCGCGCTTGCGATCATTGTTGTGTTCCTCTTCCTGCGAAACTGGCGCGCCACGCTGATCACCGCTGTCGCCCTGCCCCTGTCGGTCATCCCCACGTTCATCGTGATGGACCTTTTGGGTTTCTCGCTGAACACCGTAAGCCTTTTGGGCATCACGCTTGTCACCGGCATTCTGGTGGATGACGCGATCGTTGAGATCGAAAACATCGTGCGCCACATCCAGATGGGAAAACCCGCCTATGAAGCCTCGGAAGAGGCTGCATCCGAGATCGGGCTGACCGTCATCGCCATCAGCTTTACCATTGTTGCCGTCTTTGCGCCTGTCAGCTTCATGTCCGGCATTGCGGGGCAATACTTCAAACAGTTCGGCCTGACGGTCGCCGTCGCTGTCCTCTTTTCGCTTTTGGTGGCGCGTCTGATCACGCCCATGATGGCCGCCTATTTCATGCGCGATGGCGTCGCGCCGGAAGAGGAAAAGGACGGCTTTGTGATGCGCACCTACATGCGCATTCTGAACTGGACGCTGCACAACCGCACCGTCACGCTGACGCTTGGCCTTTTGATCTTTGCCGCCTCGATCTTTTCGGCGACCCTGCTGCCGACCCAGTTTGTGCCGCCCGCAGATACCGGGCGCACGACGATCTCTCTGGAACTGGCGCCGGGATCGACCGTTGAACAAACCCGCGCCGCGGCCCGTCAGATCACCGGCATCGTCTCTGAAATACCCGAGGTTACGAATGTATTCGTTGATGGCGGCGCCGGAACTACGGGCAGCGTTGCCAAGGCCAACATCACCGTCAATTTCGGACAGAAATCCAGCCGCACGCGTTCGTCCTTTGAAATTCAGGATGAGATTGCGCAGCTTCTCAAACAAATCCCCGATGCGCGCCTGCATGTCCTGAAGGAAAACGGCCAGCGCGACATTTCCATCAACGTTCTGGGCAACAGCGAAGCAAGCGCCAGCGCCGCCGCCCGCATCGTTGCACAGCAGATGAACGCCCTGCCAGAGGTGCAGAACGCTTCAACCTCGGCGGCCCTGCCCCGGCCCGAGATCCAGATCTCGCCCAAGCCTGAACTTGCCGCCGAACTGGGCGTCACCGTATCGGCACTGGCCAGCACGATCCGCACCGCCACGATCGGCGCCAGCGGCGCCAGCGCGGCCAAGTTCAACGCCGGAGAGCGCCAGCTGCCCATCGTCGTGCGCCTCAACGAAGCGGTTCGAAGCGATCTTTTCCGCATGGCAGGTGAGCGTATACCCCGCGCCGGCGGCGCCCCGATCCCGCTGGGCGCTGTTGCAGAGGTTTCGCTTTCCACCGGCCCAAGTTCGGTCGAGCGCTATGATCGAAAGTACCGCACTTCGGTTCAGGCCGACCTTGCCAAGGGCGCGCTTTTGGGACCGGCAACGGCGGCGGTTGCAAAGATACCCGTGGCCCAGTCCATGCCGGATGGCACTTCTATTCAGCCCGCTGGCGACGCGCAGGTCATGGGAGAGGTTTTCTCAAGCTTCGGCCTTGCGATGGGCGCGGGCATTCTTTTGGTCTATGTCGTTCTGGTGTTGCTGTTCTCCAGCTTCATCACCCCGATCACGATCCTTCTGTCGCTACCCCTTGCCATCGGCGGCGCCATCTTTGCGCTCTATCTCGACAATTCGGCCATCGGCCTGTCGGTTGTCATCGGCTTTCTGATGCTGATGGGGATCGTGACCAAGAACGCGATTATGCTGGTCGAGTTCGGCCTTGAAGCGATGAGCAACGGGATCGACAAGCACAAGGCAATGATGGACGCAGGTCACAAACGCGCCCGCCCCATCATCATGACCACCATCGCGATGACAGCCGGAATGGTGCCAAGCGCCCTTGCCCTTGGGCCGGGGGGCGAGTTTCGCGCGCCAATGGCAATCGCGGTGATTGGCGGCCTTTTGCTGTCGACGCTCCTGTCGCTGCTCTTTGTGCCATCGCTTTTCAGTGTGATGGACGGGCTGAAAGACAAGATCCGCCGCGGGCTGGTAACCGTTCTGGGCGCAAATCAGCCGCGCAAGGCCTAGGCCTTTTCGCTTCCTTCGATCTGGCGGGCCTCGGCGCGCCACTCGGGCAGCCCCCCATCCATCCGCCGCGCAGGAATTCCGCGCGCCCGAAGCCGCGCCACCGCCTGATGGGAATAAAGGCAATACGGCCCCCGGCAGTAGGCGATGATTTCACGGTCCGGTTCATGGCTTTGGCCAAACTCATCAAGCGCATCCAGCGGCACATGCTTTGCCCCCGGAAGATGCGCGCGTTCAAATTCGTCCAGCGGCCGAAGATCAATCACCGTCACGCTGCCATCGGCCAGCCGTGCGGCCAGTTCTTCGCGCGTCATCGCCTCTGGCGGCTCAACCCCATCGGACAACGAACGCAAAATGCGCTCAACCTGGGCAAGGTTCTTTTCGGCGACGTCCGAAAGTTCCCGCATCAGGCTTAGAACCTGTGGATCGCTCATGCTGTAGATGATCGATTTGCCGTCGCGCCGCGATGTCACAAGACCCGCGCGGCGCAGGGTCTGAAGATGCTGCGAACAGTTGGCTACGGTGATCCCGACCTTGCGTGCAAGGTCTTCGACGCCGCGCTCGCCCTGCCCCAATTGCTCTAGCATCACAAGCCGCTGCGGCGCGCCCATTGCGCGCGCCACCGTCGCGAACTCTTCCAAAAGTGCCATTTTTGGAGGGATTGACATCGGTAGGTGCCTATTATTACATCATTCAACTGATTACTTGATTAACCTACAAGGCAATAAAATGCAAGCCCCAGAACTGGGTAAATCATTGATAGAGAACGAAAATGCCCTTCGATTGGGCGTTTTTCTTGCTGTTCTGGCGCTTATGGCGGTTTGGGAACTTGCCGCCCCCCGGCGGCGCCAAGAGATCCCGCGCCTTCTGCGGTGGTCCAATAACCTTGGCCTTGTGGCGCTGGATACGGTTCTGGTTCGCCTTGCATTTCCGATTGTCGCCGTGGGTCTTGCCATCACCGCCGAACAAGGCGGATGGGGTCTATTCAACAACTGGCAGGTGCCCGGATGGCTGGCGGTTCTGATCTCTGTCATCCTCTTGGATCTTGCGATCTACCTTCAGCATGTGATGTTCCACGCCGTTCCGGCACTTTGGCGTTTGCACCGGGTGCACCACGCCGACCTTGAATTTGACGTCACCACGGGCCTGCGCTTTCACCCCGTTGAAATTCTGGCCTCTATGGGCATCAAGCTGGCGGTCGTTGCCGCATTGGGCCCGCCTGCACTTGCCGTTCTGATCTTTGAGGTCGTGCTGAACGCCAGCGCAATGTTCAACCATGCCAACATCAACCTGCCCCCGCGCGTCGATCGCTGGCTGCGCCTGATCATGGTGACGCCCGACATGCACCGCGTGCACCATTCGTCGACCCCGCGGGAAACCAACAGCAACTTTGGCTTTAACCTGCCATGGTGGGACCGGCTTATGGGCACCTACCGCGCCCAGCCAGCCAAGGGTCACCGCGACATGGAAATCGGGATTGAACAGTTCCGCACACCTCGCGATCTCTGGCTTGACCGGATGCTGATCCAGCCCCTTCGCGGACCTGCAAGCGGCGGCGCGCTGGATGCCCCCGGCAAGGACAAACAAAAATGAGCGCGCCTTCCGCACATGTTCAGGGCCTGCGCGAGAACCTCGGCCTTTTCCTCCATCAATTGGTTCAGGTTCTCTTGGTCGGCATGACCATCGGGCTTGAGCGCACTGTCCTGCCGGTTCTGGCAGAGCAGGAGTTTGGCGTCGCGCGCGGCTCTTTCACGCTTCTTTTCGCCTTTGTGGTCAGCTTTGGCTTCGTCAAGGGCGCGATGAACTTCGTCTCGGGCCGCCTCTCTGAAACATGGGGGCGCAAACGCGTCCTGCTACTGGGCTGGATTGCGGCGCTGCCGATCCCCTTCATGATCCTTTACGCGCCCAGCTGGAACTGGATGGTTGCGGCCAACATCCTTCTGGGTATCAACCAGGGTTTTGCTTGGTCGATGACCGTCACGGCCAAGATGGACATCATCCGTCCCGCTCAGCGCGGCATGGCAACCGGCATGAACGAATTTGCAGGCTACTCGGGCGTGGCGCTGGCGGGGCTGGCAACAGGCTATGCCGCAAGCTTTTTTGCCCCGCGCATCAGCCTTTTCATCTTTGGTCTGACAATCATCCTTGTCGCCCTCGCGCATGCTTGGTTTGTCTTTGGCGAAACGCTTCCCTTTGCCCGCGCCGAAGCTGCACGCCACGACGCAGGTGCAGGCAATGGCGGCCGTGCCCGCGCGAGGCAGGACCTTCCAGCCAATCCAACCGCATTTCAGGTCTTTCGTCTTGTCAGCTACCAAAGCCGCGATTTCGTCGCCCTGTCACAGGCAGGCCACATCGAGAAATACGTCGACACCGCAATGTGGGTGCTTGTCCCGCTTTACCTGCACCTTGCCGGAGCCAGTCTGATCCAGATCGGTTGGGTCACGGGCATTTACGGCGTCGTCTGGGGCGCCTCTCAGCTTTGGACCGGCCCGCTTTCGGATCGCTTTGGCCGCAAATGGCCCGCGGTAAGCGGCATGTGGCTAAGCGGCGCGGGCATCCTGATGCTACCGGCCTTTTCCAGCTTTGCCGGCTGGGCCTTGGCCGCAGCCGTAACCGGGGTTGGCATGGCATTGCTCTACCCCACCCTGATCGCTGCGGTTTCAGATATCTCGCACCCAAGCTGGCGCGGATCAAGCTTGGGCGTCTACCGCTTCTGGCGCGATCTTGGCTATGGCGTCGGGGCGCTGGCCATCGGGCTTTTGGCACAAGGCACAGGCCTTATCGTCGCGGGCTTCTGGTTTACCGCCGCCGCAATGGCACTTTCGGGCCTTTGGCTTGCCTTGGCCCTGACAGAAACCCATCCAGACCTACAACAGAACAAAGAGGGGATTTCCCGTTGACACGTAACCACTCACGGAACGTGACCCGTGCTCCCCTCTTTTGGCTGGCGATACTGGCGGCGCTTCTCGCGATTGCCGGTATCGCCGGCCCCCTGATCGGCGCATTCGGAACGCGCAGCCTCTGGTGGCATTTCTCGGCCGGGCTTATCTATGCTGAGCGCGGCGTTTATGGCGCGATCGCGGCCTTTGTCCTTTCTGTCCTTCTGATCGCGCTGGCCCGGCGCAAGCAGGGCGTTCTCTGGCCCGCGACCTTCGCCCTGGTTCTGTCGCTGCCCGTCGTTGCCATGGCCATCCACTGGCAATACGCGGCCACGCGCTATGCCCCGATCAACGACATCACCACCGACACGCAAAACCCGCCGATGTTCTGGGATGTGCCCAACCCGATGAACTATCCGGGCGCTGAAACTGCCCAGAAACAGCATGCAGGCTATCCAGACCTTGGCCCGCTGACCCTTGCCGCCCCTTCAGGTGAGGTCTTTGATGCGGCAACCCGGCTGATTGAACAGCGCGGATGGGAGCTTGCCGGAGCCGATCAGGACGAAGGCCGGATTGAGGCCATCGCCTATTCCGCGCTTTTCGGTTTCGCCGATGAGGTTATTCTGCGCCTGACGGCTGAGGGCGATCAGACGTTGGTCGACATGCGCTCGCGTTCACGCGTGGGCGGGATCGACAGGGGCGTCAATGCCCGGCGCATCCGCGACTTTCTGGATGATCTGCGCGGCGCGGTTGGCCAGTAAGCACCGCGCCATCAAAGGCGATAGAACCGGCTGGCCGCTCCGCCAAAAACCTCTTGCACCTCGGCGGGCGGCAGATGGGCGGTCAACTGATGGGCCGCACCCAGCCAGACGTCATATTCGGCCGCAAGCCTGCAAACCGGCCAGTCCGATCCCCACATGACCCGCTCTGCCCCAAAGCAATCCAGAACATGGCGCGCAAAGGGGCGCAGATCATCGATCCCCCACCCCGCATCAGCCTCTGTCACCAGCCCTGAAAATTTGCAAAACGTGTCCGTTTCACGCGCCAGCCTTTCCATGCCTTCGGCCCATGGCCCCAAAGCGTCGCCGCCTGCCATCGCCTCGCGGATCTGCGGCTTCATGATGTGGTCGATCACCATGCGCATCTCGCCATAGCTTGTTTTAAGCGTCAGGAAATTCGCCAGATGCCGGGGAAATCCCAGCGCATCAAAGGTCAGGTCAAGATCGATGATCGCGCGGTAAGCCCATTGGACATCATCGCGCAGCATCCAGTCCGTATCCGCGATGTCCTGTATCATTGGCCGAACGCCCTTGAACTTGGGATGGCGCGCAAAGCGCTCAAGCTGGCGGCGCTGCGCGGGATCTTCAAAGTCGATCCAGCCGACCACGCCCAGAACCCAAGGCGTCGCATCGGCAAGGCCCAGCATGTATTCGGTTTCCTGAACGCTGGCTGCGGCCTGAACAAGGACCGTGCCACCAATGCCAGCCGCGCCAAGGTGCGGCGCCAGATCATCCGGACCATAGGCGCGGTTCAGGATCGGGTTATCCTTGGGCATCCAGTCATAATCGCCGCGCGCCGGCTGCCAAAAGTGGTGATGGGCATCGATCCGTTTCATGGTGTTGGCGCATCCTTGCGCATCAGCCCCTCTGCCTTAAGCTCGGCCCAAAGCGCAGGGGGTATCTTGGCACTGGCCGCGACAAGATTGGCCTTTGTTTGCTCAACGCTTTGCCCGCCCGGTATCACGCTTAGATGGGTGGGATGCAAAAGCGGAAACTGGAAAGCGGCATCAACCATCCTTACGCCATGACGCCCGCAAACCTCTTCGATCCGGGCGACCCGCTTTAGAATGTCGGGCGGCGCGGGTTTGTAGTTATAAAAGGCGCCCGGCACTGCGCCGGTGGCCAGAATGCCCGAGTTATAGGGCCCGCCCGTGACAATGCCGATCCCGCGCGACTGGCAAAGCGGCAGGAAACTGTCCAATGCGTCCTGCTCAAGCAAGGTGTAGCGCCCGGCCAGAAGGAAAAGATCGAAATCACCGCGCTCTGCAAGGGTTTGGCAAACCTCCCATTCGTTGATCCCGCCGCCGATCGCGGAAATGACCCCCTGATCGCGCAGCGAAACCATCGCATCATAGCCGCCGGTTCCAAAGAACTCTTCGATCCGCGCATCCGACGCTTCTTTTGAGCCATGGGTAAATGCGCAAAGATCATGGACATAAAGGATGTCGATCCGCGCCGCGCCCAATCGCTCCATCGAAAACTCGAATGATCGCATGACCCCGTCGTAGGAATAGTCATAGACCTCTTGCCTTTGCGGGACATCAAACCAAGTGTCCGGCCCTGTTCGGTCGCCGGGGCCGCAGACCTTCATCAGCCGCCCTGCCTTTGTCGAAAGGACATAGTCGTCGCGCGCGCGCCCCCGCAGGAAAGCGTTCAGCCGCGTCTCGGCAAGCCCCAGCCCATAAAGCGGCGCGGTATCGAAATAACGCACGCCGCCGCTCCATGCCGCCTCTAGCGTAGCCTGCGCCTCATCATCACTTATGGCGCGGTAAAGATTGCCAAGCGGCGCGGTTCCAAAACCAAGTTCGGTGAATTCCAGACCGCCGCTCTTGTGCCGGTCCCAGCGCCGGGTCTGCAAGCCCATGGCGCACCCCCTTATCTTATGCTTTTCACAATAGCCCGACTGTAAACCGATTTTCCTTTGCCTGAACAGCGTCACATCCATAGACTTGGCAACAAGTTACGGAAGGTGCGGAATTTGCCGACATCACGTTTCAGCGCGGTTTTTAAAAAGACCAAACCCGTGATCGGTATGATCCATCTCGGCGCGCTTCCCGGTGCGCCGCTCTTTGATCCTGATCACGGGCTTGACGGTTTGCTGGCGGATGCGGCCGCCGATCTTCAGGCGCTTCAGTCGGCCGGCTTTGACGCGGTGATGTTCGGCAATGAAAACGACCGCCCGTATGAGCTTTGCGTTGATACCGCCTCGACCGCCACCGCGGCCTATATCATCGGTCAGCTTCGCGACCAGATCACGGTGCCCTTTGGCGTCAATATGCTTTGGGACCCCAAGGCAAGCATTGCCCTTGCCGCCGCAACGGGCGCGGCATTCGTGCGCGAGATATTTACCGGAACCTATGCTTCGGACATGGGGATCTGGTCGCCGGATGCGGCAAGCGCCATGCGCTACCGCGACCGTCTTTCGCGCCCCGATCTGGCGATGCTTTTCAATGTCTCAGCCGAATTTGCACATTCGCTGGATCAGCGCCCCTTGCCCGATCGCGCCCGCAGTGCGGTCTTTTCTTCGGTGCCCGATGCTGTGCTTGTCTCAGGCCAGATCACGGGCGAAGCTGCGAAGCTGAGTGATCTGGAGGCCGTCAAGGCGGTGCTGCCGCATACCCCGGTGATGGCAAATACAGGCGTCAAACATCAGACGGTTGCCGATGTTCTAGCCGTCGCGGATGGCTGTATCGTCGGCTCTTCTTTGAAGGTCGATGGCGATACATGGAAGGCGGTCGATCCCGAGCGGGCCGCCGATTTTATGGCGCGCGTTCGCAAAGCGCGCGGTGAGAAATGACCTCGCAGATCGGCAAAGACCTTTGCGCCCTGATGCTGGTGCCCGGCCTGTCGGGCTACGAAGACCGCGTGCGCCGCGAAATATCGGCGCGGCTGGACGCTTTGGGCGCGGCGCACCGAAGCGACAGGCTTGGCAATCTTATTGCCAGCTTTGAGGGCACCGGCCCCTCGGTCATGCTGTTTGCCCATATGGACCAGTTGGGGATGATCGTGCGGCGGATCGAACCGGGCGGCCTTTTGCGCTTTGAACGCCTTGGCGGTCTGCCCGAACGCGCCCTGCCCGCCCAATCCGTTCTGGTTGCCGTCGGGCCTGGGCGCGATGTGCCCGGCGTGATCGCCAACAAAAGCCACCATGCAACGACCCCGGGCGAGAAATATCAGGTGGTCCCCTACAGCGACCTTTACATCGACGTCGGCGCGACCTCGGCCAAAGAAGTGGCGGAGATGGGCATCACCATTGGCACGCCCGTGGTCTATGCGCCGCGCGTTACCGAACTGGCCGGTCAGCGCATCGCGGGCCCAAGCGTTGATGACCGCGCCGGCTGTGCCGTCCTGCTGGACGTGGCGCGCAGCTTAAGCGAGCGCCGCTCTGGCCCGCCGGTGCATCTGGTGTTCAGCGTTCAGGAAGAGTTCAACCTGCGCGGCGCGCTGCCTGTGGCCCAGACCCTTTTGCCCGACATCGCGATCCAGATCGATCTGATCCTTGCCACCGATACGCCGGACATGGAGGGGCGCGGCGATGTCTACTTGGGCGGCGGTCCGGCCATGTCGATGTATTCCTTCCATGGCCGCGGCACGCTGAACGGCGTCATTCCGCACCCCGCCATGGTGGCCCTGACAGAGCGCGCCGCATCCAAGGCGGGCCTGCCCCTGCAGCGCAGCGCACATGTCGGCGCTTTGACCGATCTGTCTTACGTGCAACTGGCCGGCAGCGGCGTGGCTTCGATCGATCTGGGCTTTCCCATGCGCTATTCACACAGCGCGATGGAGGTTTGCGATCTGAAGGATCTCGCCGATCTCTCCACGCTTTTGGGCGCCATGCTGGAAGAAATCGGGCCCGATTTCTCGCTTGAGCGGGACGACTACACGCAATGAGCTATACGCTTGGCATTGATATCGGCACCTATGAAACAAAGGGCGTTATCGCCGATCATCAGGGCCGGATCGTGGCGCAGGCCAGCACTGCGCACAAGATGATCGTGCCCCGGCCCGGCTGGGCCGAGCATCGCGCCGATGAGGATTGGTGGCAGGATTTTGTGAAAGTCTGCAAGGCAATGCTGGCCCCCGGCAAGATTGACCCCGCGGACATATCCGCCGTCGCTTGCAGTGCGATTGGCCCTTGCATGCTGCCCGTGGACAAGGACGGCGCGCCACTTATGAACGCGGTCCTTTACGGCGTCGACGGGCGCGCCGCGCGCGAGGTTGAGGACCTGACGCGCGACATTGGAGAGGACGCGCTGCTAAAGCGCTGCGGCAACGCGCTTACCTCGCAGTCGGTCGGCCCCAAGATCCTTTGGCTGAAACGCAACCGGCCCGAAGTGTTTGCAAAGACCGACAAGATCTTCACCTCAACCAGCTACCTTGTTCATCGGCTGACCGGCCAATCGGTCATCGATCACTACACGGCCGCAAACTTTGCCCCGCTTTACGATGTCGAGCGTTTGAACTGGTGTCAGGATCTGGCGCCGGACATCATCGAAACCGCCCGGCTTCCAAGGCTCTTGTGGTCAGGCGAAATTGCCGGGCAGATCACAAGCCAAGCGGCCGCCGAAACCGGGCTGGCAAAGGGCACCCCGGTCACGACGGGCACCATTGACGCCGCCGCCGAAGCCCTGTCAGTCGGGCTTACAGCCCCCGGCGATATGATGATGATGTATGGCTCGACCATCTTCATCATCCTGCACACAGACAAACGCACAAGCGATGCCCGGCTTTGGTATGCCCCCTGGCTTTTTGAAGGAGAGCATGCCGCCATGGCCGGACTGGCCACCTCTGGCACGCTGACCCATTGGTTCCGCGATCAGCTTGCCGCCGATCTGGAACCCCAGAACGCCTTTGCCCTGCTCGCGGCCGAGGCTGAAACCTCTCCGCCCGGGGCAAACGGGCTGTTGATGCTGCCCTATTTTTCGGGCGAGCGCACGCCGATCCACGACCCTGCGGCCAAGGGGGCGGTCTTTGGGCTGAACCTGACGCACACGCGGGGCGATATGTACCGCGCATTGATCGAAGCGATTGCTTACGGAACGCGCCATGTCACCGAAACCTTTGCCCAGACCGGACAGGCCCCGGCCCGGGTTCTGGCCGTGGGCGGCGGCACCAAGAACGCAACGTGGCTTCAGGCCACATCCGACATCACCGGCCTTGATCAGATCGTTTGCCAGCAGACGATTGGCGCAAGCTATGGCGATGCCTTTCTTGCGGCCCTTGCCATTGGCGCGGTCCAGCGCGCCGATATCGCGCGCTGGAATCCGGCCTCAAAGACCATCCGCGCCCAGCCGCATCCGGTCTATGACAAGCAATACGCCCTGTTTCGCAGGCTTTACGAGCAAACCCGCGACATTGCCAAAGAGCTGGACGCGGGGGTTTAGCCGTCGATGACGATGGTCCTGATCACGCCATAGCCGTCCTCGCCAAGCGAGTCATAGGTGATCGTCACCCGGTCACCGGCCTGAAGGCCTTCGGGCTCCATCGCGTCGGCGGCGGTCAGGGTGAACACCGATTTATCGGCCAGAACGATGATCCCGGCCTGCCGGTCATAGGCCAGCACCGTATCGGTGACGGTATCGGCAAAAGCGGGAAACGCAGTAAGTAAAGTGGCAGCAAAGGCGAGACTACGTAGCATCGGGTTATCCTTTGAGAAATAGAACCAAACACGCAGGATATTGGCATCGCCCGAACGCTCTGCAAGCGGCGCGGAAACTTATTTTACAGCGCCCGCCGCCATGCCCTTGATGATGTATTTCTCAAGAAAGATCGCAACCACGACAAGCGGCAGGATCGCCGCCCCCGACAGCGCCGCCATGGACCACCAGTTGATCCCCTGACTGCCCGTTTGCGAGGCGACCATGACCGGCAAGGTCTTGGCGTCGGTCGCCGTCAGAAGCGCGGCAAAGAAGTATTCGTTCCACGTCAGAACAAGGCTGAGGATAAAGGCCGCGACCATGCCCGGCAGGGCGATCGGCAGGACGATCTGAAAGAACGCCCCCCAGATCCCAAGCCCATCGACAAGCGCCGCTTCTTCAAGCTCTACCGGGATCCCGGCAAACTGATCGCGCATGATCCAGATCACGATGGGAAGGACCATCAGCGTATAAAGCAGGATCAGCCCGATGCGCGTATCCAAAAGCGCGAGCGATTTGTAAAGCACCAGAAACGGCAGTGCCAGAACGACCGGCGGCAGGATCATCTGGCTTAGGAAAAAGAACGAGATGTCCGAGTTTCGCATGAACCCGAACCGGTAGGAAAACCGCGACAGCCCGTAGGCCGCGAGGCTGCCCAGCACCACCGCCAGCCCCGAAGAGGTGAGCGAGGTGATCAGGCTGTTCCAGAACCGTTTGAGGAACTCTTCGCGCACCGTCGAGGTCTGGAAAATCACGTCAGGTGACAGGCCCAGCGACTGCCACCCCTTCCAGCGCGGCGTAAAATCGAGCCAGGGCACCATGTTGCCCTTCATGACATCGGGTGCCAGCTTGAACGAAGTTGTCACCGTCCAGTAGATCGGAAAAAGACAGATGATCGCCCAGATCGTCAGCGCGCCGTAGATCGCGATGCGGCTTGTCCACCACTTGGCCCGGTGCATCCGGTCCGATCCGGCATCGCGGAAGATCTGTGTGGTGCCCGTCATTGCGGCCGCTCCATGAACCGGGCCACCACTTTCAAAAGCAGCGTCACGAAGATGATGATCAACACCAGATAGACCATCGCCAATAACGTCCCGTAGCCGACGTTTGATCGGTCTCGATACTCGCGGAAGATAAAGCTGGTCACGCTATCGGTCGCCCCGCCCGGCCCGCCGGATGTGACGTTGATGATGATGTCGGCCAGCTTGAGTTTGAAGATCACCCGGATCACGATCGCGGTGACGGAAACCGGCAGCATCAGGGGAAAGATCACTTCCCAGAAAGACTGCCACGCAGAGGCGCCATCAACCTTGGAGGCCTCGATCACCTCTTTGGGAAGCGCCTGAAGCCCGGCCAGCAGCATGATCATCATGAAGGGGATGAACGTCCATGCATCCATCGCCATGATCATGAACCGGGCAACTTCGGGCGAGCCGAAAAAGCTTGGCCGGTCCCACCCAAGCTCTCTCGCAAGACGCGCCAAAGGGCCAAAGCGGATTTCCATCATCGATTTGCCGATCATCCACGACACGGCGACAGGTGACAGCATCAGCGGCAAAAGGAACGTTACCCGAAAGAACTTGCGCGCCCTGATCTGCGCGTTGAGCAAAAGCGCCAACCCAAAGGCAATCGCATATTCCACAAAGACCGCCAGAACGTAATACACCATGTTTTTCAATGCGTTCCAGAAGAAGGCATCGTTCCACATCTGGCGAAGGTTGTTCAGCCCGTTGGGTTGCATCCCCTGCTGGGATGCAAGGTTCCAGTCGGTGAAGGAAATATAAAGTCCAAAGAGCAGCGGAAAGACCACAAGGCTGACGACGAAAAGAACCGCAGGCAGGATGAAAAGCGTGCGCTTGCCCGCCTCGCCGCGCACGATGACCTGCGCGGCGCAAAGGGCCGTCGCCCAGACCAGATAGGCCAGAAGAACGGGCCGCCAGTTGTCAAAACCCCATGGGACACGGCCACTGGCAAAGAGAATCTGCCAAGCGGCAACGCCCAGAAACCCAAGCCCGGCCACCCAGACCAGAACCCTTCCCGCGCGCACGCGCCGGGGCGAGATCGTGTCGCTGGTCACAATGTGCAGAAGATCGCCCTGGGTGCTCATGACGTTACGGTAACCGGCAGTTGCCAAGCTGTTAAGCCAGAAAATCGACTAGCGCTTTGATGCCCCCAAAAGCGCGTTTACGCGGTCAATTTCGGCTTCGTTCCACCAAATGGTCGCCGCGAAAGGAAAGAGCGCGGTTTTGAGGCCGCGCTCTTTGCCGTTCAAAGGGGCAAGGCCCTACATGCCAAGTGAGGCTTTGTAGAGCTTGATCTGGCTTTCACGCCCGATCTGATCGGTGATCTTGTCCCATGCCGCCGCGATGGCGTCCGCCCCTTCCTGCGCCGATGCGTATTGACCGGCATAGGTTTTGGCCAACTCATCCTCGGCCACAGAATAGTACTGAAAGATGCCGGGGATGCGCGGTTCGATCGCCGCGTTGGGGTGGTTGTAGCTATCAAGGTTCGATCCAAGGTAATCCTGGATAAAGGCCCGGTCATACCCTGCCGCTTCCCATTCGTCATAGTTGAACTGTGAGTTCCGATAAGGCTGAAATCCGGAGGGGTATGCCGACATCCAAAGGGCGATATCCTTGCCCCCAAGATGCGCCGCCGCCGACCATGCCGCCTTGTGCTTTTTGGCATCCCCATCGACGGTTGCCATCACGTAAACGCCCCAGCCGATATAGGCCATGTTGGGCGCCTCGTTCGGGGTGTTTTCCCATTGGCCGGTGGCGTTGTTATAGACGTCATCCGATCCCGGCAGCATCGAAAAGCCCACCACATCACCGACAACCGAAGTATCGGAGGTGCGCGCGCTAGAGCCGATATCGCCCCACCAGCTTAGCATCGATCCGGTGCCGGCCAGAAACTCCTGAAAACCGGTCGTGCCCGGATCGGCGTTGATCTGGTCGGCAGGCTGATCGGCCATCACGTCCAGAACATCCTGAATGGCCCGGACAAAGGCAGGGTTGTTCACTCGCGGCTTCATCGTGTCGGGGTCAAAAAGCCATGCCGGATCACCGGGGTGCTTGGCATAGGCCGTCGCGCGGCTTTCAAGGAAGTAGAAACCGAAACCGCCCCAGCCTTTGAGCGGATCAAGATAGCCATAGGCGTCCAGCCCCGTCAGCGGGTCGGTCTTGCCCTTCAGAAACTTGGTGTGCTTTTGCACCATCTGCCAGGTCTTTGGCGCCTCCCATGCGCTGCCATCGCCTTCGGCGGCCCAAGCTTCGGCCATCGACGCATCGTCATAGTAGTCCTTGCGATAGCTGAAGGTATGGCAGTCGCCATCGATGGAAACCCGGTAGGTTTTGCCGCCCCATGTACCAACAGGCGCCTGAAGATATCCAACGTAGTCGTTCATATCGATCTGCTCGCGCACCCAGGCTGGCATCTCGGATGCAAGACCCTTGCCCAGAACATCGCCCTCAAACGGCGCGCCCATCTCGATGATATCAAAGTCCACCGTGCCGGTTGCGATCGATTGCTGAAGCCGCGCGTTGTAGTCGGCCTGAGCCAGATCGATCCAGTTGATCTTGGCCCCGGTATAAGCCTCCCACGGCTTCAAAAAGCCCCGGAACAGAAAGTTGTGCAGGTTCTGGTTGTTAAGGCCCATGAATGTCAGCTCGACACCGGCGAACTCGCCTTCGGACACATTGGCCTTCGTGGCCCCCAGCACCATTTCGCCAACCTTCTGCCAATCGGCATCCGTGGGCGAGCCTGCGCCAACCCCCGGTATCTTCAGGATTTCTGCGCGTAAGTTACCGTGAGACGCGGCCATCGACATCTTTGGCATGGCGGCAACAGCCCCCAGCGCAGCGCCCGATTTCAGCACCTGCCGGCGGCTCATCTTTTGCGCGGCACAAATTCTGTTGTACAGATCAACTTTCATATCCATCCTCCCAAGACAGCAATTATGTCAGTTTCGATATGGCAGGATTTCGACGCGAAAATACTGGCGTGATTTCAAGACAGCAGACAAAAAACGGCGTTGCTGACCACCCCCCACAAGCTGCGAGTATGGTCCAGATTGACGTTTAGTCAACTATGGCCCGGTGCGGCCGTTCCAAATGCGCAGCAATCGGCGTGGACAGCCTTAAGTGCTTTGGCTAGCATCCATTGCAAACGGGGGGACGCGGCGCGATGGCAGACGTCAAAATTCGCGACATACGAAAGTCTTACGGAGCCATCGAAGTCATCCACGGTGTGAATGTCGACATTCACGACGGCGAGTTTGTCGCCCTCGTGGGCCCTTCGGGTTGCGGAAAATCAACGCTGCTTCGGATGATCGCCGGGCTAGAGCCGATAGACAGCGGGCAGATCATTATCGGCGAGCGCATCGTCAACAACCTGCCCCCGGCAGAGCGTGACATCGCCATGGTTTTTCAGACCTATGCGCTTTACCCGCACAAGACTGTCGCCGCCAACATGGGCTTTGCCCTGAAGCTGCGAAAAGCGGGCAAGGATGAGATCCGCAAGCGTGTGGAAGAGGCTGCCGAAATTCTGGGCCTGACGCCCTATCTTGACCGGTTGCCACGGCATCTGTCGGGTGGCCAGCGCCAGCGCGTCGCCATGGGCCGCGCCATTGTGCGCGACCCTCAGGTTTTCCTTTTTGATGAGCCGCTTTCAAACCTTGATGCCAAGCTGCGCATCCAGATGCGCACCGAGATCAAGGAACTGCACCAGCGCCTGAAAACCACCACCGTTTTCGTCACCCACGACCAGATAGAGGCGATGACCCTCGCCGATCGGATCGTGGTGATGCAGGACGGTCAGATCGAACAGATCGGCTCACCACTGGAACTGTATGACCGCCCGGTGAACGAATTTGTGGCCACATTCATCGGCGCGCCTTCCATGAATGTCCTTGATGCCACCTACAACGCTGCATCCAAAAGCGTCGATCTGGGCGGCGCCCTGATGCCCGTCCCGCACAAGGGGCTTTCAGATGGCCAAAAGCTTCGCCTTGGGGTGCGCCCTGAGCATCTTTTGCTGTCAGGCACCGGGCTTGGCATGCAGGTTTCGGTTGTCGAACCCACAGGCTCTGAAACTCTGGTCTTCCTGAAGTTTCTGGGCGGCAACGTGACCGCCCTTTTCCACGACCGCCACGCCTTCAAGCCGGGCGATCAGATAACGCTGGGGGCGGACCCGGCGAACCTGCACATCTTTGATGCCCAAAGCGGGCTTCGGCTTGATCCGCAACCTGCCCCGAACCCAAGTTGACCAAACAAGGAGGCACCAATGCTTAAAGGAATTGACCCCATCCTTAACGCCGACGTGCTTTATGCGCTGCGGGCCATGGGCCACGGAGATGACCTGATCATTGCCGACACGAACTTTCCTTCGGGCAGCGTCGCGCGTGAGACGGTGCTTGGCGAAGTCCTTCGCATCGACCGCCCGGCGGCCGAAGTCGTGCGCGCGGTCCTGTCGCTATACCCCATCGACACCTTCGTCGACGATGCCGCCGCACGCATGGAAGTCGTGGGAGAGCCGGATAACATCCTTCCCGTGATGGCCGAGGTGCAGGATGAGGTCAGCGCCGCTGGCGGACCGGCCCCGATGCTGGGCATCGAACGCTTTGCCTTTTATGAGCGCGCAAAATCGGCCTATGCGGTCATCCAGACCGGCGAGCGGCGGTTCTACGGCTGTTTTGCCTTTCGAAAAGGCGTCGTGCCACCGGATGCGGAGTAATTCATGGGTCACGTAGCAATCTTGGGCGTCTTTGTCGCCGACACTACTTACCGCGCCGAACGCATGCCCCGCATGGGCGAAACCATTCTTGGAAACTCCTTTGCACTCGGCCCCGGCGGAAAGGGGTCAAATCAGGCGGTGGCCTGCGCCCGCATGGGCGCCGAGACGCATATGATTACAAGGCTGGGACAGGACGAATTTTCGCAAATGGCGCTTTCAACCTGGTCCGGCGCAGGCGTGATACCGCATGTGCGCCAGATCGCCGACAGCTACACCGGCGCGGCCTATATCTTTGTCGAGAACGCAACCGGCGACAATGCGATCATCATCGCGCCGGGGGCCGCGGCGACGATCGATAACGGCGATGTTGACGACAACCTTGATGTGATTCAAAGCGCGGCGGTTTTCATAACCCAACTGGAACAGCCCCTGCCGGTTGCGCATTACGCGCTAAAGCTGGCGCGAAAGGCGGGCGTTGCGACCATCCTCAACCCCGCCCCGGCCGCCAAACTGCCCGATGGAATGCTGGCGCTTTGCGACTACGTGACCCCTAACGAGACCGAAACAGAAGAGCTGACCGGTATTCAGGTTCAAAGCCCCGAAGACGCCGAACGCGCCTCGCAGGCACTTGCCGAAATGGGCGTCAAAACTCCGATCATCACGCTGGGCGACAAGGGCGCGTATCTTTTCGGCCACGGGTTGGTCCCGGCGATCACCGCAGGGCCGGTCGTTGAAACAACCGGCGCGGGCGACGCTTTCAACGGTGGCTTTGCCGCGGCCCTGGCCGAAGGTGCCAGCGCGCTGGAAGCGGTCAGGACAGGATGTGCAACAGCGGGAATATCCGTCACCCGCCCCGGCACCGCGCCTTCGATGCCAACCCGGGCCGAGGTCGAGGAACTGCTGGGCCGCCAATAAGGTCTGGCACGCCAAGCCGACCTATAGTCCCAAAGTTAAGGGGATATCAAACTCTGTCCGGTCATCCTTGTCTGCGGCCAAATTGTGCCGCGCTGCGGGGTGTATTCGCTCGCTGTGGCGTGCTAGCATTTTGCAGGCATGTACTGACCAGTGTTGCGGTAGGCCGCTGATGAAACAGCCGGATGCAAATGGCTTTCCGGCGCAAGACGAAATGACGGACCGCGAATGACATCTGTGCCAGGCCCAAGTCTTCCCCGAAATGCAGGAACTTCAGTTTGATCGCCGAGCCGACACCGCTGCATGGTGTATATGTAATAACGCCTGATCGATTTGGCGATGCGCGTGGTTTCTTCAGTGAAAGCTACAGCGCCCGGGCAATGGCGCGCGCTGGATTTGATCTTACCTTCGTGCAGGACAACCATTCGCTTTCTGCCCGCGCCGGAACCGTTCGCGGCCTGCACTTTCAGGCCCCGCCGCACGCTCAGGCCAAGCTGGTTCGCTGCGGACGGGGCGCGCTTTTTGATGTTGCGGTCGACATCCGCAAGGGTTCACCCACTTACGGCGACTGGACTTCCGAAATTCTTAGCGCCGAGAACGGCAAACAGCTGTTGATCCCGGCCGGCTTTCTGCATGGTTTCATGACCTTGGAAGACGACACCGAAATCATCTACAAATGCACCGACTACTACGCCCCGGAGACCGAAGGCGCCGTGCGCTACGATGACCCACAGATCGCCGTCAGATGGCCGGAAATTGACAGCTCTCCAATTCTTTCGGGCAAGGACGCCGCCGCCCCCGCTTTCGCGCAGCTTTCCAGCCCCTTCAAGTTTGAGGCCCTTCCATGATTATTCTTGTTACAGGCGGCGCGGGTTTCATTGGCTCTGCCGTGGTCCGGCTGGCCATCGCGCGCGGGCACAAGGTTATCAACCTTGATGCGCTGACCTATGCCGCTTGCCTTGACAATGTGGCCGGCGTCGCAGGCAGCCCGCTTTATTCCTTTGAACATGCCGACATCCGCGACCGGTCTGCCGTCCGGCGCATTCTAAAGACCCACCGCCCCGACGCGGTTATGAACCTCGCCGCCGAAAGCCATGTCGATCGGTCCATCGATGCCCCGGGCGATTTCATCGAAACAAACGTGAACGGCACCTTCACCCTGCTTGAGGCCGCGCGAGAGTTCTGGACGGAAAGCGGCAAACCCGCTGAGTTTCGGTTCCACCATATCTCAACTGATGAGGTTTATGGCTCTCTCGGCGACGAGGGGAAATTCACCGAAGAGACGCCCTATTCCCCCAATAGCCCCTATTCAGCTTCCAAGGCCGCCTCTGACCATCTAGTGCGGGCCTGGAACGAAACTTACGGACTTCCGACAGTCATCACCAATTGCTCCAACAATTACGGCCCCTACCATTTCCCGGAAAAGCTTATCCCCGTGGTCATCCTGAACGCGCTGGCAGGCCGAGAGATCCCGGTCTACGGAACCGGGGAAAACGTACGGGACTGGCTTTATGTCGAGGACCACGCCGAGGCGCTTCTTTGCGTTCTGCAAAACGGCCAGATCGGGCGCAGCTACAACATTGGCGGCGAAAATGAGGTCAGCAATATCGAGCTTGTAAAGATGATCTGCAAAGTGCTGGACGAACGCCGCCCCGCCAAGGCGCCGCATTCGCAACTGATCCGCTTTGTCGATGACCGCCCCGGCCATGATCATCGCTATGCGATTGATCCCACGCGCATCCGCGATGAACTCGGCTGGCGCCCGTCGCTGACCCTGCCCGAAGGGATTGAGCGCTGCGTTGACTGGTATCTGCAAAACGAAAGCTGGTGGCGCGCACTACAGGGCCGCGACGGCGTCGGCAAACGTCTGGGCGTTGGCGCGTGATCCTTGTCTTTGGCAAAACCGGCCAAGTGGCCCGTGCGCTTGCCAGCCGCCCCGATGTCACGGCGCTTGGGCGGCAGGAAGCCGATCTGACCGACCCCGGCGCCTGCGCCGAGGCAATTGCCCGCCATGCCCCGGACGCCGTCATCAATGCCGCAGCCTACACCGCCGTCGATCTGGCTGAAACCGAGGGCGATCTGGCCGAGGCCATAAACGCCGCCGCCCCCGGCGCCATGGCGCGGGCTTGTGCGGCGCAAGGCATTCCGTTTGTGCACCTTTCTACCGACTATGTCTTTGACGGCTCTGCAAACGCCCCGTGGCAACCCGGCGATACACCCTCGCCAATCAACGCCTATGGCCGCTCAAAGCTCTCCGGCGAGATGGCGGTGAAACGCGCGGGCGGCGTTCATGCCATCCTGCGCACAAGCTGGGTCTTTTCAGAGCAGGGGCGAAACTTTGTCACCACCATGCTGTCGCTTGCCCAAAGCCGCGAGCAGCTAAGCATCGTTGCCGATCAGATCGGCGGGCCGACATATGCCACTGACATCGCCGATGCCTGCTACAAGATCGCCCAAAGCCTGCAGAGCGCGCCGCATCTGGCCGGAACGTACCATTTTTCTGGCGCCCCCGATGTCAGCTGGGCCGAGTTTGCGCGCGAAATATTCGGGCTTGCAGGCTGCTCTGTGACCGTTAACGAAATTGAAACTTCGGCCTATCCGACCCCCGCGCGCCGCCCCCTGAACTCACGCCTTGACTGTACAGACCTTGCACGGTTCGGCCTTGGCCGCCCTGACTGGAAAACCGGCCTGCAGCGCGTGATCGAAACGACAAAGGTATCCCAATGACAAAGCGCAAAGGCATCATACTTGCAGGCGGAAACGGGACGCGCCTTTACCCCATTACGCTTGGCCTCTCCAAGCAACTACTACCCGTCTATGATAAGCCGATGATCTACTATCCTTTGTCGGTGCTGATGCTGGCGGGCATTCGCGAGATTGCTGTCATCACCACGCCCCACGATCAGGATCAGTTCATTCGCACCCTCGGCGATGGAAGCCAGTGGGGCTTGAAACTCAGCTATATCAGCCAGCCCGCACCAGATGGTCTGGCACAGGCCTATATCCTTGCCGAAGATTTTCTGGATGGCGCGCCCTCGGCCCTTGTTCTGGGCGACAACATCTTTTTCGGGCACGGCCTTCCTGATGCGCTTCGCAAGGCGGACGAAAGCGATACGGGCGGCACCGTCTTTGGCTATCACGTAGCCGATCCTGAGCGCTATGGCGTGGTGGCCTTTGACGAAGACGGGCGCGCAAAAGAGATCGTCGAAAAACCCAAGGTTCCGCCCTCAAGCTACGCCATCACCGGGCTGTACCTCTTGGATCACAAAGCCCCGGCAAGGGCGCGCACGATCAAACCATCGGCCCGCGGAGAGCTTGAGATAACATCGCTTCTGGACATCTACCTCAAGGAAGGAAGCCTGAACGTAGAAACCATGGGCCGCGGCTTTGCCTGGCTGGACACCGGCACCCATGGAAGCCTGCTTGATGCGGCCAATTTCGTTCGCACCCTTGAGCAGCGCCAAGCCATGCTGACCGGAAGCCCCGATGAGATCGCCTTTCAGTCGGGCTGGATCACCCGAAAGGATTTCGAAGCGCGCATCAAGCTTTTTGAGAAGACCCGCTATGGCACCCATCTGGCGGCCTTGATCAAGGACTGACCGCACCGGTCGGAGAACCGCTTGACAGGCTGCAGTGTAGAAAGCAAACCGATCAGGCATGAAAGTCATTCTGGCCCATAAGTTCTTTAAGTTGACCGGCGGGGCCGAAGTTTTCTTTCGGGAAACCGAACGTGTTCTTCGCGAAAACGGCCATGAAACCATGATGGTTGCCACAGGCGAAACCACCCAAGACGCCCCGGAAAATCTACGGCTGATGCAGGCGCCCGCCTATGACAGCGGCGGCACCTTGCAAAAGGCCTTAAGCCTGCCGCGCGCAATCTACGACCCTTCCAAAAAGCGGCAGATGGCGGACCTTATCCGCGAGTTTGATCCCGATATCCTGCATACGTTCAGCATAAACGTGCACCTTAGCCCCGCGATCCTTTCCGCAGCGGCCAAAGCCAGCGTTCCGATCGTCGGAACATTTAATGATTACAAACACATATGCCCCAACTACAAGCTGTTCCATCACAACCGCCTGTGCACTGACTGCTTGGGCGGAAAGTTCTACAAGGCGGCGGCAAATTCCTGCTGCAAAGAAAGCCGGGCCCTGTCCATCGCTAGCATGGCAGAGGCCTATATTCACAGCTGGATCGGGGCATATGACAACTTCTCGCACATCACCTTTTCAAGCGATTTCATGGCCCATGAAACCGAAAAGTTCTGGGCGGGCAGAAACTTCAGCTGGAGCAAGATGCGCAACCCCTTTGACAGCGCAAGTTTCCAGCCATCAGATGAGTATGAACCCTACGGTCTCTACTTTGGGCGGATCATCGACGAAAAGGGTGTCGACAGGATTGTAGATGCCGCGCGCGATATTCATCCCTTCGAGATGCGTATCGTCGGCGACGGCCCCGATCTGGACAAGCTGCGCCAGCGCGCGGATCGCGAGAACCTGTCCAATATTCGCTTTCTCGGCCCCCTTTGGGGCGATGCCTTGACCCCGGTTCTTTCGCGTGCGCGCTTCGTCGTGGTCCCTTCGCTTTGGCACGAAAATTTTCCTTATGTCATCAATCAGGCATTTGCCTTGGCCCGGCCGGTCATTGGCGCGCGGCGCGGCGGCATCACAGAGCTTGTGGCCGACGGCGAGCGCGGGCTGATATTTGATCCAGACACCCCAGGCGCATTGGCCGGCTGTATCAATCAACTGGCCCGGAACGAAGACGAGGCACGCCAGATGGGCCAGCGCGCCAAGGTCTATTCAGACGCAAATTTCAATGACACCATCTTTTTGCAAGACTTGATGCATGCATATGAAAGGGCGCAGGATGCACATCGTCGTCACAGGCGGTAACGGCTTTATCGGAAGCCACTTTGTCGCCCGCGCCGTTGATGCAGGCCACAGGGTGACCGTTGTCGGCAACAGCAATGAGCCGCGAATAAACCACGCCCGCCCCTATGACTTTGTCGAGGGCGGCACCAACGCCCTTGCGTCCATGCCCTCGCTTTTGAAGGACGCAGGCATCATATGCCACCTCGCCTCCAGCTCAATTCCCGCAACCGCCACCGCAGATCCCGTTGGCGATATCGAGCGCAACCTAAGTTCGACCGTCCGCCTGTTTGAGGCGATGCGCAAAACCGGCAATCGCAAGCTTTTGTTCATGTCCTCAGGCGGCGCGGTATACGGGCGCCCCTTGGCCACACCGATCGCCGAGAGCCACCCGCTTAACCCGATAAGCGCCTATGGCATCACCAAGCTTGCCGCCGAAAAATACATCGGCATGTACACAGAGCTTTATGACTTTGATGCGCTGATCATTCGCCCCTCAAACCCCTACGGCCCGGGCCAGGGCACCTATGGGCAACTGGGCGCTGTCACCACCTTTCTCAGCAAGGCGCTGTGTCCGTCGTCATATAATATGGGACATCAGAGCGGCTTGAGCATTGGAGGCTCTGGCTCGATTGTGTGATTGATTATGCTGCTTGTTTTTGGTGTTGCAAGCGGCGTTGTTGCATTGTCCGTTTCTTGATCCTTTCCCTT
>JASBUI010000025.1 GCA_030148005.1 Paracoccaceae bacterium | reverse complement strand
GGCTCTGGCTCTGGCTCTGGCTCTGGCTCTGGCTCTGGCTCTGGCTCTGGCTCTGGCTCTGGCTCTGGCTCTGGCTCTGGCTCTGGCTCTGGCTCTGGCTCTGGCTCTGGCTCTGGCTCTGGCTCTGGAAGGGCCTCAGCCACATCCGCTTGCGGCGCAAGCGCATTTTCGTCCTCAAGCGCCTCTTCAACGCCGCCGTCCTCGACGATCGCGTCAAGCCCCTCCTCGATCTTGGAGGAGGATTTGAAAAGCTTTGCCTTGAGTTTTCCGAAAAATGACATCTGCCGCGCCTTGAACGATTTCCCTTCACCTATTGCAGGGCGCGCCACAATGGAAGGGGGGCGCGCGCCGCCAGCCCCGCAAAACCACGCAGCAAAAGGGCGCTAGGTGCTAAACTTCGTCCGAAAAATGCTTGATCGTCAGCCGAATGGGGTTTGGCGCCGCCTGCCCCAGACCGCAGATGCTGGCATCGGCCATGGCGGTGCAAAGCTCTTCCAGAAGCGGCCGGTCCCAGCTTTCGGCCTGCATCAGCTTGACCGCCTTTTCACAGCCCACCCGGCAGGGCGTGCATTGCCCGCAGCTTTCATCCTCGAAAAACCGCAGCATGTTCAGCGCCGCCGCCTTAGCCGAATCCCTGTCAGACAGGACCACGACCGCCGCCGAGCCGATAAAGGTGCCATGCGGCTGCAACGTGTCGAAATCCAGCGGCACATCCCCCATCGATGCGGGCAAAAGGCCAGAGGATGGCCCGCCCGGCTGATAGGCCTTGAAGGTATGGCCCGCCGCCATGCCGCCCGAGGCTTCGATGATATCGGTGATGGTTGATCCGGCGGGCAAAAGATAGACGCCCGGCTTGGCCACCCGCCCCGAAACCGAATAGCTGCGCAGCCCCCTGCGGCCATTCTTTTCGGTGCTGTTCAGGCACTCCGGCCCTTCGCGGCAGATGCGCGCAACCCAATGTAATGTCTCGACATTATGCACCAGCGTCGGGCGATCAAAGATCCCGACCTGCGCCACGTAAGGCGGGCGATGGCGCGGCATCCCGCGCTTGCCCTCGATCGACTCGATCATCGCGCTTTCTTCGCCGCAGATATAGGCCCCCGCCCCGCGGCGCAGCTCGATATACCCGGCCGGAGCAATCCCCACCGCCTCAAGCGCCGCGATCTCGCGCCGCAGAATTTCCAGAACGGCAGGGTATTCGTCGCGCATATAGATGTAACAGCGCTCTGCCTCGACGGCCCAGCCCGCGATTAGCATCCCCTCCAGCATCAGATGCGGAACACGCTCAAGATAGTAGCGGTCCTTGAAGGTTCCCGGCTCGCCCTCATCGCCGTTGACGGCAAGGTATCGCGGCCCCGCATTGCCCCGCACAAATCCCCATTTTGTGCCTGACGGAAACCCGGCCCCGCCCAGACCCCGCAACCCGCTTTCCTGCACCTTGGCCTGAACCTCTTGCCAGTCACCGCCCTTGCGCAGCGCATCCAGCGCGTCGTAGCCGCCGCCCTGCAGATAGGCCTTCAAATCCTCATAAGGCGGCAGCGTCGCATCGGTTTCGCCAGCTTCGATCGCCTCTTGCACCTTTTGCGGTGTGGCGTTGTCGATGTGGTTGTGGCCCAACTCAAGCACCGGCGCGCTGTCGCAGCGGCCCATGCAGGGCGCGCGCAAAACGCGCACCTCTTTGGGGTCAAGCCCATCTTGCAGCGCCTGCATAAGCGCCTGCGCGCCTGCCAGTTCGCACGACAGGGAATCGCAGACCCGTATCGTCAGCGACGGCGGCGGCGCCTCGCCTTCGCGCACCACGTCGAAATGGGCGTAAAAGCTGGCCACCTCATAGACCTCGGCCTGCGAGATGCGCATCTCTTCGGCAAGCGCGCGCAGATGCGCCGCCGACAGGTGGCCATAAGCGTCCTGAACCTTGTGCAGGAACTCGATCAACAGATCGCGGCGGCGCGGGGCATCGCCCAAAAGGGCGCGGACATCCGCCAGAGCGCCATCATCCAACTGGCGCCCCTTCGGCGTCCGCCGGCCCTTGCCGCGCGCCGACTTCCAGATACCTTTGCCCTGCTCAGATGCCATCCCGAAATCCCCTGGCTACCACGCCACACCCTAGCGCGGGGCGCAGCAACCGGCAGCGCCAAAAAACGACCTTTCTGGCCCCGGATGCGCGAATTTGAAAACCGCCGTTGCCCGATCGGAAACAGAGTTTCCAGCCCCCCGCCACCTGAATCCAAAGGCCCGGTCAGTGAAATGTGTTAACTTTGTGTCAATATTTTGGAGCTGCTGCCATGAACCGACAAGTCGCGATTTTTGCCGCTGCGACCCTGACCCCTGTGCCACTACTTGCCGCCGCCGCGATCTGGGGCGGAGGGTACGTTCTTTTGGCCCTTGGATATTTGACAGTCTTCACCTTTGCCTTGGATGAACTGGCCGGTTACGCCGCCGATCCCGAACAGCCTGACGCCGAATTTCCGGCCACCGGGGCACTTTCGGTTCTTCTGGCGCTGGCACACTATGTGCTTATCGCGCTGGCGGTCTACGCGCTATCTGGTGGCACCGGGCTGGACTGGCACGAACTGACGGGTCTGTTTCTGGCCTTCGGTATCTTCTTTGGGCAGGTCTCAAACTCGAACGCGCACGAGTTGATTCATCGCCCGAAGAAATCTCTCTATCGTCTTGGAAAGTGGGTCTATATCTCGCTTCTCTTTGGGCATCACACATCCGCCCACCGCCGCATTCACCACCGTTTTGTCGGCACCAGGGGCGATCCCAATTCGGCCCGCGCGGGCGAATCGTTTTACGCTTTTGCCCCCCGCGCCTGGTACGGATCGTTAATAGAAGGTTACCGAGCCGAGAAAAAACTGCTGCGCGCGGCGCGCCGTTCCAAGTGGCGCCACCCCTATCTGGAGTACTTTGGCGGCGCGGCGGCATTGATGGTTGCGGCGGGCCAGATCGGCGGGATCGACGGCCTTTTGGCCTTTGTCGCGCTTTGCGCCTACGCGCAAATTCAGCTTTTGCTGTCCGACTATGTGCAACACTACGGGCTTGAACGCCGGGTCGGGCCTGACGGGCTTGTCGAACCGATTGGGCCTGCGCATTCGTGGAATGCAACGCATTGGTTCTCGAATTACCTGATGCTGAACGCGCCGCGCCATTCCGATCACCACGCGCACCCCTCCAAACCCTTCGCCGCCCTTGGTATGCCGATGGATGAGATCACACCGGTCCTGCCCCACAGCTTGCCGGTGATGTCCACCATCGCGCTTTTTCCGACCCTGTGGCGCAAGATGATGGACCCGCGCCTGAGCGATCTACAGATCAGCCGCCCGCCCGCCGACGCCTTGGGCGCCCATTAGCGCAAAGCCGCGGCGGCAAAATATTCCGTTGGCTTTGACGCGCCAGATTTGCCAGTCTTGCCACATGAAGACGCTTGCGATCCTTCTTTCCTGTGCGCTGAGTTGGGCGCTGGCCACACCGATCATGGCCCAGAAAACCCTTAGCCCGGCAGAGTTTGAGGCCTATGTCACGGGCAAGACCCTGTATTTCGGACAGGCGGGCAAGGCCTATGGGGTCGAACAATACCTGAAGAACCGCAAGGTTCGCTGGTCGTTTCTGGACGGCAACTGCAAGGACGGGCGCTGGTATGTCGAAACGGACCTGATCTGTTTTGTCTACGAAGACAACCCAACCCCCCAATGCTGGAGCTTTGAGCTGACCACCAAGGGGCTGAAGGCAGAATACCAAAGCAAACCGGGCGTCGGCACGCTTTACGAGGTCAATGAAACCTCAGAGCCGATGGAATGCCTTGGCCCAAAGATCGGCGTCTGACCTTTCCTGAACAGCTAGAAAAGGCTTCCCTGATCCGGCGCCGGGCTGGCTTTGGACTTGCGCGCAGGCGCCTTGCCGCCAACCGTGACGCGCCCGTCCTGAAACTGGATCTCCAGAACGCTCGCCGCCTCGGCCCCGCCCTTGGTGGTGACGACATCGCCATCACCGCGCACCACCGCGTAGCCGCGCTTCAGCGTCTCTTCATAGCCCAGCGACAGGCGCAAACGTTCCAGCGATTGAACCTGATCATGCCAGCGGCGCACCTGCCCCACCGCCACCTCGCGCAGCCGCAGCGCCAGCGCGTCCTTTGCCTCGCGCTTGCGCGCGGCCTCGCGCGACACCAGCGTCAGGCGAAGCCCAGCTGCCCGCCGCTCCAGTGCGCGGCGCTCATCTCCAATGGCGCGCCGCAGCGCTGGCGCCAGCCGCTCGCCCGCCCCCTGAACCCTGCGCGCCTGTTCCGACAGGACCCGCCGCAACAGCGAAGGGCGCAGCGATCCGGCCGCCTCTGAAAGGCGCACCCGCTTGACAGAGGCCGCCTTACCCAGCGCCCCGCCCAGTTTTTCCGATATGAAATCAAATCGCTGGCGGGCGTTCTCGGTCAGCGCCTCAAGCCGCGGCAGGGCCCGGCCCAGATCGCGCAGCCGCTGCTGGCGCTGGGTCACCCCTTGCGTTGCCGCCCGCGCCAGCCGCCCTTCCTGGCTTTGCAGCCAAGCCAAAAGCTCACTGCGCACCGGAACGGCCAGCTCTGCGGCCGCCGTCGGTGTCGGCGCGCGCCGGTCCGAGACATAGTCGATCAGCGTGGTGTCAGTTTCATGCCCCACCGCCGATATCAGCGGTATCTCTGATGCCGCCGCCGCCCGCGCCACGATCTCTTCGTTGAACCCCCAAAGGTCCTCGATCGACCCGCCGCCGCGCGCCACGATCAAAAGATCAGGCCGTGGGATCGCGCCGCCCGGCGTCAGCCGGTTGAACCCCTCGATCGCGGCGGCCACCTGCGGCGCACAGGCCTTGCCCTGCACCGCAACCGGCCAGATCAGCACCCGGCGCGGAAACCGGTCCCGCAAACGGTGCAGAATATCGCGGATCACCGCACCCTGCGGCGATGTCACAACGCCGATCACCTCGGGCAGATAAGGAAGCTCTTTCTTGCGCGCCGGATCAAACAGCCCCTCGGCCTGAAGCGCCGCCTTGCGCTTTTCCAGCATGGCCATCAGCGCGCCAACGCCCGCCGGACGAATGTCTTCGATCACCATCTGGTACTTCGACTGCCCCGGAAAGGTGGTCAGTCGGCCCGTGGCAACGACCTCCATCCCCTCTTCGGGCTTTACGCTCATCTTTGCGGCCTGACCTTTCCAGATCACGCCAGCCAGCACCGCCTTGTCGTCCTTGAGGTCCAGATAGATATGGCCCGAGCGATAGCTCATCACGCGGCCAAGCTCACCCTTGATTCGCACGCGCCCGAACTCACCCTCGATCAGCCGCTTGACCGCCCCCGATACCTCAGAGACGGTAAATTCCGGCGCGTTTTGGCCCGGTTCGGGATCATCGATCAGATCGGACATCTTGGGTGCCTTGTGAAGCCTGCGCCCAAACCTTAGAACGCCGGGGATCAAAGGGGAAGGCAAGGCGATGAACATCCTGATACTTGGCGGCGGCGGACGTGAACATGCACTGGCCTGGGCCGTGATGCAGAACCCCAAATGCGACCGGCTGATTGTCGCGCCGGGCAACGCAGGCATCGCCGCCATCGCCGATTGCGCCAAGCTGAACATCGAAGACGGCGCGGCGGTCACCGCCTTTGCCACCGACAACGCCATCGACTTTGTCATCATCGGCCCCGAAGCGCCGCTTGCCGCTGGCGTCGCCGACGATCTGCGCGCCGCCGGCATCCTGACCTTTGGCCCCTCGGCGGCGGCGGCAAAGCTGGAAGCCTCCAAAGCCTTCACCAAGGAAATCTGCGACGCCGCCGCGGCCCCGACAGCCGCCTACGGTCATTTCACAGACGCAGAAGCCGCCCGCACCTATGTCCGCGCCCAAGGCGCCCCGATCGTGGTCAAGGCCGACGGGCTGGCCGCTGGCAAGGGCGTGATCGTCGCCATGACGGAAGATGAGGCTTTGGCAGCCATCGACGATATGTTCGGCGGAGAGTTCGGCGAGGCTGGCGCCGAGGTCGTGATCGAAGAGTTCATGGAAGGCGAAGAGGCTTCGTTCTTCGTTCTCTCCGATGGCCAGACCGTCCTGCCCATCGGCACCGCGCAGGACCACAAGCGCGTCGGCGAAGGGGACACCGGCCCCAATACCGGCGGCATGGGCGCCTATTCTCCGGCGCCTGTGCTGACCGATGATCTGGCCGAAATGGCGCTGGACCGGATCGTGCGCCCGACAATCGCCGAAATGGCCCGGCGCGGCACGCCCTATGCGGGCGTTCTTTACGTGGGGCTGATGATCGACAAGGGCCAGCCGCGCCTTGTTGAATACAACGTCCGCTTTGGCGATCCCGAATGCCAGGTCCTGATGATGCGCCTTGGCGCGCAGGCGCTTGATCTGATGCTTGCCGCCGCCGAAGGCCAGCTAAACGAGGCGCGCGCCGAATGGGCCGATGACCATGCCATCACCGTGGTTCTGGCCGCGCGCGGCTATCCCGGCGCCTATGAAAAGGGAACGCCAATCGGCGGTCTGGATGCGCTGCCCGAGACAAGCCACCAGATGGTCTTTCACGCAGGCACCATCGAAGCGGACGGCAAGATCCTTGCAAGCGGCGGGCGGGTTCTGAACGTCACCGCGCGCGGCGATACATTGCAAGAGGCCCAAGCCCGCGCCTATGACATGGTCGCCCGGATCGACTGGCCAGATGGGTTCTGGCGCCGTGACATCGGCTGGCGCGCGCTTAAGAAATAGCCGCCAGCCCGCGCCGCTAGTCTTCACAAAGAACGGCGGCGCGCAGCCCCTTGGGCCCGTCGAAACGTCCAAGCTCACGCGAGATAAGCGCGCCAGCCTTCAGCTTGGTGGCAATGATCCGGGTCCAGTTGGCATCGGCGGTCACAATCTCGGGGCCCTGCCCACAGTTGCGAATACCGCCCGAAATGAAGTCCTGACCGATCTTGTGATTGGTCAGCCCGGCCTTTTTGGCAACCGGCGTCAGCTTTTGATCGCTGTAGCGCCAGACCATCAGAACCTTGGCCAGATGCGGCTTTTCGATATAGGCGATCTCTGTCTTGCCATCGCCATCAAGGTCCGCCGCCCCAAGCGGCGCAAGCCAGCGATTGCTGCGCCCGATGTGCGGTGTGGCCGTGATCTTGCCGTTCTCGCCATAAATGGCCAGTTGCGAGCCAAGGTTCACATCCGTCTCGATGACAATCAACTCGCGGCGCCCATCGCCGTCCAGATCGACAAGCCGCGGCTCAAGATCTTCATAGACCCGCGTGTCCGGCAGGATGAAACTGCGTCGTTTGCCATCCGCCAGAGTAATCTCAAGCGTGCCCCACTCTGATCGGTCGTTGTCGCCCATGATCGCATGGCCATAGCGCGAGGTAGGATCCTTGTAGCGGGCCGACACGATATCGGCCGATGCGGCGCCAACCGTCATCGCCAGCGCGATCAGGGCAAAGGCCGCGCGCAGCATCAGATCTGCCTCTCGGGCATGCGCACAACAAGCCCGTCCAGATCATCCGATACCTTCAACTGACAGGTCAGGCGCGACTGGCCCGGTTTCGGCTCAAAGGCGAAATCCAGCATATCCTCTTCCATCGGATCAACAGCAGGCAACTTTTCGGCCCAAGCCGGATCAACATAGACATGGCAAGTCGAACAGGCGCAGGCACCGCCGCAATCGGCTTCGATCCCGGGGATATTGTTGTCGCGCGCCCCTTCCATGACCGTCAGCCCATTTGCAACTTCTACAATGTGTTCCTTGCCGCTGTGCTCGATGTAAGTGATCTTGGCCATCTGTATTCCTTGAAACTCATTTCTTGCGTTCACTGGCAGATAATGGAACCCGGCGGTTTTTGCCAGTCCGGTATTTTCACCTTGTGGTGTGCCTTGAATGTTCTATCTTTGTTCTTATGGAAGCGCCCCTGCCCCCGATCGACGACTGGCCGCGCCCGCCCTCGTGCCTGCAGCACGGCCGCTTGTCCGAACCACCCGACGGCGCACGCGTCACCGTTGCGGGCCTTGTTCTGGTGCGCCAGCGCCCCGGCACGGCCAAGGGTGTCATCTTCATCACGCTTGAGGATGAAACCGGCGTGGCCAACGTGGTGGTCTGGCAGAATATCTATCAACAGTTCCGCCGCGCCGTGATCGCAGGGCGGCTCTTGCGCGTCACCGGGCGCATTCAGCGCCAGTTGGGCGTTTGCCACATCGTCGCCGAGATGGTCGAAGACATCTCGCCCATGCTGGATGAGCTTTTGCGCCCCAACCCGGCCGAACCCGCGCCCGCAGACTAACCAAAGCGTCCCCCGGTTTTCCTTTCGCCAGAACGCAAAAACCGCTAGGTTGTCCCAAACAACGCCGAAAAATCGGCAGAGCAGAACAAACGGCACAGGCAGTGATGACCCGTTTCAGAACCCTCTCAGGCCTCTCCGGCCTCTTTCTTGCATCCTGCACCGGGGCCTTTCCCCCCGGCGTTGCGCAACTAAGCGAGCCTGTGCTGAGCGTCTCGCGCCAGCCTGCACCGCCCAACGCCGCCCCCGGAACCTGCTGGGGACAGGACGCAACACCGGCGGTCATCGAAACGGTCACCGAACAGGTCATGCTGCAACCACCCGAGATCGCAACCGACGGCAGCGTGGCAAACCCGGCCATCTACAAGACCGAGACCCGGCAGGAGATCATCAAGGAACGTCAGGAAATCTGGTTCGAAACGCCTTGCGAGGCACAGCTTCCACCCGATTTCATCGCAACGCTGCAACGGGCCCTTCAGGCGCGGGGGCATTTCATCGGGCCGGTCACCGGCACCATGGATTTCAGAACCCGGCGCGCCATCCGCAACTATCAAAAGCCGCAGGGCCTTGATAGCTCGATCCTGTCGCTTGCCGCGGCGCGCAAGCTGGGGCTGATCGCCGTCCAGCGCCCCGCCGCAGGCTGACGCGCCCCCAACCAAACCGGTCTGATCCAAAGGAAAAGGGCGCCCCCAACGGGACGCCCTTTACGCTTTTAGTTGATTTGGCGCCTAGTTCAGCGACAGCGCCACAAACCGCGGCTCGCCCTCGCGGCGCACCAGAAGAAGCAGCGACTTGCGCCCGCCTTCGCGCGCATCGGCAATCCGCGCTTCAAGATCGGCAACGCTTTCCAGCTTTTGCTGGCCCGCCTCGGTGATCACGTCACCCGAACGCACGCCCTTGTCATAGGCCTCGGACGCCTCATCGACGTTCTTGATGACCAGACCGCTTGCGCTTTCGGGCAGATTCAGCTGCGCACGAAGCTCATCTGTCATCGGCGATACAGTCAGCCCCAGAACCTCGGCCTCGACCGGCTCATTTGCCGGCGCCGATGCGGGCACGGCCTCTGCCGTTTCGCGCCGGCCAAGCGTGACCTTCAGCGTCTGCGTCTTGCCATCGCGGAACACAACGACGCGCACCGCCTTGCCAACGGTCGTATTGCCAACCTGGCGTACAAGCTCGCGCGTGTCGGCGATATCAACGCCGTCAAACGACAAAATCACATCGCCCGACTTCATTCCGGCCTCCATCGCGGGGCCTTCGGGCACATCCGTGATCAGCGCCCCTGCGGTGTTCTCAAGACCGATCGCTTCGGCCACATCGCCCGTGACATCCTGAATGCGCACACCCAGCCAGCCGCGGCGCGTCTCGCCAAACTCTTTCAGCTGATCGACAACCTTGGACACCACGGCAGAGCTCATCGCGAAACCGATCCCGATAGAGCCGCCATTGGGCGACAGGATAGCAGTATTCACACCGATCACCGCCCCGTCCATGTTGAAAAGCGGCCCGCCCGAGTTGCCCCGGTTGATCGCAGCATCGGTCTGGATGAAGTCGTCGTAAGTCCCCTGAAGCGCCCGTCCGCGCGCCGACACGATACCGGCCGACACTGAAAAGCCCTGACCCAGCGGGTTGCCCATGGCCATGACCCAGTCGCCTACGCGCATCAGATCGCTGTCACCGAAAGGCACGAAGGGCAAAGGCTCATCCGCCTCGACCTTCAACAGCGCGATATCGGTTTTCTTGTCGGTGCCAACCACCTTTGCAGGCAGTTTGTCGCCTGAGAAGAACTCGATCAGAATCTCGTCCGCCCCGTCGATCACATGGTTGTTTGTCACCACGAAACCATCCTCGGAGATGACAAAACCCGACCCAAGCGCCGAAGACCGGCGCGGCTGGCGATCGCCGCGCTGACGATCCTGAAACTCGCGGAAGAAGTCCTCAAAGGGTGATCCCTTGGGAACGATAGGATCGCCATCGGTTCTGGCGGCGACCACGGTCGAAGTGGTGATGTTCACAACGGCGGGGCTGATCTGTTCGGCAAGATCGGCAAACCCGTCCGGGCCGCCGCGTGCCTGCGCGTTCAGCGCCTGCGCCATCATGAAAGCAAAGCTTAGAACGAAAAGCAAAAAGAGGCGCGTCTTTTGCGCCGACTGCATGGGTAAAGACAAAGCCCGGTGTGACACTGCATACTCCTTTTGAACCATATAGTCCCGGCCGCGCCTTTCGCGGCCTTTTGCAAAGTATAATCTAAAGCGATCGTGAAAGTTGCAACACAAAGCGCTCTCTCAGCGGGTGAATTTCACGTGATGCCCCCAGTTTACTTCAAACGCCCTCAGACACCCAGAGATTTCGCGACATAGACAAGCGCAACCCCCAGCGCGAGCGCCAAAAGGCCGATGTTGCGCCGTGTCTGAAGCGGGATCGACCGGAAGGTTTCAAGCAGTTGCTCCAGACGCGAAGGGGCCAGTGCAAGCACCAGCCCCTCAAGCACCAGAACCAGCCCGATGCCTAGCAGTATCCAGCTCACTTTGACGGAAGCTTGTCAGAGTTGAGATAGTTGAAGAACTCGCTGTCCGGCGACAGAACGATGGTAGAGTTCGTGCCCTTCAGAGAGTTCTCATAGGCCGTAAGTGACCGGTAGAAGGCAAAGAATTCCTGATCAGCGCCATAGGCCGTCGCAAAGATCGCGTTGCGCTTTGCATCGGCTTCACCGCGGGCGATCTCGGATTTCTTGCGCGCATCCGATTCCAGTTCGACCACAGTACGGTCAGACTGGGCACGAACCCGCTGCGCAGCTTCTTCACCGCGGGCGATCTGGTCGGCCGCTTCGCGTTCCCGCTCGGCGCGCATTCTTGCAAATGTCGCTTCAAGGTTCTGCTTGGGCAGATCGGTGCGCTTCAGACGAACATCGATGATCTCAAGGCCCAGCGCCCGTGCTTCGCGGCTGACCGCATCGCGGATCCGCTGCATCAGCTTTGCCCGGTCCACGCTCAGAATGTCGTTAGACGACACCGAACCCAGAACCTGACGAATATTGGCGCGCAGGATATTGTCCAGACGGTTGCTTGCCGCTGCAATGCCGCTTGGGCCTGCCGCTTCGCGCAACTGAATGGGGTTGTTGACGCGGAAGGTTGCAAAGGCGTCCACAACAAGACGGCGATCGTCCAGCGGTGTGATCTCAAGCTCGGAAGTGTCCAGCCCGATGATCCGGTCGTCATAGTAGACGACGTTCTGAAAGACCGGGATCTTGAAGGACAGGCCCGGATCTTCCTTGACCGATACGACACGGCCAAACTGAAGGACCAGCGCCTTTTGCGTTTCCGTCACGATAAAGATCGATGACAGAAGGCCGATGACCACGATCGCAAGCAATGCGAACAGGATAGGAGTACGTGCTTTCATGGCTTAGTTCCCCCCTGCCGAGCTTGTCGAGGCTGCGGGCCGCGAGTTTGCCGGGGTCTTTTTAAGAATTTCGTTCAAAGGCAGGAACGGAACGACACCCTGCGCACCCGGTCCGTTATCATCCAGAATGATCTTGTCGATATCGCCCAAAACCTTCTCCATCGTCTCAAGGTACAGACGCTTGCGCGTTACATCCGGCGCTTTCTGATACTCGTTCAGAACAGCCGAGAAACGGCTGGCCTCACCTTCGGCCTCGTTCACAACGCGCGCCCTGTAACCTTCGGCTTCCTCGATGATCTGCGCGGCTTTACCGCGCGCACCGGCAAGAACCCGGTTGGCGTAAGCGTCAGCCTGTTTCAGCAGACGGTCACGCTCTTGTTCGGCGGCCTGAACGGCGCGGAAACTGTCGATAACCTCACGCGGGGGGTCGGCCTTGTCAAAGTTGACACGCACCACGTTGATGCCGCTGCCATTCTCATCCAGCGTTTTCTGGATCAGCTCCTGCACCTTCGAGGCGATGATGCCCCGGTCGCGGTTCAGGATCGGCGCAAGGTCGGACTGGGCGATAATCTCACGCATGGCCGATTCCGAGATTGCGGTGACGATCTGTTGCGGATCGCGCAGGCTGAAAAGATACTTCTGCAGATCGTTGATGTTCCAGACCACCTGGAAATCGATGTCGACGATGTTCTCGTCGCGCGTCAGCATCAGGCCGGACGAAGAACGCCCCGTGCCCTGTCCGATATCGACGGTCCGCTCGCGCGTTACCGGCTCAATCTGCTTGGTGACCAGCGGCCAGGGCGCAAAGTTCAGACCCGGGCTTCCGGTTTTGTAGTACTTGCCAAGGAACAATTCGACCGACTGCTCTTCGGGCTTGACCGAGTAGAACGAAGCAAAGGCCCAAAGCGCCAGCGCACCAAGAGCGGCAAGGCCGAAGGTTCCGCGCGTCATGCGCGGCCCGCCGCCGCCACCTGTGTTGCCACCGCCGCCAGAACCGCCGCGCCCGCCCATAAGGACGCGCAGCTGCTCCTGGCCTTTCTTCATGATCTCGTCAATTTCAGGGATCTGCGATCCGCTCTGGCCCGGGCGTCGCCCACCATCATTGCCACGGTCGCGATCATCCCCGCCGCCACCGCCGCCTTTTTTACCGCCGCCCCACGGGCCGCCATCATTTCCAGCCATAAAAATCCTCATGTCCCAAGGTAAGGAATACACCCTACCGCATTTGTGTGTTTTTCTCAAAATATCAAGAAAATCACGTGGTTCTTACCGGTGATTTCATCGTCACCAATTCTTCAGAGATCGTCGGGTGCACCGCAACGGTGCGATCGAAGTCTTCCTTGGTCGCACCCATCTTTATCGCGATACCAACCAGTTGGATCATCTCGCCCGCATGGTCCGACACGATATGACAGCCCAGAACCTTGCGCGTCTCTTTGCTGACCACAAGTTTCATCAAGGCCCTGTCACCGCGCCCCGCAAAGGATCGCTGCATCGGCTTGAACGAGGAACAGTAGACCTCGATCTTCTCGATATCGCGCGCCTCTTCCTCGCTAAGCCCGACCGTCGCCATTTCCGGCTGCGTAAAGATCGCCGAGGGCACCAGATCATGGTCCGGCGCCACGGGATTGCCCTTGAACACCGTCTCGGCAAAGGCCGCGCCCTCGCGGATCGCAACCGGCGTCAGCGATATCCGGTTCGTCACATCACCGATAGCATAGATCGACGGCACATTGGTCTGCGAATATTTGTCGACGACAATCTCGCCCCAGCGGCCGATCTCGACCCCCGCCTCTTCAAGGCCAAGCCCCGCCGTGTTCGGCGTGCGCCCGGTGGCAAAGAGAACCTGATCGACCGTGCACTCGCGCCCCGTCGTCGATTTGATCCAGATCCCGCCGTCGCGCTTTTCCATCTGCATGATGTTGGTGCCGACGTGCAGATCAACGCCCTTTTCGCGCATCCCCTCGGCGACAACGCCGCGCGCCTCATCGTCAAAGCCGCGCAGGATCTGCGCGCCGCGATAATACTGCGTCACCTGAACGCCAAGCCCGTTCAGAATGCCCGCAAACTCACAGGCGATATACCCGCCGCCCACGATCAGGATCGACTTGGGCAACTCCTTGAGCAGAAAGATGTCGTTCGACGTGATCCCCAGATCGGCATTGGCAAGCTCGGGCAATGTCGGATGCCCGCCGGTTGACACAAGAATATGCTTGGCCGTGAAAACCTCACCCGTTGAAAGCTCAACGGTATGGGCATCCTTCAAAACGGCGCGCGCATCGTAAAAGGTAACGCCCGCATTGGTCAGAAGGTTGCGATAGATGCCTTCCAGCCGGTCCAGCTCATCGCGCATCCTGCCGCTGAACTTGCTCCAGTTGAAGGCCCCATCCTCTAGGTCCCAGCCATAAGCGCGCGCATCATCGAACATCTCGCGATACTCGCTTGCAAACACCATAAGCTTTTTGGGAACGCAGCCGCGGATCACACAAGTGCCACCCATCCGGTATTCTTCGGCCAGACCAACCTTGGCACCGCCCTCGGACGCCGCAACACGCGCCGCGCGCACGCCCCCCGATCCGCCACCAATGACGAACAGATCATAGTCAAAGGCCATGGGCCTGCCCCCTAGTCCGCGACATCCGAGAAAAGATTGTCCGTCTCGACGAACTCGATCTTTTCCTGCTCTACCGTGCCTGCGTTGATGTCACGCACCTCAACCAGCCCGTCGCCGTGACCGATCACGACAACGTCGCAGATATCCACGAACAGACCATTTTCAACCACACCCGGCACCTGATTAAGCACAAGCGCCGTCTGGCGGACGTTTCCGATCCGGTTGAGATGAAGATCGATGATGAAGTTTCCCTCATCGGTCACGAATGGCGCATCGCCGTTCAGGCGAAGGCTTCCGTTGCGGCCCAGAACCTCAAGATTGATCAGCGTTTCCTCAAGGATCGCCTTCGTGGTCTGCCATCCAAAAGGCACCACTTCGACCGGCAAGGGAAAGGCGCCGAGGTTTTCAACTTCCTTGGAGGCATCCGAGATGACGATCATCTGGTCAGACGCGGTTGCCACGATCTTTTCCTGAAGCAAGGCGCCACCGCCGCCCTTGATCAGGTTGAGGTTGGCGTCAAACTCATCCGCCCCGTCAATCGTCAGATCCAGCCACTTGGCCTCATCCAGCGAAATCACCTCGATCCCGACCTGCCGCGCCAGTTCTGCGGTGCGTGTCGATGTCGGAACGCCTTTGATCTTCAACCCGTCGTCGCGCACCATCTCTCCCAGACAGCGGACCATCCAGGCAGCGGTTGATCCGGTTCCAAGCCCGACGCGCATGCCGGATTCCACAAAGTCCACAGCCCGCTTGGCTGCTACGAATTTCGCCTTGTCGATTGGCGACAGCTCTCCGCTCATACTTCCCCCGAAATTGAAGCCCAGGCCGGCTTCGTTCTTTGCCTGCCAGTTGTATAAGTCGAAAGGGCGCTATCTGTAAGTGTGAAAAGTGTAACATTTCGCCACCCTTGCCGTGATCGACCCTTTCCCGCGCCCCTCCGGTAGGCTTGCCGCCCTTCAACATGGCCCCTTTCGATCCGCAGGGGGTCGTATTTGTCATGGCGCCGCGTGAAATCTGCGCTTATCAACCGCCAAAGACCAAAAGGAATGACGCGGCAATGTTTCTCAGCGTTTTCGACATGTTCAAGGTGGGCATCGGCCCCTCTTCCTCGCACACCATGGGCCCCATGGTGGCAGCGGCGCGCTTTCTGGACCAGATGCGCGCCTCCCCCTTCGAGGTGGTCGCCGTTTCCGCGCGCCTTTATGGCTCGCTTGCCTTTACCGGGCACGGACATGCCACCGACCGGGCCACGATCCTTGGACTGGCCGGGTTTTCGCCCGATACCTACGACGCCGCCAAGGCCGAAGAGACGCTGGCGGCGATCGCCGAAACCCACCGCCTTCAGCCCGAAGACCTGCCGCCCCTTGCCTTTGATCCCGCCAAGGACCTTGTCTTTGACTACGACGCGCCCCTGCCCGGACATGCCAACGGCATGGTCCTTTCGGCCCGCGACGCCCAAGGCGACATCGTGCTGCAGGAAACTTACTACTCGATCGGCGGCGGTTTCGTCCTGACGGGCGACGAACTTGCCGCCCCGCCGGGCCCCGATACCGGCGCCAAGATCCCCTATCCTTTCACCACCGCCGACCAGATGCTGTCGATGGCGGCCGCATCTGGCAAATCGATCTGCGCGATGAAGCGCGCCAATGAGCTTGCCCGCATGACCAACAGCGCCCTCGACACCGGCCTTGGCCGCATCTGGGAAGTGATGAACGACTGTATCGAGCGTGGCCTTGAAACCGGCGGCACCCTGCCCGGCGGGCTGAACGTGCGCCGCCGCGCCCCCGGCATCTACCAAAGCCTTCAGGCCGAGCAGGGCCTCAACCTGACCGCCCCGCATACGATCAACGACTGGATGAGCGTCTATGCCATGGCCGTCAACGAAGAGAACGCCGCAGGCGGTCAGGTGGTCACCGCCCCGACCAATGGCGCGGCGGGCGTGGTGCCTGCCGTCATCCGCTACTGGCTTGATCACGTGCCCGGCGCGACCATCTCGGGCGTTGGGGACTTTTTGCTGACCGCTGCTGCCATCGGCGGGATCGTCAAGCACAACGCCTCTATCTCTGGCGCCGAATGCGGCTGTCAGGCAGAGGTCGGATCAGCCGCCGCCATGGCCGCCGCGGGCCTTTGCGCGGTTCTTGGCGGCACGCCCGAACAGGTTGAAAACGCAGCCGAGATCGCGCTTGAGCATCACCTTGGAATGACCTGCGATCCGGTCAAGGGGCTGGTGCAGGTGCCTTGCATCGAACGCAACGGCCTTGGCGCGATAAAGGCGGTATCGGCCGCCTCCCTGTCGCTGCGCGGCGACGGCAAGCACCTTGTGTCACTTGATGTCGCGATCGAAACCATGCGCCAGACCGGCGCGGATATGAGCGTGAAGTACAAGGAAACCTCGCTGGGCGGGCTGGCCGTAAACGTACCCAACTGCTAGGCGCCCGCGAGCGCCCAAGACCCGCGGTTGCCAAGCACGGGGCCGCGCCATAGGCTCGCGCCATGCACGCCGATCGGCCCTTTCTGGGCGTCCTTTTGATTGTTGGGTTCTGTATCCTGGCGCCGATGGGCGATGCCATGGCAAAGATCTTGGGCGACAGCATCCCCTTGGGCCAGATCGTCGCCGTCCGCTTTGCCGTCCAAAGCCTGATCCTTCTGCCCATAGTCTGGCTTAGCGGCATCTCTTTGTCGATGACACCGCGCGTCTTTCGCCTGACGCTGCTGCGCACCGCCCTTCACATCGTCGGTATTGGCGCGATGTTCCTGTCGCTGCGCTTTCTGCCGCTGGCCGATGCCGTGGCCATCGCCTTTGTGATGCCCTTTATCCTGTTGCTGCTTGGCCGCTACATCTTGGGCGAAACGGTGGGGCACCGGCGCCTGATTGGCTGTGTCGTGGGCTTTATCGGAACGCTTCTGGTGATCCAGCCCAGCTTTGCCGCAGTCGGCCTGCCCGCCCTTTTGCCGCTGATCGTGGCCGTGGTCTTTGCCCTTTTCATGCTCGTCACCCGCCAGATCGCCAAAGAATGTGATGCCGTCGCGCTTCAGGCCATCTCGGGCGTTTTCGCCAGCGCCGTTCTGATCCCGGCTTTGATGTTTGGCTATCTTGCCGATCTGCCTGAACTGACGCCGCTCCGCCCAACTGGTAACGAATGGCTATTGCTGGCGCTTCTGGGCACGCTTGGCACCGCCGCCCACCTTTTGATGACATGGTCGCTGCGCTTTGCGCCCTCGGCCACGCTGGCCCCGGTTCAATACCTTGAAATACCCATCGCCACCCTGATCGGCTTTGTCGTCTTCGGCGATCTTCCAAACGGGCTTGCCGCGATCGGCATCGTCATCACGATGAGCGCGGGCCTCTATGTCATCTATCGTGAAAGCCGCAGCTCGCCATCAGGGCCTCAATCGCTGGAACCAGTGCCGCCCGAGGCATGATCACCAGCGCCCCGGGCCGCTCAAAGCTTAGCGTGACCTCGCCCAGCGCGATATTCGATGTCCCGATCCGGCCATCAGGCGCCAGCGCCAGCCCGTCAATCGGCCATTTCAGCCCCGTCGATTCTCCACAAACCGGCGTCATGGGAAACAATGAAAGCCGCGATCCGGCCTTTGCCGCAACCCGCAGGCGTTTCGGCGCGGCAAAGACGATATCCTCTGCCCCAATCAGAACACATCGCTTTTGTGGGTAGCGCACCAGCGCGTTGAAGGCCGCAAGCTCATGATCGCGCCGCAATCCCATGAACCCCACGCCCAGAAAAAGCGGCGCCTCGCAACGCGCCAGGCATTTCTCGAAATCCGTGCTATCCTGCTCGGCAATCGGGTGGCATATTTCGGCTGGAAACCGCGCCAGTTGCTTTGCCTCGACCGTATCGAAATCGCCGATGACCGCCGCAGGGCGCAGGCCCATTTCAAGGGCAAGCCTTGCACCCCCATCGGCCACAACCAATGTTGAAGCATGGGACATCGCCTCCTTCACGTCGGCTTGAAAGGCTTCGCCGCCACCAAGCAAAGTGACCGCTTTTTCGCTGTGAACAATCGTTTCAATCATGGCGTAATGTTGTCAAATCGGGAATCGGATCACAATCTGGCCCAGAAAAGATACTGTAAAAAACCCAAAGCCGGCGAACTTCTAACTGGTTCTGGATGGTAAACAGTGTGTCACTGGGCAAGGAGAAAGAGATCGAGCAATGGTGGGTACGAGTAAGGTACTGACAGTTTCATACGGAACGTTTTCCTGCACGTTGGAAGGGTTTGACGACTCATTCTCGACGATGAAGGCAATCGCCGAATATTTCCGCGACCTGGCCGCTGACGACCGCTATTTTGGGGCCGAGCCGCCGACGCCGGACGCCGAGATGCTGGCACGCATCGCACAGCGCGAAATCTCGCGCAACGTTGAAGCCAAGATTGGCGACAACGGTGTTGTACTGCGCGCAAGCCAAGAGGCACCCGGACTTGCACCCGCTGCACCCGCAGTGGCGCCACAAGTTGCCGAGGAACCCGCGCCAGCGCCCGTCGCCGCCGCAACGCCTAAGCCTGAGGTTCAGCCTGAGGCACCGGCAGAAGTTGCCAAGGCCCCAGAGGCCCCGGCAGAGGCCCCGGCAGAGGCCGACAATGAATTTGAAACGGTAGAGGAAGGCGACGACCTTTCCAGCGTCGCCGCCAAGCTGCGCCGCATCCGTTCCGTCGTTCAGCACGCCGAAACCGGCGGCGTCACCTCGATCTACGCAGGTGACGATGACACAGCCGCATTCTTTGAAGGCGCCGAGGGCGAAACCGCCGATCAGCCCGCCGCAAAAGAAGAGGCCGAGGAAGAGGTTGCCGAAGCCCAGCCCGAAGCCGAAGTTGTGGACGAGGTTGAAGCCGACGATCAGGAAGATCAGATCGAGGTTGAAGCCGAAGCCGAAGCCGAAGTTGAGGCCGAAGAAGAGGCCTCGGCAGAAACCGCCGAAACGCCTGAGGCCGAAGAGGCAGACGATGACGACAGCGACACAGCCGTGTCTGACGTCATGGCCCGCCTTGCCGCCGCTTCCGCTGTTGCTGCGGACGAAGACGAGTTCGAAGAAGACCTTCAGCCCGCCGACGTCACCGAAGACAGCGACTTCGCCGCCGAGATCATGGCCGAAGAAGCCTTTGAGGCCGACGAAGCCGAAGAAGAAGCCGAGCCCGAAGTTGCTGAGGCCGAAGAAGACACAGCCGAGAACGACGAAGACGAAGGCACAGAAATTGACGACGCCGCCATCCTTGCCGCCGCCAGCCAGGCGATGTCACAGGACGCCGACGACGAAGAGATCGAAGAAGAGCTTTCCGATGAGACGGCCGAGGACGACGCCGAGGACGACGCTGAGGACGACGCCGAAGATGACGCTGAAGACGAGGCCGAACTGGCTGAGACTGAGGCTGAAGCTGAGGACGACACCGCTGGCGACGTTCACATCGTCAAGGTAAAGCGCGACGTTCTGGAAGACGCGGTTGCCGCCGACAGCATGGACGAAATCCTTGCCCCGCACATCCTTGCCGCCAAGGCTCAGGAAGCGGCCGAGGATTCATCGCTCTCGCCAGAGGAAGAGGCCGATCTTATGGCCGAACTGGCCGAGGTGGAAGCTGACGTCGAAGAGATCGAAGAAGAAGACAGCGCGCAGGACGATGATGCGCAAGGTGACGATGAGCAGCCTCAAGAGGCCGCAGAAGCCAAGGATGATCAGGACGACGAGGCGCCCAAGCGTGATGAGGTCGGCCAGGCCGTTGCCCATTCCATCCGCCGTGACCGCCGCGCGGTTCTGGTCGAAGGCAATGACGACGCCTCGCTCTCGCGTATCCTTGAGCACACCAACACCGAGCTGCAAAGCGGCGAAGGAACACGTCGCCGCGCCGCCATCGCGCATCTGAAGGCCGCCGTCGCCGCGACCGTTGCCGACCGCAAGGGTGGCAAGGCAAAGACCGACGATGCCGACAAGGAAGCGGCAGCATACCGCGATGATCTGGCTCAGGTCGTGCGCCCGCGCCGTCTTTCGGCCAAGGGCAACGAAGAGCGCCCGCGTCAGGCCCCGCTTATGCTGGTGTCTGAACTGCGCATCGATCGCCCCTCGGGCGAGCAGATCGCACCGGCTCAGAACGTGCGCCCGCGCCGCGTCTCCAAGGGCAACCTTGCCATTCAGCTTGATGACGCAGACGCCGATGAAGATCTCGAAGCTGGCAACGTCTTCAGCGATCGCGCCTTTGCTCGCTTTGCCGCCGAAAAAGGCGCAACCGAGCTGCCCGATCTTCTGGAAGCGGCAGCCGCCTATGCCTGTCATATCGAAGGACGCCCGCATTTCTCGCGCCCGCAGATCATGAAGGAAGTGGCCCGCGCACAGCCCGAGAACGCGTTTTCGCGCGAAGAGGGGCTGCGCGCCTTTGGCACCCTTCTGCGTCAGGGCAAGATCCGCAAACTTAAGCGCGGCCAGTTTGTTGTAAGCGACGATACTCGCTTCAACCCCAAGGCCGGCTAAACGAGGTAGCCAAGTGCTCGCTTGCTGGGGGCGGGGTGGTCATCATGATCGCCCCGCCCCTTTTCTTGTCAGCCCATCGCAGGCTCAAGACTGATCCAGCGATTGCTTTCAATCCCCGGCATCTGCTTGATCACCTTGCCATCGGACAGCTGCACCAGAACCGTCATGTCCTGATTTTCCACCGTCACAAGCGCCTCTTTGCCCTGATTGATCAAGGCAATACCGCTAAGCTTGTTGGGCTTGCCCATCACCGCATTGACCGCAACCTGACCCAGATACGCGGGCTTTTGCGTATCAAAGCTTAGGATGTTGCCGGAAAATCCGGTGACATAAAGCCGGTGCGCACCCGGATCGACCGCCATTTCCATGAAACCGGCCGTCGCATTGGCCATGTCCATATAGTTGAACTTGGGATCAACCTCGGGCGTCTTGATCTGGGTGATCTTGCCCAGTTCGGGGTTCAGAACGCTCATCACCCCGGTCTGCATATCGGCCGAGAAAAGCCGCCCGTCCACAAAGGCCAGATCGGCCGATCGGGCGATGTCAAAGGTCTGAAGAACAGCCCCCGTCGCAAGGTCGACCTCTGTCACCTTGTCGGACATGTTCCCGCCCACAAAGGCGCGCGTCCCATCGGGCGTAAAGGCAATGGCATTGCCGCCCACATCAAGGTTGTAGACCTCTTTGTTGGTCGTGGTCTTATAGCCGGCAAGCCCCTTGTCCGACAAAACGATCAACAGCTTTTCACCCGGCGCCAGCGCCGCAACGCGCCCGCCCGTCAGCGTCTTGAACTCGCCCGTCTGCGCCATCGTCTTGGGATTGACGATATAGGTCATCCCCGCCGGCGTGGGCACATAGATGCGGTTGTCATCCGGGCTTAGCGCCACGCGGAACGAATTTCCCGACAAGGTCGCCGCCTTGCCAAAGTTCGCGCGCCCCATCTTGCCCGTCTTCTTGTCCCAGGAAAAAACGACGCCCGGTCCGGGCTTGTTGGGCGGCGCCGGCATCGCACCGACGATACGCTCAGAACCGGTCTGCATCGCAGCCTGCACACTACCCGGCGCCAATCCAACGCCAATGGCAATTACCGCAGCAGCCGACGCAAGCTGCGCCGACACTCGAAAAGTTCTGGAAATCATGGGTTTTACTCCCGCTATGAAGGGAAAATCGGAGCCAGGCTCCATGACGCGACCGCGCCATACCCTCGCACTTGGGAAAGCTGTCCCTTACGCTCAATCGCCCCGGCGCGCACGTTTGCGTGAGCCTGCCTTTTAGGGCCATCTGCGGCAGTAACGGGCCATTTCTGGCCTACTTTGGCGTCCCGTCCCCGCCCGGGCGGTCATCGCCTGCATCGGGGTCGGCCTGACCGACGCCGCGAAAGACGAACTTGAACGGCATCGCCCAAAGAATGCCAAGCAGGACATAAACCCCAAGCTCGACAACAAAGGGCGGCCGGCCCAGCATGTTCACCACCGAAACGGCGATCACGATGTAAAGCGGCAGCCCCACCAGCAGGATGACCAGCGACCAGCGCCTGCGCGATTTATACGACAGCGCCATCAGTCAGCGAAAGGATCGGTGACAAGGATGGTGTCTTCGCGCTCGGGGCTGGTGGACAGCATCGCCACCGGGCATTCGATCAACTCTTCGACCCGCCGGACGTATTTGATCGCCGCCGCCGGAAGATCGGCCCAGCTTCGGGCGCCTTCGGTGCTTTCGCTCCAGCCGGGCATGCTTTCATAGATCGGCTTGCAACGGGCCTGCTGATCGGCCGCTGTGGGCAGATAGTCCAGCTCTTGGCCGTCAAGTTCATAGCCCACGCAGATCTTCAGCTCTTCAAAGCCGTCCAGCACATCAAGCTTGGTAAAGGCGATGCCGTTGACGCCCGAGGTTGCGCAGGTCTGGCGCACCAGAACCGCATCGAACCACCCGCAGCGCCGCTTGCGCCCCGTGACGGTGCCAAACTCATGCCCCCGCTCACCAAGGCGCTGACCATCAGCATCGTTCAGCTCGGCCGGAAACGGCCCCTCGCCGACGCGCGTTGTATAGGCCTTGACGATCCCCAGCACGAAATCGACCGAACCGGGGCCGATGCCGGTGCCCGTTGCCGCCTGCCCGGCGATCACGTTTGACGATGTCACGAACGGGTAGGTTCCAAAATCAATGTCCAAAAGCGCGCCCTGCGCCCCTTCGAAAAGGATGCGCTTTCCAGCTTTTCGCTTCTCGTTCAGGATTTTCCAGACAGGCGCGGCATATTCCAGAACGCTCGGCGCAATCTCTTGCAGCGCCGCAACCAGCGCCGCGCGGTCTACAGGCTCCAGCCCCAGACCCCGGCGCAGCGCATCGTGATGCACCAGCGCCCGGTCCACCCGAAGCTCAAGCGTCGCCGGATCGGCCAGATCGGCTACCCGCACCGAACGGCGCCCGACCTTGTCCTCATAGGCAGGCCCGATGCCCCGCCCGGTGGTCCCGATCTTGGCGACAGAGTTTTGCGCCTCGCGTGCGCGGTCAAGCTCTCCGTGGATGGGAAGAATCAGCGGAGTGTTCTCGGCGATCATCAGGTTGTCTGGGTTGATATCGACGCCCTGGGCGCGCAGCTGCGCAATTTCTTTCACAAGGTGCCAAGGGTCCAGAACCACACCATTGCCGATCACGCTAAGCTTACCGCCCCGCACGATCCCCGATGGCAAAAGCGACAGTTTGTAAACCTCGCCGTCAATCACCAGCGTATGGCCCGCGTTATGCCCGCCCTGAAAACGCGCGATCACATCGGCCCTTTCGGACAGCCAATCAACGATCTTGCCTTTTCCCTCGTCACCCCATTGGGCGCCGACGACGACAACATTGGCCATGGTGCTATTCTCCTGCTTGAAAACCCGCGCCGGTATAGCCCCGCCCGGCTTGGGGCGAAACAGCAAAGTTGACGCGGGCCGCTTCTGACGGTCAGATGCACGAAATTCGACGGAGAGACCCGATGATTGCCATTTTGATCCGCTGCGTGATTGCTTTTGTGCTTCTGGCGCTGACCTTCAACCCGACGCGGTTCAACTATATCGGCTGGGCACGTGAGAATTTCAGCGCCGATATGCCCGTTGTCCTGCTTCTGGGGCTTTTGCTGACCATCGGATATGTGATCTTCCTGCGCGCCACGCTGCGCTCTATCGGGCCGATCGGCATGTTCCTGATCGCGGCGGTCGTGGCGGCGCTTTTGTGGGTGCTGATCGATCGCGGCATCCTGACGCTGGACAACCGCTCGCTCAATGTCTGGATCGGAATTATCGCCCTTTCGCTGGTTCTCGGGATCGGCCTTTCGTGGTCGATCATCCGCCGCCGCATCTCGGGTCAGGCCGATGTCGATGATCTTGATGCCTGATCGCATAGCATCGGGGGTTGCGGTGAGGCCCGCAAACTTTTAGATAGCGCCCTGTTCCAACCCAAAGGCCCAGCTGTATGGAAAATGTCATTCTCGTCGTTCATCTGATCCTGGCAGTATGCCTGATCGGGGTTGTCCTTCTGCAACGCTCCGAAGGCGGCGGCCTTGGAATTGGCGGCGGCGGGGGCGGCGTAGTCTCGGGCCGCGGCGCGGCTACGGCTCTGGGCAAGCTGACGTGGCTCTTTGCAATCGCCTTTATCCTGACCTCGATCACCCTGACGGTCTTTGCGGCGCGCAACTCGGCTACCGGATCGGTCGTTGACCGGCTGGGCGTTGCGCCTCCGCCGGTCACGGCACCTGCGTCCACATCGGATGCAACCGTTCCTGCAGGCAGCGATCTCTTGCCTCCGACCAATGAAGGCGCACCGCTGGCACCGCCACGCGCCGACTAATCATTCCACAAGGTGTGGCGGCCCGGCATCCTGTTGTTACAGGATGTTGAGGTCCGCTTGCGCGGCGGGCGCGAATCTCTTATGAGTTAAATCCCGTGATACTGCGGAACCCGGCACCTGATTCCGGTCCGTTTTCAATAACCAAATTCACGGGGGACGCTGCCCGCATGGCACGCTTTATCTTCATTACCGGCGGCGTTGTTTCCTCACTTGGAAAAGGCCTTGCCTCGGCGGCACTTGGCTCACTTCTGCAGGCGCGCGGCTTTTCGGTCCGCCTACGTAAACTGGACCCCTACCTCAACGTCGATCCCGGCACGATGAGCCCGTTTGAACACGGCGAGGTCTTTGTAACCGACGACGGCGCCGAAACCGATCTGGACCTTGGCCACTACGAACGCTTCACCGGCGTTGCCGCCCGCAAGACCGACAGCGTGTCCTCGGGGCGCATCTATTCCAACGTTCTGGAAAAGGAACGCCGGGGCGACTACTTGGGCAAAACGATCCAAGTGATCCCGCATGTCACCAATGAAATCAAGGACTTCATCGCCATTGGCGAGGATGAGGTCGATTTCATGCTCTGCGAGATCGGCGGCACCGTCGGCGATATCGAGGGCCTGCCCTTCTTCGAAGCCATCCGCCAGTTCAGCCAGGACAAGCCGCGCGGCCAATGCGTGTTCATGCACCTGACGCTACTGCCCTATATCAAGGCCTCGGGTGAGCTTAAGACCAAGCCGACCCAGCACAGCGTCAAGGAATTGCGCTCTATCGGGCTTGCCCCCGACATCCTTGTCTGCCGCTCCGAAGGTCCGATCCCGGAAAAAGAACGCGAAAAACTGGCGCTTTTCTGTAACGTGCGCCCCGATGCCGTCATCGCCGCGCAGGATCTTAAATCGATCTACGAAGCGCCGCTTGCCTACCACCGCGAAGGCATGGATCAGGCCGTGCTTGACGCCTTTCAGATCAGCCCCGCACCCAAGCCTGACCTCTCGCGCTGGGAAGATGTCTATGACCGCATCCACCACGCCGAAGGCGAGGTAAAGGTCGCCATCGTCGGCAAGTACACTCAGCTGGAAGACGCCTATAAATCCATCGCCGAGGCGCTGACCCACGGCGGCATGGCCAACCGGGTCAAGGTCAAGGCCGAATGGATCGACGCCGAGATCTTTGAAAGCGAAGACCCCGCGCCCCATCTGGAAGGCTTTCACGCCATCCTTGTCCCCGGCGGCTTTGGCGAGCGTGGAACCGAGGGCAAGATCAAGGCGGCCGAGTTTGCCCGCACCCGCAAGGTGCCCTACCTTGGCATCTGCCTTGGTATGCAGATGGCCGTGATCGAAGCGGCCCGCAACATCGGCTCGATGCCCGATGCGGGATCCGAGGAATTTGACCACGAAGCGGGTAAAAAACGTTTCACACCCGTTGTTTACCACCTCAAGGAATGGGTGCAGGGCAACCACAAGGTTGAGCGCAAGGTAGACGACGACAAGGGCGGCACGATGCGCCTTGGCGCCTATGACGCGGTTCTGGGCGAGGGATCGCGCGTGGCAGAGATCTATGGCTCGACCGCGATCGAAGAGCGCCACCGCCACCGCTATGAGGTGGACATCAAATATCGCGACGCGCTGGAAAAACAGGGGATGCTGTTTTCGGGCATGTCGCCCGACGGCCGCCTGCCCGAGATCGTCGAGGTCAAGGATCACCCGTGGTTCATCGGCGTTCAGTTCCACCCCGAACTGAAGTCCAAGCCTTTCGCACCGCACCCGCTGTTTGCCGATTTTGTACGCGCCGCGCGCGACAACAGCCGCCTGGTCTGATACCGGCGGCGGTTTTCGCCTTCGGCGAGAGTATTTTTGCAAAGAAGAAGAGGGAAAGCGCCGAAGCCCGAAAAAGGCCCGCAGATTTCCCCCTCGGATGACAGGAGGCCAGAATGGCAAAAGGATATTGGGTGGCGCATGTCGATGTGCATGATCCCGAGGTTTACGCGCAGTACCGCGCGGCCAACGCCGCCGCTTTCGCCCAGTTTGGCGCCCGTTTTCTGGTCCGCGGCGGCGAGCGGCAGCTTCGCGAGGGCGAGGCCCGCTCTCGTACCGTGGTGATAGAGTTTCCATCCTATGCCGATGCGATCGCTTGTTATGAAAGCGACGCCTACAAGGCAGCGCTGGCGATCCGCGAGAAGGTGTCGCAGAGCGATCTTGTGATCATTGAAGGTTATGACGGCTAGGCGGGTCCACCGGGGCGTTTGACGCCGCCGCGCGCGTCTCTATATAGGTTTCATGTTTGCTGATCTGCTCAAGCGGCTAACAGCCGTTGACCCCGCACCCCTGCCCGACCCGGATGCCCGCCTTGCGCTGACAGCGCTTTTGGTGCGCATTGCGCGGTCCGACAACATCTATGCCCAAAGCGAGATCGATCGCATCGACCGCATTCTGACAGAGCGCTATGGGCTGACCCCCTTTGAGGCCAGCGCCCTGCGTAAAAGGGCCGAGACGCTTGAGGCCGAGGCGCCCGATACCGTCCGTTTCACCCGCGCAATCAAGGACGCGGTCGCCTATGAAGAGCGCATCGGCGTGATCGAGGCGCTTTGGGCGGTGGTTCTGGCCGACGGCGTGCGCGAGCAGGAAGAAGATGCCGTGCTGCGCCTTGTCTCCAACCTTTTGGGGATCACCGACCGCGACAGCGCATTGGCCCGCCAAAGGGTCGAGGCGCGCTAGGTGGCCGGCGGTCTGGCCAGCCTTCAGATGTACGCCCGCCCTGAAACGCAAGCGGCGCATGACCGGCTGTGGCAGGCGATCCGCCGCGAATACGGCGCGGGCGATCCGGAACTGACAAAGCTTGATCCGATTGAAAGCGCCTGGGATCACCCCGACCTTTTGCTGTCGCAGACCTGCGGCATGCCTTACCGGCACCACCTGAAGGACCGCGTCGTTCTGGTGGGCACGCCCGACTATGGCGTCGAGGGCTGTGGCCCGGGCTTTTACCGAAGCTGCATCCTTGCGCGCCGCGATGACCCGCGCCAAAGCCTTGCCGCCTTCAGGGGCGCGGCGCTTGCGGTCAATTCCACCATGTCGCAATCAGGCTGGGCGGCGATTGAAAACCACCTTGCAGAGACCGGCGCAGGCTTTGATTTTTGCACCGGCGCGACCATCACCGGAAGCCATCTGGCCTCGGCCCGCGCCGTCGCCGAAGGCCGCGCCGATCTGGCCGCGCTTGATGCCGTCACATGGCGCCTTATCCAGCGCTATGAAAGATGGAGCGATGATCTGATCACCATCGAAATGACGGCGCCCACCCCCGGTCTGCCGCTGATCACCCGCCCCGGCATCGACCCTGCGCCGCTGTTTGCCGCCGTTCAGGCCGCGATCGGCAAACTGGCGCAAAAGGATCGCAAAACACTGTCGCTCAAAGGGCTGATCGCCATTCCGGCCTCGGCCTATCTGGCCGTCCCGCTGCCCCCGCCTTACGTGGGATAAACCTTGCCGCTCTGGCCAAAGATCGTTGCAATTCCCACCGTTCTGCGCATAAATCCCTGCCTTGAAACAACGATAGATACCGCCCTTAGTGACCGATAATCCGCGCCTGCAATCGCCTGTAATTGAAATCCGCGAGCTTCATAAAAGCTATGATGCGCTGGAGGTTCTCAAAGGCGTGAACATTACCGCAAGACGCGGCGATGTCGTGTCGCTGATCGGCTCTTCGGGGTCGGGAAAATCGACGCTTCTGCGCTGCGCCAACCTTCTGGAGGACAGCCAGTCAGGCGAGATCCTGTTTGAGGGTGAGGCAGTGCACTGGCGCGGCAAGGGCCTGCACCGGCACCCCGCCGACCGCCATCAGGTCACCCGCATCCGCACCAATCTTTCCATGGTTTTTCAGCAGTTTAACCTTTGGTCGCACATGACGATCCTGCAAAACGTGATGGAGGCGCCGCTGACCGTTCTGCGCCGCGACCGCCACGAGGTGGAAGAAAACGCGCGGCGCTATCTGGCAAAGGTCGGCATCGGTGACAAATGCGATGTCTTCCCCGCACAGCTTTCAGGCGGCCAGCAACAGCGCGCCGCCATCGCCCGCGCCTTGTGCATGGAACCGCGCGCCCTTTTGTTCGATGAACCAACCTCGGCGCTGGACCCCGAGCTGGAACAGGAAGTCGTCAAGGTTATCAAGGCGCTGGCCGATGAGGGGCGCACGATGATTCTGGTCACCCACGACATGCGCCTTGCCGCAGACGTCTCTGACCACGTGGTCTTTCTGCACAAGGGTCTTGTCGAAGAGGAAGGCCCGCCAGATCAGCTTTTTGGCCAGCCAAAGACACCGCGACTGCAACAGTTTCTGTCATCGACCGTGGCCGCCTGAAGATGCGCCGCAAGACACAAAGAAACGATAACGACCCAAGAACAACCACCAAAACCTGATAAAGGGAGCAACCAAATGAAAAAACTGATCATTGCCACCGCCGCTCTTGTCATGTCCGCAGGCATGACGCTGGCCGCCAGCCACTCGGTCCGCATGGGCACCGAAGGCGCCTACCCTCCGTATAACTTCATCAACGACAAGGGCGAGGTTGACGGCTTTGAGCGTGAGCTTGGAGACGAGCTTTGCAAACGCGCCGAGCTGTCTTGCACATGGGTAACCAACGAATGGGATTCGATCATCCCCAACCTCGTGTCCGGCAACTACGACACCATCGTTGCTGGCATGTCCATCACCGCAGAGCGTGACAAGGTCATTGACTTTACCCAAGCCTACACCCTGCCCGACCCTTCGGCCTATCTGGCCCTCTCGGACGACGTTGATCTTGAAAACGGCGTGATCGCGGCCCAGACCAACACCATTCAGGCCGGCTTTGTCGCCCAGTCCGGTGCCACGCTGGTTGAATTTGCGACCCCCGAAGAAACCATCGCCGCTGTTCGCAACGGCGAGGCGGATGCGGTTCTGGCCGACAAATCCTACCTTGCCCCGATCGCAGCCGAAAGCAGCGACCTGATGCTCTTGTCCAAGGAAGAGCTGATCGGCGGCGGCATCGGCATGGGTATCCGCGAATCCGATGGCGAGCTGAAAGCCAAGTTCGACAAGGCGATCCAGTCCATGAAGGACGACGGATCACTGAACGCGCTTATCAAAAAGTGGCTGCCCGACGCGGCCCTCTTCTGATACCGGCCCAACGACCTAAAGCCGCGCCCGCATCCCCGGGCGCGGCACATCCCAGAGGGCCAAACCATCTTCAGTTACTGCTCTGATCCTGAAACACTGGGCCGGCTGGCCTGGATGTCCTGTTACCTGACAACAGGCAAGCACATGGGCCTTTACTGGTCCTTTCTGACCGTGCTTGCGCTTTTGGCGATCACCGCACCCACCGCCCTCTTGTTCGGCTTTGGCGGTGCAACCGCCGCCCGTTCGCACGTCGCGCCACTGCGCTGGCTTGGCAAATCCTATATCGCCATCGTGCGCGGCGTTCCGGACATCATCTTCTTTCTCTTCTTCGTCATCGCCATCGATCAGGGCCTTGAATGGGCCCGCCACCAGATCCTTTGCCCCGACTGGACAGAGGCGATCCGCCAAGGCAACGACTTTCGCGTCTGCCCCGCCGCCAAGCTGCCGCTTTCAACGGCGCCGCAATGGGTGCACGAGGTTTATGGCTTTGCCACCGCTGTCGTGACCTTTGCCATCGTCTTCGGCGCCTTTGCCGCAAACGTCCTTTACGGCGCAATGCAGGCGGTGCCGCTGGGCCAGCTTGAAACCGCCGGCGCTTACGGGATGTCCCGCCGCCAGACCTTCTGGCGCGTTCTGGTACCGCAGATGTGGATCTACGCCCTGCCCGGCCTGTCGAACCTCTGGATGATCCTGATCAAGGCCACGCCGCTTCTCTTCCTTCTGGGGGTTGAGGATATCGTCTATTGGGCGCGCGAACTTGGCGGCTCGAAAATGGCCCGCTTTTCGGACTACCCGCACGGCGACTGGCGGCTCTGGTACTTTCTGGGCCTGCTGGTTTTCTACCTCGGCTTCACCAAGATCTCCGAAGCGGTGCTAGAGCGCATCACAAAGCGCCTCTCGCGCGGGCAGGCAACGATCGGCGCTGGCACATGAGCTGTCTTGAAACGATCCAAGCCTACGGCCTGCGCTCGATCGGCATCGGCGAAAGGCTCTTGCCCAAAGCGGATTTCACGCTTTGCCAACAGTTCACCCTGATCGGCTCGGGGCTGATCTGGAACATCTATTTTGCCGTCCTCGCGCTGATGATCGGTTTCTTCCTCGCCAATGCCGTGGCCCTTGGCAAATCGGCCCGCGCGCCATGGCTGCGCCGCCCGGCAAACTGGTTCATCCTCGTCTTTCGCGGCTCGCCGCTCTTTATCCAGTTCTTTCTGGCCTATTTCATCTTCCTGCGCCTCAAACAGGCCGGGGCCCTGCCATGGCTGACCTCGGCGCAGGCCGGCGCCCTGCTGGTTCTGGTGCTGAACACCGCCGCCTACTCGGCCGAGATTTTCTACGGCGCGCTGCGCTCTGTCCCCAAGGGCGAGGTCGAGGCCGCCGACGCCTACGGCATGACCGGATGGACCCGCTTTACCCGCGTGATCTGGCCCACGTCCATGCGCCTTGCATGGCCCGCCTACACCAATGAGGCGATCTTCCTTTTCCACGCAACAACGCTGGTTTTCTTCTCAGGCTTTCCCGCATGGCAACAACGCGGCGACGCGCTTTATTACGCCAATTACTTCGCCGACAAGACCTTCAACCCCTTCGTCGCCTACCCGATCGTCGCCTTCTACTTCATCTGCCTGACACTGGTCATCACCGGCATCTTCGGCCTCGTGAACAAACGCCTCAACCGCCACCTCCCGCAGGAAAAGCGCGCAAGGATCAAACTGCGCCCGCAATACATTCGCTAGCGCGCAACCGCCGCTTCTTTGTGGCAAAATATCCCCGCCGGAGGCTGTTGCGGCCTTTGTTTCAAAGCCTCCGGCGGGGATATTTGACCCACAAAGAAATCAAGGTCCCTCGCCACTTGGGCCGGTCTTCGAATTGCTCTTCCAACGTCCCGCGCGCTCGGCTAGCGTTGATGCAAACAACAAGCGGTGAACCCATGAAAATCGGCATTTTGATGTGCGGCCATGCTCCGGCAGAGGTGAAGGAGCATTTTGGCGACTATGACCAGATGTTTGCATCCCTTCTGGCCGGCTATGATCTGACCTTTCAGGCTTGGGACGTTGAGGCGATGGATTTTCCGCAAAGCGTGGATGAGGCGGATGGCTGGCTTTTGACAGGCGCGCGCCATGGCGTTTACGAGGGCCTGCCATTCATGGCGCCGCTGGAAGATTTCGTTCGCGCCGCGCATGAGCGAAAGGCGCCCATGGTCGGGATCTGCTTTGGGCATCAGCTGATCGCCCGCGCGCTGGGTGGGCGGGTCGAGAAATTCGATGGCGGCTGGGCGGTGGGCCGGTATGAGTATGATTTTGACGCCTTCGGGCATCTTCACCTAAACGCATGGCATCAAGATCAGGTCCTTGAGCCGCCCGCAGGCGCGCGCACAATCGCCCAAGCGCCCAACTGCGCCCATGCGGCGCTGGTTTACGGCGATCACATCTTTACCGTTCAGCCGCATCCCGAAATGACCAACCCGATCCTGTCGGAATACGTCCAGCTTCGGCGCGGCACGGCGGACTATCCCGACGATATGATGGCGCGGGCACTGGCCAAGGCCGAAAAGCCCAATGATGAGCCGGTGATCGCGGGCGAAATTGCCCGCTTTCTGCGCGCCGCCCATGCCGCTCGCGCGGGGGCCGCGCATGTCTGACTGGATCGCCGCACTGCCCAAACATGCGCGCGCCTATCTTGCGGGCCATGGGCTGGACGAAGTTGAATGCATTGTGTCCGACTTGCCGGGGATTGCCCGCGGCAAGGCTGTTCCTGCCTCAAAATTTGCCAAGCAGACCCAGTTTTTCCTGCCCAACTCGATCTACTTCCAGACCATCACCGGCGGCTGGGCCGAGGCCGCCGCGCCCGAGGGCTTTGTCGAACCTGACATGATCCTCAAGCCGGACATGAGCACCGCAAGCGCCGCGCCCTGGACCGCCGACTGGACGCTTCAGGTGATCCACGACGCCTATGACCGCAACGGCGCGGCAATTCCCTTTGCCCCGCGCAACGTCCTGAAACGCGTCGTTGATCTATACACCGCCCGCGGCTGGACACCGATCGTCGCCCCCGAGATGGAGTTCTACCTTGTCGCGCCCAACATCGACCCCGGACAGTCGATCCAGCCGATGATGGGCCGCTCGGGCCGCCCCGCCGCAGCGCGTCAGGCCTATTCGATGTCCGCCGTGGACGAATTTGGCCCCGTCATCGACGACATCTATGACTTTGCCGAAGCTCAGGGCTTTGAAATCGACGGCATCACCCATGAAGGCGGCGCCGGCCAGCTAGAGATCAACCTGCGCCACGGAGACCCGGTGCGCCTTGCCGATGAAGTGTTCTTTTTCAAACGCTTGATCCGCGAAGCTGCACTGAAACACAACTGTTTCGCCACCTTCATGGCCAAGCCGATCGAAGGAGAGCCGGGCAGCGCAATGCATATCCACCATTCGGTTCTGGACGCCGATGGCAATAATATCTTCTCTGGCCAGAACGATGAGGAAACGCCGCATTTCTTCAACTTTATCGGCGGCTTGCAGACGCATCTTCCATCGGCCATCGCCCTTCTGGCCCCTTACGTGAACAGCTACCGGCGCTACGTCAAGGATCAGGCCGCCCCGATCAACCTTGAATGGGCGCGCGACAACCGCACCACGGGCATTCGCATCCCCATCGCTGATCCTCCCGGCCGCCGGGTTGAAAACCGGCTGGCCGGCATGGACTGTAACCCCTACCTCGGGATCGCCGCCTCGCTGGCTTGCGGATACCTTGGCATGGTGCGCGGCGACACCCCGCAAGAGCCGTTCAGCGGAGACGCCTATCAGGCCGAAGAGGACATCCCCCGCGATCTATATTCGGCGCTGGACCTCTTTGACGAGGCAAGCGAGTTACAAGAGGTTCTGGGCCCCGATTTCGGCCGTGTCTATTCCATCGTCAAACGCGAAGAATATGATGAATTTCTGCATGTTATCTCCCCTTGGGAACGTGAACATCTTTTGATGAACGTATGAACCTTCTGTTCTCGAACGACCGCGTCGGCGACTACCCTGAAAGCTGGTATGCCGCCACGGCCGACCCACTTGCCCCCTTCGCCCCGCTGCGCGGTGACAAGGTTGCCGATGTCTGTGTCATCGGCGGCGGCTACACCGGCCTTTCCGCCGCGCTGCATCTGGCGGCGGCGGGGCTGGATGTGACACTGCTAGAGGCGCACCGCGTCGGCTTTGGCGCATCGGGGCGCAACGGCGGCCAATTGGGAAGCGGTCAGCGGCAGGGCCAGAACTGGCTGGAAAAGCGCCTTGGCATGGCCGATGCACGCCGCCTTTGGGAACTTGCCGAAGACGCCAAGAAAACCGTGCATGATATCTGCCGAAAACATGGGGTTGAGGCCGGTTTTCGCCCCGGTGTTGCTCAGGCAAACTGGCACAAATCCGACATGGACTACACGGTTTCCAGCGCTGATCACCTTCGGGAAGTGTACAATTACGACAAAATCGAAGTTCTGGACAAACCCGGCTTTGATACGCTTGTCGGCACGGATGTATTTGCTGGCGGCAGCGTCGATTGGGGCGCAGGCCACCTGCATCCCCTGCGCTACGCCCTTGGTCTTGCCAAGGCTGCGCAACAATCGGGCGCGCAGATCCACGAAGGGTCATACGTCACGAAAATCCGCCCGGGCAAAACGGTTACCGTAGAAACCGGAACCGGCCGGGTTGAGGCCTCTCAGGTTATCCTTGCCTGCAACGGCTATCTTGGCGCGCTGGACCGCAAGCTGGCCGCCCGTGTGATGCCGATCAACAACTTCATTGTCGCCACCCAGCCTCTTGGCGGCGATTACTCCGCACTTCTGGCCCGCGACATCGCCGTCGCCGACAGCAGGTTCGTCGTCAACTACTGGCGCATGTCCGAAGACGGGCGGCTCTTGTTTGGCGGCGGCGAAAGCTATGGCTATCGCTTTCCGCGCGATATCGCCGCGCTGGTGCGCCGCCCGATGGCCGAGATTTATCCAGCCCTTGCCAAAACCCGCATCGATTATGCATGGGGCGGCACTTTGGCGATCACCATGAACCGGATGCCCTGTTTTGCGCGCCCTGCGCCCAATATCCTGTCCGCTTCGGGCTATTCGGGTCACGGTCTGGCGATGGCGACGCTTGCCGGGCGCATTCTGGCGCAGGCCAGCAAGGGGCTGATGGGCGATTTCGACGTCATGTCGCGCCTGCCCTCTCCGGCGTTCCCCGGCGGCGCCCTGATGCGCAGCCCGCTTCTTGCGCTGGCGATGACGTGGTATGGCTTGCGTGATCGGATGGGGTTCTAGGTGCGCCCGAACGTGCCGGGCCGGGCTGCCCCCTGCGTCTGGAAACTGTCACAACTCTGCTTTATGCAGGCCATAGCGGGCAAGCTCTGAAAACAAATCAGACGGGGATACTGAAGCATGACATCTGCACCCAACACATATGACGCAGAACCGATCCCCCCAGAGGCGCGGCAGGAAATCGACCGGCTTCTGCAATCGGGCGATCTTTTTCGCTACACCGCGCTGCAAGACGCCCCCGTCGCCCGACTAGAGACGGAATTTGCCGCGATGCTGGGCGTTAAATACGCGCTTGCGGTCTCTTCGTGTTCGGCGGCGCTTTTCCTGGCGCTCAAGGCGCTGGATATGCCGCGCGGCGCGCGCGTTCTCTTTCCCGCCTTCACCTTCGCGGCCGTCCCATCGGCCATCATCCATGCCGATTGCACCCCCGTCCCGGTCGAAGTGGACGACACGCTGCGCATCGATCTGGCCGATTTTGAGGCCCGTCTCGATGACGGCGCGGACGCCGTTCTGATCAGCCACATGCGCGGCCATACATCGGACATGGATGCGATCATGGCTCTGGCCAGCGCGCGCAACATCCCCGTGCTAGAGGATGCCGCCCATTCCCTTGGCACCAAGTGGAACGGGCAAGACATTGGGACCATTGGAAAAATCGGCTGTTTCTCGTTCCAGTCCTACAAGTTGATCAATGCGGGCGAAGGCGGGATTCTTGTGACCGACGATCCTGAAATTGCCGCCCGCGCCGTCATCATGTCGGGCGCCTATGAACACGCATGGAAAAAGCACCCCGGCGTTGAAGAGCATTGCGCCCGCTGGCAAAACCGCCTGCCGCTTTACAACATGCGCATGCAGAACCTTTCGGCTGCCGTCATCCGCCCCCAGCTTGCCCATGTGCCGCGCCGCGTCGCGGACGGGCGGCGCAATCATGACTATGTGGCCGCGCGGCTGAACGGCTCGCCCCTTTTCAGCGTACCTGCCGCCCTGCCCGCCGAGGCGCGCGCGCCGGATTCGCTTCAGTTTCTGCTGAACGGCTTTTCAGCCGATGACGCCCGCTCCTTTGCCCGCGCCGCCGACGATCTGGGTGTTTCGGTGCAAATCTTCGGCCTCTCGCGCGACAACGCGCGCGCATTCTGGAACTGGAAGTTCATCGAAGACATGCCCGAGCTGCCCAGGACCCGCGCAATGCTGATGCGCGCCTGCGATCTGCGCCTGCCCGCAAGGCTGACCATGGCAGAGCTTGATTTCATCGCAGATGCGATCCTTCAGGCGGGTGAGCTGATCCTTCCCCAGACGCAGCCGCGCCCTCAGATCGCCAGCTGACCCCGCCTGCTCAGTCGTTCAGCTTCGACAGCTTTTCCTGAAGCTCGGCAAGCTGCTTCTTGATCTCGTCCAGCCCGTTGTCGTCCTTGGCCTCTTCAGGCTCTTCCTTGGGCTTTGCCGCGGCGCCGGGCATCATTCCGCCCGTCATGGCCTTCAGAAAGGCGCGCTGTTGCGCCTGCATGGCGTCAAATCCGGGCATCTTGGCCATCGGGTTTATCGCGCCAAGGTTTTCCATGACCTTCGACTGCCCGTCGCGCAAAAGCTCGAACGAGGCGGCCAGAAAATCGGGCACCACGCTTTGCGCCTGCGTCGTATAGCTGCGCACAAGGTCGGTCAGAACATCGATCGGAAGCACACTTTCGCCCCGGCTTTCGTGCTCTGCAATGATCTGCAAAAGATATTGCCGCGTCAGATCATCCCCTGATTTAAGGTCGACAATCTGTACCTGACGGCCATCGCGAATGAACTTCGCAATGTCTTCAAGCGTCACGTAATCGCTTGTTTCTGTGTTATAAAGTCTGCGGCTCGCATAACGCTTAATCAAAAGCGGTTTGTCTTTGTCGGCCAAGGCAGCCACTCCCAATCTTCTGCACTGCAGAGCAGCCTACGGCAGCGCAGAATAAAAAGAAAGGGCGCGTTCCGAAGAACACGCCCCAGGTCATCACACCTTCAGGGAGGAGGAAGGTGGTGAAAAACCGTATCTCTTACTTTGCGGTCGCGGTTGCTTTCTTGGCAGCAGCCGTAACATCGCTTGTTGCTTTCTTGACGGCGGCAGTCGCGTCTTCGCTGATGTCCTTGCCGGCGGCCAGCATCAGTTCAACTGTTTCCATCTGAACCTTTTTCGCAATCTCTGCGAAAGCGGCCATGTTCTCGGCAGCCATTTCAGCAGTTGCCGAAGCGAAATCAGTCATCGACTTGCCATAGTCAGCAGGGTCTTCCTTGACCTTCGACATCGTGCTCAGCTTGGCGAGTGTCTCTTTTGTCCACTTCGAGGAAACCTCGGTCGACTTCTCAGCAGCGTCCAGCGCTACTTTCGACATCTTCTCGCCAAATGCGGCCTGAGTTTTGAAACCATCCTGGAACGCTGCGGTGTCAACCGGGAATGCGCCCATCATGTCTTGGACCATCTTAGTAAAGTCTTGTGCTTTAGCCATTGTATTTACTCCAGTTGCCTCAACCCGAGGCGTTGCTTGCGTCTGCAGAATAAATAGACGCCGCACTGCAGCATTTCAAGTATTTTTCTGCACTGCAGCAAAAAAAATAATTGCTGTTCAAATTCAATGGTTTGGGTCGGATATCACGTAGTTTCCGGGGGCCGGGGCCAAAATTTCGTGACCGTTTTCTCCGGGAATCCGCGCTTTTACGCGCTTTCCAGACCGCCCCGAAAGCCACTTGTCCCAGCGCGGCCACCACGATCCTTCGTGAAAACTTGCGCTCTTCTGCCAGTCATCGGCGCTTAGCTTCAGATCCTCGTTGGTGTAATGGCCATACTTGTTCTTGGACGGTGGGTTCACGATCCCCGCGATATGACCGCTTTCCGACAGGATGAACGTCTTTGACCGGCTGCCCATCTTCTGAACGCCCGCATAGCTCGATCTCCACGCCGCGATATGATCGGTCTCGCAGGCAATCGCGCAGATCGGCACCTTCACATCGCCGATCTTCACCTTCTCGCCAAGAATCTCAAAACCCTCGGTCGCAAACTGGTCGCGCTGGCACAGCCCGCGCAGGTATTGCACCGCCATCCGCGCCGGAAGGTTCGTTCCATCCCCGTTCCAGAATAAAAGATCAAAGGCCGGCGGCGCCTCGCCCAGCATATAGCTTTTGATCGCCGGGCCATAAATCAGATCGTTCGACCGCAGATAGCTGAACGTGCGGCTCATGAAAAACGAATGCAGGATGCCGGTCTCTTGCACCTCGCGCTCGATCCCGTCGACAAAATCGTCGTTCAGAAAAACGCCAACCTCGCCCTGATCGGAAAAATCCGACATCGTGGTGAAAAGCGTGGCCGATTTGATCGACTTGTCGCCGCGCTTGTGCATCAGCGCCATCGTCAGCGACAGCGTCGTGCCAGCGATGCAATAGCCAACCGCGTTCACCTGATCCTCGCCGGTGATTGCCTTGACCTCTTCGATCGCCGTCATGAACCCATCGCTGACATAGTCGTCCAGCGACACATCCGCATAAGACGCATCCGGATTGATCCAGCTGACAACGAAAAGCGTATAGCCCTGATCGACAACCCATTTGATAAGGCTGTTCTTGGCCTTGAGGTCCAGAATATAGAACTTGTTGATCCACGGCGGAAAGATGATCAGCGGCGTCTTGTGAACATCCGGCGTTGTCGGCGCATATTGGATCAGCTCGAACATCCGGTTGCGAAACACCACCGATCCCGGCGTCGTTGCAAGGTTGTGACCAACCTTAAAGGCGTTCTTATCGGCCAGCGTCACCAAAAGCTCGCCATCATTGGCCTCGATGTCGCGCACCATGTTCTCAAGCCCATCGACAAGCGATTGCCCATCCGTCTCCACCGCCCGCGCCAGCGCCTCGGGGTTGGTCGCCAGAAAGTTCGCCGGGCTCATCATATCGACGATCTGGCGGCTGAAATACCGCAGCCGCTTCTTCTCGGCCGCATCCATACCCTCGATATCCTCGACCGCCTGCGAAATCGCATCGGCCGACATCAGGTACTGCTGCTTGATGTAGTTGAAATAGGGATGCGTTTCCCACATCGGGTTGGAAAAGCGCCGATCTGGCGGGGTGCTATCGGGCGGCGGCGCCAGCTTGCCAGAGCTTAAAGCCTCTTGCGCTTCCACATAGTGCTTAAGCGATTTGCCCCAATACGAGATCTGGTGCTCAAGAATTTTGGAAGGATTCGACAGCATTTCCGCCCAATAGGCCCCCGCCGCCTTCATGAAAAGTTCCTGATTGGGGCCCTGCAAACTGGCATCCACGGGTTTGCGGCGTGACAATCCGGCCACAAGACGCTGCGACAATTCCTCGATTTTCGCCAAATTCGCGTTCAGCAGCTCAAATTCTTCTGCTGATTTGGGTTCGTCAGTTGTCATCGCTCCAGTAACCCCCTAGATTTTTCCGCAGTGCAGCATAGCAGCAGTTACCGGCCGGCAGACCGTTACGCAACGGCGCTTGGCCGTAAAAGGATAACACATGAAGTATATGGTGACATACGACCTGATGGAAACCATTCGTAATACCAACGAATGGTTGGGCGCCACAGCCCGCGCCATGGCCTCTTATCCCGCCACGGGCCTCGTGGCGCACCCGATGTTTCAGGTCATGTCCGCCTGGGGCGATGTGACAGAGCGCAGCTTTGCGCGGATGGTCACCAAACCGGGCTGGAACATCAACTCCGTCGTCGGCTCCGATGGCCGCGACCATATCGTCAGCATCGAAACACTGCTCGCCCGCCCCTTTGGCGATCTGATCTCGTTCAAGGTGCAGGGCCGCGAACGCCAGAAACGCCAGATCCTTCTGGTCGCGCCCATGTCCGGCCACTACGCCACGCTTTTGCGCTCGACAGTGACAAGCCTTCTGCCTGACGCCGACGTCTATATCACCGACTGGCACAACGCTCGCGACATCCCCGTCTCCAAGGGCAAGTTCGACGTCGAGGATTACACCCGCTATCTCGTCGATTTCATGCGCCACCTCGGCCCCGACATCCATGTCATCGCCGTCTGCCAGCCCGCGCCGCTTGCCCTTGCCGCAACCGCCTGCCTGGCCGAAGAGGCGCCCGATGAACAGCCCGCATCGCTGACCCTGATCGGCGGCCCGATCGACCCCGATGCCGCCGCCACCGAGGTGACCGACTTTGGCCGCCGCGTCACCATGGGCATGCTCGAAGAAACGATGATCCAGCGCGTCGGCTTCAAACACGCCGGCGTAGGGCGCAAGGTCTACCCTGGCCTTCTGCAATTGGCCTCCTTCATCTCGATGAACGCCGACCGCCACCTTCAGGCCTTCTCGAACCAGATCCTCAACATCGCCAAGGGCGAGGCAACCGATAGCGACAAGCACAATCGTTTCTACGATGAATACCTTGCCGTGATGGACATGACGGCCGAGTTTTACCTCTCGACCGTCCACCGCATCTTCAAGGAACGCGACATCGCCCGCAACGCCTTCACCATCGAAGGCAAACCGGTCGATATCGGCAAGATCACCGATGTCGCCGTCAAAATCGTCGAAGGCGAAGAAGACGACATCTCCGCCCCCGGCCAATGCCTTGCCGCCCTGCCCCTTCTGACCGGGCTCGCGGACAGCAAAAAGGCAAGCCACCTTGAACCCGGCGCCGGCCACTACGGCATCTTCGCCGGCAAAAGCTGGCGCAACAACATCCGGCCTCTGGTGCTTGACTTCATCGACGCCAACAGCCGCAAACCAAGCCCGGCCAAGAAAATCGCCGCCGAGTAACCCCGCCCCGGCCATTTCTTCTTTGCAAAAATACTCATGGCCCCGCGGCGCACCACGCGCGCCGCGGCAAGGCCTTAGCGCAGGATCAGCGGCGCTGACATCCAGTCGCGCAAGATCTCGTTGACCTGCGCAGGCTGCTCCAGCACCGGCAGATGCCCCGCATCATGGACGATCGCAAGCTTGGCATCAGGGATCAGATCGGCCAGAAACTCATGCCGCTTGACCGGGTACAGCTTGTCATGCTCGCCGCAGACCACAAGCGTGGGTATCTGCAACCGCCGCAGCGTGCGCTGCTGATCGGGCCGCTTCTGAAGCGCCCGCGACTGGCGCACGAAAATCGACGCCCCCAGATCGTCCGCCATCTCCATCACCGTATCAAGTACCGCCCTGCGCCCGGTCCCCGGCGCCAGATACTCGGGGCGCATCTCGGCGCGCATCGCCTCTTCCAGCCGCCCCGACTTTGCCGCGATGATCTGCGGCTCGCGCGCGGCCGCCGCCGCCGGTGTCTCGGCCAGCGGATTGGTATCCATCAGGCATAGTTTTGTAATTCGTTCAGGGGCTTGGCGCGCAACCTCCATCGCCACGATCCCGCCCATCGCAAGCCCCAGCATCGCAAAGCGCTCGGGCGCGGCGGCCAGAACCTGCCCGGCCATCTCGCGCACCGTGTCACCCATCGTCAGGGGCGCGAATATCATCGCCTGCCGCCCCGAGAAGGCCTTGATCTGCGGCGCGAACACCCGCGCATCGCACATCATCGGCGGCAGGAAAACGACCGGATCGCTCATGGCCCGGCCCGCCCTGCACCTGCGGCCCACCTTGCCCCTTCGGACAGCGCCGCCAGCTTGGCATAGGCAATCTGCGGATCAACCGTGCCAAAGCCCGCAAAAGTGCCAAAACCGCAATCGGTGCCCGCGATCACCCGCTCTTGGCCGACGATATCGACGAACCTTTCAATCCGCTGGGCCACCAGATCGGGATGCTCGACAAAGTTTGTCGTGCTATCCACCACGCCGGGCACCAGAACCCTGTCGCTGGGTATTTCTCCCGCCCGATCGCGGAAAACGACCCACTCATGGCCGTGGCGCGGATTGGCGGTTTCAAAAAGCAGATAGCGCGCCCGCACCGCCATCAGCACGCCAAACACCTTGTCCATCTCGATATCGCAAACATGCGGCCCCTCGTAATTACCCCAACAGATATGCACCCGCACGCGTCCCGGGTCGATCCCTTCCAGCGCCTGGTTAAGCGCTTCGACGTGCAAATGCGCGATGGCTACGAATTCATCGTCGCTCAGCTGGGGAAAAAGCATGTGCCGCGACAGGGCAAGATCGGGGCAATCAACCTGAAGATCCAGCCCCGCATCGACAATCGTGCGGTATTCCTCGGCCATCGCCCCGGCCAGCGCAGCGAGATATGCCTCGCGGCTGCCGTAATGGGCATTGTGCAGGAAAAGTGAGATCACACCGGGCGAGGCTGCGTTCATGAAACCGCGCTTGCCCCCATGTTCCGCCATCGCGGCCTTGAGGTTACCGATATCGCGCAAAAGCGCTTCCTGCCCCTTGGGGCGCACCTCGCCCACGCACATCGGGCGCGCAAACTTGGGCCCCTCATCGGCGGCCCGAAGCCGTGCAAGATACCCCGGGAACTCTTTGATATCGGCTGGACCGATCCGGGGCCCATCGCCGCCAAAGCCGGTGTAGCGGTCCTTGACATAGGTCGCATAGCTGATCTTGGCTGTTTCCCCATCGGAAACAATATCGATCCCCGCTGCCAATTGTTTCGCCACGCTCTCGCTACAGGCCGCCGCCATCGTCGCGTCAAAGGCCGCGTCATCCACCGCCTCCCCGCGCTCGCGCGCAAAAAGCAGATCAACGACATCCTGCCGCCGAGGAAGGCTTCCGACATGCGTTGTTGCGATCATCCGCGTCCCCCCGGCGTTGCTCTGGCGTCAGAGTGCCCGCACGGGCGCCGCTCGGCAAGCAGCCGCGCGCCCATCAGTCGGCCGTCCAGCCGCCGTCGATCAGGATCGAGGTTCCCGTCACCATCGCCGCGCCATCGCCGGCCAGAAAAAGGACCGCGCCCATCACATCCTCGACCCGTCCAACCCTTGGCAACTTGATCTTCTCGCGAACCCATTTCAGCTTGTCCTCATCGGCAAAAGTCGCCTCGGTCAAAGGCGTGCGAATAAAGGTGGGGCACACCGAATTGATGCGCACGCCCTGCGGGCCCCATTCAATCGCCATCGATTTGATCATCCCCTCAAGCCCGTGCTTTGAGGCCGAATAAACCGCCCTGTCGGGCCCGCCGACATGCGCCATCTGGCTTGAGATATGCACGATCGACCCCGCCTTGCCCGCCCCGATCATTCCGCGCGCGGCATGCTGGGCCAGAAAATACGCCCCCCGCAGATTGACCGCCATCACCGCGTCAAAATCCTCGGCCCGGGTTTCAAGCGCCGGGGAATGGCGCGCGGTCCCAGCCGAGTTCACAACGATATCAAAGGGTTCATGGGTGGCAAAGCAGGCCTCGACCGAAGCCTCATCACTTATATCCATCTGCCATGGCGCCGCCGACATCCCCGCCTCTTGCAGGGCGGCAACCGCCGCATCCACGCTCTCGCGCCGCCGCGCGGCAATGACCACATGCGCGCCCGCCTCGGCCAGCGCCGCCGCCGCACCAAGCCCGATGCCGCTTGATCCCCCCGCAACAAGCGCGCGCCGCCCGGCAAGGGAAAAATCGGGTGTCTTGGGCAGGATCATCGCGGCCTCACATCACTGGTCAAACGTCGCAGACCGCCGGCCCGCCACCCCTTTCTAAGGCAGGTCCAGCCCCCGGAACACCGGAAAATCGGCATAGCGGCGCGACCGCTCATCACGCGGCACATCCGGCGCCCGCCCCTCGGCAAGCAGGGTGCCGCGCGGTGCGATATAGGACGTGATCTTGCCGCGCGGCGCCTCGCGCCAGCCAAGGTTGAACGCACAAAGCTTGGGAAAAAACTGAAGCCAGTCAAAGGCCAGATGATCGTGCATCCACCACGCCAGATCGCGCCAGTCGCGCCCCGCTTCATAGCGATCGGCAAACCACGGGATCACCACGGTCGCCATCGCGCCCATCCGCCCCCTGTCATCGCGCCGGTCCCAGATATGCCCGGCGCGATCAGCCTCTGAGCGCGCACAGTTCAGGCGCCGCTGGTTGCCGAAATCATTCAACTCCCAACTGCGAAGGCCCGAACGGATGCAAATCGGCCCAAAGGTTTCAACCAGCGGCTCCAAAAGCGTCTCGCAAAGCTGCCGCCCGGCTGCCAGCGCCAGTTCAGGATCATCCGGAATATTGGCGATCTGGTGAAAGCTTCCGATCTCCGAATAGAGGAACTCGCGCATGAAGAAATGCCGCGAAAGCCGCTGCCTGCCAAAGGTCTCAAGGCTCCACATGCTGGCCGGTTTGCGCATCAGATGCCCGGCCCTAACCTGCGCCGTTCCACTGAAATTCGCCTTTCGGCCCAAGCGGCGAAAACGGGTTCCACGCCACTTCCCAGACATGCCCGTCAGGATCGGCAAAATACCCGATATGCCCGCCCCAAAAGATGTCATGGGCAGGTTTGATAACCCGTGCGCCCGCAGCTTCCGCCGCCGCCATCATGGCCCCGACATCGCCCTTTTCGCGGACATTGTGGGAAAGCGTGATCCCGGAAAACCCGCCAACTTCTTCGGGCTTCAGCCCCATATCCGCCGCCAGCGCCGCCTTGGGGTAAAGCCCCAGCGTCTGGCCGATCAGATCAAAGGCGATGACCCCGTCAGGGGTTTCGGCCCGGGCCCATCCCAGCGCCTCGTAAAACGCCGCCGAACGTTCCATATCATCAACACCAAGCGTAATCAGGCTGACCCGCTGTTCCATATCCGCGCTCCTGTAATGCACCAATCAATTGCCAGTGCGACGTTATCAGGCGCGGCGCAACACGAGAACCGCCAATCGAAACCGGCGGCCCCCAACCCGCGCGGGTTAGCCGTGCAGACGCCCCTTCAGCGTCGGGCGATAAAGCGCGATCAGCCCAAGGATCGACAGCGCAAACAGAACCCCCGGCACGATTGTCAGCGCCGCGCGCAAAGCGCCCAGTGCCTCCGGCGGCTGCTCAATCACGCCAGAGGTGCTTTCGCGCCAGCCGTAAGCGGCCAGCAGAATGCCTAGAACCAGCGGCGCCAGCGCATTCGCGACCTTTTGACCAAAAAGCCAGATCGCCGAAAACGCCCCCTCAATCGCCTCGCCACTTTCCGCCCGCGTGATGTCCATCAGATCGGGATACATCGCCCAAGGGATCTGCTGGTAGGCGCCATTGGCAAAGCCCGCCATCAGGAAAAGCCCGGCCATGATCATCAATCCGCTGGACGGAAGCTGGCTGTAAACCCCTGAAAGAACGACAATATAGAGAACCATCCCCAGAACCAGCGCCCAGATCTTGCCCAAGGAATGCGACAGGCGAACCCAGACATACTGACTTAGGATCGAACCGATGATGAAGGCCGTGAAAAGGACAGAGAACATGCCAAGCGCCGATACCAGCCCCGACAGGGCGCCCCCGCCCGCATCGACTATGAGGTAGAGCGAAGCAAGCTGAAGCCCCGCCGCGATCGTAGCGACCCCAAGCGTCAAAAGACCGTAGATCGCCACCAGTATCGCAAAGCTGCGATTGGCAAAGACAAGCCGGACCATCGCGCCAAAACCCACCGTCGCGGGGGTTTCGATCCGCGGCGCGCGGCGAGTGAAAAACACCGAGGCCCAGATCGCCAGAACCACGACCGGCGCCACCGTCAGCACCGCGCCAAGATACCCCTCGCGCGTGTCGCCCGCCAGCGCCGGAACCAGACCGCCCGCCACCAAAAGCCCGACCGACGCGAACCCCATGCGAAAGGCCGTCATCGCGCTGCGCTCGTCGACATCCTGCGTCATCTCGCCCGCCTGCGCGCCGTAAGGGATGGCCACAAAGGTAAAGCCGATCGTCGCCAGACCAAAAAAGCCCACGACCCAGGCCATGTTCGCCTGCCAGCTCCAGCCGGGCGGCACTGCGAAAATGCCGACGATGCCAAGCGCCAGAATGACAGCCCCCGCAACCATCCAAGGCACCCTGCGGCCCCAGCGGCTTGAAGTGCGGTCCGACAGGTATCCCACCAGCGGGTCGGTAACGACGTCAAAGGCCAGAACCGCAAAGGTCACCCATCCTGCCACGCCCACCGGCACGCCCAGAAAGGCGGTCAGATAGGTAAAGACCAACAGCTGTTTGACCACAACAAAGACGTTGATGCCCATATCGGCCAGCCCCCAGCCGGCCTTTTGTCCCAAACTCAGTGCCATCTATCCCTCCCGTTTTCGGGGGGAACCTAGCCGCGCGCCGGGCAAAACACCTATTGTAACGTCAGGTCACATCGCTGCTGGCGCGCGCAAGCACCGCGCCAATGGCCTCTTCGATCGCGATCAGCGCCTCGGGCGTGGAAAACCGGTGGTCGGCGCCTTTGAAAAGCGTCAGGCGCATATCGGGCCCGCTTGCATGCTCCAAAAGCCGCATGGCGACAGAGACATCGACGTCCTCGTCCGCCGTGCCTTGCAAAAAGCGCACCGGAAAGGGCAGATCCAAGGGCGCGCGCAAAACAAGGTTGCCCCGCCCCTCTTCGATCAGCCGCCGGGTGATGATGTAAGGATCGCCATACTCAGATGGCAGCGCGATCTGCCCATCGCGCAAAAGCGCCGCGCGCTGATCTTCCGAAAACCCGTTCCACATGCCGTCCTCGGTGAAATCGGGCGCCGCCGCGATGGTGACAAGCCCCGCCAGCCGCTCTGGCCTTTTCCGCGCCAGCAAAAGCGATATCCACCCCCCCATGGATGAGCCGACCAGAACCTGCGGCCCTTGGGTGAGCCGGCTTAGAACCTCTTCGGCATCCTCGGCCCAGTCGCCGATGGCCCCTTGGGTGAATTCGCCCGAGGATTGCCCATGCCCCGAATAGTCAAAGCGCAGGAACGCGCGGCCCTGACGGGCGGCCATGTCCTGAAGGTAAAGCGCCTTGGTGCCCTCCATGTCCGATTTGAACCCGCCCAGAAATATCAGCCCCGGCCCCGCGCCCGGCTGAGCATGATAAGCGATCCGGCGCCCCGTTGCGGTTTCAAGGTACTGCGGCGTGGACATCTATGGGCGCTCCTGAAAGGTGAATGGCTTTGGCGCGCAATCTGGCATGGGCGCCACTGGCGGGCCAGCGCATTTTGCCCCGAACCTGCGCCGCTGGCCGGGTGCGGGCCTGCCTCCGGCGGGGATATTTGGCCACAAAGAAGGGATCGGCGTTGACAGGGGCCAAGCCTTTGGCCATTTGGGGGCGAACATATCTTGCAACCGGGCGTTCCGTGGGCGCCAAACTGACGAGGAGACGGCACATGGCCGAGATTTCCCTGACATTTCCTGACGGCAACGCGCGCAGCTTTGCAAGCGGCGTGACTGCGGCCGAAGTGGCCGCCGACATCTCAACGTCGCTGGCCAAGAAGGCAATCAGCGCCACGCTGGACGGCGCCCATTGGGACCTGCAGTGGCCGATTGAAAAAGATGCCGCCATCGCGATCAACACGCTGAAAGATGAAGCCCCCGCGCTGGAGCTGATCCGCCACGATCTGGCCCATATCATGGCCCGCGCCGTACAGGAGCTTTGGCCGGATGTGAAGGTCACGATCGGGCCAGTGATTGAAAACGGCTGGTATTATGACTTTGACCGCGCTGAGCCTTTCACACCCGAAGATCTGGGCGCGATTGAGAAAAAGATGAAGGAAATCATCAACCTGCGCGAGCCGGTTCGCACCGAGATCTGGGAGCGCGCGCGCGCCGTCCAGCATTACCGCGACACCGGCGAGCCCTATAAGGTTGAACTGATCGAAGCCATCCCGGGAGATGAACCCTTGCGCATGTACTGGCACGGGGACTGGCAGGATCTTTGCCGCGGCCCGCATCTTCAGCACACCGGACAGGTGCCTGCCGATGCCTTCAAACTGATGAGCGTCGCCGGCGCCTATTGGCGCGGCGACAGCAACCGCGCAATGCTGCAGCGCATCTATGGCGTGGCGTTTCAGAACAAGGAAGGGCTTAAGGCGCATCTGCACATGCTCGAAGAGGCCGCCAAGCGCGACCACCGCAAACTGGGCCGCGAGATGGACCTTTTTCACATGCAGGAAGAGGCCCCCGGTCAGGTCTTCTGGCATCCAAACGGCTGGACCATCTATACCACGCTGCAGGACTATATGCGCCGCAAGCAGCGCGCCGGCGGCTATGTCGAGGTGAACACACCCCAAGTCGTGGACCGCAAGCTGTGGGAGGCTTCGGGCCATTGGGACAAGTACCAAGAGCATATGTTCATCGTCGAGGTCGACGAGGAACACGCCCGCGAGAAGGCGGTCAATGCGCTGAAGCCGATGAACTGCCCCTGCCATGTCGAGATCTTCAAGGTCGGGCTGAAAAGCTATCGCGATCTGCCGCTTCGGATGGCAGAGTTCGGATCCTGCAACCGCTATGAGCCTTCGGGCGCCCTTCACGGGATCATGCGGGTGCGCGGCTTTACGCAGGATGACGCGCATATCTTTTGCACCGAGGCGCAGATCGAAAGCGAAACGGCGGCGTTTATCGCCTTTTTGTCAGAGGTTTACGCCGAACTTGGCTTTGCGGACTTCAAGGTGAAGTTTTCCGACCGGCCCGAGCAGCGTTCAGGGTCTGACGAGGTTTGGGACCGCGCGGAAGCTGCGCTTTTGGCCGCAACCCGCGCCGCCGGGATCGAGCCCGAACTGAACCCCGGCGAAGGCGCCTTTTACGGCCCCAAGCTTGAGTTCGTACTGACAGATGCAATCGGGCGCGACTGGCAATGCGGCACCCATCAGGTGGATTTCGTTCTGCCCGAGCGGCTTGACGCAAGCTATGTCGGCGAGGATGGGGCAAAGCACCGCCCGGTCATGCTTCACCGCGCGCTTCTGGGCAGTTTCGAGCGCTTTATCGGCATCCTGATCGAAGAGCACGCCGGAAAGCTGCCTTTCTGGCTGGCCCCGCGCCAGGTTGTCGTGGCCGCCATCGTGTCGGATGCCGACGACTATGTGCGCGAGGTGGTCGAGATCTTGCGCGCGCGCGGCGTGCGGGCCGAGGCCGACACGCGCAACGAAAAGATCAACTACAAGGTGCGTGAGCATTCGGTCGGCAAGGTGCCGGTGATCCTTGCCATCGGCCAGCGCGAGGTTGAAGAGCGCACCGTTTCACTGCGCCGGCTTGGCGAAAAGCAGACCTCTGTCGTGGCGCTGGATGAGATCGTACCCGCCCTTGCGCAGGATGCGCTGCCGCCCGACCTGCGGGGCTGATGGCCGGGGGCGGGATGCCTCCGGCGGGGATATTTGCGCCACAAAGAAGTTCAGGCGGCGTCCGGTTTGGTCGCCGCCAGCGCCAAAAGGCCGCCAAGGCCGGTCATCGCGATGGGGAACATCGTGAAGACGCCAAAGCCAAAGCCGGCGAACATGCCCGCGGCCGAGACCAGCATCAAAATGCCGCCCACCCGGGCCGAGCTGCGCGACATCGCGCCGCCCGCTATGGCCAGAAGCGGGGCAAGAAGGCTTACGACGCGGATCATCTGAGGGTTGTTGACCTGTTCGGCCACATCCGGGATCTCGCCGAACCAATTGACGAACTCGGTGTAGCCATAGCTGAAAAAGCCGACGAACATGCCGATGATGCCGCCGATAATGCCAAGTGTCAGTGCCGCGTTTCGCATAGGCGCTCCCTTTGTTTCCCCTGATCAGATAAGCGCGCGGGCGCCTTCAGCAAACCCCCAACGCCTTTTGTGCCGCAACGTCCCAGCCAAGGTGTAGATGCCCGCCCGCATCGATAAGCGGGCGTTTCATGACCGCCGGATGGGCCTTGATCAGCTCTGCCTCTGGCAGGGCGCGCTCTGCCTCGGTAAGGCCCCGCCATGTCGCCGAACGCCGGTTTACAAGCGCATCGTCAAATTTTTCTTGAGCGCGGCTGAGAACATCGGCCGGAACGCCCGTTGCGCGCACGTCGACCAGTTCCGCTTGTGGCAGTGATTTCAGCGCCTTGCGGCAGGTATCGCAGTTCTTAAGCCCGTATAGTTTCATCGTCTTCCGACACCCCTTTGGCAGCTGATTTCCGCTTATCCGTCACCCGAAAGTGACAAGCTAGTTCTTGCTTTTTTGACGTTTCGCGCTTTGCTGTAAAGTGGCGGGTGTATTTTCCGCCGGTTGAAGTGCAATTTTGAAGACCCCCGCAAGGGGGAATAACGACGGAAGGAGAAGTGCCATGCCCACCGGCACTGTTAAGTGGTTCAATCAAACCAAGGGTTTCGGATTTATTGAGCCGGATGGCGGCGGAAAGGACGTTTTTGTCCACATCTCTGCCGTGGAACGCGCTGGCCTGACCAGTCTCAGCGACAACCAGAAAGTCGCCTTCGAGATGAAGGAAGGCCGCGACGGGCGGACGCTTGCAGACGATCTGAAAGCGCTCTGAAGCAGGCAGGGGCAAGCCCGACGTTCGGGCGCCCCGCCCTAACGCCCCCGGGACGAAAACCGGGAATGCAAGGCGCCCCTGCCCGGCGCCCGGGTAGGGATTTGACCCAAAATTTCCGCGCAGCGGACCCGTTCGCGGCCCCGGCAAGGGTTAGCTGATCATCCCCTCGAACTCACGCCATTCGCCCTTGGACATGCCAGAGCTTTCCTGCGTGACCGTCTCTCCGGCCAGCATCCGGCGCAGGCAATCCATGGCCCGCCCGCTTAAGTTCGCGCCGCCCAGACGGTAGTCTTCGAAGGCGCGATAGGCGGCCGGAACCCAGTCGGCGACAACTTTGCAGATCTCATCGGCATAGACCCGAATTTCGTATTGCGCATGGGCATCGGCCCGCAGGCGCAGGAAATGAAAGAGGTTGTGCAGATCCACTTTCCAGTACCACTGGGTATAGACATTGGCCGGCAGGTTCATCCGCGCCAGCTCTCGCGCCAGACCCTTCTGGCCGTCCTGACCGATCATCTCTTCGTAGTGATCATAAGCCTGATCGCTGTCCGATTTCAGGATCTCCAGAACCCGCGCTGCCTCGGCCCCTTCCAGCGCCTCACCCCGGCCCTGATTGTTCACAACCGACTGCGCCGCAAGATGTTCGGGCGCGGGGATATAGAACTCTCGGTCAAGGATCGAGTAACGCGCCGAGTACTCATTGACGTTGGCCGTCCGGTGCCGGATCCACTGGCGCGCGACAAATACGGGCAGTTTGACGTGCAGCTTGATCTCGCACATCTCGAAAGGGGTCGAGTGCCAGTGCCGCATCAGATAGCGGATCAGCCCCTCGTCGTTCTGAACCGACTTTGTCCCGCGCCCATAGCTGACGCGCGCCGCCTGACAGATGGCCGCATCATCGCCCATGTAATCCACAACCCGGATAAACCCGTGATCCAGCACGGGGTATGCCTTGTATAGATGGCTTTCCATCCCCTCGCTCACAGCGCGCAGCGTGGGCGTGGTTTGCGCCCTTTGGGCGTTGATCTCGGCGTTCTGATCTTCGGTCAGTGGCATCTTGCGGCTTTCCTTGGGCTCTCGTTGGACGCGGGGTGTTGCGGCGACTCGATTTTACTATATCTGCGGGTCGCCTTGGGCGGAACCGCTATATGTGGACGAACCAGCAATATCCACCTGTTGCCCCGGTGCGTCAACCTTGCGCTGATCACGCGCTGGCCCCGCTCATTCGTTGACTTTTAGGTGTTTTCAAAGGAGTTTTTCAAAAAAACCTGAGGCAGTGGGTTATTCAAATGAAGCGTTTTCTTATCATGGCCGGACTGGCCCTTGGCCTGACCGCCTGCGGCAACGGAAGTCCGTTTACCTCCCCCAATACAGTCACGCCCGGTGATCCCAATACCGAGGTTAACAAGCGCTATCTCTTTGATACCGCAAAGAACCTGACGGCAAATCAGTTCACATATGATGCCGGCGCAAACACCATTGTCATCAACAACCTGCCCTTTGACGGCGTGTCCTCCAGCGGTGGCTCTTATACGCCCTCGGCGCCTGCAACCCTGCCGAACGGCGCGTTGATGTATCAAAACACCCCCGGCGCGGGCGAGGATCAGTACTATGCCGTCGTCTACGTCAGCCCCGATGGAACCGGCGCCCTGATCGGCGCGGTCGGCACCAACGCCTATCGCGGCTTTGGCTATGGCGGCGCCTATGCCGAGCGGCCTTCAAACGGGCTTCCGGCCAGCCGGGCCGCGGCCTATTCCTATACTGGCAACTACGTCGGCATTCGCGTCCTGCGTCAGGACACCACCGGCGCGGCCAACGCGATCCAGTACACGACCGGCACCGCGAACATCACGGTCGATTTGCAGAACCTCGACGCGGGCGGCTCGATCAAAGGGTCCATTTCCGGCCGGCAGGTCTATGCCACCAACGGTGTTCTTGTTGGAAACCTCTCGCCGATCCTGCTGAACCAGACCTCGATCGACACCACCAACAACCGCACCAAGGCCGCCGTTGCCGATACGCTTAAAAACGACGGAAACCAGGCGCAGTCGGGTAAATGGGAAGGCAACTTCTCGGGCCCCGCGGGCGAGGAAATCGTCGGCTTTGTTCTGGTCGAAGGCGCGATCTCGGATGGCGATACAGGCTATGACGCCGCCAACGCCGTCAACGGGCGCGAAACCGGCGGCTTTATCGTCAAGAAGGGGCCATAGGGGTTCGCCCGCAAAGGCGTGACGCTAATGCCCCCTGCCTTGAAACTTCTGCAAAACGCGGCTCTGGCGCTGGCCCTTTTGGCGGCGCCTTTGCCGTTGCAGGCACAGACCCGGATCGATATTCCCGCCGCCCGCACGCTGGTCTTTCAGATGGTTGCCAATGGCGATTATCCCGGCGCCAGCGCCCTTGCCCGCACCCTGATAGAGGCCGATCCGAACGATCAGGCCGCATGGCTTGGCCTTGCGCAGGCCCAGCGCGCCATGGGCCAGACGCGCGAGGCGGTCCAATCGGCGCGCCGGGCGTGGGATCTGTCGCAAACGCCTGAAAACCGCTACGCCGCCGCGACCGTTGCCGCGCAAACCCTTGCCAGCGATGGCGCGCGCCTTCGGGCCCAGTTCTGGCTGCGCCGCGCGGCCCAGATCGCCCCGAACGATCAGCTTCGCGACCGCGCCATTCAGGATTTTCGCTTTCTGCGCCGGACAACGCCGCTTTCGGCGCGCCTTTCGTTTTCGGTAACGCCGACATCGAACATCAACAATGGCGCGAAATCGGACCGCGTTGCGGGGGGCCAGATTTCGGGCGCCGCGCTGGCGCTTTCGGGCCTTGAGTATTCGCTGGGGGTCGCGCTTGCCTACCGCCTGCCCGCCGCGGCAAGCGCCAGCGCCCCGCGCCAGTCGCACCTTGGCCTCTCGCTGCAAACGCGCAGCTACACCCTGTCTTCGGCCGCGCGCGCCATCTCACCGGCAAGCCGGAACGGCGATTTCGCCTTTCAAGAGCTTGAACTTTCGCACGACACCAGCTTTGCCAGCGGCAAGGACGGCTCTGCCCGCGTCGATCTGGGCTTTCGCGCCGGCGCCAACTGGTACGCAGGCGCCGCCCTGTCCAGTTTCGTCGGCGCCACGCTGCAACGGCAGATGCGCGCAGGTGCCAAAACCACGCTGACCTTTGGCGGCGGCATTGAACGGATATCGCGCATTGATGCCGCCGACCGCTCGTCGACCGTCACGCGGCTTTTTGGCCGCTGGGACCGGGCCATCGGCGATGACCGGCGCCTGTCCCTGTCGGTGTCGGCAAGCGATGCCGCCTCGACCTCGGCGCTGATCGACAACCGCGTCTATTCGCTCAGTGGCCAGTACCGGCTTTTCGATGCCCCCCTTGGCACGGAAATCGGGCTAAGCCTGTCCTATGCCGACCGCGACTATCGCCAGCCGCTGCCCTTCTTTGGAATGCGCCGCGACCGCACCACAAGCCTTGGCATCGACGTGACGCTGAAAGAGCGGAACTACTATGGCTTTGCCCCCACGCTTGGCCTGACCGCCAGCCGCACAAATTCGACCATCGGGCTTTATGACACCGAAACGCTCGGGATCCGGATCGGCCTGCGCTCGGTCTTTTGACCATGCGCCCGCCGCCGATTAGCCATTCACCTTGCCCCGCGTCCGCGTTAGCCTCGCGCATGCGCAAATAAACGGGGGAATTACCCATGAAAGTCACCTATCTTCACACGATGGTCCGCGTTGCCGATCTGGACAAATCCATCGCTTTTTACAAGCTTCTGGGGCTGGAAGAGACCCGCCGCCATGAAAGCGAAAAGGGGCGTTTCACCCTTGTTTTCATGACCCCGCCGGGTCAGGAAAATGCGCATGTCGAACTGACCTATAACTGGGATGGTGATCCGGGCCTGCCATCGGACAGCCGCCACTTCGGCCATCTCGCCTACCGCGTGGGAAACATCTATGAGATGTGCCAGCACTTGATGGACAACGGCGTTACCATCAACCGTCCCCCGCGCGATGGCCATATGGCCTTTGTCCGCTCGCCCGACAACATCTCGATAGAGCTTTTGCAGGAAGGTGACGACCTGCCACCGGCAGAGCCTTGGGCCAGCATGGAAAACACCGGCCACTGGTAGCCGCAACAGCCCGGGGCAAGGCCGCAAGGATGGCGCGGCCGCCCCGCCGCTAATAGATATAGCGGATCTGATCGCTCCAGTATCTTTCGACCCGCCGCAGATCACCGTTGATGGTGTTCATCGCATCCGGCCCGATCACCCCGCGGCTTTCAAGCCCATCCGCATGCCGGGCAAAAAGCGCCTCGACCACATCGCGCACATTGCGCCCCTTCTCGGTCAGGCGCACCCGCACCGAACGGCGGTCAATCTCGCATCGCTGGTGGTGCATATAGCCCATCTCGACCAGCTTCTTCAGGTTGTAGCTGACGTTGGAGCCTTGGTAATAGCCGCGCGATTTCAACTCGCCCGCCGTCACCTCATTATCGCCGATGTTGAACAGCAAAAGCGCCTGAACCGCGTTGATCTCAAGCACGCCGACGCGCTCAAACTCATCCTTGATCACATCCAGAAGCAGCCGGTGCAAACGTTCCACCAAGGCAAGGGATTCCAGGTAATCGCCCATGAAACCCTGGTCGCCGCGGCCATTTACCGCCGAATGAATACTCATCTTTTTCTCCGCCAAATCGCTCTGTTGCGATCAGGGATAGACCCGCAGGTCCAAAGAACTCGTTAAACCCGGCAAAAAAGCCGAAAGTTTACGTCATTGATGAATAAAGGCCGATATGTCTTCGATCAGCTTGCGGTAAGGCGCATTCGCCTCGCTTTGCCCGGTGACCCAGCGGTAAAGTTCGTGGTCGTTCTCTTCCAAAAGCCGGTCGTAAAGATCCAGCTCCTGCTGCGACATCTGCGAAAGACGCGCCCGCGCGAACGGGCCCAGCACCAGATCCATTTCCTTGGTGCCGCGCCGCGCCGAACGCATCGTCATCCGCTTGATCCGCGCCTCGGGTGTCTCTGGCATTTCCGGCCGCTGGTTCACTGAACGCCGTCCTTGAGGGCCCGGCGCAGCTTGCGCTCGATTTTGCCGGCCCGGTCCGCGGTCTTCAGCATCTGCGTCTTCAGCTGGCGCATCTCGGCCAAAAGCGCCTCCATGTCGGGGGTGATTTCATATGCCTCCCCCGGCGCCTCAAGGCCATCGCCCTCGCCGTTCAGAAGCCACATAAGCGATACGTTCAGAATGCCCGAAAGCATCTGAAGCTTGTTGGCACGCGGCTCGCCAAGGTCTTCTTCCCAACCGGTTACGGTCTTCAGCTTGACGCCGATCTTATGGGCCAGTTCCTCACGGGTCAGCCCCACTGCCTCGCGGGCCGCGGCCACGCGATCACCAAAGGTTGCCGCCTCGTTGCTGAACCATCCGTCATGCGCCATCTGTCGCCCTTTCACATTAACCGTTGAAGCCGGTGCCCGGCCCTTCTAAAGGATATCCCCGGCACAATCCAACCGGAGACCGACATGTCCCTGCTATCTGCGACCCTCGACCGCGTTAAACCATCGCCCACAATTGCCGTGACCACCATGGCGGCAGAGCTTCGCGCGGCGGGCAAGGATGTCATCGGCCTCGGCGCCGGAGAACCCGATTTCGACACGCCCCAGAACATCAAGGACGCCGCCAAGGCCGCCATTGACGCGGGCAAGACCAAATACACCGCCCCCGACGGTATCCCCGAACTGAAACAGGCGATCTGTGACAAGTTCCGGCGTGAGAACGGGCTGGAATACACCCCTGCGCAAGTCAGCGTCGGCACCGGCGGCAAGCAGATCCTCTATAACGCCCTTATGGCCACGCTGAACCCCGGCGATGAGGTGATCATCCCCGCACCCTACTGGGTCAGCTACCCCGATATGGTGCTTTTGGCCGGAGGCGAACCTGTCGTCGTCGAGGCCGGGCTTGAAACCGGCTTTAAAATGACAGCCGAACAGCTAGAGGCGGCGATCACGCCGAAAACCAAATGGCTGATCTTCAACTCGCCCTCCAACCCCACCGGCGCGGGCTATTCGCGCGATGAGCTGAAGGCGCTGACCGATGTTCTGATGCGTCACCCCCATGTCTGGGTGATGTCGGACGACATGTACGAACACCTTGTCTTTGGCGACTTCAAGTTCTGCACCCCGGCAGAGGTTGAACCGGGCCTTTATGACCGCACGCTGACCTGCAACGGCGTCTCCAAGGCCTATGCGATGACCGGCTGGCGCATTGGCTATGCCGCAGGGCCCCAGCCCCTGATCGCGGCGATGCGCAAGATCCAGTCGCAATCCACCTCGAACCCCTGCTCGATCAGCCAATGGGCCGCGCTAGAGGCCCTGACCGGCCCGCAGGATTTTCTGGCCGAGAACGCCAAGCTCTTTCAGCGCCGCCGCGATCTGGTGGTGGACGCCCTGAACGCCGCCCCCGGCATCACCTGCCCGGTCCCCGATGGCGCCTTCTATGTCTACCCCTCGATCGCCGGCTGTCTGGGCAAGACCACCGCCGCGGGCACGCTGATCGACAATGACGAAACCTTCGCCAAGGCGCTTTTGGAAGAAACCGGTGTCGCCGTCGTCTTTGGCGCCGCCTTTGGCCTCTCGCCCAACTTCCGCGTCAGCTATGCAACCTCGGACGAGGCTTTGACCCGCGCCTGCCAGCGCATTCAGGATTTCTGCAAGGGTCTAAGCTAACCCCCGCCGGGCCGATAAACCATGTTCCAGTGACGCGGCATTTCATGCTAGCGTCTGCTTCAAATGGCCGGTGCGCCCAATAGAGACAGAGGAAAAGCAGCGAAGAATGCCAGGCGAGCTTCCGAAATACTACTTCCGGGTTCGTGAGAACGGCGCCGCTGTCTTTCGCGTGGATACCGAGAACCGCCAGCGACGGATCGAGATGGACCAGATCGCCGTGGTCAACATCCGCAATGGCGAGGTCAAACCGCAGGGCGACCGCGTTCTGTCGCAGGGCGATATCGACACCATCCAGACCTGGATGGAAGAACGCACCGCCCTTCTGGCGCAGCGCGACATCGACGATATCCACCGCGCGGTCGACTACCTGAACATCACCACGCAATGGGTGCAGTCCAAGGCCAGCGACGAACAGCTAGAAGATGTGACCGACGCGCTTCTTCTGGCGATGCACGATCTGCGCTCGGTTCTTGTGCGCAAAAAAGCCGACCGTCTGATGAAAGACCGCGGCGATACATGAAACCGCGCATCATGCTATCAAAAAATTGATCACTCTGCGCCCCTTGGGGTCCACATGACGCATCGCGCCGGGCAGCCAACTGTGACAGGATGCGCCCAACTCACGTCGGCTTGCGCTGGCACCCGCCCCTCGCCCGCCCGACAACGGTCCTTGCGCCCAATAACAAAGAGCAGCCCGCAACATGAATGATGCCTTCCGGCACCAGCCGACCACTGCCAGCACCCGGCCCCAGGATTGGGTGCGCATTCTTTCCGCCTATCGTGAACCCAGCCACGTCCGAAGCTTCTATGAGCTTGGCGTCAGCTTTGTGCCCTTCGTCGGCCTTTGGGCCGTGGCATGGTGGGCCATCTCGATAAGCCCTTGGCTGGCGCTTGCCATCTCGATCCTCAACGCGGGCTTTCTGCTGCGGCTTTTCGTGATCCAGCATGACTGTGGCCACGGATCATACTTCAAGAACCGCCACCTAAGCGACTGGGTCGGGCGCGCCATCGGCGTGCTTACCCTGACGCCCTATGACGTCTGGCGTCGCACCCACGCGATCCACCACTCGGGCGCCGGAAACCTCGACAAGCGCGGTATCGGCGATATCTATACCATGACGGTCGAGGAGTATCGCGCCAAGAAGATCACGGGCCGCCTGAACTATCGGCTGTACCGCAACCCCTTCATCCTTTTCGGCATGGGGCCGGCCTATATCTTCGTGATCCAGAACCGCCTGCCCGTCGGGCTGATGCGCGATGGCGCGAAATACTGGACCAGCGCCATGGGCACAAACCTTGCCATCGCCCTTGGGCTTGGGCTGATCATCTATTTCGGCGGGCTGATGCCGGTGCTGACGATCTTTCTGCCAACCGTCCTGATCGCCGCCACCATCGGCATGTGGCTCTTCTACGTCCAGCACCAGTTCGAGGAAACTCACTGGAATAACGACGACGACTGGCAACTGCACGAAAGCGCCCTGCACGGAAGCTCTTACTACGACCTGCCGCCGGTCCTGCGCTGGTTCACCGCCAATATCGGCGTGCACCACGTGCATCACCTCTATAGCCGCATCCCCTTTTACCGCCTGCCGCAGGTGCTTCGCGACCACAACATCCTTGCCACCTCGCAGCGCATGACACTGCGCCAAAGCCTGTCCTGCGTGCGCCTGCACCTCTGGGATGAAAACACCCGGCGCCTCTTGTCCTTCTCCGAGGCGCGCAGAATGGCAAAATCCGGCACCAAGACGCCTTAAGAGCGTCCCTCAACCGATTCAAACTGCGCCAGAAACCGGCGCAGCCCTGCGTCAAGATCGCCGCGCTCGTCTGCGCTTAGTCCCGCGACAAGCCGCTCTTGCGTGGCCACATGCGCCCCCACCGCCGCCTCTATCCGTTCCAGCCCCCGCTCGGTCAGCGCGATCAGCACGCTGCGCCCATCGGCGGGGTTGCTGACGCGGCTGACCAGCCCCGCCTTGACCAGCTGATCAATCCGGTTCGTCATCGTCCCCGAGGTCACCATCATCGCCCCGATCAGATCGTTGGGCGATAGCTGATAAGGCGCGCCCGAGCGGCGCAGCGTGGCCAGCACATCAAAGCTGGCCATGTTAAGCCCGTGCGCGGCAAAGGTCTTGTCCATCTCGCGCGACAAATGCTGAGACAGCCGCTTCAGCCGCCCGATCAGCGCCATCGGCGCCACATCAAGATCGGGGCGCTCACGGTTCCACTGGGCGATTATCCGGTCGACATTATCCATGGCCGGACCATCCTAAAAATTTATCTTGACGTCAAGCTAAACCCGGTTATCTTGATATCGAGATAAATATCGGAAACCAGATGTCCCGCACCACCGACATAGCGCTTACCGCCATTGCCCCGACCATCTGGGGCAGCACCTATCTGGTAACGACCGAGTTCCTGCCAGATGGCTATCCGCTGACCGTGGCGATGCTGCGCGCCCTGCCGGCGGGTCTTTTGCTGCTTGTCTTCCTGCGCCGCCTGCCACAGGGCATCTGGTGGGCGCGCATCCTTCTGCTGGGGGCGCTGAACTTTACGATCTTCTGGTGGCTCCTGTTCGTTGCCGCCTACGCCCTGCCCGGCGGGGTGGCCGCAACGGTCGGCGCGATCCAGCCGCTGATCGTGGTCTTTCTGGCCCGCGCCTTTCTGGGCCGCCCGATCAGACCACCCTCTGTCATCGCCGCCATCGCCGGTATGGGCGGCGTTGCCCTTCTGATCCTGAACGCCAGCGCCGCGCTAAACCCTGTTGGCATCATCGCAGGGCTGGCTGGCGCGGCCTCTATGGCCTGCGGGACGGTGCTGACCCGCCGCTGGCAGCCGCCTGTGTCGCTTTTGACCTTCACCGCCTGGCAACTGACCGCCGGGGGGCTTTTGCTATTGCCCGCGGCGCTTATCTTTGAACCGGCCCTGCCGCCCCTGACCGGGGCCAACATTGGCGGGCTGCTTTACATGGGGCTGATCAGCTCGGCCTTTACCTATGCCTTCTGGTTTCGCGGGATTGCGCGGATCGAACCTGCGGCCGTGTCGGTTCTGGGATTTCTCAGCCCGCTGACCGCAGTGATCCTTGGCTGGCTGGTGCTGGGCCAGTCGCTGAACACCGCCCAGTTTCTTGGCGTCGCCATCGTGCTGGCCAGCGTCTGGCTTGGCCAAAGGCCGCCGCGCACGGCCCCTCGCCCAGCGCGCCCTTAAAGCCGCGCCAGCATCACCACCCAGAAGCGCCACATCATCAGCCCCGAGGCCAGAAACAGCCCCAGCGCAAGGCCTGCCCATATCCCGACCGGCCCGAAACCGGCCCAGAACCCAAGGATATAGCCCCCCGTCAGACCAACCCCCCAATAGCTTAGGACGGCCATGATCATCGGCACCTCCGTATCCTGAAGCCCCCGCAAAAGGCCCAGCGCCATGACCTGCCCGCCATCGGCCACGTTGAAAATCGCCGCCATGAACATAAGGCCCACGCCAACCTGAATGATAAGCGGTTTTTCTGGATCGCCGGGATCAAGGAAAAGACCCAAAAGCACTTCTGGCATCGACAGGAAAACCGTGATCGTGATCACCGCAAGAACCGCCGAGACGCCCATCGCCGCCAGCGCCCCGCGCACCAGATGATCGCGGTCGCGGCGGCCATAGGCATTGCCGACCCGCACCGTGACCGCCTGGCTTAGGCCCAGGTACATCACGAAAACCAGCGCCGTCAGCTGAAGCGCGATGCCATGCGCCGCCAGCGGCACCTTGCCGATCCAGCCCATCATCACCGCCGCGCCAGAGAAAAGCCCGCTTTCGGCGAAATTGGTAAGCCCGATCGGAACCCCCATCCAAAAGACCCGCGCAAAAGCCTCGCCGTCAGGGCGCCATATCCGCCGGAACACCTCATGCTCGGGCGTCTGGCGCCAGATATAAAGCCCCATCACCAGCGCCGATGCCACTGACACAACCGCCGTCGCCGCCCCTGCGCCTGCGATGCCCATTTCAGGCGCGCCGAAGTTTCCAAAGATCAGCGCATAGTTCAGCGCCGCGTTCAGAAACGCCGCAAGAACCGTGATCCACAAGATCACCTGCGTGCGCTCAAGCGCCGACAGATAGCTTCTGAAAACCACCACGAACAGCGCCGGAATGATGCAGATCGCCATATAGCGCAGATAGACCTGCGCCAGGGCCGCGATCTCGGGCTCTTGCCCGATCGCCAGAAGAACCGGCTGCGACCAGATCATCAGCGGCATCACGATAAGCGCGAAACCCACCGAGGCCCAAAGCGACATCCGCGTAACGCGCCGGACCTGCTGTTCATCGCCCTGCCCGATCGCAAGCGCTATGATCGGCATCACCGCAACGCCAAACCCCGATCCCACGATGAAAAGAACGAAATAGATCGAAAATCCCAGCGTTTCGGCCGCAAGCTCTGGCACACCGTACCGGCCCAGCATCACCGCATCGGTGATCCCCATGGCAACCTGCGCAAGGTGGCTTCCGATCAGCGGCAGACCCAGCTTCGCAAGCGCCCCTGCATGGCCGCGATATGTCATTCTGTCGCTCATCGCCAAGCAGTATCGGTGCCCTTGCGACGAGACAAGCCCATGCGTTAGACTTCTGCTGAAAGGGCTTTTCCCATGTCCCAGTTTTTCGACCTGATCCCGCAGGCCCGCGTTTTTCTGGCCCAGCTTGCCGCCAACAATGACCGCGACTGGTTTGCCGATCACAAGTCCCAGTATGAAACGCGTATCAAGCTGCCCGGCCTTGCGCTTGGCGATCACATCGCCGCCGATCTGGGCCGCCTTCTGGGCCAGCCGGTCACGCCCAAACTGTTCCGCGTCCACCGCGATCTGCGTTTCTCACGCGACAAGACGCCCTATAACGCGCATCTGCACCTGTCATGGAGTAGCGAAAAGACCGGCCCGGGATGGTTCTTTGGCCTTGCCCCCGACTATGTCACCGCCGGATGGGGCTGGATGGGGTTCACCCCCGCCCAGACCGCCCGCTGGCGCAAGATCGCAGCAGAAGACACCGGCCTTGCCCGCGCGCTTGATCTGCCCGGCTATCGGGTGTCAGAGCCTGAACTTAAACGCGTGCCCGCGCCCTTCCCCAAGGATCACGGCGCGGCGGAAAACCTGCGCCGCAAATCCCTGACGCTCTGGGCCGATCTGGACCCCGGCGCCGCCCCTGATCAATCGGTCCTTTCAACCTTCAAGGGCCTTCTGAAGCTGCACCAGTACCTTGCGCCGAAACTTGCGCAATAACGCCCGGCGCTCAGTAGCCGCTTGATCCGCTCATCATTTCGTTAAGCTGCGCCCCAAAGGCCTTTTCGCACTCGGCATAAGTCGACGTTCCCTCGCAACCCGCGATCGGCGTCACCTTCGCTAGATCCGTGCCGTCATCGCGGTAAAGCACAAGGACAGAACCGGTCTCTCCGTTCAAAGTATAGCTGCGTTTCGCAACCCGGTACTTTGCACCCTGAAACTCGTACATCCCGACCTGCGTCGGTGTACCTGTGTACTGGCGCAGACAAGCCGCAAGGACAAGCGTCAGCCCAACTAGAAGAACAGCCCTGAAGTATCGCATCATTAATCCTTTCCGTTCCAATGCCTTCACCTTTGCACAAAATGCCGAAAATAAGAAATCGCCCCACCTGCGCCCCACGCCGCAATAGGCCCCGCGCGGCCTTTTCCGCCCACGCGCGATGTGCCATAGTAGCGGGCAACAAAACAACATGAGCAGCAAATGAACGACCTTCTGACCGGGTCCGCCCCTTCTGACTATGATGCTTCCTCAATCGAGGTCCTCGAAGGGCTGGAACCTGTACGCAAGCGCCCCGGCATGTACATCGGCGGCACGGATGAGCGTGCATTGCACCACCTTGTGGCCGAAGTTCTGGACAACTCCATGGATGAGGCCGTCGCAGGCCACGCCAACCGGATAGAGGTGGAACTGCACGCAGATTACTCCATCACCATCCGCGACAACGGCCGCGGCATCCCAATTGATCCCCACCCCAAGTTCCCAGGCAAATCCGCGCTTGAGGTGATCCTTTGCACCCTGCACGCGGGCGGCAAATTCTCGGGCAAGGCCTATGAAACCTCGGGCGGTCTGCACGGGGTTGGCGCATCGGTCGTCAACGCCCTGTCCGACAGCATGGTGGTCGAGGTCGCGCGCGAGCGCCAGCTTTACCGCCAGTCCTTTTCCCGCGGCATCCCGCAGGGGCCGGTGAAAAACATCGGCGCCGCCCCCAACCGGCGCGGCACCACAACGACCTTTCACGCAGACGAACAGATCTTTGGCCACCACCGCTTCAAACCGGCGCGGCTTTTCAAATCGATCCGCTCCAAGGCCTACCTCTTCTCGGGCGTCGAAATTCGCTGGAAATCCCAGATCAACGACGGCGAAACCCCGACAGAGGCTACCTTTCACTTCCCCGGCGGCCTTGCCGACTACCTAAACGAAACCCTCGGCGCCGCCTCGACCTATGCCGACAAACCCTTTGCCGGAACCGTCGACTTTCAGGAAAAGTTCAGCACCGCCGGCAAGGTCGAATGGGCCATCAACTGGACCCCCTCGCGCGACGGCTTCATTCAGTCCTACTGTAACACCGTCCCCACGCCCGAGGGCGGCACGCATGAGGCGGGCTTTTGGAACGCCATCGTCCGCGGCATCCGCGCTTATGGCGAGCTGGTATCGAACCGCAAGGCAACCCAGATCAACCGCGACGATGTCGTCGGCGGCGGCTGCGCGCTTGTCTCCTGCTTTATCCGAGAGCCAGAGTTCGTCGGCCAGACCAAGGACCGCCTTGCCACGACAGAGGCCGCCCGCCTTGTAGAAGGCGCCGTACGCGACCACTTCGACAACTGGCTTGCCGCAGACACCAAATCGGCCGGCGCGATCCTTGACCACCTGATCCTGCGCTCCGAAGAACGCCTGCGCCGCCGCGCCGAAAAAGAAACCGCGCGCAAGACGGCCACCAAGAAACTGCGCCTTCCCGGCAAACTGACCGACTGCGCCTCTAACACCCGCGAAGGGACAGAGCTTTTCATCGTCGAGGGCGACAGCGCTGGCGGCTCTGCCAAGATGGCGCGCGACCGCAAGACCCAGGCGCTTTTGCCCCTGCGCGGCAAGATCCTGAACGTTCTGGGGGCTGCCAGTTCCAAACTTGGCTCAAACGCGGAAATTTCGGATCTGACCCAAGCGCTTGGCACCGGGCTTGGCACCAAGTTTTCCATCGACGATCTGCGCTATGACAAGGTCATCATCATGACCGACGCCGATGTCGACGGCGCGCATATCGCCAGCCTGCTGATGACCTTCTTCTTCACCCAGATGCGCCCGCTCATTGACAAGGGACACCTCTATCTGGCCTGCCCGCCGCTCTTCCGCCTGACCCAAGGGGCCAAGCGCGTCTATTGCATCGATGAGGCCGAAAAGAACCGCCACCTTGAAAAGGGCCTCGGCGGCAAGGGCAAGATCGACGTAAGCCGGTTCAAGGGTCTGGGAGAGATGGACGCAAAAGACCTAAAAGACACAACGATGAACCCTGCCACCCGCAAACTGATCCGCGTGACAATCGACGACGAGGTTCCCGGAGAGACCGGCGATCTGGTAGAGCGCCTGATGGGCAAAAAGCCCGAAATGCGGTTCCAGTATATTCAGGAAAACGCGAGGTTCGTGGAGGAGTTGGATGTTTGAGGATATCCACTAGATGATGTAGAAAGGGCCTTGCATAGCACCACTTGAAGTGCCAGGGCGAATCGCGTATTCTCGTTTTGTTCCCACAAGGGAATAGAAAGCGAGGTCATCTTGACCAAACTTTTGAAAAACCTTTGCTCGAAACAGTAAGGCTAGAGATTTACTGGCGCGCTTGAGAAGGAACATTGGGATAATGGTTAATTGTTACCGGTTTACTCTAGTAGATTGGTCCGGAAGATTGGAGCGCTGCCCCAATTAGACTGAGCAGGAAAGCTCAACACCTATGAGTGGCGGCCTGGGTTCGATACCCCCCGGATGAACCAGAAGGCGGTGTCGTGCAAGCGCGCCGAGATCGAAGTTTCGGTCCGCGAAAGCGGGAGGCCGCAACGGAAGTTTCGCTAAGAGCGCGGCCCGCCATTCTCAAAGCTACTGAATGAGGAAGTAACGCGCCCGGCCCGAGGGTGGGTGCGGAACGCGCCCGCCCTTGGGGGCGGGTCGGGCGCGTGCGGGATGCAATGCATCCCGCTTCAGGGTGAACAAAGCGCCGCTGACCGGCGCCGAACAAACCGCCGCGCACCCCGACTAATAATTCCCTAAACCGCAAAATCCCCTGCCCGCGCCAAAGCCGTCCGAAAATGTACCTCTGACCGGTACAAAATGTACCTATCGCAACAAATTGCCCCCCTCGACCGCCCCCGCGCATCCCCCTAAGCTGCCCTTAAGAAATTTTTAAGGACAGCTTCCATGCCCACCAATTTGACCTACGCCCTGATCATGTTTGCCGCCGGTGTCGGCATCCCGATCCTTGCCGCCCTCAACGCCGCGCTTGGCACCCGCATCGGATCGCCCGCCGCCGCCGCGACCGTGCTTTTCACCGTCGCCCTTCTGGCCTCTGTCGCTGCGCTTTTGATCACCGGGCCGGGCGCGATCAAAGCCGCGCCACTTGCGCCTAAGCATTTGTTTACAGGCGGTTTATTCGTCGCCTTCTACGTGCTCTCGGTCACATGGATCGCGCCAAAATTCGGGATCGGCAACGCGGTGTTCTTTGTCCTTCTGGGTCAACTGGCCTCGGCCGCGCTGATCGATCACTTCGCGCTTTTCGGTGCCCGCCAAGCGCCCCTGACCCTGATGCGCAGCGCCGGAATCGCGGTCATGGGTTTCGGCGTCTACCTAACCCAGCGCACCTGATCACCCCAGCGCCGAAACCAGCGACCAAAGCGCATCCGGAACCTCAACCGGGTCTGACATCGTCAGATCCGATCCGGGTATCCGCGCCATCGGATCGGCGTCAATCACCTCTTTTAACCGGCTGAAACGATTGATGAAATCGCCAGATGTCTCGGGGTCTATCAGGATATAGAACTGCCCCAGATCATGCGGCCCCCCGTTCGGAGCCTTCAGCGGCGCGACATCGGCAGAGTTCAATCCCCCCGTCATTCCCGCCGCCAGAACCTCGACCATCAAACCGATGCCCCACCCCTTGTGACCACCGGCCGAAACCAGCGCCCCGCCCAGCGCCGCCTCGGGGTCAGTCGTCGGCTCGCCATCTGCGTCAACTGCCCAGCCTGTCGGGATTTTTTCGCCCGCAGCCTTGGCCATCGTGATCTTGCCCAGCGCCACCGCAGAGGTGGAAAAGTCGAACTGCATCGCCACCTCGCCAGACCCATCCGGCACCGAAAAGGCAAAGGGGTTCGTGCCGATCACCCGCGCCGCCCCGCCCGGCGCCGCAACGATCGGCGTGGCATTGGTAAAGCCCATCCCGATCATCCCCGCACGGGCAATCGCCTCGGTGAAATAGCCCAGCGATGTGCAGGTATGCGCATGGCAAACGGCAAGCGTTGCGGTGCCGTTTTCCCGTGCGGCATCAATCGCTTCTGGCAGGGCCTTCATGAAGGCCGGCTGCGCGAAACCAAAGCCTGCATCAACCCGCACTGTCCCCGGCCGCGGCCGATCAACCACGGGATCCACCGTGCCGTTAACCCGGCCCGTGGTCAGTTGCTGGCAATAGCTTTCAAGGTAGTAAAGCCCGCAGATCCGGTTGCCCCGCGCCTCGGCCATGGTGACCGCCCGCGCGACCTCTCCGGCCTGCCAATGGCCCGCGCCATGACGCTCTAGCGCCGCGCGCGTCAGCGCCTCAATCTCATCCAGCCTGCGCTTTGCCATTGCCGCTCTCCCGCGCCCCGAAGGGCATACCAATTACCAAGCCGCGTCCCTAGCCCGCGACCAGAACACCATGCTCTAATTTCAGAACCCGGTCCATCCGCGCCGCCAGCGCCATGTTATGCGTTGCAATCAGTGCCGAAAGCCCCGTCTCGCGCACCACATCCAGAAGCGTCGCAAAAACCCGGTCCGAGGTTTCGGGATCAAGGTTGCCCGTCGGCTCATCGGCCAAGAGAACCTTGGGTTCATTGGCCAGAGCACGGCAAAAAGCGACGCGCTGTTGCTCGCCACCCGACAGCGCCGCAGGCCGGTGATCGCCCCGATCGGCAATCCCCACGCGCCCCAGCAGCATCGCCGCCCTCTCTTTTGCCGCCCGCGCGCCCGTGCCATTGGCCAGCTGCGGCAGGACGATGTTTTCAAGGGCCGTGAACTCGGGCAGAAGGTGATGAAACTGATAGACAAATCCAAGATCACCCCGGCGAATGCCGGTGCGCCGCCGGTCCGACAGCCGTGTAACATCCTGACCTGCAATCTCGACCTGCCCGGCATCGGGCGTGTCCAAAAGCCCCGCAATATGCAAAAGCGTCGATTTGCCCGCACCTGAAGGTGCCACAAGCGCGACGACCTCCCCGCGCATCAGCGTCAGATCGGCGCCCCTGAGAACCTCAACCTCGCCCGGCTTTCCCTTTTTATAGGTCTTGCCGATGCCGCTTAGTGCCAGAACAGGATCACTCATACCGCAGGGCCTCTACCGGGTTCATCCGCGCCGCACGCCGCGCCGGAAAGAGCGTCACAACCCATGACAGGAAAAGCGACAGGGAAACCGCGCTCAGGACATCGGAAAGCTGAAGCTTTGCCGGAAGGTTATAGATGCCGCGAATGGACGGGTCCCAGACGCCGCCCCCTGCGAAATAGTTGACGGCCGAAAAGATCGGGTCGATGTAGATCGCAAAAAGACTTCCAAGCGCGACGCCGGCGATCGTGCCAACCGTTCCCGTAACCGCCCCGCAAATAAAGAAAATCCGCAGGACCGATCCTTCGGTCAGGCCCATCGTGCGCAGGATACCGATATCGCGGCCCTTGTTCTTTACCAGCATGATCAGCCCCGAGATGATGTTCATCGCCGCAATCAGAACAAGGATCGACAGGATCACGAACATCACGTTGTCCTCGACCGTAAGCGCGCGCAGGAAACTGCCCGAAGCATCGCGCCACGTCCACAAAATCGCGCGATCACCCGCCGCGCGCAAAAGCTCTAGCGTCATGGCGTCAACCTGATCTGGGTCCTTGACCATCACCTCGATCTCATCGGCCACCCCTTCGCGGTTGAAAAAGCTTTGGGCCTTGTCGAAGGGCATGTAAATCCGTGTCTGATCAATGTCATAGCGCCCGGCGGTAAAGATATAGACCACGTCATAGGCATTGACCCGCGGGCTGGTTCCAAAGGCGGTTTTCACACCGTTTGGAGAGATGATCTTTATCTTGTCGCCAATCCCGACGCCCAGATCGCGCGCCACGCCCGACCCGATGGCAATGCCCTTGTCGAACTCGGCGATATCACCAAGCGACTGTTCGGGGTGGGCCACGCGCGGAATGGTCATCAGATCGTCCAGCGTGATGCCAAAGACCTGAACGCCGGTGTTCCGGTCGCGCGCATTGGCCATCACGTTGCCCTTGATCAGCGGGGCGGCCCGCGTGACATCTTCAAGCGCGTTCAGCCGCCCTGCGATCGCCTGATAGTCCGCGATCGTGCGGGTGATCTGCCCGTTCGCGCCGGCCTCGCTGTTGTAATAGACGGTGACATGGGCGTTCGCGCCAAGGATCGTGTCGACAAATTCGGCGCGAAATCCGGCGCGCACCGCCAGCGTTGCAATCAGCGCAAAAACCGCGAGCGTTATTCCAACGAGGCTGATCCAGGTCATCACACTGACCCCGCCCTCGGCCCGCTTGGCGCGCAGATAGCGCCATGCGATCATCCATTCAAATCGTGAAAACGGTGCGGTTGAATTGCCCAATCTCTGCTCCGGTCCTGTTGACGGCCCAAAGGTGGGGCCCGCATGTCATATCGTCAAGCGCGCCGGTCCCGGCCCGGCGCTACCTTAGCGCCGCATAGACAGCCGCCACCTTTTCCACCGCCATTTCCGGCGTCATCTCTTCGCTCTCGCCGGTTCTGCGGCTTGTCAGCTCGACAACCCCGTTCTTAAGCCCGCGCGGCCCGACCGTGATCCGCCAAGGCAGGCCGATAAGGTCCATCGTGGCAAACTTGCCGCCCGCCCGCTCATTGCGGTCGTCGTATAGCGGATCAAGCCCAAGCGCGCTCAGCGAGGCATAAAGCGCCTCGCAAGCGGCATCCGCCTCGGCGTCGCCCTGCTTGAGGTTGACGATCCCGCAATGGAACGGCGTCACTCCCTCGGGCCAGATGATGCCCTTGTCATCATGGCTGGCCTCGATGATCGCCCCCAAAAGACGCGAGACACCGATACCATGGCTTCCCATATGCACCGGCACACGCTCTCCCTTGTCGTTGACAACGCGCGCGTCCATCGTCTCGGAATACTTGGTGCCGAAATAGAATATCTGGCCCACTTCGATCCCGCGCGATGTGCGCTGGCGCTCTTGCGGCACCTTGGCAAAAAGATCGCCGTCATGCGTCTCATCGGTGCGCGCATAAGGCGTGGTCCACTCTTTGACGATGGCCGCGCATTCATCCCAGCTGTCGTAATTGACCTTGCGCTCGCCCATTCTCAGATCGGTGATCGCGCTGTCATAGAAAACCTCGCTCTCGCCGGTATCGGCCAGCACCAGAAACTCATGCGTGTCCTCGCCGCCGATCGGCCCGCTGTCAGCGCGCATCGGGATCGCCTGCAGCCCCATACGCTCATATGTGCGCAGATAGCTGACCATGTGGCGGTTATAGGCATGGATCGCCGCATCGCGGTCGATGTCAAAGTTGTAGCCGTCCTTCATATAGAACTCGCGCCCGCGCATCACGCCAAAGCGCGGCCGGATCTCGTCGCGAAACTTCCACTGGATGTGATAGAGCGTCAGCGGCAGGTCCTTGTAAGACCCAACGTGGCTGCGAAAAATATCGGTGATCAGCTCTTCGTTGGTGGGACCATAAAGCATATCACGCCCATGCCGGTCGGTGATGCGCAGCATCTCTTCGCCATAGTCGTCATAGCGCCCGCTTTCGCGCCAAAGATCCGCCGATTGCAGCGTCGGCATCAGCATCGGCACATGGCCTGCGCGCTGCTGCTCTTCGTGCACGATCTGCTCGATGTTCTTGAGAACCCGGAACCCCAGAGGCAACCATGAATAGATCCCCGCCGCCGATTGTTTGATCATGCCGGCGCGCAACATATAGCGGTGGCTGACGATCTGGGCCTCCGAAGGATTCTCCTTCAGAACAGGCAGGAAGTACCGGGAAAGACGCATCTTCATCCTCATGAAAACTGGGCATTGGCACCTGATCTACGCGTTTGCGTCATCGCAGGCAAGCAATGGCTCACCGCCGCGCGCCGCGGCCCTTCTTCTTTGCAAAATACTCCCGCCGGAGGCTTCCTCGCCCGCCAATAGGCGCCGCCCCCCGCAACGACTTTGGTTAAGCTGAAAACTTGCATATCTCCTTGCGATCCTCCATTTGTGAAAGCGTAGTTGAAGCGTAGGAAAGTTGAGGTGTGAATGGCTCTGCCTGTCCGTGATCAGATGAAATACTGGGGCATAGCCGCCGTCTTTTTCATCCTTGTGATGTGGTTTCTGGGCCACGTGCTGTTGCCCTTCATCCTGGGCGGCGCGCTGGCCTATTGCCTTGACCCGATCGCCGACCGGCTTCAGCGGCTTGGCCTGTCGCGGGTGATGGCCACCGTTCTGATCACCCTTGTTGCGGTGATCGTCTTTGTCCTGCTCTCAACCCTCGTCATTCCGACGCTGGTCAATCAGGCGGTATCGCTTTTCAACATCGCCCCGCAGCTTTTTCAGGACCTGCAAAGCTTTCTTACCGAACGTTTCCCGCAACTGATGGACGCCAATTCTGTCGTGCGCCAGTCGCTGACATCCATCGGCCAGACGATCCAGTCCAAGGGCGGAGAGCTTTTGAACGGGGTCCTAAGTTCGGCCTTAGGGCTTTTGAACGTCATGGTTCTGATCGTCGTCGTGCCGGTCGTGACCTTCTACCTTCTGCTCGACTGGGATCGCATGGTGGCCGAAGTTGACAAGCTTGTGCCGCTCGACCACCGCGAAACCATTCGCAAGCTGGCCCGCGAAATTGACGCAACCCTTGCCGCGTTCATCCGCGGTCAGGGCACGGTGATGCTGATCCTTGGCACCTTTTATGGCGTCGCGCTGATGCTGGTGGGGCTTCAGTTCGGCCTGATCATCGGCGCGGTTGCCGGGCTGATCTCTTTCATCCCATACGTCGGCGCCGTGGTTGGCGGCGCCCTTGCGCTTGGGCTGGCCTTGTTTCAGTTCTGGGGCAGCTGGGGCTGGATCGCGCTGGTGGGTGCGATCTTTGTTGCCGGGCAGATGCTGGAAGGCAACTTCCTGACGCCCAAGCTTGTCGGCGGAAGTGTCGGCCTGCACCCGGTCTGGCTTTTGATCGCCCTGTCGGTCTTTGGTGCGCTTTTCGGCTTTGTCGGCCTTTTGATCGCTGTTCCCGTCTCGGCGGCGATCGGTGTTCTCGCCCGTTTCGGCATCCTGCGCTACAAGGATAGCCTGCTTTATCGCGGTACGGCGGAACCTAACGAATGACCGGAAAACAACTGGCATTTGAGCTGCCCCTGCGCGCCGCGCTGGGCCGCGACAACTTTTTTCAGGCCCCGCCCAACCGCGTTGCCCTTGCCACCATTGAAAACTGGCAGAACTGGCCCGGCGGCAAGATGGTGCTGAGCGGGCCCAGCGGATCGGGCAAGACGCATCTGGCCCATGTCTGGGCCGAACTGTCAGGCGGGGCCGTCATCCCGGCCCGCGGCCTGTCCGGCCTTGCCCTGCCCGAGCTTGCCGCAAAGCGCGCCATCGCGCTCGAGGATGTCGACCAGATCGCCGGCGCGGATGAGGATGAAGCCGCGCTTTTCCATCTTCACAACATGGTTCTGGCCGAAGGCGGGCGGCTGTTGATGACTGGGCGCGGCGCGGCCTCCAAGTGGCGCATCGCCCTGCCCGATCTGGCAAGCCGCATCCAGGGAAGCGCCGCCGTCGCGCTGGCCGCCCCCGATGACGCGTTGCTTGCCGCTGTCATGATGAAGCTTTTCTCGGACCGCCAACTTGTCGTCCCGCCCAACGTTCTGGACTTTCTGTTGCTTCGGATGGAACGCAGCTTTGACGAAGTGCACCGCATCGTCGAAATTCTGGACCGGCACGCCCTTGCACAGGGCCGGGCCGTGACCCGCAAACTGGCCAGTGAAATACTGGACAATCAAGCAGATAAAGGGGCATAAGTGTCACTTCATCTTAACAAAATGCTATCAGTAATCGCCGTATGACACAGGCCGACTTTCTTAAAGCCGACTTTCCAGAGCCGGTTGAACTGCCCGACATCTCGTTGGACAGCCCGCGGCGTTTTTTCAACCGCGAACTGTCATGGCTGGCCTTCAACTGGCGCGTTCTGGAAGAGGCCGAGAACCCGCGCGTTCCGCTTTTGGAGCGCCTGCGCTTTTTGTCGATCTCGGCCACCAACCTTGATGAGTTCTACACCGTGCGCGTGGCCGGTCTTCGCGAACTGGCCGAGGCCGGAAATACATCACCCGCCGCCGATGGGCTGACCTCGGCAGAGCAGCTTGTGCTGATCAACGCCGAAGCGCGCCGCCTGATGCAGCATCAGCAGATCGTTTTCGAAAAGCTTCAAAAGGAAATGGACGCCAGCGGCATCGTGATGGAAACACGCGACAGCCTGACCAGCGAGGACAAGAAATACCTGCAAGAGGTCTTTATCAATCAGGTCTTTCCGGTCCTGTCGCCGCTTGCCATCGATCCCGCCCATCCCTTTCCCTTCATCCCCAACACCGGGTTTGCCCTGGCCTTGCAGCTAGAGCGCAAGGCCAACAAGCGCCCGCTTTTGGCGCTTTTGCCCATTCCCAACCAGATCGCCCGGTTCATCCCGCTGCCCGCGGACGACGGCATCTACCGCGTTCTGCCGATGGAAGAGTTGCTGCTGCTGCACCTCTCAAGCCTCTTTCCCGGCTACAAGACCAAGGGCCACTGCGCCTTTCGCGTATTGCGCGACAGTGATCTGGAACTGGAAGAAGAAGCCGAAGATCTGGTGCGCGAGTTTGAAACCGCGCTGAAACGCCGCCGCCGTGGCGAAGTTATCCGCATGAAACTGTCAGCGGATGCCCCTGCGATGCTGCGCAGCCTGATCATGCGTGAACTTAACGTCGAAGAAGAAGAGGTGGTCGAAATTGACGGGCTGATCGGCGTGGCCGACCTGTCCGAACTGGTGATCGAAAGCCGCCCCGATCTTTTGTGGCCAAGCTTTACCCCGCGCGTGCCCGAACGTGTTCAGGATCACAACGGCGATATGTTCGCCGCCATCCGCCAAAAGGACATGTTGCTGCACCACCCTTATGAAACCTTTGACATGGTCATCCGGTTTCTTGATCAGGCCGCGCGCGATCCCGATGTGGTGGCGATCAAACAGACGCTTTACCGCACCTCACGCGACAGCCCCGTCGTTGCCGCGCTTTGCGAAGCGGCAGAGGCGGGCAAATCCGTCACCGCCCTTGTCGAGCTTAAAGCGCGCTTTGACGAAGCGGCCAACATCCGCCAGTCGCGGCGGCTGGAGCGGGCCGGCGCGCATGTCGTCTATGGCTTCATGCACTACAAGACACACGCCAAGATCTCTGTCGTTGTGCGCCGCGAAGGCAATGAGCTTGTGACCTATACCCACTATGGCACCGGCAACTATCACCCGATTACCGCCCGCGTTTACACCGATCTTTCGCTTTTCACCTGCGACAAGGCGCTGGGCCGCGATGCGACCAAGGTTTTCAACTACCTTTCGGGCTATGCCCAGCCCGATGTCCTTGAAAACCTGTCCATCTCGCCCCTGACGCTGCGCACCGACCTTCTGAAGATGATCGAGGCAGAGGCCGAACACGCCCGCAATGGCCGCCCGGCCGAGATATGGGCGAAACTGAACGCCATTATCGAACCTGACGTGATCGACGCGCTTTACAAGGCAAGCCAGGTGGGCGTGCGCATCAATCTTGTGATCCGCGGCATCTGCGGTCTGAGGCCCGGCATCAAGGGCCTGTCAGAGAACATCCGTGTCAAATCGATCGTCGGGCGCTTTCTTGAACACTCGCGCATCGTCTGCTTTGGCAACGGTCATGGCCTGCCTTCGAAAAAGGCGCGCGTCTTCATCTCTTCGGCTGACTGGATGGACCGCAACCTTTGGCGGCGTGTCGAAACGCTGGTCGAGGCCACAAACGCCACCGTCAAAGCCCAGATCGTCAATCAGGTGATGGCCGCCAACCTTGCCGATCAGGCGCAAAGCTGGGTTCTGACCGCCGATGGCACCTTTATCCGCCCCGACGCGGGCGATCAGCCGTTCAATTGCCACCGCTTTTTCATGGAAAACCCTTCGCTTTCCGGGCGTGGAAGCGCCGGAGCCAAGGATGTTCCGAAACTTGCTCACGCAAAAGATTGACGCCGCCGCCCTGCTCGCGCAAAAATGACTTTGCCACAGCAGGGGACAGTCGAATGGATGGAGCAAGCGAGCCCGGTCACCACGACTGGGGCCCCTTTGATCGGCCACTGTTCGATGATCCAAGCGCTCGGGCCCTGTCACGGGTCGGCGTGGTTGACGTTGGATCCAACTCTGTCCGGCTTGTGGTATTTGACGGCGCGGCCCGCTCACCTGCCTATTTCTACAACGAAAAGATCATGTGCGGTCTGGGCATCGGCATTGCCGAAACCGGCCGGCTGAACCCCGAAGGGCGCCGCCGCGCGCTGACCGCCATCACCCGTTTTCAGATGCTGGCGCGGGGCATGGGCCTTGCGCCGCTCAGCGCCGTTGCAACCGCCGCCGTGCGCGAGGCGACTGATGGACCTGAGTTTTGTACCGAGGTTCTGGAAAAAACCGGCCTTAAACTTTACGTGGTCGACGGGCGCGAAGAGGCGCGTCTGTCAGCGCAGGGCGTCCTTTTGGGCTGGCCCGGCGCAAACGGGCTTGCCTGTGATATCGGCGGCGCTTCGATGGAACTTGCCGGTCTTGAAGACGGGCGCGTGGGCGACTGTATCAGCACGCCCCTTGCCCCGATGCAGCTTCGCGATCTGCCCGGCGGGCGCAAAGCCAGAAAGGCCAAGATCAACGACACGCTGGCCCAGCTGCGCGAAACCTTTCCCGAGCGGCCCAAGCGGCTTTTCCTTGTCGGCGGATCTTGGCGCGCGATTGCCCGGCTTGATATGCTGCGCCGGGGCTATCCGCTAGCGGTTCTGCACGAATACAGGATGACCCCTGCCGACACCTCCAAAACCGTCGACTGGATCCAGAAAACCGATCCTGAACTATTGCGAACCATGTCCGGCATTTCCGAGGCGCGTATTTCGCTGGTACCGCTCGCCGCAGAGGTTCTAAAGGGACTGCTGTCGGCCTTTCGCCCGCGTGAGCTTGCCGTTTCGGCATATGGCATCCGCGAGGGGCTGCTTTACGAACAGATGCCCCAGCGCCTGCGCGACCGTGACCCGCTGGTCGAGGCCTGCCGCTTTTCGGAAAAGAAAGACGCGCGTTTCCCCGGCTTTGGCAAAACGCTTTATGACTTTCTTGCCCCGCTTTACAAGAACGCCCCCTATTCGCGGATGCGTCTGGTCAAAGCGGCCTGCCTTTTGCACGATGTGACATGGCGCGCGCATCCCGACTATCGCGCCGAGGTCTGTTTTGACAACGCAACCCGCGCCAACCTTGGCGGGCTGAACCATCCGGAACGCATCTTTCTGGGTCTGGCGCTTTTGCATCGCTACAAGAACAACCGCTCTGGCTCACGTTTTGAAAACCTTATCAACATGTTGCCGGAAAAAGACATCATCGACGCCGAGGTTCTGGGCAAGGCGATGCGCTTTGGGGCGATGTTCTCTGTCTCGACCCAGAAACACATGGGGCAATTGCGCCATTACCCCAAGAAAAAGAAGCTGGAGTTTGTGATGCGTGAGCGTGACGCAGGCCTCTTGGGCGAGGTTGCCGAGGCGCGCCTTGCCTCTCTTGGCTCGTCGCTGAACGCCGAAACGTCGATCGTGATCGAGAACTAAAGCTCTATTTCGCCCTCGCCAAGCGGCTCTGGCTTTGCTGGCATATCCTGCTTGCGCCGGATGATGATATCACCATTGGGCAGCACCTCGGGCGGGTGATAGGCGTTGATATTGCCCAGCGCCTGTTCCACTTCGGCAAGGGCGGGGCCCAGTTCCTGAACCAGACCGCGCAGGAAAAGACGCGCGCCCTGCGACAGCAAATCCATACCTTCTTCCATGTCCTTGCCCTGCTGGGCGTGAACGGGAAGCGCCAGAAAACTGACAAGAACGGCCAATGCGATGCGATGTTTCATGCGCGCAGTATACTCCGGCGGCGCGCTTTACCCAAATCAATGTTCTGCGCGGTCTCAAGGCGGCAAAGAAAGCGCTATAGATCAATATCTAACGTGACGGGGAAGTGATCCGACGCCTTCAAAAGCGCATCTCGCAAGCTTGGCCTGCCATAGCATTCAGCGTCCTCAAACGGGTGCCAGATTCGCCAGTTTGCCCCGCGTTCGCGCAAGTCCGGCGAGACCATGACATAGTCCAAAAGCGCCTGAAGATAGCGACCCTGATCCGGTATGTAAAAGCGCGAGGTTGCCGGGACAGCCGCAATGCGCCGGTTCAGCGCAATGCGCGCGTGCGGGTCGTAAAGCGGCGTATCCTCGGGCCCGCCCAGCACAATTTCCACCCCGCCGCGCCCAAACAGCTTTTCGTACTGGTCCAGCCCCGGACCATCGTTGAAATCCCCCAGCACGATCAGCGGCTCGCCCAGCGCCAAAAGCTCATCCACGCGCTGGCGGATCCAGATACATTGCGCCAGTTGCTTGCGCCGGTTGGCAATCGACAGCTGCATGATTTCATCGGGGGTTTTGGCCCCATAAGGCGCCTTGGATTTTGCGTGAACGCCGATCATTCGAAACTCTGAACTGGCGGTTTTGACCGCAACTTCCAGCGGCGGCTTGGAAAACCGCACGACGTCGGCGGTGGCGTCGATATCAAGATCGATCCGGAACACCGCGTCAAAGCGGGGCGCCTGGCCAGAGCCCTTTTTGCCCGTATCCTCGCCCATGGGGGCGTGGCGTGCAGACATCACGTCAGGGTCGTAAAGCAGGATGATCTCTTGCTGGGTGTCGTTGGGAAAACCGATCAGCGCCTTGCGCGCCCTAAGATCAAACCGCGCGGCAAAGTTTTCAAGCGCGACCGTTCCCGATCTGCGCCGGCTTGTATCGGGCGCTTCGATGACCATGACGGCATCGGCGTCCATCGTCTGAAACACCTCGCCCAGCGCCGCGATCTGTTCGCGCCGGGTCACATCGCGCCGCGAAGACCATTCATTGTTGTCCGAAAGCGTCCCGTCATCTTCGAAAAGCGTGTCAAACCATTCAACGTTATAGGTCGCGATACGCATCGCTCAGGCCGCGTCCCGGTTGATCTCTTCCCAGGCCTCGTTGATCGCGATCAGCCGCTTTTCGGCAAGCTTTACCGCCTCTATCGGAACGCCCCGCGCCATCATCCTGTCAGGGTGCGTATCGCGCACCTTTTGCCGCCATGCTGCGCGAATTTCGTCCAAGGTTGCATCCGGTTCCACCCCCAGAACGTCATAAGGATCGGGGACCGAGCCGGGAACATGGCGCGCGCGCAAACCCCTGAAATCACGTTCAGAAAGGCCGAAAATCTCGGCCACGATGTGCAGGAACTCATCCTCATTGGGGTGGTATTCGCCATCCGCCAGCGCGATATGGAAAAGCCCGTCCATCAGGTCGGTCAGGACCATCTGATCCTCGCCGAACATCTTTTTGATGCGCCGCGCGTATTCTTCGAAACCGGCGACATCCTGCCGGGCAAGGTTAAAGACGCGGGCGGCGTTTTCCTCTTCGGCCTCGGGTATCTGGAACACCTCGCGAAAGGCGGCCACCTCATCGCGGGTGACCAGACCGTCGGCCTTGGCCACCTTGGCGCCCAGCGCAATCACCGCAATTGCAAAGGCCACCGTGCGTTCGGGCGGCGTGCGCAGACGCTCAAACACGGCGCCAAGGCTTTCGCCCTTGGCCAGCGCGGCAAGCGCTTCGGATATGCGGGTCCAGATCGACATTCTTCTATCCTAGCCAGCCTTTGCGCCACTGTCAGGCGGGCCCAGACGTTTTTGCATCAGATCAAGGTCAAGCCAGCGCCCGAACTTGAACCCCACCTGCGGCAGCACCGCGCGCGATTCAAAGCCCATCGCCTTGTGAAAGGCGACCCCGGCCGCATTTTCGGTGCAAACCCCGGCAAAAATCGTGTGAATTCCGCGTGCGCGCGCGTGATCTTCGATCGCTGCCATCAGCTGGCGCCCGATCCCAAGGCCGCGCGCACCCTCGCCCAGAACGATGGAATGCTCGGCCGTGAACCGGTAACCCAGCCCGCCGCGAAACTGGCCATAGGTGGCAAAGCCCATAACCTGCCCGCCCTCGCCTTCGGCCACAAAGGTCGCGCCGCCGCTCTCTTCTTTTTCGCGAAGATAGGCGGCGATATCCTCGGGCGACTTTTCGACCGGGTTGAAAGTGATCGTCGTCTCGCGGATCACCGGGTTCCAGATCTCGGCAATTGCGGCGCAATCGGCTTGGGTTGCCAGCCGGACGGTCATTCCAGCACCCGCAGGCCGGATGGCGTTTCAATCGTGGCCCGCAGCGCCTTTGCCGGGCCGGGGTGCAACGTGATGGCCGGATCATTCAGCAAAGCGCCAAGATGGCGATCAAGCGCATCAGCTTCCGGATGGGAGATTTCCAAGGATTTCAGGCGCAGCCCCATATCGGGAAGACGCTGGGCGGGATGCGCATCGCACGTCCATTCAATCAGCGCAGGCGAGGCCCCGTCAAATGGCAGCCGCCCGTCATCCGGCACCGCCATTGTCCAGCGCAGATCGCCCCGCGAAAGCGCCATTGGCAGGCCCGTGCCCGCAGGCATAAGCGCAAGGTCGCCCCCAAGGTCATCCGACGCCGCCACCCAGTTTCCCACGCAGGGCGGCCCGTCAAAATTGTCCAGATCGAACCACCGTGGCCGCCCCGGTGAAGGCGCGGCGGGATTGATCGCAATCACTTCAAGATAAGCCTTTGGCCCCAATGACAAAAGCCGGTTGTGCGTACCCATCAGCGGATGCTCTCCGCCGGGCACGGGATCCACCCCAAGGTGCTTTGAAACCCATTCGCACCCCTCGTCCAGAGAGCGTGCCAAAATAGCAAAGTGATCAAATCTCAGCATCATTAAAACCTTTGGCGGGCAGACCGATCATTGCGCCCAACGCCCCGCAAAAGACCCCAAGCGGCCGGTCCATGCAACCGCAGAAAGACGCTTTGAGAAAATTCGCCTAGAACGCCCAATGGGCGATGCTGTAAACCAGCGCGGCAATCGTGGAATAGAAGGTGGCGGCAAACCCGAACCCGCGAAGTGGCGGCGACAAGTGATAGCCCGCCCAGAACATCAGCCGCGCCAGAAGGAACCCCACCCCAAGAGTGGCAACAAGGCCGGGCCCGGCGTTGCCCGCAAGATAGGCCGTGGCCGGCCAAAGGCATAAGGCCAGCACAATCTGTTCAACGGTGTTTGTCAGAACGCGCTGGTCAATTTCCGCCCCCGAGTGGTCCGCAAAGGGCTGGCCATCAATGATCGCATCGTCAAAGAACCGGCGCTGCGCAAGACGCCCGATCAGAAGCATCAGGAAGATGCCCGGCCCAAGAAAGGAAAAGGCCAGAACCGGCAGCAGCGAAAAGATCGGCAAAGGCACCTGTGTGACCCCGATCCAGACCAGCGCAATTGCCCATACCACGCCTAAGGCCATACCGGCCACGATGACCGGGCGCTTGGTGGGCCCTGCGCCGCCCTCAGCCACCCGATCCCTCCTTGAAGGGGGTCAACGCCGCAACAAAAGCGTGGGTATAAGGCGTTGGCACGCCGCTTTCGCGGCCCATGCGCAAAAGCGCGCCGCCAACGCTGTCCAACTCAAGCGGCTTGCCAAGCTCAACGTCATGGGCCATCGATGTGCGCCCCTCGGCAGGCAGATTCTGAAGGATTTCAACCGTGCGCTCAACGCTGTCCTGTTCCAGCGCCACGCCGCGCGCAAGGGCAACGGCATAGGCTTCGGCCACAAGATGGTGGAAGGCCGAGGCCATATCGGGATCTTCGCGGATCTGGCCAAAACGGCAACGCGCCCCGGCGGTCATCGAACTTGCCGCGCTGAACAGCAGAAACTTCTCCCACAGGGCGACGTTCACATCCGCAACGCGCGGCGCATCGACGCCGGCCAAATCCAAGGCGCTGCGAATTTCCGACACTTTATCAGTATCTTGCGATCCATGGTGATCGCCGAAAATAAAGGCCCCCGGCCCGCCGTACCGCGTCAGAACGCCCGGTGCGGTGATGTTGCAAAAGATTTTTGCAATCCCCACCAGCGCCCGGTGCGCGCCGACCACTTTGGCCAAGGCTTCGGTTGCGCCCACGCCGTTCTGAAACGGCAGCGCCACGCCATCGGGTTTAAGCCATTGGCCCGCAATCGCCGCCGCTTGCGCCATCTGCGGCCCCTTGACCGCGCAGATCACCAGATCGGCATCACCGATATCGCCCGGATCGGCGCTGATCTTGGGGGGATGAACAAGGATCTCACCCTCAGGTTCGATCAGGCGAAGCCCGCCCTTGCGGATCGCTTCAAGATGCGCGCCGCGCGCCAAGATCGAAACATCCTGGCCGACAGACAAAAGCCGCGCGGCCAGAAAGCCGCCAATTCCCCCTGCGCCGATGATCGCGATATGCATGGATCAAACCTAACCGGTAGAAGCCTTTTCGTCTATGCGCCCGCGCGCGCCGCGCGGATGATCGCCAGTATCTCAGAGGCCGCCTTGGGGATGTTCGTGCCCGGGCCGAAAATCGCGCTTACGCCAGCTTTCTTAAGGAAATCATAGTCTTGTGCGGGGATGACGCCGCCGCAAATGACGATGATCTCACCCGCGCCGGCGTCGCGCAGCGCTTCGATAAGCTTGGGCGCAAGCGTCTTGTGGCCCGCCGCCTGACTGGAGATGCCGACAACATGAACGTCGTTGTCGATGGCGTCCTGCGTTGCCTCTTGCGGTGTCTGGAAAAGCGGGCCGACATCAACGTCGAACCCGATGTCGGCAAAGGCGGTGGCGATGATCTTGGCCCCGCGATCATGCCCGTCCTGACCCATTTTCACGACCAGCATGCGCGGCCTGCGCCCTTCGTCAGCGGCAAAATTCTCAACGTCCTTCTGGATCGCTGCAAAACCTTCGTCGCCCTCATAGGCCGCCCCGTAAACGCCTGCCAATGTCTTTACCTCTGCCCTGTGCCGCCCAAACGCATTTTCCATAGCCAAGGAAATTTCGCCCACTGTCGCGCGGGTGCGCGCGGCCTCTGTTGCCAATTCCAAAAGGTTGCCCGTACCGCTGCGCGCGGCCTCTTCCAGCGCGCCAAGCGCGGCGTCGCAGGCGGCCTGATCCCGGCTGGCACGGATGTCCTTAAGGCGCTTGATCTGTGCGTCGCGCACGGCCGAGTTGTCGATCTGGCGCACGTCAAGGTGGTCTTCCTGTTCAAGGCGGAACTTGTTGACCCCGACGACCACCTCATCGCCCCGGTCCACCGCCGCCTGACGCCGTGCGGCGGCCTCTTCGATGCGCAGCTTGGGCATGCCGCTGGCCACAGCCTTGGTCATGCCGCCCATCGCGTCCACCTCATCGATCAGCTTTTGCGCCTCTTCGATCAGATCGGCGGTCAGCTTTTCAACGTAGTAGGACCCTGCAAGCGGATCGACCACATTGGTCACGCCCGTCTCATTTTGAAGGATCAGCTGGGTGTTGCGGGCAATGCGCGCGGAAAACTCGGTCGGCAGCGCAATAGCCTCATCGAATGAGTTTGTGTGCAGCGACTGCGTGCCGCCCAGAACCGCGCTCATCGCCTCATAGGCGGTGCGCACGATGTTGTTGTAGGGATCCTGTTCCTGAAGCGATACGCCCGAGGTCTGGCAGTGGGTGCGCAGCATCAGGCTTCCCGGTTTCTTGGGATTGAACTCACTCATGATCCGGTGCCAGAGGAACCGCGCCGCGCGCAGCTTGGCCGCCTCCATGAAAAAGTTCATCCCGATGGCGAAAAAGAACGAAAGGCGCCCAGCAAAGGCATCAACATCCATGCCCCGTTCGATCGCCGCGCGCACGTATTCCTTGCCGTCGGCAAGCGTAAAGGCCAGCTCTTGCACAAGGTTCGCGCCGGCCTCTTGCATGTGGTAGCCCGAGATCGAGATCGAGTTGAACTTGGGCATCTCGCGCGAGGTAAACTCGATGATATCCGAAACGATGCGCATCGAAGGTTCGGGCGGGTAGATATAGGTGTTGCGCACCATGAACTCTTTCAGAATGTCGTTCTGAATGGTGCCCGAAAGGGCCGCGCGATCAACGCCCTGCTCTTCGCCGGCCACGATGAAACTGGCCAGAACCGGGATCACCGCGCCGTTCATCGTCATTGAGACGCTGACCTTGTCCAGCGGGATACCGTCAAAGAGGATTTTCATGTCCTCGACACTGTCGATTGCCACGCCCGCCTTGCCGACATCACCCTCGACGCGTTCGTGGTCGCTGTCATAGCCGCGGTGCGTGGCCAGATCAAAGGCGACCGACACGCCCTGTTGCCCGGCCGCAAGCCCCTTGCGGTAGAACGCGTTTGATTCCTCGGCCGTCGAAAAACCGGCGTATTGGCGAATAGTCCAAGGCCGCCCGGCGTACATGGTCGACCGCGGCCCGCGCGTGAACGGCGCCTCCCCGGGCATAGAGCCCATATGGTCCAGACCTTCGGCATCTTCGGGACCATAGACCGGGGCAACATCGATCCCTTCGGGCGTCTTCCAGGTAAGCTCTTCCAGCGGGCGCCCGCGCAGTTCCTTTTCCGCGCGCTCAGCCCAGTTGCCTTTCGATGTCGCCATAGTCACATCCTCTTTCTTCCCCAGCCCGCCGTTCATGCGTCTGAACGTCCGGGATAAATGTCACATTCGCCGCCCCGCCGGACCTGAGCCAGGCAAGATCCTCACCATATTGCCCGCGCAGTGCCATGATATGGTCTGCACCGAAGGGTTTCCAGCGGCCATGATCACCCTTGATCTGGCCAGGATCAGAGCCGCGTTCGGCAAGGGCCTTGCGCAGCTTATCGCATGTAGCAGAGGCATTTAGCCAGCAACGTCTATGTCGCAGACCCTGAATATTTTCCGCGCGGCTGAGCATCTGAAGCTGCATGTCGGGCAGCCCGCCAAAGACCTCGAACGGCCAGACGATAATCTCGGCCTCTGGGAAAACTTCGGCCAGCGCCAGGATGATCGTCTTCCAGCGGCGCGGCTGGGTCACCATCCGGTCAAGAACGGGCGTTCCCGGCACATCATAGCCCCGCATGACCGCAAATCCAAAGGCCGAGGTCCAGTAGCTGTCATAGGACCGGATCGATAGCGCGATACGCAGCCGCCTGCCCGAAAATCCCCGCCGAAACCGCGCCAGCCGGTCACCGGCGTTGGGATAAAGGCGGCAGCGAGAGATGTTTTCCAAAAGCCCGCCAAGCATGTTCTCTTCGCTGACAATCAGCTCTTTCATGCCCGATCGCTCAAACCTCTCCAGCTCAATCTGGATAAGGCCGGACGACCGGCGCGCGCGTCGCAGACTGTCGCGCGTTACATGCGCAGGGTTCTTGAAAAGACCGCTGAAAAGGCCCGAGCGCGTGCGCTCCGGCCCCCAGTACCCAATGTCATGATCGTCCAGACAGCACCTGTTCGCCCTCAGAAACCTCTGAAGCGTCGTTGTGCCCGACCGGTGGGCACCGATATGCAGCGTTACATCCAATTTAGGCGTTTTCCCCCAAAGGCGCCGGGCACAAAACTCTGGCCCGCCAAGAATGTAGTCGCCCCCGGGCCACCACTGGGTTAACCACGGATTTGCCAAGTTCGCGTGAAATCAACGATTTGCCCCTTCGCAAGCGATCAAAGCGGCCTATATTGGTACCACAAGGAGCCTTTATGAAACTGCTTATCTCTTTGACGTTAGCCGGTTTTTTGCCGCTCGCCGCGATGGCGCAAGCGGCCGAGCCCGTGTCCGAAGAGCTGACCCCATTGCCCGCAATTGAAGTTAACTTGAACGATTTTCTGTGGAAAAAGCGCCCCGTTGTCGTCTTTGCCGACGATGAAAACGACCCGCGCTATCGCGATCAGATTCGGTTTTTGCAGGAACAACAGGGCGAGTTGATCAAACGCGATGTGGTCATCGTGGTCGATGCAAAGCCCGATGAGAACTCTGACTGGCGCAACAAATTGCGCCCGCGCGGGTTCATGATGGTGCTGATGGACAAGGACGGCGGCGTGGTTCTGCGCAAGCCTTTCCCATGGAACGTGCGCGAACTTTCACGCGCGATCGACAGCCTGCCACTGCGCCAGCTGGAAATCCGCGATCAGCAGGGGCTGGGCAACTAGCGCAAAGGTTCAAGCCGAACGACCCGATCCTTCAAGTTGCGTCCACTTTGGCAAAGGTGAACCGTGCCCCTTGTGGAAGCGTTGGCACAAACTCATTCAAAAGCTTATTAAGCCCCGCCGCCGCCTCTGGCCGGGTGGCATAAAACGACACAGCGTTTCCACCTAGCGCGCCTTTTGAGCCGTCAAAGGCCAGCACACCCAAAAGCACCCAATTCGGACCGCGCGCCGAGCCGATCCAATGGTCATATATCATCGCCAGATCGGCGCCTCTTTGACGTGTGAATGCATCACCCCATCCGGGCGGCGGATTGCCAAGCCGCGTTCTTAAGACGTCGCCATTGGCAAGACCAAACAGATCGAGCACGTAGTTCGGATTGCGCCATGCGACATGGCCCAGATCGTTCACCGCCACCGGTGCCTTGACGAAATCGGCTGCGAACCGCGCCATCTGGGCCTGCTGCAAATAAACCCCGCGCGCGCTGGCGGGTGCACGTATCAACATATCGGGAATAGATCAGCCCGACGAACCCCACGAGGACCAAAGGCATCGCTGCGCGCACTGCGGCGGTGCGCATGCGTGGCAGCCACAAAAGCAATATACCGGCAACGCCCAAACTGATGGAATAGCCTTCGTAGCGGTTGTACCAGCCGATCTGTCCGGCAAACAGATGCGCCAAAAGCGGCAAGGCGGTCACAACGACCACAGGCCACATTGCCCGCCCCGAGGAAGTTGCCAGCGCCGCAAGACAGCCCAACGCCAGACCCAGAAGGAGCCTTCCGGAGGATCCGGTCAGGTTTTCTGCCATCTGCGCCAACGGCCCGCCGGTAGTTACGGCGCCCAACGCCAGTTTGGCGGCCACCGAATTGGGCATCACAGGCAGACCCAGCCCGTACAGGATCGCGACAGAGGCGGTCAGAGGCAGAACTGCAAGTGTCGCCAGAACCAAGGCGCTACGCAGCTCGCGCCGGAGCCCGACCACCAGTGGAACACAAAGTGCCAGGGCAATTCCTTCGGGCCGCAAGAGCGGTAGAATGGCAACGCAGGGAAACAGCCACCCGGGCAGTCGTCCGGTATCGACATAGCGGACGATTGCCCAGAGCGTGGCAAGGCTGAACGCCAGATGCAGCGTATGCTCCATACCGGCGGTCGCAAGCCCACAGATATTAAGCGACAGCGGCACAATGAATGCCGTAACAATTGCCGCAGGTCCCCGCGCCCCGGCCCTCCAAAGTATCAGGCCAAAAAGCCAGGAAGCCGCACCAAGCGCGAGAAGGTTCCAGAAAAGCGGAAGCAGACGCTGGAAATCCGTACCTGCAAAGGGCACCAGTAAAAGAGAGTAAAGCGGCGAGGACGAGGCCGACGCCGCCTCGCCTGCGTTAACACCATATCCACCTGACGCAATCTGCTCGGCAATGGCCAAATGGATGTATACATCGTCCAGTGGATATTCAGCGACACCGTTCGTTGCCGACAAAATCACCGCTGCCAGCAGAGCAAAGCCGCCTGCCGCGCCCGCGACGGCCGCAACAGCCAGAGAGCGGGGACCGCTTGGGGTCATTCAAATTCCATGATCACTTCGTCCACCGCAAGGCTGTCTCCGGCGGCGGCGTTGATCTTGACCACCTTGGCCTTTCGTTCGGCCCGCAGGATGTTTTCCATCTTCATGGCCTCAACGGTGCAAAGCGGCTGGCCTTCCTGAACTTCGTCGCCAACCTCAACCGCGATCCCGACGATAAGCCCCGGCATCGGGCAGAGCAGCAGCCGCGATGTGTCAGGCGCCTGCTTTTCGGGCATCAAGGCGGCCAGTTCCGCCTGACGGGGCGTGCGTACATGCACCGCCATGTCCGCGCCGCGATAGCGCATCCGGAAGCCGCCCGATATCTTGCCGACCTTTACCTTCATCTCGGTGCCATCCACATCGAGAACCGCAAGGCTGTCGCCGGGCGTCCAGTCCGAGGTGACCCGATGCTCTGCCCCATCGTCAAAGGTCACCGTGGCGCCGCCGCGGTCGGCCTTGATCACCGCGTCAAACCGCTTGCCCTGAAGCGAGATCACCCAATCCTCGCCAACGTGGCGTTCGTGATTGTCCATCCGGCCCGAGATGCGCGTGCGCCGGATCTCGGCCACGCGGTGCATTGCGGCTGCGGCGGCTGCAAGCCTGCCAAGGTCTGTGTCGGGCAGGCTGACACCTTCAAAGCCGTCAGGATATTCCTCGGCAATAAAGGCGGTTGTCATATCGCCCGACGTGAACTTGGGATGGCCCATCACCGCAGAGAGGAAGGGAATGTTGTGGCCGATACCTTCGACCTCGAAGGCATCCAGCGCATCCTGCATATCCGCGATGGCCGTCTTGCGGTCCGGCGCCCATGTGCAAAGCTTGGCGATCATCGGATCGTAGAACATGCTGATCTCGCCGCCCTCGTAGACGCCGGTGTCGTTGCGAACAACGCTTTCGGGTGTCGCGATTTCTGCCGGCGGGCGATAGCGCGTCAGCCGCCCGATCGAGGGCAGGAAGTTGCGGTAAGGATCCTCGGCGTAAAGCCGGCTTTCGACGGCCCAGCCGTTCAGTTTGACGTCCTTTTGCGCCAGCGAAAGCTTTTCGCCGTTCGCAACCCGGATCATCTGTTCGACAAGGTCCACATCCGTGATCAGTTCGGTCACCGGATGCTCGACCTGAAGCCGCGTGTTCATCTCCAGAAAATAGAAGTTCCGCTCGCCATCGACGATGAACTCGACCGTTCCGGCGCTTGTATAGCCGACCGCGCTTGCAAGGGCGCAGGCCTGTTCGCCCATGGCCTTGCGTGTCTTTTCATCAAGAAACGGCGATGGCGCCTCTTCGATGACCTTCTGGTTGCGGCGCTGGATCGAACACTCACGCTCGCCAAGGTAGATGCAGTTGCCGTGGCTGTCCGCCAGTACCTGAATCTCGATATGACGCGGTTGGGTCACGAATTTCTCAATAAATATCCGGTCGTCGCCAAAGCTGCTTGCAGCCTCGTTCTTGGACGACTGGAACCCCTCGCGCGCCTCGGCATCGTTCCACGCGATGCGCATTCCTTTGCCGCCACCGCCCGCGCTGGCCTTGATCATCACCGGATAGCCAATCTCGTTCGAGATTTTGACGGCCTCATCGGCATCCTCAATCAGGCCCATATAGCCCGGAACGGTCGATACATTAGCCTCTTGTGCGATCTTCTTGGACGTAATCTTGTCGCCCATCTTTTCGATCGCTCCAACGGGCGGGCCGATAAAGGCAACGCCCTCGGCCGCCAGCGCTTCGGCGAACTTTGAGTTCTCGGACAAAAAGCCATAGCCGGGATGCACAGCCTCGGCGCCGGTGGCGCGAATGGCCTCCATCACCTTGTCGATCACGATATAGGACTGATTGGCCGGTGAGGGGCCGATGTGAACCGCTTCATCCGCCATCTGCACATGAAGCGCCTTGGCGTCGGCGTCAGAGTAGATTGCAACCGTTGCAATCCCCATCTTGCGCGCCGTCTTGATGACGCGGCAGGCAATCTCACCCCGGTTTGCGATCAGGATCTTGCTGAACATCTATCGTCCCTTCTGTAACTCTTACCTTCACGCACCGTTGGCCGGCACGCAAAAAAGCCATCCGGGAATGGGTCCCGGATGGCTATTGTCGATGTTTGTGAATACGCCGCTTTGGCGCAAATTTTATCTGCAGAGACGCACGTCGTCGCAAAGTGCGCCTGCGGCCGCGCCAGCCACTGCGCCCGTGACGGCATTGCCGCCCAAGGCATCGGCGATAACCGCGCCGCCAGCCGCACCCGCAAGGGCACGCTGTGAGTCATTTTGCAAGCAGCCCGAAAGGGTTGCCGTGAATACGATTGCTGTCGCCAGCTTGATAACCTGCATGTTCGATTGCCTCCACTAGGACATTTACAGTGCCCAACTATGGCACAGCGCTTAAATACAGCAACACGAATACCTACGCCAGTCACACTGTCGGCAGGCACTTGCCGAAACACCCTTTTGACGCCAAGGCGCCCCCCAAGGGGAATTGTCGACCTGCTCCGATCTGGAACAGGCCGACAATAAGGGGAAGGGTAACGGTTTTGACAATTACAGTCAGACGTTTTGCTGGAGGCGTCTGACCTGCGAACGAACTTGATTGAGGTGGCGGGCAAAAAATACCCCCCATCGACGAGGGTGCCGATTTGGGCCGGTTTCCGCCCAATTGGGGGGTAAACCATGCGCGGTATGGTGCCGAAATCAGTCATCCAGCACGCCCGGAAAGCTTGCCCTTGCCCGCGCCTCGTCGATCACCAGAAGCGCCTCATAACTGGCCGGGTCAAACGGGTCTGTCGCAGGAAGCACTTCGCGCCCGAAAAGCCATGACAGGCGCCCGGCATCAAGGTTGCCACGCTCAAAGGGTTGATCGCCGAACTGTCGCCAGAGCGCGGCCATGAAACCGGCGTCCGCCCGGCGGTCGGCTGGCCTGCGATCAGCAAAGCGCGCCCGCTCGGTGATCGGGGTGACGCCCTTGGGATTGGGACGCCGGATGACAAACTGGTAATCTGTGCCCGCCAATCGGCCGGGAAAGCCCCTGTGCTTTAGCATGCGCGCGCCCTTTCTGTCGGGCCGGCGCCGGGGCCGTGCATTTGCAAACTGCCCGTGGGGGCGGTGTACCGGACGGGCAAGCGCGCCCGTCCGGTAGAAGTCTTACTTGTATTTGCCGGTAAAGACGGGGCCGGAATCGATCGGCGCCGGGTCAACCAGGATGACTTCTTCTTGCTGCGCCTGCTGCGCACAAGCGGATACGAAAGTTGCCAGGCCCAGGCCCAGCAGGATCTTGATGCTTTTTGACATAGTTCACTCCTACTCATTTCTAAGACAGCGCCCGCACTACGGCCGCTTGTCTCACCCTCGTTCGAGATACAGGCTACTTGGGGATAACCTTGAAAGAAGATAGCCGAAAACCACGACCGAAAGCGGATTTTATTGGCAGGAGTGGTCCAATGTGACTCGAAAGCATCAAATCCGCAGGAAGATGAACCTTGCGCCGCAACATATTGTGGTTTCATCATAAATCCTCCCACATACAGGTGGCGTTTTCTGGCCTAAACGCTTCAAAAAACTGTGTGGCCTGCGGGTCTGAGGCGCCAAAGTCGACCGGGCGATCCATCAAGGTGATGATGATGGCCTGCGCTGATTTGCCAGCCTCATCCAGTTGTTTCAACGCCACCGACTGGCAGAGGTAAAGGAAATCGGCCTCGGATTTCTCATAAGTCATCTGGTCATCCGCAGTTCCGATCTGCGGCGCCAGAAAGCGCATGCGAAACCACATCTCGCCATTTTCCTGCGGCTCTAGGAACTGTTCGGTCAGCGTGATCTGCTGACCCGAAGGCACGGCAATTGCCTGATCCTCCTGCGCATATGCCGGGGCCACGGCCAGAAGCAACGACAGAACCGCAGCAAGGCTTTTGCGCCCGCCTTTTGTCCAGCTATGCCACACGGCTTTGGCCATCGGGGCCTCAGTTAACCAGCACGCGGCGGCGCTTGCTAAAGAGCGAGATTTCACGCGTATCGCCGTACTCCTGCAGCTCGGCGTCTTTTTCGCTGCCTTGTGTTTGGCGCACATCGACGATCATCGCCCCGCCGCCCGCCAGAACCTTGCTGAAGAACCCCTCATAGGTCGAAAGCGGGTAGTGAAACCCGCAGCTTAGAAAGCTGACGGCCAGATCAACGCCGCGAATACGCCCGACATCGGAAGTGGAAGGGTTTACGGTCTTGATCCGTTCGGCCGAAATCCCATTGTCGATCATGAACTGACGCGCCACGGCAAGACTTGTGTAGGCAGAACCTTCATCCTGAAAACCAAAGTGCCGGTCCTCGCTTTCTTCTAGGTCGATCAGCACGATTTTCGTGTCGCTGTCGCGGCTCAAGAAGAAATCAAAGAAGCCGTAGCCACAGCCGATGTCTGCGACGCGTTCAGGCTTCAACTCATCAAGTACTGGCTTAAGCTCTTCGAACTCCAAGAAATTCACGGCCGCCGTGCGTGCGACAAGTTCAGGCCCAAGTTGCTCGACGACCTGCAACAGCGGACCCTCATCACCATTTGACCATGCACGGATCAACTGACCCGGTCGGCGCTGATCTGACAGGATCTCTGAGCGTTGTAGAACGCAGTTCAGAATGTCGCTTTGGCCAAATGCGCTAAAGTCCAGCGCTTTGATGTGCGGTCTGTCCGCCTCTTTCAGTATGTCTTGGAATTCCAAACTTGTGCCCCATTTTCATTGTTACAGCGGAATATTGTCGTGCTTTTTCCATGGGTTCTGCAATTGCTTGCCCCGAAGCGACGCAAAGGCGCGTGACACCCTTCGGCGCGTCGAATGCGGCTGGATCACCTCATCGATAAAGCCCTTTTCGGCGGCCACGAACGGATTGGCAAAGCGATCCTCATAGTCCTTGGTCCGCTGGGCGATCTTTTCAGGCTCACCAAGTTCGCTCCGATAAAGGATCTCTGTCGCGCCCTTTGCGCCCATCACCGCGATCTCTGCCGTAGGCCAGGCGTAGTTGAAATCGCCGCGCAGATGCTTGGAGGCCATAACGTCATAGGCCCCGCCATAGGCTTTGCGCGTGATGACGGTCACCTTTGGCACCGTCGCCTCGCCATAGGCGAAAAGCAGTTTGGCACCATGTTTGATCACGCCGCCATATTCCTGACTGGTGCCGGGAAGGAACCCGGGCACATCAACCAGCGTCAGGATCGGGATTTCGAAAGCATCGCAGAAACGCACAAAACGCGCGGCCTTGCGGCTGCTGTCGATGTCCAGACACCCTGCCAGCACCATAGGCTGGTTGGCGACCACGCCAACGGTTGAACCTTCAAGCCGGATGAACCCGGTCAGAATGTTCTTGGCAAAGTCTTCCTGTATCTCGAAGAAATCGCCTTCATCGGCCAGCTTCTCGATCAGCTCTTTCATGTCGTAGGGCGAATTGGGATTGGCCGGGATCAGTGTATCAAGGCTGTCCTCGACGCGGGCGACATCGTCAAAGAAGGGACGCACGGGCGGCTTTTCGCGGTTGTTGAGCGGCAGGAAATCCACCAGCCGCCGCACCTCTGCCAAAGCCTCGACATCGTTCTCGAACGCGCCATCAGCTACGGACGACTTTCGCGTATGCGTCGATGCACCGCCAAGCTCTTCTGCCGTTACAACCTCATTCGTGACCGTCTTGACCACGTCGGGGCCGGTCACAAACATGTAAGAGGTGTCTTTGACCATAAAGATGAAGTCGGTCATCGCAGGCGAATAGACCGCCCCGCCCGCGCATGGGCCCATGATCAGGCTGATCTGCGGCACCACGCCCGAGGCCATGATGTTGCGTTGGAACACCTCGGCATAGCCCGCAAGGCTGGCCACGCCTTCCTGAATACGCGCGCCGCCGCTGTCGTTGATACCGATCACAGGCGCACCGTTCTGCACCGCCATGTCCATGATCTTACAGATCTTCTGGGCGTGGGTTTCAGAAAGCGAGCCGCCAAAGACGGTAAAGTCCTGACTGAAGACATAGACCATCCGGCCATTAATCGTGCCCCAGCCTGTCACCACACCGTCGCCGGCTGGGCGATCCTTTTCCATTCCGAAGTCGGTGCAGCGATGTGCCACGAACATGTCGAATTCTTCAAAACTGCCTTCGTCCAGCAAAAGCTCTATCCGCTCGCGCGCGGTCAGCTTGCCTTTGGAGTGTTGGGCATCAATTCGCCGTTGTCCCCCGCCCATCCGGGCAGTCTGACGGCGCTGTTCAAGTTCGGCCAAGATGTCTGACATTTAGATCCTCCAGTTTTCTTGTAGGGGAACCTTTGGAAACGCTGCAACGTAAAAAGCGCGGAAATATTAGGGTTTGCGCTATCATCGGCGCCTGCCACGCCGACTTGCGCAAATTCGCACAGTTCACTCTCACTGGACAAGGCTGATAGCTGGTCATACCCCTAGGTCATGCAGACAACGAAAGAGGTGCGTTTTTTAAACCGCACCAGCCCCCCACATGTCATAACCCTTGTCCTGATCGCCGGCATCTCGGCGCTCAGCATGAATATATTTCTGCCCTCTCTGCCCAACATGACGGCCTATTTTCAGACCGACTATCGGCTGATGCAGTTGTCGGTCGCGCTTTATCTGGGCATGAACGGCATCCTTCAGGTCTTTGTCGGCCCGATCTCGGATCGTTATGGCCGCAGGCCCGTGCTTTTGTGGGGCGCCGCTCTGTTTGTTCTGGCCACGATCGGTTGCCTGCTGGCCACCACGGTCGAGGTTTTTCTGCTGTTTCGCATGGCGCAAGCCGTGATCGTCACCGGCATGGTCCTGTCGCGCGCCATTGTGCGCGATATGGTTTCACAGGATGAGGCAGCCTCTGTCATCGGTTATGTCACCATGGGCATTGCCATCGTCCCAATGATCGGCCCTGCGGTTGGCGGAATGCTGGACGCGGCCTTTGGCTGGCAGTCGAACTTCCTTGTACTGGCGGGCCTTGGGGTTGCGCTTTACGCGCTGATCTGGGCCGATGTGGGCGAGACATCGACGGGCCGTGCGACCAGCTTTGCAGATCAGGCCCGCGAATACCCCGAGCTTTTGGGATCACAGCGGTTCTGGGGCTACTGCGCCTCTTCTGCCTTTGCCAGCGGCGCCTTCTTTGCCTATCTCGGCGGCGCGCCCTTTGTCGGATCGGTCGTCTTTGAAATGGACCCTGAACATCTGGGCCTTTTCTTTGGCGCGCCTGCGGTCGGCTATATGGTCGGAAACTTCCTGTCCGGGCGCTATTCGCGCCGCGTTGGCATCAACCCGATGATCCTTTGGGGAACGATCCTGTCTGCCTTTGGATTGCTGCTGTCGCTCTTGGTTTTCTACGCGGGCCTTGGCACTCAGTGGAGCTTTTTTGGCTTCATGACCTTCGTCGGTCTTGGCAACGGGATGGTTCTTCCCAACGCGACCTCTGGCATGCTTTCGGTGCGCCCGCGCCTTGCCGGAACGGCATCGGGGCTTGGCGGGGCGATCATGATCGGCGGCGGCGCCCTTTTGTCGGCGCTTGCCGGCGTGAGCCTGACGCCGGAGTCCGGGGCCTTCCCGCTTCTCTGGATCATGTTGATCACGGCGATCATGGGCGTTCTGTCGATCCTTTTTGTTCTGCGCCGCGAGCGTCAAATCGAAGTTCAGTCAGCCAGCTAACGGCCCACAAGCCCCCTTTCGGAAACGTCCCATCCGCCCTAGATTGGCGGCGAACTGCATCAAGGAACCGATCCGATGGAAATGGTTGGAAGCCGCACAATTGCCGCCCCCCGCGAAAAGGTCTGGGCGCATCTGAACAACGCCGAGACGCTCAAAGCCTGCATTCCGGGCTGTGAAGAGCTGACCGGCACGCCCGAGGACGGGTTCGAAGCTGTCGTCAAACAGAAGGTCGGACCGGTCAAGGCCACCTTTCGCGGCGCGGTCGCCCTGTCGGATGTGCAGCCGCCGCAAAGCTACCGGATCAGCGGCGAAGGCAAGGGCGGCGTGGCCGGATTTGCAAAAGGCGGCGCCGAGGTGACGCTGACCGAAGTGCCCGAGGGCACGGAACTGGCCTATAACGTTCAGGCCAAGGTGGGCGGCAAGCTGGCGCAGCTTGGCTCGCGCATCGTGGACGGTTTTGCCAAGAAGATGGCCGACGCTTTTTTCGAGAACTTCAAGGCAAAGGTCGAAGCCGACACCGCCTAGCGCTGCGCGTTCTGCCAGTTGGGATGCACCCAAGGTTCCACGTTCTGGGGCGGAAGCGGATCGCGCCCAAGGATATGATCGGCCGCCTTTTCTCCAACCATAATCGATGGGGCGTTAAGGTTGCCGTTCGTGATGCGCGGAAAGACAGAGCTGTCGGCGACGCGCAAACCGCTGACGCCGATCACGCGGCACTGTGGATCGACGACCGCCGCCGGATCGTCGGCGCGCCCCATCCGGCAGGTGCCGCAGGGGTGATAGGCGCTTTCGGCATGCTCACGAATGAAATCGTCGATCTGCTCGTCCGTCTGCACATCCGCGCCGGGCTGAATTTCGTGTCGCAGATAGGGGCGAAACGCCTCTTGCCCGAAAATTTCGCGCGTCAGGCGGATACAGGTGCGGAAATCCTCCCAGTCCTGCGGTTCAGACATGTAGTTGAACTGAATTTTCGGCGCCGCCAGCGGATCGGCTGATCCAAGCGTCACCGCCCCCCGGCTGGCCGATCGCATCGGTCCGACATGCGCCTGAAACCCGTGGCCCTCTGCGGCGGCCTTGCCGTCATAGCGCACCGCGATAGGTAGGAAATGGTACTGGATATCGGGGTAATCGACGCCCGCGCGCGAGCGGATGAAACCGGCGCTTTCAAACTGGTTCGAAGCGCCCGGCCCCGTCTTGCGCAACAGCCATTCCAGACCCACGCGCGCCTTCCCGAAAAGGTTCCAGTACTTGAAAAGCGATACCGGCTGAGAGGCGGCCATCTGCACATAGACCTCAAGGTGATCCTGAAGGTTCTTGCCAACCCCGGGCCGATCGGCAAGCACCTCGATCCCGAGGCCCGAAAGTTCAGCCGCAGGCCCGATGCCCGAATGCATCAAAAGCGCGGGCGAGTTGATGGCAGAGGCGGCAATGATAACTTCGGCTTTGGCGCTGATCACTTCGCGCCGCCCGCGCCTGCGCACCTGAACGCCTTGTGCGCGCCCCTCGGTGATGACCACCTTTTCCGCCAAGGCCCGGATCACGCGCAAATGTCCCGTCTTCAGCGCAGGCCGAAGATAGGCGTTTGCAACCGACCAGCGCCGCCCCTTCCAGATGGTGGCATCCATCGGCCCAAAGCCTTCCTGCTGCTGGCCGTTGTAATCTTCTGTCGTGTGATAGCCGGCCTGTTGGCCCGCGGTGACGAAAGCCTTCACAAGCGGGTTTTCGCGGCTGCCGCGACTGACGTGAAGCGGCCCGCCCTTCCCGCGCCAGTCAGGATCGCCGCCGTGGCCGCCGCTGTGCCAGTTTTCCATCCGCTTGAAGTAGGGCAGGACATCGGCAAAGCCCCAGCCATCGGCGCCGTTTTCCGCCCAATGGTCAAAGTCGCGCGCATGGCCGCGCACATAGACCATCCCGTTGATCGAGGATGACCCACCGATCACCTTGCCGCGCGGACAGGCCAGCTCTCTGCCGCCCAGATGCGCCTCGGGCTCGGATTTATAGCCCCAGTCGTAACGCGACATGTTCATCGGGTAGGACAAGGCGCCCGGCATCTGGATGAACGGGCCGATGTCCGACCCGCCATGTTCGATCAAAAGAACGTCGCGCCCGGCCTTGGCCAGTCGGTAAGCCATGGCGCACCCGGCCGAGCCGGCCCCGACGATTACAAACTCTGCTTCCATGTCAAACCTCGCCGCGGGCACAAGGCCGCAGGCGCTGTGTCATCTTCCGGTCCTTACCTTGCGTTCTCATGCGTTCAGATACCCGCCGAAAAGTGAGATGAAGGCCCCGACATGCACAACCATGATCGCGCGGTCCTTCCATAGAACACCAACAGCGAACCAAAGGAAGATGCCGATAAAGAAGGCAAAGACATTCCACGGCACGATGTTGAGCCCGGTAAGCCCATAGCCGACCAGTTGAACGGCCGTGGCAATCCATTTTACGACATCAACCAGCTTAACACGCGGATCTGCGTGAATGTCTTCATGGGTCAAAACGGTGCCTCCACTGTCCCCATCGAGACATAGACCGATTTTAGCTGCGAATAGTGTTCAATTGCGGCCATGGAGTTTTCGCGCCCGACGCCTGAAAGCTTGGATCCACCAAAGGGCATCTCTACGGGCGCAAGGTTGTAGGTGTTGATATAGCATGTCCCCGCCTCAAACCCCGCCACCATCCGGTGCGCGCGCGCCAGATCGCGGGTAAAGACACCGGCGGCAAGCCCGTAGGGCGTATCATTGGCCCTGCGCAGAACTTCTTCTTCGTCATCGAAGGTCAGGACCGACAGGACCGGCCCGAAAATTTCTTCGCGCGCGATCTCCATCTCGTCGGTGACATCGGCAAAGACCGTTGGCTGCAGGTAGTAGCCCGGAAGATCAAGCCTTTGGCCGCCCGTCACAAGCCGCGCGCCTGTCGCCTGACCACGCGCGATGAAGCCTTGGACAATGTCCAGTTGCCGCTGACTGACCAGAGGCCCGAAACTTGTTGCCTCATCCAAGGGATCGCCGATCACCGCATCGGCCAGCCGCGCCGTCAGCCGCTCAAGGAACGGCTCTAGCACAGAGCGCTGAACAAAGACGCGCGTACCGTTCGAACAGACCTGCCCCGAGGAATAGAAGTTTCCAAGGATCGCGCCGCTGACGGCATCTTCGATATCGGCATCCTCAAACACAACGAGGGGCGATTTGCCCCCCAGTTCCATCGTGACATGGCGAATGCCCTCGGCGGCGGCGGCATAAACCTTGCGCCCCGTGGGAACCGAACCGGTCAGCGAAACCTTGTCGACGCGCGGATCCGACACCAGCGCCGCGCCCACATCGCCCATGCCCTGAACAACGTTGTAAAGCCCCGCTGGCAAGCCCGCCTCATGCAGGATTTCGGCCACCTTCAGCGCGCAAAGCGGCGTTGTTTCGGAAGGCTTGAAGATCATCGCATTACCGCAAGCCAGCGCCGGTGCGCCTTTCCAGCAGGCGATCTGGGTCGGATAGTTCCAGGCCCCGATCCCGACACAAAGGCCCAGCGGTTCGCGGATGGTATAGGCCCAGTCCTGACCCAGCGGTATGTGCTGGCCCGTAAGCGTGGCGGCCACGCCGCCAAAGTATTCCAGCGCATCAGCGCCAGAGGTTGCATCGGCAACAAGCGTTTCCTGCAGCGGCTTGCCGGTATCCATCGTCTCTAGCTGGGAAAGTTCGCGGTTGCGCGCGCGCATAAGGTCAGCCGCGCGGCGCAGGATGCGGCCCCGGGCCGTCCCGGTCATCGCCGCCCATTCCTTTTGCGCCGCCCGCGCCGACGTTATGGCCGCTTCGATCACTTTCGGCGTCGCGCTGTGCAGCCGCGCGATCACCTCTCCGCTTGCGGGATAGATAACCTCGATCTCGGCGCCGCCGGTATCTTCAAGGTAGGCGCCGGCGACAAAATGGCTGGCCTTGGGCTGGGTGTCATAGGTCATGGCAACGCCTCCGGCGTGAGTATTTGGTGCAAAGAAGAAACAAGGGTTCAGATCGTGTTTCGCAGGCTTTCGTAGGATATCATGACGCTTTCGCGATAGGCCGGACGCTGCGTCAATCTTTGATAATAGGCCTTGAGAGCGGGAAAGTCGCGGCGTTCGATGTCGATATCGAAGTAGCGGTAAAGCACATGGCCAAGTGGAATGTCGGCCAGGGACAGTTCATCACCCGCCAGAAAGTCGCGGCTGGAAAGCTGCCGCTCTGCGCTTACAAGCTCACGCTCGAACTTGTCGACGGCGGCGCGGATGGCGCCGTGATCGTGCCGTTCGGGCGGTGTGCGCACCACGCGCCAGAAAATCGGGCCGGTGAAATTGTTCGCCACGTCCATCTTGGCCCATTCGGCCCATTGATCGACCTGCGCGCGCGCGACCGGATCGGCCGGCCAGAAAGGCGCGTTTGCGAAGACCGCGCCGAGATAGCGCAGGATGGCCATGCTTTCGAAGATCGCCAGCCCGTCATTGTGCATCAGGACAGGGATGCGCCCATGCGGGTTCATCGCCCGGAACTGCGGCGTATCAAGCCCCCCGAAACTGCCGCCGACATCGCGGCGATCAAATGTCAGGCCAAGTTCGTTCATCGCCCAGATCACTGCCTGTACGTTCGACGAAGTTGCGCGGCCATAAAGCGTCAGCATGCCTATTCCCCTCTTGGAAAGCGTTTGTTCTCTTCCAGAACGTTGAGGTCCATGTGGTTGCGCATGTACCGCTCTGATGCCTTCTGAAGCGGCTGGTAGTCCCAAGGGTAGTACCCCCCCTGGCGCAGCGCCTGATAGACAAGAAGACGGCGCGCCTGACTGGCGCGGACGTCCGCATCAAAGGCATCAAGGTCCCATCTGGCCATCGATTTGGCCTGCAAGCTGTTCAGCGTGCCCTTGTGGCGCGGATCAGCCGCCAGATTTCGAAGCTCTTCAGGGTCAGCCTGAAGATCAAAAAGCTGATCGGGGTCCAATGCGCAGCGATTGTACTTCCACTTGCCGTAACGCAGCGACACCAGCGGCGCCTGGGACCCTTCAGCGGCGTATTCCATGGCAACCGGCGCCTCGCGGTCAGCGCCGTGCATCAATGGCAAAAGGCTTTGGCCATCGGTCCAAGGCATTACCTCATCCATCGAGACACCGGCGATGTCGCAAAGCGTCGGGCAGACATCAAGCGTTGAGATGGGCGCGTCTATTCTTTGCCCCTGCCCGCCCGGCGCGGCGATCATCAAAGGCACGCGCGATGCGCCCTCGTAAAAGCTCATCTTGAACCAAAGGCCACGCTCGCCCAGCATGTCGCCGTGGTCGGACACGAAAAGGATTGTGGCCTCTTGGCGTGTCGCCTCCAGCGCCTCGATCACCTCGCCGATCTTGTCGTCAAGATACGAGATGTTGGCGAAATAGGCGCGGCGCGCGCGGCGGATGTCGTCTTGGGTGATATCGAACTTGCGCCAGTCGTTGGCATCCAAAAGCCGCTGAGAGTGCGGGTCATGATCACCGTAGTCCATGGCCGGAACGCGCGGCAAAAGATGCTCGCAGCCCTCATAGAGGTCCCAGTACTTGCGCCGCGCAACGTAAAGGTCGTGCGGATGGGTGAAACTGACCGTCAGGCACCACGGACGATCATCGCCGCCGCGCGCCAGATCGTGAACCTTGGCGCGGGCATGAAAGGCAACCTCGTCATCATACTCAAGCTGGTTTGATGTCTCGGCCACGCCCGCCCCGGTGACCGATCCCATGTTGTGATACCACCAATCAATCCGCTCCCCCGGCTTGCGATAGTCCGGCGTCCAGCCGAAATCGGCCGGATAGATGTCGGTTGTCAGCCGCTCTTCAAACCCGTGAAGCTGATCGGGGCCGACAAAATGCATCTTGCCCGAAAGGCAGGTCCGATAGCCTGCGCGCCGCAGATGGTGGGCAAATGTCGGGATGTCCGAGGCAAACTCGGCCGCATTGTCATAGACCCCTGTGCGCGAAGGAAGCTGACCGGACATGAAACTGGCGCGCCCCGGGGCGCAAAGCGGTGAGGCAGTATAGGTATTTGCAAACCGCACCGACCGATCCGCAAGGCGCCGCAGGTTCGGCGCATGCAGCCAACTGGCAGGCCCGTCGGGAAAGAACGTGCCGTTCAACTGGTCAACCATGAAGATAAGGATGTTCTGGGACACGTTTGCCTTCCTCAGCGCTATCGGGACAAGCCTTTGCCGCCCGGGGCGCAGAGGTCAATCGCCAAACCGAACCAACAGGTCCAAAATGCGCCACCGATGGCGCGGCCGGGCATGGTTTGCCGGGGGGGCCGCGCCTTAGACCTTGGTTGCTACATGGGTTGGGGTGATGGAGCGGAGGCGGCTGACCGCCTCGCGCCAGGTGATGAAACTGACCGAAGCCATGATGACCCCGCCGCCCAGCAGCACCCATTGATCAACCGCCTCGCTAAACGCGAAGTACCCTAAAAGCGTCGCCCAGACCAATTGCAGAAAGGTCACCGGCTGGGTCACCGTTATTGGTGCGGCCTTGAAGGCAAGCGTCATCGTCAGATGCCCCGCCGTTGCAAAACAGGCCACCAGAAACAGCCAGAACACCTGCATCAGCGTAGGCGTCACCCAGACCGCCCATGCAAAGGGCGCAAGACCGATGGTGACGGTGATCGACAGCATCCCGACGACGACCGGCGGGCTTACCTCATCGGCCATCTGCTTGGCGATCAGATACCCCGCCGCAAAAAGAATGGCGGTGGCCAGCATCGCCAGATGCCCCGGCGACACTTCGCGAAAACCGGGGCGCAGGATGATCATCGCCCCCACAAGCGCGGCAAGAACCGCCAGAATGCGCCGCAGCGCGATGCGCTCTCTAAGAAAGAACGCAGCGCCCAGTGTTACGTAAATCGGCGAAAGATAGTTCATCGCGGTCACTTCGGCGATCGAGATGCGGGTCATGGCAAAGAACCAGAGCATCACCGCGATCGTATGGACCAGCCCGCGCAGGGAAAACAGCCCGATCTGGCGCCGCGTCAGGCGTGCGTTCAGGATCGGCCGCATCATCGGAATCAGAAAGACAAGCCCCAGCACATAGCGCAAAAAGGCCGCTTCGGCCGCTGGGACACCGCTTCCGACGTGTTTGACGATGGCCGTTACGGCGACAAAAAGAAGGCCGGTAGCAAGCATCCAAAGGACGCCGGCCAAGGGGCGATTGACGGTTTGCATGACCGCAGGTGATCGCAAATTACGGGCCGTCACAAGCCCCAAATTCCAAGTTTCACATCCGGCAAGACGCGCCGATCAAAGCGCGGCCATAACCTCATCCGAAACTTCAAAATTGGCCGTCACGCGCTGAACATCGTCGTCATCTTCAAGCACTTCCATCAGGCGCATAAGCTTTTGCATACCCTCAAGATCAAGCTCTGTCGTTGTTTGCGGACGCCAGACAAGCTTGGCCGTTTCAGATTCGCCCAGCACAGCCTCAAGCGCGTTCGAGACATCGTTCAGATCAGTATCCGCGCAATAGATGACATGCCCGTCTTCCGAGCTTTCGACGTCTTCCGCGCCAGCCTCGATCGCGGCCAGCATCACGGTGTCTTCGTCGCCGACATCGGCCGAATAGACGATCTCACCCTTGCGGTCGAACATGAACGAAACGCTTCCGGTTTCGCCAAGGTTTCCGCCATGCTTGGAAAAGGTCGAACGCACGACAGAGGCGGTGCGATTGCGGTTGTCGGTCATCGCCTCGACGATGACGGCAACGCCGCCGGGGCCATAGCCCTCATAGCGAATTTCTTCATAGTTTTCGCCCTCGCCGCCCAGCGATTTCTTGATCGCGCGGTCGATCACGTCCTTGGGCACTGACTGTGACTTTGCCTCTTTCACGGCAAGGCGCAGGCGCGGGTTCTTTTCGGGGTCAGGATCGCCCATCTTGGCGGCCACGGTGATTTCCTTGGCCAGTTTTGAAAACAGCTTGGAACGTGCCGCATCCTGCCGCCCTTTGCGGTGTTGGATGTTGGCCCATTTTGAATGGCCTGCCATGGGTATCTCCATCGTGGTCGGAACTTGAGCGCTTTCTATAGATACCCGCGCCGCAATCGGCAATCCCGGCCGGGAAACAGATTTCGGCGAAATTCGTCCACGTTGCCACGGGGGGCCCGCACTGCGGCCCCAAGGTTTCGACGTGACGCTTGCCCAACTCGGCGCTAAACCGGTCACCATGACACAGGATCAGATCATACTATTCGCCCTCTTCGGCGCCGTCTTTGCAATGCTTCTCTGGGGCCGCTTCCGGTATGATCTGGTTGCCTTCACCGCCCTGATGATCGGCGTCGTTCTGGGCGTTGTCCCAACCAAGGAAGCCTTTACCGGCTTTGGCCATCCCGCCACGCTGGTTGTGGCGCTGGTGCTGGTCGTCTCGGCGGGGCTCGTGCGCTCGGGCGCGGTTTTCCTGATCACCCGCACGCTTGTCGACAGTACACGATCCTTGGGGGGCCATATCGCGCTGATGGGCGGGATCGGTGGCGTTCTGTCGGCCTTCATGAACAACGTGGCGGCCCTTGCCCTGTTGATGCCGGTCGACATTCAGACCGCGCGCAAGGCCGGGCGCGCGCCGGGGCTGTCGCTTATGCCGCTGTCCTTTGCCACGATCCTTGGCGGCATGGTCACGCTGATCGGAACGCCGCCCAACATCATCATCGCCTCTATCCGGGAAAAGCAGCTGGGTGAGCCTTTCAAGATGTTCGACTTCGCCCCGGTTGGCGGCGTCACGGCGCTTGTCGGTCTGTTGTTTGTCGCAGTGATCGGATGGCGGCTTATCCCGCAGCGCGACAGCGGCAAAAGTTCAAGCCCGATGGACGATTATGCCGCCTATATCGCCGAGCTGACCGTTCCATCCGGGTCCAAGCACATCGGCAAGCGCCTGTCCGAACTTTACGAGACGGCCGAGAAAAACGATGTCGCAATCCTTGGCCTCGTTCGCGGCGGCAAGCGGCGCTATGGCACTTCGCAGAACGCGGTTCTGGCCGCAGGCGACGCCATCGTGATAGAGGCCCGCCCCGATGCTCTGGACGAATTTCGCGCCGCCCTGTCGCTGGATTTCTCGGACGAGAAGCGCCAGCAGGCGCTGGAAGCTGGCGGCGCAGGCCTAACCGTGATCGAGGTTGTCGTCACCGATCAGTCACGCATCAACGGCAAGACGTCCGAGGCAATCGGGCTGGCTTGGCGGCAAAGCACCGTCCTTTTGGGCATCTCGCGGCGCGGCAAGACCATCAAAAAGCAGGTGCGCAAGACCACGATACAGACCGGCGACATCCTGTTGCTTCTGGTGCCGCAGCAAAACGCCGCCGATGTTACCGAATGGCTGGGCGCGCTGCCGCTGGCCGAACGCGGGCTGGCGGTCACCGATCACAAGAAAGTCTGGCTTGGCATCGGGCTTTTCGCCGCGGCCGTGGCGGCGGCAAGTGTCGGGCTGATCTACCTGCCCGTCGCCCTTGGGCTTGTCGTGGTTGCCTTTGTGCTGACCGGCATCCTGCCCATCCGCGAAATCTATGATCACATCGAATGGCCCGTGGTCGTCCTTTTGGGGTCCATGATCCCGCTGGGCGCGGCGCTTGAAACCGCCGGAGGCACCGCGCTTATCGCCAATGCGCTGACAGATTTGACCGCAGGTTATCCTGCATGGGTTGTTCTGACCGTGCTGATGATCGTCACGATGACCTTGTCGGATGTTCTGAACAACACCGCGACGGTGATTGTTGCAGCGCCGGTCGGCATCAAGATGGCCGAAACGCTGGGCGTGAACCCCGATCCTTTCCTGATGGCTGTTGCGGTGGCGGCGTCCTGCGCCTTCCTGACGCCGATCGGGCATAAGAACAACACGCTGATCCTTGGCCCCGGCGCATATGCCTTTGGCGACTACTGGCGCATGGGCCTGCCGCTTGAGATCATCGTCGTTGTCGTTTCGATCCCGTCGATTCTGATCTTCTGGCCGCTTTAGAGACAAAGGGCTTTGCCTGCCCTGTCAGACGGGCCCGTACCCTTGGCCGTTGACGATCACCTGCGCCTTGGCCGAAGGCGCAAGGATCTGGCGGGCCGCACGCGGCGGGCTTGTCACGGCAAATACCGGCGCTGCGGCGCATCCTGTCATGGTTCCTGACCAAAGCCGCGCGCCTTGTGGGCGCTGCCCGACACAGATGCTGCCGTCGCTCATCTGCGCGGTTACCGTCTGGCGGTAAAGGATGACGGTTTCAACGCGCGGCGGCTCTGCCACCTGCGGCGCGGCGCAAGCGCCCAAGATCAGGGCCGCAAGGGCAGGTTTGGCGATCCTTTGCATCAGAGCGGCCAAAGCATCGGAATGATCAGCGAGGCCAGAAGACCCACCGACAGGTTCAGCGGCACTCCGACTTTCAGAAAATCGCTGAACTTGTACCCGCCCGGACCGTAGACAAGCATGTTGGTCTGATAGCCGATGGGCGTGGCAAAGCTTGCCGAGGCGGCGATCATCACCGCAACCACAAGCGGGCGCGCGTCAATTCCAAGCGCCCCGGCAAGGCCAATGGCAATCGGGGTGACGACAACCGCCACCGCGTTGTTCGACACAAGCTCTGTCAGGACCGAGGTCAAAAGATAGACCGCCCAGACGATCAGGAAGGGCGGCAAACTCGCAAGACCCGGGGCAATGGCGCCCGCGATAAGCTCAACCGCGCCGGTCGCCTCAAGCGCCGCGCCGATGGCCAGCATCGAAAAGATGAGCGTCAGAAGGCGCCCGTCGACAAAGCCAAAAGCCTCATCCGCGTCGATGCAGCGCGTGACAAGAACCGCAGCAACCGCAAGCACCGACAGGAAAAAGATCGGCGCAACGCCAAGGCCTGCCAAGGCCACGATCGCGGCAAGGGCGGCAAGAGCGATAGGCGCGTGGCTGCGCCGGAATGCCCGGCCCGAGGGCTTGGAGACATCGACAAGGTCCATGTCAGCGGCAAGGCGCTGAATATCCTCTGGCGCGCCTTCCAGCAAAAGCGTGTCACCGACGCGCACGATCAAATCATCAAGCTGACGGCCGATGTTCTGGTTCCGCCGGTGCACCGCAAGCGGGTAGACACCATAGCGCCGCCGAAGGCGCAGCCCGCCAAGCGACCGGCCCACCATCTTGCAACCGGGCGTGATCAGAACCTCGACGGTCGATGTTTCGACCGCTGAAACCTGATCGACGCGCTTTAGATCCTTGTTGCGCTGAAGCGATAAAAGTTCGGTCACGGCCGAGCGCAGGACAACGCGGTCGCCCACCCGCAAGGTGACAGAGGTCAGATCGCGCCGCAAAGAAGCGTCACCGCGCACCACGTCGATCAGCCGGACGCCTTCGCGTTTGAAAAGCTGCACGCCCGTCACTTCGCGCCCGATCAGGTTGCTGTCGGGGGGGATCACCGCCTCGGTAAAGAACTTCATGCGCGATTTGTCGGACAAAAGCGTGGCCATGCTGTCGCGCGCCGGAAGCAGCATCGGCGCGATGAACCGCAAATAGATCATCCCCCAGATCACTAGGATGATGCCAAGCGGCGTCACTTCGAAGATCGAAAAAGCCGCAAGCCCGTTGGCGCGCGCCACACCATCGACAAGAAGGTTCGTCGAGGTGCCGATCAGCGTCAGCGTCCCCCCCAGAATTGCCGCATAGGAAAGCGGGATAAGCAGTTTCGATGCAGGCTGGTTCAACTTGCGCGCCAGTTGCACGAAAATCGGGATCATCACCACAACGACCGGCGTGTTGGAAACAAAGGCAGAGGCAAGCGCGACAAAGCCCAAAAGGCCAAGGACGGCCAGCACCGGCCGCGCCTCGGCGTTGCGCTCGGCGATCTGCGTAAACCAGTCCAGCGCGCCGGTGCGCACCAATGCGCCCATCACCACGAACATCGCGCCGATTGTCCAAGGCGCCGGGTTGGCCAAAACCGCGATTGCATTGTCATAGGGCAGAAGCCCCAAAAGCAGCATCAGCGCAACGCCCGCCAGCGCCGTCACTTCGACCGGAAAGGTTTCACGCAGAAAGAAGATGAACATGCCAAGGACGATGCCCAAGGTCAGAAACGCGCTTACATCCTGCGACAGGCCAAGATCGATCATGGCTTGGCACCTTCCAGCACAACGGCCGGGCCCGTCCTGACCCTGCGCCGCGGTTGAACCAGAAAGACCCCAAGGATCATGACGATCCCGGCAAGCCAGAAATAACTGCTATAGCGTTCACCCAAGACCAGCATGGCCCAAAAAACTCCGAAACCCGTTACCAGATAAGACACCTGAGCCGCAAAGACGGCCCCTGCCCGCCCGACAAGCCAGACATAGCCAGCATAGACCGACACATGCACCAGCGATGCCGCAACCAGCGCCCATTCAGGCGCGCCCCATGGCTGCAAGGGGTTGATCCATTGACCCCAAAACATTGCCAGAGGAAAGGATAGGATTGCACCAATAATCGACGCCCCTGCCAGAACCTGCATCGCATCCATGCCCAAAGTGCCCCATTTGGCGACAACATTTCCCTCAAGCCCATAAAACAGTGGCGCAATCAGCGCCAGCGGCACCCATGCAATCATCGCCGCCTCTGGCAGGCTGGCCTCTGGCGCCACAAGAATGACGACGCCAAGCATCCCAAGCATCAGCCCAAAAAGCCGCCGCCATGCAAAGGTTTCCACCGCAAGGACAAGCGCAATGGGAAAGGCGAACATCGGCACGAGCGACAAAAGGATCGAGATCAGGCCGGACGGCAGATGCGAGATCGCCAGATATGAGGTTGAATTCGGAAGCACCGTTCCGATCAGCGCAATGATCACATAAAGGCGCAGCGCCGCAGGTGTCGTTGGCAGGCGCTTTCCCCGCAGGAAGGTCACAACGCTCATGACAAAAGCGCCGATCACCAGCTGCCAGAAGATAAGCCCAAAGGGTTGATGGCCCTGACTGACGGCGATCTTTGCCAAGGGCTGTGTCAGCCCCCATCCGGCGCCAAGGATCACCAGAACAAGAACGGGCCAAAGCTGCGCTTTCACGGCGCGGCGGCCTCTAGCAAACCGTCCTGGCGCACCATCGCGACCCGTTTGGCAAGGCCCGTGCGGTCGTCGGTTTCAACAAAAAGACCCGAAAGCGTGGCCACGCCATTGGCCGGGGTAAAGCGCCCCTTGGGCATTCCGGTGATAAAGCGGCGCATGGGTTCGGACTTTTCCATGCCAATCACTGACCGGTAGTCACCGCACATGCCCGCATCCGACTGATACGCGCTACCTTTTTCCAGGATCATCGCATCGGCGGTCGGCACATGTGTATGGGTGCCCACAACGACCGAGGCGCGCCCATCGCACCAATGGCCCATCGCCATCTTCTCTGAAGTTGCCTCGCAATGGACATCGACAAGTGAGGCCTGAACCAGACCGCCCAGTGGGTGCGCCTTCAGAACCGTTTCAATGGCAGAAAAGGGATCATCGAAGGGCCGCTTCATAAAGACCTGCCCCAGAACTTGCGTCACCAGTATCTTGCGCCCGCCGGGGACGTTGAAGACACGAAAGCCCCGCCCGGGGGCGTTCTTGGCAAAGTTGAGCGGCCGCAGAACCCGTGGTTCCTGTTCGATAAACTGAACCATGTCCTTTTGATCGAAGGCATGATCGCCAAGCGTCACACAGTCGGCCCCCGCCTCAAGCAGCGTCTTGGCATGCGCCCCCGACAGCCCAGCACCCGAGGTTGCATTCTCACCGTTGACGACCGCAAAATCGATCCGCCACTCAGCTTTGAGCGCAGCCAGACGCCCGGTGATCGCCGCGCGCCCGGAACGTCCTACAACATCGCCTAAAAATAGAATTCTCATGCCAGATGCCTAGGCGCGCCCGGCTCAAAGGGCAAGCATCAGATGCAAGGCTGGGGCCCGATTGTGCTTTGCCAAGGACGCGGCGGGGTGTTTCAGAATGTGATCACATCGCTTTCGGTGATGATCATGTCCAGCGGCTGATCGGTGTCCTCCAGCGGCAGATCGGTGTCTTCCTGCGCGCCAAATGCAAACCCGATGGCCAGGGTTGGGCGTTGCTGGCGCAGCTTTTCGATCGTCCGGTCGTAAAAGCCGCCGCCATAGCCAAGGCGCCCGCCGGTTCTGTCAAAGGCCACAAGCGGAACGATCAGGATCTCGGGTTCTAGCCACTTTGTATCGCGCGGGATGCGCGCGCCAAACTGCCCCTCGACCATCTCTGTGCCCGGCTCCCACATTGCGAATTTCAGGGGATGCCCGCGCGCCACGATCACGGGCACGCAAACCGGCCCATGCGCGGCGGCTTCGGACATCGCCGCCAGCGGATCAATTTCGGTGCGCATTGGCATGTACCCGGCAAGGGGCGCCCCGCGATACCCCGCCAGAACCGCCGAAAGCTGGGCCGCAGCGGCGGGGTGACCTGCGCTGAATGCAGCTTCGCGCCGGGCAAAGGCGGCCTTGCGGGCCGCAGCTTTTCTTTCGGTCAGATTCACAAGAGAACCGAAGCAGCAAGCCCAAGAAAGGCAAAGAAACCAACTACATCCGTGACCGTTGTCACAAAAGCGCCCGAGGCAAGCGCCGGGTCAACGCCCCAGCGTTCCAGCCAAATCGGGATCATCACCCCGGCCAATCCGGCCACGACAAGATTGACCACCATCGCCACCGCGATGACGACACCCAGCATCGGAATTCCAAACCAAAGCAGGCCGACAATTCCCATCACCACGGCGAAAATCAAACCGTTGACCAGCCCCACAAGCGCCTCGCGGCGGATAACCCGCCAGACGTTCGACCCGGTAAGGTCCTTGGTTGCGATGGCCCGGACGGCAACTGTCAGCGACTGTGTTCCGGCGTTGCCGCCCATTGAAGCGACAATCGGCATCAGCACGGCCAAGGCCACGAACTTCGTGATTGTCGCCTCGAACTGCGCAATGACGAGCGAGGCCAGAATTGCCGTCACAAGGTTGACCGCAAGCCAAGGGAAACGCCCGCGCACGGTTTCAATGACCCGGTCGGTCAGTGATCCCTCGCCCACACCGGCAAGGCGCAGGATGTCCTCTTCCAGTTCTTCATCAAGAACGGCCATGGCGTCATCAATTGTGATCACACCGACAAGTCGTTCGTTCTCATCCACCACCGGGGCCGAGATCAGGTGATACTGGTTAAAGGCATAAGCCACTTCGCCCTCATCCTGATCCACCGGGATTATGCGAAAGCTTTCCTCGGTCAGATCCATAAGCTTGGTTTCGCGCCGCGCCGCCAGCAGACGGCCCAGCGTGACATAGCCAACCGGGCGCGTGCGCGGATCGACAAGGATCATGTGGTAGAACTGTTCCGGAAGATCGTCCGAGCCGCGCAAGAAGTCGATCGCCTCACCCACGGTCCAATGCTCGGGGGCCATGACGACCTCGCGCTGCATAAGACGGCCGGCACTTTCTTCGGGATAGGAAAGCGCCTGTTCGACGGCAACCCGGTCGGCGTCCTGAAGTGCGCCAAGAACCGCCTCTTGCTGCGGCTCGTCCATGTCCTCGACCAGATCGACGACATCGTCACTGTCCAGCTCGCTAAGCGCTTCGGCCAGATCGGCCGGCGTGATGCTAGCAAGTACCTCTTCGCGGATACCCTCATCAAGTTCCGACAGAACCTCGCCATCGATGTTCCCGCCCCAGAGGGTCAGGATGGCCTTTCGTTCGGCGCTGCCGATCTGTTCAAGAAGGTCGGCGATGTCGGCGACGTGCAAGGGTTCAAGCAGCGCATCAAGCGCAGCGGCATCGCCCGCCTCGGCCACTTCGACAATTTCGTCAACGATCCGCCCGTCCAACGCATAAGCGTTGTCTTCGCGTGCCTCGTTCTCCTCGCCTTGTTCACTCATACTGCGCCCCAATCTATTCACGGCACATTAGCCGCCGCAGTGGCAGGCCAACAAGAGGGATTGGCGATTTACCTCGGCAAGCTACGGCTTTAAGTCTGTCGTTGTTCAATCAGTGAGAGCGATATGCAACTGCTACTTGGCCAGACGCTTGGGTTTGGTGCCGACCCCTTTGAAACGCCGCACGATGAGGCGGCAAAGCATCAGTCCCATGGCGCTGTTCTGATCGACGGCGGCCGCATTGCCGCCACCGGAACAGCAAGCGATCTGATCGCGCGTTACCCACGTGCCGATCGCACCGATTATGGTGACAAGCTTATCATGGCCGGTTTTGTCGATGCCCATGTTCACTATCCGCAGACGGCGATCATTGCCAGTTGGGGCAAGCGGCTGATCGATTGGCTAAACAGCTATACCTTCCCCGAAGAAATGCGCTTTGGCGATCCAAGCTATGCCCGCGCCACCGCCGATACCTACCTTGACCTTGTTCTGGCAAACGGCACAACGACCGTCGCAAGTTATTGCACGATCCACCCCGCCAGCGTCGACGCCTTCTTTGACGCCGCCGAAAAGCGTGGAATGGCCGCGATTGCCGGCAAAACCTGCATGGATCGCAACGCCCCCGAAGGGCTTATGGATACACCGGCCTCGGCCTATGATGACAGCAAGGCGTTGTTGCAGCGCTGGCACGAAAAAGGGCGCGCGCGATACGCCATCACGCCGCGCTTTTCGCCCACATCCACCGCAGAGCAGCTTGAGGCAATGGGCGCGCTTTGGGCCGAGCATCCCGATTGCCTGATGCAGACCCACCTAAGTGAGCAGACGGATGAAGTGGCATGGGTCAAATCACTTTACCCGCAGGCGCGCGACTATCTTGATACCTATGAGACACACGGGCTTTTGGGCGCACGCGGCGTTTACGGCCATGCCATCTATCTGGAGGCGCGCGAAAAGGATCGGCTGCGCGAGGCAGGCGCAGGTTTGGTGCATTGCCCGACCTCCAACACCTTCATAGGCTCTGGCATCTTTGACATGGCCGGTCTGATTGCGGCTGGCCAAAGGGTGGGACTTGCCACCGACACCGGCGGCGGCTCTTCCTTTTCGATGCTGCGCACGATGGCGGCGGCCTACGAGGTGGCGCAACTGCGCGGCGTGGCGCTGCACCCATCGGCCTTGCTGTGGCTGGCGACTGAAGGCTCTGCCCGGTCCTTGCAGATCGCAGACCGGGTGGGGACGCTGGCCCCGGGCTCTGAAGCGGATTTCATCACGCTCGATCTGGGATCAACCCCCGCCATCGCCCAACGCAGCACACAGGCAGCGAATATCTGGGAGGCGGTGTTCCCGACGATCATGATGGGCGATGACCGGGCGGTGACTGGGGTTTGGGTGATGGGGGAGAGAAAAGGCTGACATGTGGCTTGCAAAAGGATTTTGACTTGCTCAGCTCGACAGTCTTTTTCGAAATAAAATGAGTAAGGAGCCGAAAAGTATGGCTCCGCCACCAACCGCTCCGCTGATATAAAGCTGATCCAGCAATATGGCTGACGTGGGCCATCCCGAATACTCACCCGGTATCAACGCCCCGCGAAACAAGGCCGCCAGACGTCCAAGAGCAAAGCCCAAAAAAACAAGTATTGATCCAACCACAACAAAAACGGACTGCGGAATCGAGATCGAACGACCTGCGATAATGAATGTAAATGCGGTAAGAGCTGGCACTCCAAACCCCAAGGCTAAAATGTGTTCCATAGCTCGTGTTCTCTTGGAAAGGGAAATGTTCGATTTGTTCCCATTTCTCGGGATACAAGTTCTTTTGCGCTGATTCTGTCGGACTTCTCCCTCTTTGATGGCTACCAGCAAAAAAAACCGCGCCCGGGTCGCCCCGGCGCGGCTTTTCTTCACTGTCCGTGTGAACGGAAGGCTTACTTGATTTTGCCTTCTTTGTACTCGACGTGCTTGCGCGCGACGGGGTCGTACTTCCGAACAGACATCTTTTCCGTCATCGTCCGCGCGTTTTTCTTGGTCACATAGAAATGACCCGTTCCCGCAGACGAGTTCAGGCGGATTTTGATTGTGGTCGGCTTCGCCATGGGTCGTCTCCTGCACCGGGCAAGGACTGCCCGTGAATATCATCTTGAAGGCTGCCTTCTACCCGTGTCGGCGACTGAGTCAACCCTTCTTGCAAGGGACTTTGCACAAAGGATGAAGAAAAACGCGCGGAGGGCCTGTAAGCCGGATTCTGTCCCGGGTGAGTTGCCTCACCCATAGATGACCATTCCTCTGGGACCGATGTCGCCACCGGCCTCGTGCTGCCAACCCGGGGATCTGGGCTGAAGCGACCCTGCCGGCGCGCGGCGCGATCCCCCTATTCGGCATTGCTCCCGGTGGGGCTTGCCATGCGGGGACTGTTGCCAGCCCCCCGGTGGGCTTTTACCCCACCGTTTCACCCTTACCCCGGCGGACCGGGGCGGTCTGTTCTCTGTGGCGCTTTCCGTCAGGTTGCCCTGCCCGGGCGTTACCCGGCACCATTGCTTCAGGGAGTCCGGACTTTCCTCCCCCGTAAAGGGGCGGCCATCCGGCCCTCCGCGCGACATGTGGCGTAGTGCAAGCGCCTTGTGCGGTCAATCACCATGCAACGGAGGTACCGGCTGTTCTTCTTCTTTTTACAAATATGCCGGGGGGTTTGGGGGGCTGGCCCCCCAATAGTTCGGATCGGCAACGCCGATCCGAAACACTACCGCAGCACATACGGCTGGTGCAGCCACTCCCACAGCGCGTCATTGGTCTCGTCCGGGGTTTCCAGCGTCGGCAGGTGTCCGGCGTCGTCCAGCACAACCAGACGCGCATGCGGGATCAGCTCTGCCATGAACGTATGCCGCTTGACCGGGCAGAGCGCGTCATGCGCACCGCACAGCACCAATGCGGGCTGGCGGATCTTGCGCAGGGTCGACTGCTGGTCGCGGCGGCGTTGCAGGGCGCGGGACTGGTGGATGAACACCTCCGGGCCCAGCGTGTGCGCCATGTCCATCACCGTTTGCAACACGGCGGGACGGCGCGGGCCGGGGGCGAGGTAGGTGGGCTTCAACTCGTCCCGCATCACCTCGATCAGCTTGCCGGACTTCACCTTGACGATCTGCGGCTCTCGGTTTGCGGCCACTTGCGGTGTCTCTGCCAAACAATTGGTGTCCATGAGCGCAATGCGCGTGACCCGCTCCGGCGCGCGGCGCAGGATCTCCATTGCCACGATACCGCCCATGCTCAACCCCGCCAGAGCGAATTTCGCGGGCAAAAGCGGCAGGATGGCCGAGGCGATCTCTTCGATCCGCTGACCATGGGTAATTGGGGCGACCATCACCGGGTGGGTGGCAGAAAACGCCCGGATTTGCGGCTCGTAGAGCCGCGCGTCGCACATCATGCCGGGCAGAAAGACGACGGGTTCGATCATGGTTCAGAGGCGTCCTGACGCCAAGGCCGCGCCCTTGGCCAATGTGGCGAGCTTGGCATAGGCAATCTCGGGATCGACCGCACCAAACCCCGCGAAGGTGCCGAAGCCGCAATCGCTTCCCGCGATCACGCGGTCGGCACCGACGATGTCGGCAAAACGTTCAATGCGTTGGGCGACCACCTCGGGGTGTTCGACGAAATTGGTGGTCGAATCAATCACGCCGGGCACCAGCACCATGTCCTCGGGGATTTCGGCTTTGCGGTCGCGGAACACCGTCCATTCATGGGCGTGGCGCGGGTTCGAAGTCTCGAACAGTACCTGTCCGGCGCGCACTTTCATCAGGGTCGGGAACACGGTGTCCATGTCGATGTCGCAGACATGCGGGCCTTCGTAATTGCCCCAGCAAATATGCACCCGCACGCGGGCCGGATCGATTCCGTCGAGTGCGTGGTTCATCGCTTCGACATGGGCCTCGGCGATTTTGACGAATTCGGCATCGGTGAGATCGGTGAAAATCATGTGCCGCGATAGCGCGAGGTCGGGGCAGTCGAGTTGCAGCATCAGGCCGCTGTCCACGATGGTGCGGTATTCATCGCGCATCGCGTCGGCCAGAGCCGCCAGATACGCGTCGCGGGTCGGGTAGTAATCGTTCTGCAAGAAAAGCGAGATCACACCCGGGGAGGCCGCGTTCATGAAGGCCTCGGTCGCGCCATGCGCCGCCATTCCTGCCTTGAGGTTGGCGATGTCGGTCTCCAACTCGCCCTGACCTTTGGACTTTACCTCTCCCACGCACATGGGACGCGCGTATTTCGGCGTGCCGCCATCGTTCTTGAGCCGTTCGAGGAAAGAGGGGTAAAGCTTGAGATCCGCAGGCGCGTTTCGCGGGCTGTCGCCGTCAAACCCGGTGTAGCGGTCTTTCACGTAGGTGGCGTAACTGATCTTTGAGGTCTCGCCGTCCGACACGATGTCGATGCCCGCGTCGACCTGACGACGTACGGTTTCGGCTGCGGCCTCGGTCATGGCTGCATCGAAAGCGGCGCTGTCATAGTCCTGACGGTTCTCGCGGGCGAAGATGAAATCGACCACCTTCTGCGTGCGCGGCAGCGATCCGACATGGGTGGTCTTGATGCGTGTCATCGGCTCGGCCCCTCGGTCTGCATAGGTTTGCAGCGACACTAACAAATCATGCGCCGGGTGCCAGATGCTTCTAAGCATCTGGCAAAGCTTTTCGAAAAGCTTTGGTGGCTCACTCCATCAACGTGCGGGCCAAGGCGTTCTGACGTTCGACCACGCGCGGTAGGTCTATGCTGGTCATATGCCCGTCGCGTACAATTTGGCGTCCCTCGACAAGCAGGTGTTTCACCCGTGTCGGCCCCGCCAGCAGCAACGCCGCGGGATCCCAGCTTCCAGCGCTCTCGACACCCGACACATCCCAAATCGCAAGGTCGGCGCGTTTGCCGACAGCGATCTGGCCGCAATCGGGGCGGCCCAACACTTCGGCCCCGCCGCGCGTCGCGATGTAAAGCGCCTCGCGCGCACTCATGGCGTTGGCACCATGGGCCACCCGTTGCAGCAGCATCGCCTGACGCGCCTCGGCCACCAGATTGCCGGAATCATTGCTGGCCGATCCGTCGACACCCAGACCGACCGGCACCCCTGCATCCCGCATGGCGCGCACAGGCGCGATGCCCGACCCCAGCCGACAGTTGGAACAGGGGCAATGCGCTACCCCGGTGCGGGATCTGGCAAAGAGGTCAATCTCTTGCCCGTCGAGTTTCACACAATGCGCGTGCCAGACATCGGGTCCGGTCCAGCCCAGATCTTCGGCATATTGGCCGGGGCGGCAGCCGAATTTTTCCAAGCTGTAGGCAATATCCTCGTCGTTCTCCGCCAGATGGGTGTGCAGCATGACGCCCTTGTCGCGCGCCAGCAGCGCGGCATCGCGCATCAATTCACGGCTCACCGAGAAAGGCGAGCAGGGGGCAACACCCACCCGCACCATCGCGCCCTCGCGCGGGTCGTGATGGGCGTCGATCACGCGAACGCAGTCTTCAAGGATGAATTCTTCGCGCTCAACCAGAGCATCCGGCGGCAGGCCGCCATCGCTCTCGCCGATGCTCATCGCACCACGTGTCGGATGAAAACGCATCCCGATCTCGTGTGAGGCGGCGATGGTGTCGTCGAGCCGGGCGCCATTGGGGTAGAGATAGAGATGATCCGAGGTGAGCGTACAACCCGACAGAGCAAGTTCCGCAAGCCCGATCTGGGCCGAGATGAACATCTCTTCCGGGCCAAAGCGCGACCAGATCGGATAGAGCGTTTGCAGCCAACCAAAGAGCAGCGCGTCCTGCCCGCCCGGTACCGCGCGGGTCAGGGTCTGGTACAGATGGTGATGGGTGTTCACCAGACCGGGCGTCACCATACAGCCGCTGGCGTCAATGGTGTCGCCCGTGCTGTCCAGACCTTTGCCGATTTCGGAGATGACGCCGTTTTCGACACGAATGTCCGCCTGCGCCAGTTCTGACAGTGTGGCGTCCATCGTCACGATGGTTGTTGCGTTCTTGATCAGGATGGCCATGCCGTTCCCTCCACACAAAATGTGCCCTTTTCGGTGAGGATAACCCGCCGGGACGACAGAAAAGGAGCGGAAGGACTCGCCCGGGCGGGATCAAGTGTAACGCGAAAGGTTGCGTTTGTCAGCCATTGAGCAGAGCGAGGGCTGCCGCATGCAGTTCTGGTGTTGCCGCTGCAAGCGTGGTTCCGCCGTCATGGGCCGGGCTGCCGTCCCATTGAGTGACAATACCGCCTGCTGCTTCGATCACGGCAATCGGAGCCTGCACGTCATAGGCATTGAGCCCCGCCTCGATCACGAGGTCGATCTGCCCGGCGGCCAGAAGCGCATAGGCGTAGCAGTCGCAGCCATAGCGGGTCAGCTTGACTTCACGGGCGACCCTTTGGAAGGCGTGGCGCTGATCCTCGGTTCCGATTTCGGGAAAGGTCGTGAAGAGGGTGGCATCTGACAGTGAGGTCGTGGATTTGGTGCCAAGTAGGTCGGCGCGTCCCGGTCCTGTCCAGTTGCAGCGACCAAGCCCACCCATGAAGCGTTCGCCGACATAAGGCTGGTCGATCATGCCCATGACCGGCCCCGTGTCATCCGAGAGCGCAATCAGCACGCCCCAAGTTGGCGTGCCGCTGATGAAAGAACGCGTGCCGTCGATTGGGTCGAGCACCCATGTGAGGCCACTGGTGCCTGCCACGCTGCCATGTTCCTCGCCCAGGATACCGTCATCGGGGCGCAGATCGGCCAGCACCTCGCGCATCGCGGTTTCGGCAGCGCGGTCCGCGACGGTGACAGGATCGAAGCCGCCCGCAAGCTTGTTGTCGGCAGCCAGCCCGACCGAGCGGAAATGCGGCAGGATTGCCGCGCGGGCCGCATCAGCCATGCGTTCTGCCACTGACCAAAGGTCAGCGGCTTCGTCCGAAGTGAATTTTGTCATGAAACGCCTCCTGCAAGCAGCCCACAAGGGCTACCTCAGGTGGCTTTGCTGCTCAAGCGACGTCTGACAGAACGCGCGCCAGTTCGAAAAGGCGACGACGTTGGTTTTCGGGGATCGAGTAGTACGACCGGATCAGGTCGAGTGCTTCCTTGTCGCCCAGAAGATCCGCCGGGATCGCTTCGGTCGCGACGTTGGGTGCCGGTTTCTTCTCCGCGTCTTCGATTCCTTCAAAGAAGAACGCCACCGGTACGTCGAGCGCATAGGCAATATCCCAGAGACGGGACGCGCTGACACGGTTCGCTCCGGTTTCGTATTTTTGAATTTGCTGGAATTTGATTCCGACTTTTTCAGCCAGTTGTTGCTGGGTCATACCCACCAGCCAGCGCCGATGTCGAACCCGCTTTCCCACATGGACGTCAACAGGATGTGCCATCTTGCTCCCTTTCGCCAAACGCAACTTTCGTCTTTTTCTAATGGATAGGATGGTAGGGTCCGTTGCTTCAGCAAGTGTTACGCAGAACAACCTATCCGGTTATTGATGGCCGGACGCTATAGCATGACAGGTATCAGGGCAAGATAATTGGGCAAAAGGGTCCGAAAATGGTTATCAAACTGCAAGGATTTGACATGTTTTGAAAGATCGTTAGCGCAAACAGGCGTGGCCGCCCGTGACAGTCGCTTCGGCCTAAGCCAAAGTCACATCTGAAAAATTTAATATGGGAGCCCGCTTTGAAAGCATTTTTGGTCCAAAGTCACGAAGTCGCACCGAAGATCGAGGAGGTGGCTGTTCCAGAACCCGCAAAGGGAGAGATTCGTGTCCGAATCCATGCCTGTGGGTTGAATTTTGCCGATCTTCTGATGGTCAAAGGCACCTATCAGGACACGCCAGAGTTGCCTTTCACTCTTGGCATGGAGGTTGCGGGGACTGTCAATTCACTTGGCGACGGGGTTGAGGGATTCGCTCCGGGGGACCGGGTGGCGGTGTTCGGAGGGCAGGGCGGTCTTGCGGAATTCGGCTGTTTCGATGCGCGCCGCGCGGTCCATCTGCCAGACGCGATGTCGATGGTTGACGCTGCGGCGTTTCAGATCGCCTACGGAACAAGCCATGTCGCACTCGACCATCGGGCGCGGTTGCAGCCGGGTGAAACCCTTCTGGTTCTGGGTGCAGCGGGCGGGGTTGGCCTGACCGCAGTGGAAATCGGGAAACTCATGGGAGCGAACGTGGTCGCCTGTGCACGAGGCGCTGCCAAGTTGGAAGCTGCCAAGGCTGCCGGTGCGGACCATCTGATCGACGCCGAAACGCAGGACATTCGGGCGGAGATGAAGGCATTGGGTGGTGCGGATGTGGTCTACGACCCGGTTGGCGGGGAACAGTTCGTGGCGGCGTTCCGGTCCTGCAAACCCGAGGCGCGGCTCTTGCCGATCGGGTTTGCCAGCGGGGAGGTGCCGCAGATCAAATCGAACCATCTGCTGGTCAAAAATCTTTCGGTTCTGGGCGTTTATTGGGGCGGCTACCTGCAGTTCCGCCCCGATGTCGTGACAGACAGTCTGGCGACCCTGATGGGCTGGTACAGCGACGGCCGTCTGTCGCCGCATGTCAGCCATGTTTTGGCACTGGACGCCGCAGACGAAGGGCTGGAGCTTTTGCGAAGCCGCGCCTCCACCGGAAAGGTCGTGATCAAGATCGTTGACTAGAGCCGTTCAGGCCCTTTCCAATGGCTTCACTCAGCCGCGCGCAGATCGACGCCAGAAATCGCGGCGAATTCCCGCCGCAACAGATCGCAAAGCGGTTCGATGATCTGCGGCCGTGCCGTGCCCCGGTACAGAGCCACCGACTGATGACCCAGATCGGGCAGGTTGGCACTTGACGGAATCGCCTCGAATTGTGGCGGCTCGTGCCCTTCCAGCACCGAGGTCACCGCCAGATCGGCGCTGACCGCCACTTCGATGGCACGGTCGCTGTCCGAGGACAGCACCAGATCCCATTTCGCGCCGGTTTTCTCGAGAGTGCCGAGCGCCACGGGCCGGAACGAGCAATGGTTGCAGAACGCGACGGGCAGGGGGGACATTTTCCAGGCTTGACCACCCGGTGCCCCGTACCAGCGCAGCGGCACTTTCATCAGGATTTCGGCGGCACCATCGGGTTTGGTTTCCGTGGTCAGGATCACATCCACCTCGCCCCTCGCGAACCGTTCCTTGAGATCGCTGGAATAGGAACTGTGCAACTGCACTTTCACGCGGGGAAAGTCGCGCTGCATCGCTTTCATCACATTGGGAATGGCGGGGTAGATGATGTCATGCGGCACGCCGAGGATGATTTCTCCTTCCCAGACCGTGTTGGTCAGCTTGCCATACACCTCGTCATTCAGATCAACGATCCGCCGCGCATAGGTCAAAAGCTGCTCGCCCGCCGAAGTCAGCGCGACCCCGCGCCCCTGCCGGTCTAGCAGGGTCAGGTCGAGGCTTTCTTCCAACCGTTTGATCTGCATCGACACCGCCGATTGCGTCAGATTGAGAAAGGACGCCGCCCGCGTGACACCGCCCGCATCGGCCACCGCGATGAACGAGCGGAGCGTGGTGATGTCGAGGTTTCTCATATATCACGATCCATGATGTTTTAGTTCAATAACATTCGTTTCACAAATGATAATAGCAGTACCATATACATCAGGCAATACGATGGTTGATGCGAAAAGCATCACAGAATGGAAAGGAATACCCATGTCGAGCCTGATCAACACCGTTATTGGCCGCGCCTCTGTGGCTGCTCCCCGTCGCTCTTTCTTGGCGCGCCTCAACGCCGCAATGGCGCTGCATCGCAGCCGCGCCCGTCTGGCATCGCTGGATACTCACCTGCTTGAGGACATCGGACTGGATCGTGCCGCCGCCGAAGCCGAGGCAAATCGCCCCGTCTGGGATGCTCCGTCGTCCTGGATCAAGTGAGTTTGGCGCGTGTCTGGGTCAAAGAGTGATTAAAAATGCATATGCCATGCATTTTTTGGCGGTTCGAATGCGTCCGAAAGCTTGAAATGGTGATGTGAACACCCGATATTCCCTTCATCTGTCCCCGCAGGTGCGGGAGGCATCCAGATTTATTTCGGAGGGATAAATGGCTGAGTATAACACAATCCGGACGACCGGCGTAGCTGGCGCCCGAGCCGCCCAGATTGATGAGGGTCTGCGCGCGCATATGAGTAAGGTGTACGGCACCATGTCGATCGGCATGCTGCTCACCTTCGCTGTCGCTTGGGCCGTGGGCACAAGCCCCGACCTGCTTGCGGTATTCCGCGATCCGATGACACTCCAGCCGAACATCCTTGGCTGGATCATCATGTTCGCGCCCCTGATCATGGTCTTCACCATGAGCGCGATGATCAACAAACTTTCCGCTGCAGGCGCGCAGCTGTTCTTCTACGCGTTCGCGTCCGTCATGGGCTTGAGCCTTGCCTGGATTTTCGTGGCCTTCACCGGCATGTCCATTGCGCAGATCTTCCTCGTGACTGCGATCGCGTTTGCGGGTCTGTCGCTCTATGGCTACACTACCAAGAAAGACATTTCTGGGTGGGGCGCATTCCTGATCATGGGTGTGATCGGCCTCATCGTGGCGTCCATCGTGAACATCTTCCTCGGCTCGCCCGCGATCATGTTCGCTATTTCGATCCTCGGTGTGCTGATCTTCGCCGGTCTGACCGCTTATGACACGCAGAACATCAAGAACACCTACCTCCAGCACGCAGCGCATGGCGATAGCGAATGGATGGCGAAGTCTGGCATCATGGGCGCTCTGAGCCTGTACCTGAACTTCATCAACATGTTCATGTTCCTGCTGCAGCTTTTCGGCAATCGCGAATAAGCGACGCCACTCTCCAGAACGACAAGGCCGGTCATTTGACCGGCCTTTTTCTTTGCAGGTCATCCCGCGTCAGGTCATCCGCAAACTGTTGGGCGGGATCTCCAGAATTTTATGGGGCGGCCCCAGAAACTTCGTACGAAGTTTCTGTAAAACACTTAAAGAAATATTGAGAACAGCAGACAGATTGGGGCCGACGCTGCCCGAGGCGCATTGGTTCTGCATGCGCTTCGTCAAACCGAAGTATGGATCAGACGCCGATCTCCGGGCCAAGGCACATCATCGGCTCATCATTCTGCTGCGCCTCATACAGTGTCGTCGCGTTCGGATCGTTCTCGAAGATTGCCCGCAACCCGTTGGCTTCCTTGAAAAACGACCAGCACTGCGGCGTCGAATTGTCCTCATAGACAAAGCAGATCATGCCCTGATCTTCGTGCCAGACCCCGTCCTTGCAATGTCCATCCAGAAACGACCAGCGCACGCGCCGGTCCTCGAGATACTCCTCGACCCCATAGGCTTGACCGTTCTGCCCGAAATAGAGCGTTTTGCCGGTGACATAGGCCTCGAACTGTGCCCCGTTCATCGGCTCGGCCGCAAAACCGGGAACCGCCATGAGCATCACAAGGGCAGCGGATTTGAGTGTGTGTTTCATGACGACGATCCTACCCAAATGCTGCCCTTGGCACAAATGACATCGGCGTAAGTTTTCCGAAAACCGACGCAGGTTGCCCATCGGCGCATGGGTTGGGGCGGTCAGGCTGTGATTCAGGTCGTTTTCAGGCTCGTGGCGATGTCGCGCCTGTGCGAGTTTGCCGCCAGACGCGAACAAAGGACGATCCCGATGGCATTGGACGAACGCAAAGGTGTGTGGAAATCCGGAAGCGGCAAAGGCCGCAAGACGCCCAAGGGCCGTCAATATACCGATGAGGCGCTGGCTGAGGTAAAGACGCTTTTGGGCGACCGTCCGCGCCGCCGGGATTTGCTGATCGAATTCCTGCACCTGATACAGGACGCCCATGGCCATCTGAGCGCCGCCCATCTGCGTGCGCTGGCCGAAGAGATGCGCCTGAGCATGGCCGAAATCTACGAGGTCGCCACCTTCTACGCCCATTTCGACGTGGTGAAGGAGGGCGAGACCCCGCCGCCTGCGCTGACCATCCGCGTCTGCGACTCGCTCTCCTGCGAACTGGCGGGCGCACAGGCCCTTCAGCAGGCACTGGAAGACGGGCTTGACCGTTCGGAGGTCCGTGTCCTCCGCGCCCCCTGCATGGGCCGCTGCGACACCGCCCCGGTGCTGGAGTTGGGACACAACCATATCGACCACGCGACCCCCGAAAAGGTGAAAGCCGCCATCGCGGCGGGCGACACCCACACCCATATCCCCGACTATCAGGATCTCAGCGCATATCTCAAAACCGGCGGCTATTCCGCGCTTATCGACCTGCGGGCCAATGGCAATTGGGAAGACGTGCAGGAACAGGTGCTCGCCTCCGGCCTGCGCGGTCTAGGTGGGGCGGGTTTCCCGTCGGGCAAGAAATGGGGCTTCGTGCGCGCCAATCCCGGCCCACGCTATCTGGCCGTGAACGGGGACGAGGGCGAGCCGGGCACCTTCAAGGACCGGTTCTACCTCGAACGCGTGCCGCATCTCTTCCTCGAAGGCATGCTGATCGCCGCCTGGGCGGTCGAGGCCAAGACCTGCTTCATCTACATGCGCGACGAATATCCGGCTGTCCTCGAAATCCTGCGCCGTGAAATCGCGGCGCTTGAGGCGGCAGGCATGGTCGCCCCCGGCTATATCGACCTGCGGCGCGGGGCCGGGGCCTATATCTGCGGCGAAGAATCCGCGATGATCGAATCCATTGAAGGCAAACGCGGCATGCCCCGCCACCGCCCGCCGTTTGTCGCGCAGGTTGGCATCTTCGATCGCCCCACCTTGGTGCACAACGTCGAAACCCTTTACTGGGTCGCGCGCGTCTGCCGCGAAGGGCCGGAATGCCTGAACACGACCGAAAAGAATGGGCGCAAAGGCTTGCGGTCCTATTCCGTCTCGGGCCGTGTCGCCAATCCGGGTATCTACCTCCTGCCCGCAGGCAGCACGATCACCGACATCATTGACGCCGCAGGCGGCATGGCCGAGGGCCACAGCTTCAAGGCCTATCAACCCGGAGGCCCGTCCTCGGGTATCCTGCCCGCGTCAATGAATGACATCCCGCTCGATTTCGACACGCTCCAGCCCCATGGCTCCTTCATCGGCTCCGCCGCTGTTGTGGTCCTGTCCGACAAAGACAGCGCCCGCGATGCAGCACTCAACATGCTGCGCTTCTTCGAGGACGAATCCTGTGGACAATGTACCCCCTGCCGCGTGGGCTGCGAAAAGGCGGTCAAACTGATGCAGGCCGAGCATTGGAACCAGCCGTTGCTTGAAGAGCTGTGCACTGCTATGGCCGATGCGTCGATTTGCGGGCTGGGGCAGGCGGCACCGAACCCCATCCGTCTGACGATGAAGCATTTCCCGGACGAGGTCTGAGCCTTCCATCTTGCCCGGATAAGGACTAGGTGAAGGGGAACGACCCAGACACGGACGGTCCCCATGTCCTTTTTCGGCAAGCTGAAATCCAAGCTCTTCAAATCCTCGTCCAAGCTGGACGAGGGGTTGGACGCCATCGTTTCTGATGGTGGTGAGGAAACCCCGACCCCCGAAGCGCCACCGCCCAGCGACCCGACCCCGCCGTCCCCGCCTGCGCCGCAAACCCCGCCGCCTGACGTGCCCGCGCCCCCGACGCCGGAAGAGGTGCCCGAGCCGGACCTGCCTGCGCCGGACCTGCCGGAACCCGACGCGCCCGCCGAGGTGCCGCAGCCTGACCTGCCGGAACCTGATGTGCCCGCAGAGGTGCCGCAGCCTGATCTGCCTGCGCCCGAGACCCCGCAGGAAATACCCCAGCCCGACCTGCCGCAGGACACGCCCCCCACACCCGGCCCGGACATGCCCGCACCCGAGTCGACACCGGTCAGCCCCCCGCCACCTCCCGCAGAGGTCCCGCAACCCAGAGACCCAATCCCGTCACCGCGCACCGAAGTGCAACCACCTGCACCGCTCGAAGTGCCTGTGAAACCCGTCGGGCTTGTCGAAGAAACCCCGGTTGCAGAGGCCAAGAAACCCGGCTTCCTGGGCCGCCTGCTGGGACGCACGGCAACCCCTACCGAAATCCGGCGCGAGCTCGACGACGACATGCTGGAACAGCTCGAAGAGCTGCTGATCCAGGCCGATATGGGCGTCGACACCTCGCTCCGCGTTACGGCCAATATCGCCGAAGGCCGCTTTGGCAAGAAACTCAGCGTGCGCGAGATCAAGGAACTGCTTGCAGGCGAAGTGGCCCGCATCATGGACCCGGTCGCCAAACCGATGCCGCTTTACCCCACCAAACCGCAGGTGGTGCTGGTCGTGGGTGTGAACGGCTCTGGCAAGACCACGACCATCGGCAAGCTCGCCAGCCAGTTCCGCGCTGCGGGCAAGAAGGTGGTGATCGCCGCAGGTGACACGTTCCGCGCGGCGGCAGTAGAACAGCTTCAGGTGTGGGGCGACCGCGCGGGCGTGCCGGTGCTTACCGCTCCCGAAGGCTCGGACCCCGCCAGCCTCGCCTTTGACGCCATGACCAAAGCGCAGGCCGATGGCGCGGACCTCTTGATGATCGACACCGCAGGCCGCCTGCAGAACCGTCAGGACCTGATGGAGGAACTGGCCAAGATCGTTCGCGTGATCCGCAAGAAAGACCCCGACGCGCCGCACAACACGCTTCTGGTGCTCGACGCCACGACGGGTCAGAACGCGCTTAGCCAGGTCGAGACCTTCCAGAAACTCGCTGATGTCACGGGCCTTGTCATGACCAAACTCGACGGCACCGCCAAGGGCGGGGTGCTTGTGGCACTTGCCGACAAGTTCGGCCTTCCGATCCACGCCATCGGCGTGGGCGAACAGATCGACGATCTGCAACCCTTCGACCCCGAGGAATTTGCCGCCGCCCTGACGGGGCTTGGCACCGAATGAGTCACTCTCCGGTTTCCAAATACTTCGGGGTGAGGCGCGCAGCGCCGAGGGGCAGAGCCCCTGAGACGGATTTTGCAAAATCCGTCCACCGCCCATGATCAGCGACTGGCTTGTCTCCATTGAAGGCACCGAGGCCGGGCAGCAGCTTGCCCTCTGGCTCGCCCTTCTGGCCGCCGTGCTGCATGCGGCCTTTGGCGCGCTGCAAAAGGGCAAACACGACCCGTGGTTGTCGCGCGGGGCGATCGACATCAGCTACGGGCTGATGGCAGCCCCCTTTGCGCTCTTCGTCGTCCCATGGCCAGAACCCCATATGTGGCCGATCTTCGCGGGCGTGTTCATCATTCACCTGGGATACAAACTCCTTCAGGCACAAGCCTACACCAAAGGCGCGTTCACGGTGGTCTACCCCGTCGTGCGCGGCACCGGGCCGCTTTTTGCCGTTATCGGCGCTTACGTCATCTTCGGAGAAGTTTTCACCGCCACGCAGTGGCTCGGCCTTGCGGTGCTCCTTGCGGGCATTTTCGGACTTGCGGTCTACAACCTGATCTTTCTCGAAGCAGAGCGCGACACGCTGCCAGCGGCCCTGATGCTTGCCATCGCGACGGGTCTCTTCGTGGCGCTCTACACCACCTATGACGCCTACGGAATCCGCGCCACCGCAAACCCGTTCACCTTTCTTGCGTGGTTTTTCATGATTGACGGCATCGTCATGCCGATCATCGCCGCACTGCGCTATCGCAACATGACCCACAAACCCGCACTTGGGCCGCTGGCTGTCAGAGGTGTGATCGGCGGGCTGGTGGCTTTTTTCAGTTTCGGCTCCATCATGGTGGCCACACGCCTAGACCAGGTGGGCGAAGCGGCGGTGCTGCGCGAGACATCGACCGTCTTTGCCGCGATCATCGGTTGGGTGTTCCTGAAGGAAACCGTGGGTCCGCGAAGGATTGCGCTCATGGCCCTGATCGCGTTAGGGGCTGTCATCGTGGAATTCGGAGGCTGAGACTTGGCACAACGACACGTCCCGCAATGGGTGAAATCGGTATTGGAACTGGGCCCGGTGCTGGGCTTTCTTGTCGCCTATTTCTGGTTTCAGGACCGTATTTTCACAGTTGGCGGGCAAGAATACAGCGCCTTTATCGCTGTGACCGCCGTGTTTGTTCCGGTTTTCATCGCCTCCATGGCGGCAGTCTGGTGGCTGACCGGAACGATCGGGCGCATGCAGGTCTTCACGGCTGTGGTGCTGATTGTCATGGGCGGACTGACCGTGTGGTTCAATGACGACCGCTTCGTCAAGCTGAAGCCGACGCTGGTGTACGGAGCGTTCGGGGCCATCCTTGGTGTGGGGCTGCTCTTCGGCAGGTCTTGGTTGCGCTATGTGATGGAAGAACTGATGCCTCTTCAGGATGAAGGCTGGATGCAACTGACACGCCGCGTGACAGGGTTCTTTTTCGGGATGGCCATACTGAACGTTGCGATCTGGCAGTTCATGTCGGAACAGGCTTTCGTTCTTTGGGACACTGTCGGGCAGATGGTGGTGACCTTTGCCTTCTTCATTGCGCAGGCCGGTCTGATCCAGAAGTACAGCACCGCCGAGGAAGACTAACCCCGCCGGTCGATCTTGGTCGACAGGTGGATAAAACTTTCCGAGCTTTGAACGCCCTTCGCCTCGGCGATGTGATCCAGCGTCCGATCCAATTCCTGCGTTGTCTGGGCGCTGATCTCGACCACCAGGTCAACCCGCCCTGACACGGTGAACACCGCTTCCACATTGGGCAGCGCGTGCAGTCGGGACAAGACCGCAGGCCCTGTGCGCGGCGCAATCGACACCAGCGCCGTGGCCCTGATGGGCGCGGCCAGCGCATCGCCGCTGCGCAGAGTGAATCCGGCAATCACGCCCCTTTCCAGCAACCGGTCGATGCGCGTCTGCACCGTGGTACGCGCCAAACCCAGTTTGCGGGCCAGTTCTGCCACCGGCATCCGCGCGTCTCGGCGCAGGAGTGCGATCAGGTCTGCATCAGTTTCGTCGATTTGCATGCTCATTTCGTCAGTCTGAGCGTAAAAGAGTCTGTTTTGCAAGAACTGCCGAAACGAATCGACGTGGAACGCAAGCAGACTGAAGGAAACAGAACCATATGAGGCAGTCATGGTTGCAGGGGCAGAAGACAACAATCAGGCGCGGTTCGACAGGGCGCGCATCGCGACGCTTATCGCAGACAGCCAACCGGATGACCCGCTAGCGATCCTGCGGCCGGAGGTGCTTCGTCGCACGGCGCAAAGCTTTCTGCGCGGCTTTCCCGGTCAGGTCAGTTACGCGGTCAAGGCCAATCCGGCCCCCGACATCCTGCGCATTCTGGTGCAAACCGGGGTCACGGTTTTTGATGTCGCCTCGGTGCCCGAAATGCGGGCCGTCCGCGCGATCTGCCCAACGGGACGGCTGCACTACCACAACCCGGTCCGCTCCGCGTCCGAGATCGCGCAGGCCAAGGCGCTGGGCGTGGCCTCGTGGTCGGTAGACCGGATGTCGGAACTGGACAAGCTGGGTGACCTTCCCAAGGGAACAGAAGTGGCTGCGCGCCTGTCGCTGAAACGCGGGGGGGCTGCCTACGATTTCGGCAGCAAGTTCGGCGCGTCACCTGATGAGGCCGCAGACCTGCTGCGCGCCGTCGCGGCCCGAGGCATGGTCCCGTCGTTGACGTTTCACCCAGGCACCCAATGTACCGACCCCGCCAGTTGGGCCGACTACATCGCCGCCTCCGCAGAGGTCGCGGAGCGGGCAGGGGTCCACTTGTCCGCTTTGAACGTGGGTGGAGGGTTTCCATCGCTTCCGCGCGGCGGCGCTGCTCTGCGTCAACGGCTTTTCAAAACCATCGACGCTGCAACCAAAGCGCATTTCCCGAACCAGCCGCCCCTTCTCTGGTGCGAACCCGGTCGCGCGATGGTGGCCGAGGCGGTGTGGCTGGTGCTGCGCGTGAAAGCGCGTGGTGACGGGGTGCTGACCCTGAACGACGGTCTCTACGGTGCCTTGGGCGAATGGCGCGATATGCCCGTGCCCAGCCGACAGTTCGCCCTGACAGCGCACGGTCAACCTGTGTCAGGCAAACCGCGGCCCTTCACCATCTTTGGCCCCACCTGTGACAGTCTGGACCGTGTGCCGGACCCTTGGACCCTGCCCGACGGAATTGCGGATGGCGATTACATACTGATCACCGGGGCGGGGGCCTATAGCACCGCGCTGGTCACACCGTTCAACGGCTATGGGACAACCGATTTGCGAAACCTCGATTCTATGCCCGAACCTGCTGGACAGTGCCGCCTCGCAGGCTAGTGTCCCTGCCGAAAGACCAAGGTCACACGCGCGAGGGAAACATGGATAAATTTGGCAAGTCACAACCGGTCAAACGGGTCGAAGACGTGCGGTTTCTCACTGGGGCCGGGCGATATGTCGATGATATCGCACCTGAGGGCGCGTTGCGGGGCTACGTGTTCCGGTCTTCTGTCGCTCATGCCAGTATCGACACGCTGGATGTGACCGACGCGCGTGAGGTGCCGGGCGTACATCTTGTTCTGACGGCTGCCGACCTGACAGAGGCAGGCTTTACCAAAGGTCTGTGGGGGGTGACGATGCCCAACCGCGACGGGTCGATGGGTGCGTCGCCGTTCCGTCCGGTCCTTGCCACCGATACCGTCCGCTATGTGGGCGAGGCGGTTGCCTTTATCGTCGCAGACAGCTTTGAAGCGGCCCGCGATGCGGCGGAACTGATCACTTTCGACTACACCGACAAACCCGTGCATCTGGGCCTCAACGCGGGTGGTGAGCCTCTTCATGCCGACGCTCCGGGCAATGTCGCCTTCGACTGGGGCATGGGGGACGAAGCCGTAACGGCAGAGGCGTTCAAGGCCGCCCACCGTACGGTCAGCCTCGACGTCGAGGACAACCGCATCATCGTCAACGCGATGGAGCCGCGTGGCTGCTACGCCGAGATGGAAGGCGACCGCCTGCATTTCGCGGTCAACGCTCAGGGTGTGTGGGAGCACAAAAAGCAGCTCGCTCGCGTGCTGAACATGGCCGAAGAGCACATTCGCGTCACCAACCCCGACACGGGCGGCGGTTTCGGCATGAAGGCGATGCCGCACCCCGAGAATTTCCTGACCGCCATCGCCTGCAAGATGCTGGGCCAGCCGGTGCGCTGGATGTCGGAACGGACCGAAGCCATGTTGTCCGACAACGCAGGCCGCGATTTGCGCCACACAGCCGAACTGGCCTTTGACGAAAACAACCGCATCACCGCCTACCGGGTGCAGACCGTTGCCAATATGGGGGCCTACAACTCGCACTTTGCGCAGGCTATCCAGACCAGCCTGTTTTCGAAGGTGTTGATGGGGGTTTATGACGTGCAGACCTCGTGGCTGCAGGTCGAAGGCGTTTACACCAACACCACGCCCGTCGATGCGTATCGTGGGGCAGGGCGGCCAGAGGCGATCTACCTGCTGGAACGGGTCATGGACCGCGCGGCGCGCGAGTTGGGCCTTGATCCGTGGGAGATGCGCCGGATCAACTTCATAAAACCGCACCAATTCCCGTACAAGACCACAACGGGCGAGACCTATGATGTGGGCGATTTCGACCGCGTGCTCTGCCGCGCCGAAGGCTTTGCCGACCGCGCCGGGTTCGCCGCCCGCCGCGCGGCGTCCGAGGCGCAGGGCAAGCTGCGGGGCATGGGCCTTTGCTACTACATCGAAAGCATCCTCGGTGCGCCTGTGGAGGACGTGAAGGTCACCTTCGACGACGATGGTGGCGCGTCGATCTATGTTGGCACCCAGTCGAATGGGCAGGGGCACGAGACCGTTTTCACACAGTTCCTGTCTGACCAGACCGGAATTCCGGCAGACAAGATCCGCTTTGTCCAGGGCGACAGCGACCTGATCGCGCGGGGCGGTGGCACGGGTGGGTCACGTTCCGTGACGATCCAGAACACAGCGACTTTGGCAGCGGTTGAAAAGATCATCACCGCCTTCACCGCTTTCCTTGCGGAACAGCAGGGCGTCGACGAAGCCGAGATCAGCTTTGATGACGAACAGTTCCGCGTCGGAACATCGAACGTCACACCAACGATGCTCGAAGTGGCGCAGATGGCGCGAGACGCCGGGCGAACGGACCTCTTGACCTTTGACGCGACGATCACGCTCGACGCCCGCAGCTTCCCCAACGGCGCCCATGTGGCCGAGGTCGAGATCGACCCCGATACCGGCCATGTGACGGTTGACCGCTACACGGTGGTGGATGATTTCGGCAACCTCATCAACCCGATGCTGGCCGAAGGTCAGGTGCATGGTGGTGTGGCGCAGGGGCTGGGTCAGGCGCTGACCGAACGTGTGGTCTATGACGAGGATGGACAGCTCCTCACGGCAACGTTCATGGACTACGCGATGCCACGCGCAGATGATATCCCCATGATTGGGTTCACCACAGAAGCGACGCCGTCGGTTACCAACCCGATGGGCATGAAAGGATGCGGCGAGGCGGGCACCGTCGGCGCATTGGCCGCTGTCGCCAATGCGGTGCAGGACGCGATGTGGCAGCGCGGCGTACGTCAGGCAGACATGCCGTTCACGCCGCAGCGGGTCTGGGGTATGTTGCAGGATGCGCGCGTCGCGGCTGAGTGACACTGTTCTTGGCTGGTTCCGCCGGAGGTTTTCGGCAGACCAGTCACCCGTCACGGTCCGTCGCGGGCCGCGCACCCATGTGATCATCCTCGACGGGACATTGTCTTCGCTCGAACCGGGTTGCGAGACCAACGCGGGACGCCTGTTCCGTTTGCTGCAGGAAGTTCGGGGCGATCTGTCGCTGTACTACGAATCCGGGCTGCAATGGTCTGATTGGCGCAGCGCCTCCGACATTGCTGTCGGGCGCGGCATCAACCGCCAGATCTGCCGAGCGTACGGGTTCCTCGCCTCGCGGTACATGCCGGGGGATCGGATTTTCCTGTTCGGCTATTCCCGTGGTGCCTACGCGGTGCGTTCGCTGGCCGGGGTGATTGACCGCGTCGGGCTGGTGCGTGCCGAACACGCCACCGAACGCAACATCCGGCAGGTCTATGCGCATTACCGCTTTGCCGCCGACAGCCCGGTCGCAGAGGATTTCGCACGGCTGTTCTGTCATCCGGAAACCGCGATTGCGGTGGTCGGTGTCTGGGACACGGTCAAGGCGCTGGGCATGCGTCTGCCGATCCTGTGGCGGTTCACCAACGACAAGCACGCGTTTCACAATGACCAACTGGGGCCGTCGATTCAGTGCGGTCTGCACGCTCTGGCCTATCACGAGCGGCGCATGGCCTATGAACCGGTGCTCTGGTCCTGCCCGCCCGGCTTTAAAGGCCATGTCGAACAGGTGTGGTTCAAAGGGGTGCATGGCGATGTGGGAGGCCAGCTGCGCGGCCACGAAGAGGCCCGTCCGCTGGCCAATATCCCTCTGGTCTGGATGCTGGACCGCGCCGAAACGGCGGGCCTGCCGCTTCCCGAAGGGTGGCGGATGCGGTTTCCGCAGAACGTGCACGCGCCGTCCTCGGGCAACTGGAAGGGCTGGGGAAAGCTGTTTCTCTACCGCCGACAGCGCCGCGTCGGAGAGGACCGGTCCGAGCGTGTCCACGAAACCCTGCACGTCACGCAGCCCAAGGTTGTGCCAGAACCTTTGGTGCCGTGAGTTCTGACGATTCTGTGACCAAATCCAGCCTTTCTTCCCTTTAAACCGCGAATTTCGCGCCTATCTGAGACTCAAGGAGCGCGGGAATGGAACACCCGCAGCACCTACACTGTCCCTCGTTCCAACACTTGCGCCCAAGGCTTCCTTGGGCGCTTTTTCTTTGCCGCGCGACCGGGTAGAGATGGGGCATGACCTATTCAGATGATTTCCTGCGCACGATCCTGAAACGTACCAAGACGGTTGCGGTGGTGGGGGTGTCGCTCAACCCGGTGCGCCCGTCTTATTACGTCGCGCGCTACCTGGCGCTGAAGGGGTTTACGGTGATCCCGGTGAACCCGGGCCATGCGGGTGAACGCCTGTTCGGCGCCGAAGTGAAGGCGTCGCTGGCGGATATCGAGGCCAAGGTCGATATGGTGGATATCTTCCGTCGCTCGGACGCCGTGCCGCCCATCGTGGATGAGGCGTTGGAGCAGTTTCCAGACTTGCAGACCGTGTGGATGCAGATCGGGGTCGAGAATGCGGAGGCTGCTGCCAAGGCCGGGGCGCGGGGGGTGGACGTGGTGATGAACCGCTGTCCCAAGATCGAATACCAGCGCCTTTTTGGAGAGCTTCGCATGGGTGGATTCAACACCGGGATCATCTCGTCCAAGCTCTGAGGGTGGGCGGACGATGCGGCGACGCATCGTGCGTTTCCGTGGACGAAAAAGCCTGGGGTCGTCCGTTGGTGCGCCATTGGTTCAAGCCCAATGGACGACGCCGCAAACCCCGAAGTATTTTGAAACCAGAGAAGATCAGGACCGGCTGGCTTTTTCCTGCAGGCCCGATTGCCCCTGACGGCGCGCCAGTTCCGCCATCACATCGGCCAGTGCCACATCGCGGGATTTCAGCATCACCAGCAGGTGGAACAGCACGTCCGCCGCTTCCGAGGTCAGGCGGTCGCGGTCGCCCTTGATGGCTTCGATGATGGCCTCGATGGACTCTTCACCAAACTTTTCGGCGCATTTTTCCGGGCCCTTGGCCAGCAGTTTGGCTGTCCAGCTTTCGTCAGTGGACGCACTTGCCCGTGCGGCGACGATCTGTTCCAGCTCTTCCAGCGTCATGTCAGCCTCACCGGGATGCCGGCCGCGGCCATGTGGGCCTTGGCCTCGCCAATCGTGTATTCGCCGAAATGGAAGATCGACGCCGCCAGCACCGCGCTGGCACCACCTTGGGTCACACCTTCAATAAGGTGATCCAGAGTACCTACGCCGCCACTTGCGATCACCGGGACATCCACCGCATCGGAAATCGCGCGGGTGAGCGGCAGGTTGAACCCCGCCTTGGTCCCGTCCCGGTCCATCGAGGTCAGAAGGATTTCCCCCGCCCCCTTGGCGACGACCGTCTTGGCGAACTCAACAGCGTCGATGCCGGTGGATTTGCGGCCGCCATGGGTGAAAATCTCCCACCGACCCGGCTCTACCGTCTTGGCGTCGATGGCGACCACGATGCACTGGGTGCCGAACTGGTCGGCTGCCTCGGCCACCACATCCGGGTTTGCGACGGCGGCGGAGTTGAACGACACCTTGTCGGCCCCTGCCAGCAAGAGCGCCCGCACGTCTGCCACGGTGCGCACCCCGCCGCCCACGGTCAGCGGGATGAAGCATTGTTCCGCTGTGCGTGTCACCACGTCGAACATCGTGCCGCGGTTTTCATGGGTGGCGTGAATGTCGAGAAAGCAGATCTCGTCCGCCCCCGCCGCGTCGTAAGCGCGGGCGGCGTCCACCGGATCACCGGCGTCGCGCAGATCGACGAAATTGACACCCTTGACCACGCGGCCATCGGCGACATCGAGACAGGGGATGATGCGGGTCTTCAACATGGGCCATCGCGTACCCCGAAGATCGCCGCTTGTGAAGCCTGCGTGTTGCGCATTATGCGTGGGACCATCGAAAAGAAGGAGGTTTCCCATGCCCGACACGTTCGCCCGTTATCCCAGCCTGAGTGGCAAAACCGTGTTCGTTACCGGCGGTGCGTCGGGCATCGGGGCCGAGATCGTCAAAGCCTTTGCGGCGCAAGGCGCAAAGGTTGGCTTTGTTGATCTCGACGTTGCTGGCGCCGAGGCGCTGGTTGATGCGACCGAGGGTACAGTGGCGTGGGAACAGGCTGATCTGCGCGATATTGCGGCGCTGCAGGAGGCGTTTGCCAAGCTGAAGGCGAGGCTTGGCCCTGCGCAGGTGTTGGTGAACAACGCAGCCCGCGACGACCGTCACAACTGGCGCGAGGTGACACCCGAGTATTGGGATGAACGTCAGGCGACCAACCTGCGGCACATGTTCTTTGCCATTCAGGCGGTGGCACCCGACATGATCGACGCAGGGGGTGGGTCGATCATCAACATGAGTTCCAACAGCTGGTGGGAAGCGGTCGGCAACATGCCCGCCTATGTCACGGCCAAGGGCGCGGTGCATGGTCTGACGCGCACTATGGCGCGGGATCTGGGAGGGCACCGTATCCGGGTGAACACCGTGGTGCCCGGCTGGATCATGACCGACCGGCAGAAAGAGCTTTGGGCGACGCCCGAGGCGTTGGAGAAGCACCGCCAGAACCAGTGCCTGCCCGACCTGATCGAGCCTGTCTACGTGGCGCGCATGGTGCTGTTTCTTGCTTCGGATGACGCGGCCATGTGCACGGCCAACAATTTCATGGTTGAAGCCGGGTCGATCTGAGCGGACCTGCGCCACTCACGCCAACGTGCATATCAAGTGAACTGGAACTGCCTGACCCTTTGAACACGCAAACAGGGGGATGGATATGAAGCACGTGATTCTTGCAGCTGGCCTTGCGGTCGCGGGCACGATGGTTGCGGCCGGTGACAACGGGTTGATGCGCAAAGACAGCGCTTTGGGCGTGACCGAAACCGTGGATGCGATGGTGACCGCGATGGAAGGGGCGGGCCTGACCATCTTCGCCCGGATCGATCACGGAGCAGGGGCAGCATCCATCGGCGAAGACATCGGCGCGTCGGAAGTGCTGATTTTCGGCAATCCGAAGGTGGGCACCCCGGCCATCAAGGACGATCCGGTTTCCGGTTTGTACTTGCCGCTCAAGGTGTTGGTCTATGAAGACGCCTTGGGTGCCACCAAAATCGTCTACGAAGAGCCTGCAGAGATGTTGGGGAAGCTGGGCGGTGTGCCCAAGGATGCCGCCTATCTCAAGACCATGGCGGGGGCCTTGGCGAAGTTCACCGATATGGCGGAAAATTAACTGCGAAGAGCTGCCAGCGCCGCTTTCAGGTCAATTGCGCCATCATAAAGCGCGCGGCCTGAAATTGCGCCATTGAGGTCCGCGCCGCAATCGCGCAGGGCGATCAGGTCGTCCAGTGACGACACACCGCCCGAGGCGATGACAGGGATCGACACGGCGCGCGCCAGATCGGCGGTGGCTTCCACGTTCGGCCCCTGCATCGCACCGTCACGGTTGATGTCTGTGTAGATGATTGCCGCAACACCCGCGTCCTCGAAGGAGCGGGCCAGATCGGTGACCATCACGTCGGTTTCCTCGGCCCAGCCCTTTGTCGCCACGCGCCCGTTGCGCGCGTCGATGCCGACGGCGACATGGCCTGGAAAGGCGCGTGCTGCCTCGCGCACGAGATCGGGGTTTTCAACCGCGACGGTGCCGAGGATCACCCGCTGCAGACCCTTGTCGAGCCAGCGTTCGATGGTGGCCATGTCGCGGATGCCGCCGCCCAGCTGCGCAGGCACTTTGCAGCGCTCCAGAATCGCTTCAACCGCTGCCGCGTTGACCGGCTCACCTGCGAATGCGCCGTTCAGGTCGACCAGATGCAGCCACTCGCAGCCCGCCTCGACAAACTCCATCGCCTGCGCGGCGGGATCGTCGTTGAAGACGGTGGATTTTTCCATGTCGCCGCGCAGCAGGCGGACGGCCTGACCGTCTTTGAGGTCGATGGCGGGATAGAGGATCATGGCGCGGTCTCCGGTCAAATGTCCCCTGCGCTTTGACATGACGGAACGGCACATGCAACGCGACCCAGCGTCAATCTTGATTGGATTTGCAAGCTCGGTTCAGAGTTTTTGCACCACTCTGAGGGAGGAGACAGAGATGAGACTGATGACACTCGCCGCAAGCCTCGTGCTGGCCGCCAGCGCCGCCTTTGCCGATCCGGTGGAAGGCACATGGAAGACCCAGCCGGGTGATGACGGCAATTACGGGCTGGTCACCATCAGCACCTGCGGCGCCGAGATTTGCGGCGTGCTTGGGCAGGGGTATGATTCCGCTGGCAAGAAGATCGCGTCGCCCAATATCGGCAAGCAGATGATCTGGGGCATGAAGCCCGAAGGCAATGGCGCCTACAAGGGCGGCAAGATCTGGGCACCGGACCGCGACAAGACCTACAACTCAAAGATGACGCTGAGCGGCAACCAGTTGAAGGTCGAAGGCTGCGTTTTGGGTATCTGCCGTGGTCAGACCTGGACGCGCGTGAAGTGATCCTTGTGTCGCGGGGGCGTTGCCCCCGCGACCTGCCGGGGGGCGTTGCCCCCCAGACCCCCCAAAAGAATTTGTAAACCGAAGAAGAGGGGGCGCTGTGTCTAGCCCGGGCGGATGAGAGGCGCGCAGCGCGTCACGCGAGGAGCATCCATGTCGCCACGCCCACCAATATTGCTGCAAAACTCCGGTTCAGCCAGACCGCGCTCTGGTCTTCACGGAACGCGCGGGCAAGGCGGTCTCCGATCAGCGTCCATGTCGAAAAAGCCACAAGGTTGTTGAGCGTGAACACGGTCGTGAGCAGCAGAACGGCCGTCAGGACATGTGGCTCTGCCGGGGACAGGAACTGCGAGAACATCAGCGCAATGATGACGTAGGCCTTGGGGTTGAGAAGCAGCAGCATCACCCCATCGGTGAAGGACGCCGGGCGCGGGGTTTGCGCGGATGTCGATGTTCTGGTGCGCCAGAGTTTGAGCGCCAGCCACAGGACATAGGCCGCACCCGCCGTCTTGAGCACGGGAAACAGCATCGGCCATGTCTCGAAAACGCCGAGGAGGCCAAACCCGAGGCCCAATGTCACGATCCACGTGGCAAGATGATAGCCGATGCTGGCGGGGAGCGTCGCCCGGAACCCGAACAGCGCGCCATTGGCGGCAAAAAGCATGTTGCCGGGGCCGGGGCTGTAGGCCAGTGGGAAGAGGAAGATCAAAAGGGCGAGGATTGTTTCGGTCATTAGGATGTCCTGTGGTCAGGACATCACTCTTGGCCGTGATACCGCGTGAGGCGACCCGGTTCCTGCGCGTTCAGGGCGCCCAACGCAGGAAATTGGCGATCATCCGCAGGCCGGTGGCGGCGCTTTTTTCCGGGTGGAACTGGAACCCCACCATATTGTCCCGTGCCACCACGGCGGTGACATCGCCGCCATAATCCACATGTGCGACGCGCTGGGCCGGCGTGTCGACGCGCATCTGGTAGGAATGCACGAAATACGCGTGCTCGCCTGTCGCGACCCCGTCCAGCACCGGGTGCGTGGCGTCGATCACCAGATCGTTCCAACCCATATGCGGGACTTTCATGCCTGCGCCCGCCGGGGCGATCCGTTCGACCACACCGTCGATCCAGCCCAGACCTTCTGTCGGGGTGTATTCCAGCCCCTCGCGCGCCATCAACTGCATGCCGACGCAGATGCCGAGGAAAGGCCGCGCCTTGACCTCGACCGCCTCGATCATCGCGGCAAAGGCACCAGAGGCGCGCAGGGCCGCGGCACAGGCCGGAAACGCGCCATCGCCGGGCAGGACCAGCCGGTCTGCCCCCGCGATGACATCAGGGTCAGAGGTGACGACGACATCGCCCGCGCCCACGTCCAACGCCATCCGCTGAAACGCCTTTTCGGCGGAATGAAGGTTGCCGCTTTCGTAGTCGATGATGGCTGTCAGCACTTACAAAGCACCTTTGGTCGACGGGATCGCATCCGCCTTGCGCGGGTCGACCTCCAATGCATCGCGCAGGCTGCGGGCCACCGCCTTGAACGCGGCTTCGGCGATGTGGTGGCTGTTCACACCATGCAGCATGTCCACATGCAGGGTGATGCCGCCATGGGTGCTGAGCGCCTGAAAGAACTCGCGCACCAACTCTGTGTCGAAGGTGCCGATCTTGGCGGACGGCAAGTCCACGTTCCACACGAGGAAGGGTCGCGCCGACAGGTCAAGTGCTGCCCGCACCAGAGCGTCGTCCATCGGCAGAAGGCAGGCGCCGTACCGGACGATGCCGCGCTTGTCGCCCATGGCTTGTGTCAGGGCTTGGCCCAAAGCGATGCCCACATCCTCGACCGTGTGGTGGTCGTCGATATGCAGATCGCCGTCGCAGCGGACCTTCATGTCGATCAGGGAATGGCGCGCAAGCTGATCCAGCATGTGGTCGAAAAACCCGACTCCGGTCTGGTTGTCATACTGCCCGGAGCCGTCAAGTTTCACCTCAACGGTGATCTTGGTCTCGGCCGTATTGCGGGTCACTGTGGCGCTGCGCATATCGCCTCTCCTTGGCAAGTGTCGCGGCCTTATAGGCGGGCCTGCCGCATGCGCCAAGGCCTTGTTGCAGATGCGCTTTCATCCGTGCATCTCTGTCACGTCACAAAAGGAATGCCGACCATGACAGAGCCCAAGCTGCGCACTGCCACCGAAGCCGATGCCGACGCGCTGGGGATCGTGATGTTCCGCGCCATCCATTAGGGGCCCAGTCCCTACACGCAGGCACAACGCATCGCATGGCTGGCCCAGCCCAACAGCGGTCCTGACTGGTCTGCGCGGCTGACGGCGCAGCATGTGGTGCTGGCGGAAACAGATGCGATCACGGGCTTCATGACGATGACACCCGAGGGATATATCGACCTTGCATATATCCTGCCGGTGGCACGCGGGCAGGGGCTGTTTTCAGCGCTTCTATGCCGGATCACGGACGAAGCCCGCAAGAATAGCCTCACCCGGCTCAGCACCCATGCCAGCCTGATGGCACAGCGCGCCTTTGCGCGGCAGGGCTTTGTGATTGACCACCACGAAACGGTCACGCGCAACGGCGAGACGTTCGGCCGCGCGGCGATGTCGATACCGGTGTAAGGGAATGTCGATGGAGCGGGCGAGGCGATTCGAACGCCCGACCCTAACCTTGGCAAGGTTATGCTCTACCCCTGAGCTACGCCCGCGCTGCCATCGATCAGACCGGATTGGAGCGGGCGAGGCGATTCGAACGCCCGACCCTAACCTTGGCAAGGTTATGCTCTACCCCTGAGCTACGCCCGCGCTGCCAATCTGGTAGGGGCGGATTTAGTGCGTGTCTGGACAGGGTGCAAGTGGAAAATTTGCCGCTTTGCTTGACTGTTGGCGGAAAGTCCAAAACTATCGACCTGACTTGAAAACAAAAGTGCATAACCAGTTCCCTTTGGTGATGGATTTGAGGGGCCAAAGCCGGTCTGCGCAGCAGAGGCGGCGCATGGAATCCACTGGAATTGTGAGCGCAAATCAATGGTTCAAAGCCGTTCGGTACGTGTCAGGCCCTCGTGCAAAGCCCTCTGGTACCGCAGTTTTCTCACGATCTCGGTCATCGCCGCAGCCAGTTTTGCGGAAACAGCACATGCGCAGGAGCGCGATCCGATGCTGTTCCATGTTGCCAATGGGTTCAAGGTGCCGGGGGCACCTGCAATTCGGTCTGAACGCGGTGGCAGAGCGCAATCTCTTTTGGGACCTCGCAGCGACAACTGCGCCGGGAAGCGGGTTTGATGCCGACACGAACTGGCTCGAAGGGTACATCAAGCCGGGCCTCAGCTTCGAGTACCAACTGGATGCGGGCGCCGTGCTTTACGGCAAGCTGTCGGCGGTCGCGTCCTACACGTGGGGCACAGACGCGTTCGACACGGGCGATACCGGCGAAACGACACTTGAAGAGGCCTATCTTGCCATTCGTGGGGATCTTTCCAACGGATTCTCATACGATCTGTCTTTTGGCCCGCGCGAACTGACCCTTGGAACGGGCATGTTGATTGCAAACGGTGCGACCAGCGGGTTCGAACGCGGGGCGTTGAAATTCGGGCCACGCAAGGCGTGGGAACGGGCCGCCATCGCGCGGCTGTCCTATGGAAATGTCACTGGGACGGCATTTTTTCTTGATCCCAATGAATTGCCCTCGACCGACGGTCACAACGAACTGGCTGGTGTCGATCTGCGCTATGACGCGCCTGCCGGCGGTTATCTTGGTGCAACCTACGTCAAGGTGCTCAATTCCGACTCGCCCTATCCTCAGGCTGCCTTGGGCGGCAACGGACCGCCAAGCGTAACGCCCGGTGCGCGGGAGGATACGCAAACTCTGGGTCTTTATGCCAAGACCAACCCGTTTGAAGGCGCATTGGCCAATTGGTCCTTCACCGGTGATCTGGCGTATCAGTGGAATGACCGGATCGATCTTGAGGCATGGGCCGGACGTGTGACCGGAGGTTACACCTTCGCAAACCTGCCGTGGACGCCGAATGTGACCTTGGGCTACCAAAGCTTTTCCGGCGACGATCCCGATACAACGAAACTTGAACGGTTCGATCCGCTTTATTATCGGGGCAGCCCAAGCGCTTGGGCCACGGGGTCAAAATCGGCCTCGACCTTCATCAATTCGAACGTCAACGCGCTGACACTGGCGGTGCGGGTGCAGCCGACCCGGCAAGACAGTGTGACGCTTCGCTATGCGCATATCCGCGCGAACGAGTTGAACAGCCCCGTGCAATTCGGTCAGGCCACCCGCGTTGATGTAAACGGCAACGTTGTTTCGGGTGTCACCGACTCGCATCTCGCTGATGATGTGTTCCTTGAATACAGCCGTATCATCAATCGCAATACGTTCCTGACGGCCGGTATCTCGGTCTCGTTCCCCGGTGCGGGGATCGACAACGTCATTGGCGGGAACGCAGACCCTTGGACAGGAGGCTTCGTTAATGTCGTCGTCAATTTCTAATCTCGCTGCGCTGGCGGCAGGGATTGCCATCACGCTCGGAACCGCGACTGGCGCGCTCGCCCAATCTGCCCCGTTGTCGGCGCAGGAGTCCGCCCCGAATGTCATGGGCTGGATGCAGGGGTTCCCACCGCCCCCTGACAAATTGATCACGCAACCGGATTCCAACTTCTTCAGCTTCCCAAAGCTGCGCTGGTCAGTCTGCCACCTGCGGGAATTCCTGCCGACCGAGGAAATCAGCCGAGGCACCGGCGCGCCCGTTCCTCTGACCTATCCGTCGCCCGCCGAATTCGCCGATCTGGCCCGCGAGATCGACGCGTTGACCTTCATGCCGATCGACGGCGACACGCCGATGACATGGGAACAGTCGCTTTACGCCAATTACACCGACGGGATGCTGATCCTGCACAAGGGCGAAGTGGTCTATGAACGCTATTTCGGCTGTCTTGAGGAAGACGGCAAACACGCGATCATGTCGATGACCAAGTCGATCACCGGTCTTTTGGGCGAAATCCTCGTGGCCGAAGGCGTGCTTGATGACACGCTTCTGGTGCGTGACGTGATCCCTGAGATCGGCGACAGCGCCTTTGCCTCCGCAACTGTGTGGCAGGTCATGGATATGACCACCGGCGTGCAGTATTCGGAGAACTATTCCGACCCTAACGCCGACATCTGGATCTATTCCCGCGCGGCCAGCCCGCTGCCCAAGCCCGAAGGCTATGAAGGCCCGGATGGCTATTGGGAATACCTCCAGCAGGTCAAACCCGAGGGCAACCACGGCGATGCGTTCCACTACAAGACCATCAACTCGGACATGCTGGGCTGGATGATCAGCCGCGTCACCGGCAAAGCGGTGACCGATCTCGCGTCCGAACGCCTCTGGCGGCGCATGGGGGCCGAGATGGACGCCTACCAGACCGTCGACGGCAAGGGCGTGCCCTTTGCGGGCGGCGGCGTGACAGCCGGGCTGCGCGATCTGGGCCGTCTGGGGCAACTGATGCTCAACGGCGGTGAGATCAACGGCGAACGGCTCTTCCCGGCCGAGGTGGTCGAAACCATCGCCGCTGGAGGCGACCCCTCCAAGTTCGCAGGTTTCAAGACCATCCCCAACGGCAGCTATACCAGCCAGTGGTGGGTCTTCCACAACGACCACGGCGCCTACGCCGCGCGCGGGGTGCATGGCCAGACGATCTATGTCGATCCAACCGCCGAGATGGTGCTGGTGCGCCTCGCCTCTTTCCCGCAGGCGCAAAACGGGTTCATCGACCCGACCTCGTTGCCCGCCTATCAGGCCGTCGCAGAATACCTGATGAGCCGATAAACCCGCGCTAGATGCGGGGCTCAGCCAAACCCGGGTGCCTGACGCGCCCGGGTAGCAACGGTCGGGTGGAACATCACGCCAGCAAGCTCTTGCTGCCGAAGGTTGTGCCGTGATGCCTTATGGTTGCGGCGTGATCGTGATCCGTTCGTAACCCCTCACGGCACCTGGGCCAATACCTAGCGAAACCAGCTAGATTCTTGACATATCAGTCTGATTTGTTTCCTTTTGTGAGACGGGGGTGGTCCTGAGTACCGGCTTTTCAAGCCAGTGTTATTGTTCGGAATGCGTGTCGTTTCTTTCTGTGACCATCGCTCACGAAAAAGGTTTATGCGAAGGCACTTATGGCTATGGCTGCACCAGGATACATAGACCCTTCCAGTCTCGCCGAATTGCGAGCGGTCCTCGATGCTGAAGTGCTACAAGGTCTGATGTCAAAGTTCATCCAGGACACGGAAACCGGGCTGGACACTGTGGAACAGGGCACGTCTTCCGAAATGGTAATGGCGGAGATCCTGCACAAGATCGCGGGGTCGGCTGCGGCTCTTGGGGTGGTTCGGTTCCGACAGGAACTCATTGCCGCCGAGAACGCCTTGCGAAATGGACAGAAAACGCAAGCAAACGAGCTAATCGAAGGATTGCGCTCGACATGGAACGAAACGAAAAACCGGCTGAACGCCGCGCTTTGACGGATCAGGGGGTATCCATGATGACATTGCTTCATGACCTGTGGTGCCAGCGGCGTGGGGAATTCAAGGTGTTTTGTTCTGCGACACTGGCGTCTGCCGTGGTCTGTGGGGCTGCCTGGGCCGAAACGTTCAGTGTCGGCATCGTGCCCCAGTTCGAACCGCGAAAGCTCGCGGAAATCTGGGCGCCTATTCTTGCCGAATTGGAAAACCGAACCGGCCACCAATTCGTGATAAGGGGATCACCCGAGATTCCCGAATTCGAACAGGACTTTATCGAAGGCGCGTTCGATTTTGCGTATATGAATCCCTACCATTTCCTCGTGGCGGCGGAATCCCAAGGCTATTATCCCGTGGTCCGGGATGGCGGTCGTGAGCTTTTTGGCGTGCTGGTGGTGGCCAAGGATTCCGATTTTCAGACGGTTGCCGACCTTGAAGGGCACACGATTGCCTTCCCGGCGCCAAACGCGTTGGGCGCGGCATTGCTGATGCGGGCTGATCTCGATCGAATTTTCGGAATAAGCTACGACGCGACCTACGTAACCACCCATTCCTCTGCGTATCTGAACGTGGCGCTAGGAGAGATGGATGCGGCCGGCGGGGTCATGGCGACCTTCAACAGCATTGATCCAAACGTTCGAGACAGGCTTCGGATCATCTACGAAACGACGCGTGTGCCACCGCATCCGGTCGTCGCGCACAAACGTGTCGATCCTTCCATCGTGGAAAACGTCAGAGCGGCCTTTCTTGCCATGGGCGAGACGGAAGACGGCAAAGCTCTTCTAGCGAAGATTCCGATCCGGAAAGTCGTGCCCGCATCTGCAGAAGAATACGAAATCCTGAACGAATTGCAGCTCAGAAACTACTGGGTCGACAAGTAATTCGGGCTTTTAGCGAAGGCGGTCAGTGACCATGAATGTCAAATCGATCAGATTTCAGGTCATTGCCGTCATCATCATCGGGGCTCTTGTTGGAACCGTTTTGATCGAGTTTGCGTGGACGCCACGCATGAATGCTCTGCTCATCGACACACAATAATGCTCTGCTCATCGACACACAATCCCTGGAAGTGGAACGGGAAGCAGAGATCCTCGCGGATGGAATTCTACCCTTTCTCCTCAGTAATCAGATTGGCGCTGCATACGAGACGCTCCAAAGCGCCAAAGACCGTTACGACAACTGGATCGAGGTCACACTGCACGGCGTGGATGGACGTCGCATTTTCCCTTTGGGCGATGTGCAGGTTGCAAGCGGGGCCGCGATCATCACCGAAACCGTTCAGATCGCGTTCCAGGGGCAAGACCTTGGTGAGCTGTCCGTCGTCGTCGATCTCGGCCCCGGAATCGAGCGTTTTAGGACCGAACAATTGCGCATGGTCTACGTGGCGGCGGTGATCGTTGCTTTGATCCTGTTCGGCGTCGCCTATGTCGTCGACCGCTTGTTCACGCGCCGCCTGATCCAGATTTCGCGCGCCGCCGATGAAATGGCAGTCGGGAATTTTGACGTCTCTTTGCCCGATGGTCGTGATGAAGTTGGCATGATGGCACGCAGCTTTAGTGCGATGCGCGCGCAAATCCAATACCAGACCAAAAGCCTGCAAGAGGCGCGCATGCGGGCTGAGAATGCGCTTGAGGCACGGTCCCGCTTCATTGCAACGATGAGCCACGAAATCCGCACGCCGCTTAACGGGATCATCCCGGTCGCGGAACTTCTGACCGCGTCTGACCTCGATCCGGCGCAGCGCCAAAAGGTGGAGACCATTGTCCAGTCCGGCAAGGCGCTGTCCTCGATCGTTGACGACATTCTCGATGTCTCGATGCTCGAGACCGGAAAGCTGACCCTCCGGCGGGAAGTGTTCTCCCCGTCAAAGCTCTGTGATGAAGCCTGTGCCATCGCGCGCCCCAGTGCCGAGAGGAAAGGGTTGACGCTGACAGTCGAGCACATGGGGCCAACCGATCTGACCTGCATTGGAGACCCGGATCGCCTTCGACAGGTTCTCATCAACATTCTCGGCAACGCGGTAAAGTTCACACAAGAGGGAAGCGTCACCGTGAAGACCTCGGTCGAGACACGGGGTGCGAACCGCGCAAAGCTGCGGTTTGAAGTCACCGACACAGGCATAGGGATTTCGGAAAAGGCGCTTGATCGGATTTTCTACCGGTTCGAACAGGAAGACCAAGGCATCGCGCGCCGCTTTGGGGGCAGCGGTCTGGGATTGTCGATCGTCAAAAGCCTGCTCGACGCCATGGGCGGCACCGTCTCCGTGCAAACCGCGCAGGGCGTAGGCAGCACCTTCACGGTAGAGCTTGAGCTGGACATCGCGACCGCAGCCTCTGTCGAAGCCAGACCACCGCAGACCGACACCCAGCCGACAGGGCGTCAACGCTCTGCCCTCGTGGTGGATGACAGTGAGATCAATCTCACCGTGGCATCGGCCATGCTTCAAAGCCTCGGGTTCGATGTGGACACCGCAGACAACGGCCTGTCCGCACTCGTTAAGGCGCAACAGAAAAAGTTCGATGTCATCTTCATGGACATGCACATGCCGGAAATGGACGGGCTCGAGGCGACCAGACGCATTCGCAACGAAGATGGCCCCAATGCCGAGACCCGAATAATCGCGCTCACCGCCAGCGTGCAGCAGGATGACATCGACAAGTGCAAAGCGGCCGGCATGAACGCCTTTATGCCCAAGCCCCTCAGGCTGGACCGCCTCAAAGACGTTCTGATGGGATAGGGCCGTACCTGCTCTGCCTTGCCAAGACCGTTTATCTGCTTTTACCCACGTCTCAGACGCAGTAGGCATCCCAATCTGTAACGGACTGGGACACGTCATGGCGCAGAATGCCACCATCTACAAAGTCGAACTCACCGTGTCGGACATGGATCGCCACTATTACGAGACCCACAAGCTGACCGTGGCCAAACACCCGTCCGAGACCGACGAACGCATGATGGTGCGCCTCGTGGCCTTTGCGCTCAACGCGCACGAGCATCTGGAGATGACCAAGGGTCTGTCCACCGATGATGAGCCGGACATCTGGCAAAAAAGCCTGAGCGGCGAACTGGACGTCTGGATTGCTCTTGGTCTGCCCTCCGAAAAGGTCCTGCGCCAGTCCTGCGCCAAGGCGGGCAAGGTCGTGGTCTACGCCTATGGCGGGCGGCCAGCCGAGATCTGGTGGGACAAGGTCAAAGGCAGCACCACGCGGTTCGACAACCTTCAGGTGACGGGATTGTCCGAAACGGACACCACCGCGCTGGCCAACCTCGCCAGCCGCGCGATGAAGATGCAGGTCAACATCCAGGATGGCGACGTGATGGTCAGTGTCGACGAGGGCATGGTCTACGTGACCCCGGTCGACTGGAAGGCGTTGGGCTAGGGCAGCTCGCCTGCGCCATCGCTTTTGCCCACGACGCGGGGCCAAAAGCGATGTTTTCCCGCAAACCTGTGACCCCGTTCACATCGCACCGACAGTGTTTATGGCTAGATGAGGGCAGGCTCGGCAACGGGTCTGCCAAACGCCATTTATTCCAAAGGACACTGATCATGAAATATTTTGCATCTGCTTTGACCGGGGTTGCACTGCTGCGCGCGGCAAGTGCGTCCGCCAACACTTCCGGAGAAATGCCGAACCAGTATTTCGATGGCATGGCCGCAAAGCTCATCATGGCGGGATTCCGCGACGTCCAGATGGTGGATCAGGAAACGAACACGCTGGCCGCCTATGACTCGGACGGCAGCGAAGTCCTGATCGTGGTCCATCCGACCAGCCGCCAGATCCTGCGTCAGAGCTTCGTTCACAGCGGCGACCAGTAAACACCGAGCGTTCATTCTGTGTTCAAGGCATTGAAAAAAATCAATTTAGGCGATGCGGGTCACACCGCATCGCCAACAAGCCTTTAAATCGGGAAACCTCCGGCCCGCAGCGCGGGTCAAAAGGCTTTGGATCGGCGGTGCGACGCGGTAGGCTGACCTCTCAGCAGGGGCGATACCGGGAGGACCACATGAGCGCGCTTCGTGACGAGAGGGAGAGCGTTCTACGCAAATGTTACCTGTTTGAAGGGCTCGCGCCCGAAAGCCTTGCGCCGCTGGTCGAGGCCAGTGCGATCCGCGTGATCGAACCGGGCACGCAGGTTTTCGCGGCGGGGGATCCTGTCGACGGGCTGCGCATCGTGATCTCGGGGCAGGTGCGGCTTTGGATCGCCGACCGCGAGGGGCGACAGCTGACCCTGCACTTGGCCGAAGCAGGAGAGTCCTTCGGTGAAATCGCGCTGCTCGACAAACTGCCCCGCACCGCCGCCGCGACCGCATCCGAGACGACCCGCTGCCTGCTGTTGCCGGTCAGCGCGGTCGAAACCGCGATTGTCGCGGACCCGGCCCTGTCACGGCACCTGATCCTGTCGCTCTGCGCGATCCTGCGGCGCAATGTCGACACGATCAGCGGCTTTGCCTTTTCCGGGCTGGATGCGCGGCTGGCCCGCAGGCTCTACGATCTGGCCCAGGACCATGCCAGGATCACCGGAGAGGCCGCCCAGTTCACCCGCCGTTTTTCCCAGACCGACCTCGCCCAATCGCTGGGCGTGACGCGCGAGGCCGTCAACAAAAAGCTCCGCGCGCTGGAGCATGACGGGCTGGTGCTGCGCAAGGGCGGTCTGCTGAGCCTCCCCAACCTACCCGAACTCGCCACCCGCGCCGGGATCGAGAGCAGCCTGCCTTTTGGGGGGTGAGCAGGTGCTGCGCGATGAAGATGTGGGGTGGTTTGCTTGGGCGGAGACGTTGTGGACCGCGAGGGCGCGGGGAGGGGCTACACGGCGCTGGAGGTTTGGAAAGGGTAGGTGGAACCCCAATACTTGCACTTGTCACTATTCAATACATGTAAGAGTATAAATATAACGAAAAATCACTTGGAGCGCGGAAGATTTGACCGAAGCAGATTCGAGAGAGCGCCAAGTTTTTTTGGCGTTTGCGTCCAAGCCAACAGGCCTCTTTGAACTGATTGTTGATGCGGTTGGCGAATACCAACGTAGCGGCCCTCCCTTCGATCTAAAGCCTTGGACGGATTTGAATATTTCTGGCGGCCTTATTTGGAAGAAGATTTTCGAGGAAATTGATCGTCGGCAGTTTTTCATCGCAGACGTTACGACGCTGAATCCTAATGTAACTTACGAGCTTGGTTACGCTATTGGTCGGCAGAGAAAAATTAGACTAATTTTGAATCGCGATCTGAAGGACGATCAAAATAGAGATCAAATAGGTATATTTGATGTATTAGGTTATACGGCATACCAAAGCAGGGAAGATCTGGTAAGGTTCTTTTCTCAAGACATAGGGCAAGCTGAACCGATTTTCACAGATGAAGAGATAAATCGCTCTGCGCCGATATTTCTTTTCGATGCGGAGGAAAAGACTGAGCTAGTAAATCATGTCAAGGAACGTCTGATTTACCGTTTTGGCTGCGCCGATTTCCGTGCAATCGGGCTTTGATTGAGCAGACAGGAACCGATTTTGGGCTCGTAGCGCCAGAATTGGCTGTTCTGAGGCCCCCAACGCCTGATTTTGGGCAGA
>JASBUI010000022.1 GCA_030148005.1 Paracoccaceae bacterium | reverse complement strand
CCTGCGACCGAACCCACGCCAACAATTGTGCCGCCGCCGCGCGCTTCCATCTCGGGGGCGAGGGCCTGAAGAAAGCTTGCCGGTCCCGTAAAGCTGTCGGTTACGGTGCCTTCGATCAGCTCGGGCGATTTATCGATCTGCGCCTGCTCGGGCATCGAGCCGACAAAGACCGCCGCGCTGATCTGGCCGTCCTGCCGCGCGGCCTTGTTGATGATCGCCTGAAAGCCCTTGCGCTCGCGCGCATCGAACTTGACCGCCTCTGCCATTGGCGCGCCGCGCGCCGCACAATCGCTTGCAAGCCGCTTGAGGTCTTCCATATCGCGGCCCGCCAGCAAAAGGTTGTCGCCGCGTTGCGCAACGGCGCGGGCAAAGGCCCGTGCCATCGAAGAGGTTGCCCCCAGAATGATCCATGTGTCGGTCATAGCGCTTCCCTAAGTTTCAGGCGCCGAACAAGGTCGGTCGCAAGCGCGCCATCGGGATCGGCCTTGGCCACCGCGGCGACGAATTTTGAATGTTCGGGATAAGACGCCCGTACCCGTTTTGGCGTGGCCAGAGAATCCTTGGCCAGATAGATGCGCCCACCGGCATCTTCGGTCATCTCTTCAAGACGCCCGATCAGCGATGCAACCTGACCACGGTTCGGAAAGTCGACCGCAAGCGTATATCCTTCCATCGGAAAGGACATGTACCCGCCGCGCCCCGGGCCCATCCGCTTGAGCACTGCAAGGGGTGATGCAAGGCCCGAGTGGGCGATCTTTTCCAGCATCTCGCGAAGCTTTTCAGCAGCTTCCAGCGGTACCACGCATTGAAACTGGTGAAACCCGCGTTTGCCGTAAAGCTTGTTCCAGTCAAGGATCTTGTCGAGCGGGAAGAAGAAGTCGTTGATCGGCTTGACCGATGTGCGCCCGCGTTCGGGCACGCGCCTGAAATAGGCCTGATTGAACATCCGCACGATCGGCGCCGAAAGGGCAAAGCCCGGCGCATTGAAGGGGACGGTCTTGGATTTCTTGGCAGGCGGCACAAGGCCGTAGCCGGTTTCGCCCTCTTCCAGAATGCCGCGTCCCAGCGATGCACCGCGTGCTGTCGCGTCGATCCAGCCAACGGTATAGGTCGCCTCGGATGTGTCCAGCAGGCTTAGAAACTCGTCAAAGTTCTCTGCTCGGCGTTCGGTCACGGTCATCAGATCGCCCTTGCAGGGCAAAAGCCTGATGCGGGCCGATACGATGGTGCCGGTCTGGCCCAAACCGCCGATCGTCGCCTTGAAAAGATCGGCGTTCCGCTCTGCGGTGATCTTGCGCGTCTTGGTGCCCTGCAACAGCGTGATCTCATCCACGAACTGACCGAATGACCCGGCGTTGTGATGGTTCTTGCCGTGCACGTCATTGGCGATGCAGCCGCCGACGGTTGCAAAACCGGTGCCGGGCATCACCGACGGAAGCCATCCGCTGGGCGCATAGATGCGGGCAATCTCGCCCACGGTGATCCCCGCCTCGACGTGCAGAACGCCGCTTTTGTCGTCAAATTCAAGAATGCGGTCGAGACGCGTCAGATCGACCGCGCGGCCACCGCCGTTCAGACAGGCGTCGCCATAGGATCTTCGGTTGCCAATCGCGGGGGCCGCATCAAGCGCGCCAAGGGCCGAAACCCGTTCGGGCCGCGCCAGTTCGCCTTGGGCTTTCAGCACCCGGCCCCAGCCGGAGTATTCAGCGGATTTCCAGTTCATTTCAAACCTTCAAAGAATTGCGTTCTGCGAGCGGAAAGACCAAAAGGCCGATCCCGATCGCAAACCAGAGAGTTGTTACGCGGATGACGGCGGTCGCGGGGATGGACACTTCGGGAGCGATCCCCTGCATGGAAAGCAGGCCGATCATCGCAATCTCGGCGCCGCCGATGCCGCCGGGTGCACCCGTAAGCCCACCGGCAAGCGTGGCGAATGTGAAGATGAGCAGCGCGGTCGGTACCCCGATCTCGGCGCCCATCCAGATCAGAAGTTGATGAAACGCCAGCCCTTCGGCGGCCCATCCAAGAATGCCCAGCACCAGCGACACCGCCAGAATGCGCGGTGATGCGAAAGATCCAAGCGATCGCGCCGCGCGTCGAACCCGCGCAAAAAGCCGGGGCCAGATACCTAGGGCGCGGTGCGCATGGGTTGCAAGGCCCGACAAAAGCCGTGGCCGCGTTGCGACAAAGGCGGCCAGTATCGCAAGGATTGCCACCGGAACCGCGCCTGCCACCCCGCTGGCCGACACCGCGGCCGACCCTGCAAGGATCAGCGCCATCGCCGCCAGATCAGAGGCCCGGTCCACCAGAACCAGTGGCGCGGTACGCTCAAACGCCCAGCCCGTTTCGCGCCGGATCCAGCGCATGCGCACCAGTTCACCCACGCGGCCGGGCGTCACGCTCATTGCGAACCCACCCAGAAAGTGGCGCATGTTCTGGCTCAGACCGGTGTTCAGACCCAGCGCCTTAGCAAAGACATGCCAGCGCAGCCCGCGAAAGACGTAGTTCACAAGCGAAAGCGCAAGAAGGATCAGAACCTGCCAATAGGTCAGCTTTGCCAGCTGCGCCTTGGTCTCTTCCCAGCCTGTTGCAGCGGCCATTCCGATCAGGCCCACAATGACCAGAAGGAACAATCCGCCCAACAAGGCAATATCCCGCCAGCGCCGCCCCGGAGAGGCGTCGTTTGCGGTGGTAGAGGTGGAATTGGCCGTGCTCATGCTCATTTGCCCGGTATTTAGCGACAAATTGGGGCAAGAATATGAAGCTGTTTCCATTTTGGAGACAGTTCTACGAGCAATTTTTCCCGCTTTTCGCGCCCGCCACCAAGGCGGCGGGCGCTGGGATTTCCGGCGCGGGCCCGGCAGTGCCGATCAGACGATCGTGGCCTGCGTTGCTGCGCGAAGCTCTTCCTCGGTGACGCCCTCGGCCGTTTCAACGATCTTCAGCCCACCCTCGACGACGTCCAGAACGCCAAGGTTGGTGATGATCCTGTCAACGACACCCTTGCCCGTCAGCGGCAGGGTGCATTCTTTCAGAACCTTGCTGTCGCCATGCTTGTTGGTGTGGTCCATGACCACCACGACGCGCCCGACGCCTGCAACCAGATCCATCGCGCCGCCCATGCCCTTGACCAGCTTGCCGGGGATCATCCAGTTCGCCAGATCGCCGTTTTCAGCAACCTCCATTGCGCCAAGGATCGCCATGGCGATCTTGCCGCCCCGGATCATCCCGAAGGATGTGGCGCTGTCGAAATAGGCGGTCTGCGGCAGTTCGGTGATCGTCTGCTTGCCGGCGTTGATAAGATCGGCATCGATCTGATCTTCGGTTGGGAAGGGGCCCATGCCCAGCATTCCGTTCTCGGACTGAAGCGTCACCTCGATCCCTTCGGGGATGTAGTTCGACACCAGCGTCGGGATGCCGATCCCAAGGTTGACGTACCAGCCGTCCTGAAGTTCCTGTGCCGCCCGTGCGGCCATTTGATTGCGGTCCCAAGCCATCGGTCAGCCCTTTCTCACAGTGCGTTGTTCAATGCGCTTTTCATGATCGCCTTGAATGATGCGGTGAACGTAGATGCCGGGCAGGTGGATCATGTCGGGATCAAGCGACCCGGTCGGCACAATCTCTTCAACCTCGGCCACACAGACCTTGCCGCACATGGCGGCGGGCGGGTTGAAGTTGCGCGCCGTCTTGCGGAACACAAGGTTCCCCGTCGCATCCGCCTTCCAGGCCTTCACGATGGAAAGATCGGCAAAGATGCCCTTTTCCATGATGTAGGTCTGACCATCAAAGTCCTTGTGTTCCTTGCCCTCGGCAATGACCGTTCCGACGCCAGTCTTGGTGTAAAAGCCCGGAATGCCGCAACCACCGGCGCGCATCCGTTCGGCCAGCGTGCCTTGGGGCGTGAACTCAAGCTCAAGCTCACCCGAAAGAAACTGGCGCATGAATTCCGCGTTCTCACCCACATAGGATGAGATCATTTTGCGCACCTGCCGCGTCTGCAAAAGAATACCGATACCAAAATCGTCGACACCCGCGTTGTTCGAAGCAAAGGTCAGGTCCTTGGTCCCTGCATCCTTAATCGCCTGCAAAAGAAGCTCTGGAATTCCGCACAGGCCAAAACCGCCTGCCGCAATGAACATTCCGTCCTGCAAGAGGCCGTCAAGCGCCTCTGCTGCGGAACTGTAGACTTTCTTCATGGGACTCCCTCCCGCTGGTCTGGAATTTTTGCGTTCTGAACCCGGGCGGGGCCAGAGTCAAACAACAAGGCAGCCAGCCGGTGCCCGCGCCCACCACAAGGCGGCGGCAAAAGACAGCGAAGGCCGCCCCGGGTGCGCGGGGCGCCTAGCTTGCCTTCTTTTTAGGCGCGGCTTTTTTCTTGGGCGCGGCCTTTTTCGCGGCGGCCTTCTTGGCCGGGGCTTTCTTGCCCTTCTTGGCCGCTTTTTCGGCAATCAGCTCAACCGCCATTTCCATGGTGACATCGCCGGGCTCTGTTCCCTTGGGAAGCGTCGCATTGACCTTTTCCCATTTCACGTAAGGCCCATAGCGCCCTTCCATGACGTTGACTGCACCGCCATCCTGCGGATGCTCGCCAAGCTCATGCAAAGGCTTGGCCGTTGCGCCGCGCCCGCCGCGCGATGCGGCCTTTTTCGCCAATTCCTCGACCGCCCGGTTCATCCCGATGGTAAAGACGTCATCAACTTCCTTGATGTTGGCATAAAGCTTGCCGTGCTTGACGAAGGGTCCATAGCGACCGATCCCGGCCTCTATCATTTCGCCATCGTCAGGGTGCGGGCCAACTTGGCGCGGCAGGCTAAGCAGCATCAGCGCCTTTTCAAGGTCGATATCCGCCGGTGCCCAGCCTTTCGGCAAAGAGGCGCGGGGCGGTTTGGGCTCTTCTTCGGTTGCCTCGCCGCGCTGCACGTAAGGGCCAAAGCGCCCCTTGCGCAGGGTAATGGTATCGCCGCCGTCCTCCCCCAGAAGTTTGCCATCGGGGCCGACCTCATCGCCTTCGGTGCCCGGCGGGCCAAAGGCGCGCGTATAGCGGCACTCAGGATAGTTGGAGCATCCGATAAAGGCCCCGCCCGAGCGGGCCGTGCGCATCGACAAGCGCCCCTGTCCGCAATTGGGGCAAAGCCGCGGGTCGCCGCCATCCGGCGTGGGCGGGAAGAGATGCGGCTCTAGCACCTCGTTGATCTTGTCCAGAACCTCACCGATGCGCAGATCCGCGGTTTCGGCAATCGCCGCCGAAAAATCACGCCAAAAGCGGCTTAGAACCTCTTTGTAATTGGCATCCCCGGCCGAGACATTGTCCAGTTCTTCTTCAAGGTTCGCGGTAAACTCATAGCCGACATACTTGCGGAAGTAGTTGGTCAGAAATGCCGTCACCAGCCGCCCCTTGTCCTCGGGGATCAGGCGGTTCTTTTCCTTGCGGACATACTCGCGGTCCTGAATCGTGGTGACGATGCTGGCGTAAGTCGAGGGGCGACCGATGCCCAGCTCTTCCATGCGTTTTACCAGCGTTGCCTCGGTATAGCGGGGCGGCGGCTGGGTGAAATGCTGCTCTGGTGAGACGCGACGTTTGTCCGCCGCTTCGCCTTGGGCAATCTGCGGCAGGCGCTTGTCGTCATCATCGACAACAGCGTCATCGCGCCCTTCTTCATAGACCTTCAGAAAGCCTTCGAACAAAACGACCTGCCCGGTTGCGCGCAATTCAACTTGGCCATCGGCGCTGGCGACATCGACCGTCGTGCGTTCAAGGCGGGCGGCCTCCATCTGGCTGGCGATGGTGCGCTTCCAGATCAGGTCATAAAGCTTTGCCTGATCCGCCTCGGTAACCTTGATGTCCTCGGGGGCGACGGACATGTCGGTGGGGCGGATACATTCATGCGCCTCTTGCGCGTTCTTGGCCTTGTTCTTGTAGATGCGGGGGCTGGAGGGGACAAATTCCGCGCCATAGCGCTTTTTGATCGTCTCGCGCGCATCGGTGACCGCCTCTGGCGCCATGTCGATGCCATCGGTCCGCATGTAGGTGATGTACCCCGCCTCATAAAGGCGCTGGGCGGTCGACATTGTCTGACGCGCGCCCATCCCGAACTTGCGGCTTGCCTCTTGCTGCAGGGTCGAGGTCATGAACGGCGCCGACGGATTGCGGCTGGCCGGTTTCGCCTCGACCGACCGAACCGTCAGATCGCGCGACGTGATCGCCTGAACGGCCATTTCGGCAGCGGTCGAGTTCTCAAGATCGTATTTTTCAAGCTTCTTGCCGGCAAGAACGGTCAGGCGCGCCTCATACTCTTGGCCGCGCGGCGTGGCGAGCAAGGCTTTGACGGACCAGTACTCACGCGCCTTGAAAGCCTCGATCTCCATCTCGCGCTCGACGATCAGGCGCAGGCAAACTGACTGAACGCGTCCGGCCGACTTGGCGCCGGGCAGTTTGCGCCAGAGAACCGGCGACAGGTTGAAACCCACAAGATAGTCCAGCGCGCGGCGGGCCAGATAGGCATCCACAAGCGGCTGGTCGACCTGCCGGGGGTTTTTCATCGCCTCGGTCACGGCCGCCTTTGTGATCGCGTTGAACACCACGCGGCTGACGGGCATGTCTTTCTTGATGATCTTGCGGTTGCGCAGCGTCTCTTCCAGATGCCAGCTGATCGCCTCTCCCTCACGGTCGGGGTCGGTGGCAAGTATTAGCTCGCCGTCCTCTTTCAGCGCATCGGCAATCGCTTTGACGTGTTTTTTCGAATCGCTGGCAACTTCCCACTTCATCTCGAACTCATGTTCGGTATCGACGGACCCATCCTTGGGCGGAAGGTCGCGAACATGGCCGTAAGAAGCCAAAACAGTAAAGTCCGAGCCTAGGTACTTGTTGATCGTTTTGGCCTTGGCGGGGGACTCTACAACGACAACCGGCATGAAATTCCTCGTCACATGGGAGTATGTTCTGGCGGGCAAATGGGGGATGCGCGGACCATTTGTCAATGCGCCGGAATTCACGGGAACTTGACGGTACCTTTGGTACCGGAAAATTTCGGCCCTAATTCACAAGAGAAAGCAGGCCGCCCGACTGGCGTGTGATCTTGCCCTCAAGCTCAAGCGCGACGATCTCTGGTGTGACCTGTTTCACCGGCCTTGCAAGGTCGCGGATCAACTGGTCCTCGGCCACGGGGCTGGGGCCAAGGCGCGACAGGATCTCGGTATGAAGCGCCGCTGTCTCGCGCAGGCTGCGCTTTTGGGGGCGAGGTTCTGGTATCGGCAATTGCGGCGCGGCGGCCTTTTCTGCCACGGCGGTCATAGGCGCAAGCGCCTCCAGCACATCCTCGGCCGATCGCACAAGCGTTGCGCCGTCACGGATCAGCATGTTGCACCCTGACGCGCGCGCATCAAAGGGGTGACCCGGCACAGCCAGAACATCGCGGCCCTGATCAAGCGCATTGCGCGCGGTAATCAGGCTGCCGGATTTGCCGGCCGCCTCAACGACGATGACGGCCTGTGAGAGGCCAGAGATGATTCTGTTGCGAACAGGAAAGTGGCGCGCCATCGGAACCTGCCCCATCGGCATCTCGGACAGCCGAAGACCGCTTTTGGCGATGTCATCCCCAAGTTTCAGGTTCTCGGATGGGTAAATCACATCCACCCCGCCCGCCATGACCGCAACTGTGCCGCCTTTCAGCGCGCCGATATGGGCGGCCGTATCCACGCCGCGCGCCAGCCCCGATACAACGACGATGCCTTCGCCGGTCAGATCCTCGGCCAGTTTGCGGGCCATGCGGGTGCCAAGGCTGGATGCGTTGCGCGCGCCGACCAGCGCAACCATCGGGCGCTGCAAAAGCGCAAGATCGCCCAAGGCCCAAAGTATCGGCGGGGCATCGGGAAGATCGCAAAGCGTTGCCGGGTAGTCCGCTGCGCCAAAAAAGATCGCTCTGGCGCCAAGGGCGCGGGCGCGTTTGAATTCCGCGATTGCCACCTTTGGCGGGCAAACCTCGTAGTTGGACACGCCAGCGGCACTGGCAACATCGGGCAGGGCGGCAAGCGCGGCCCCCGCATCACCATGTTCGGCCATCAGGCGGTGAAAGGTCGTGGCGCCAACCCGGCGCGAGCGCAGCAGACAAAGCCAGTTGACCTGGTCTTCCTCACTTGTGGGTGGGTCGAGGGGTGTGGGTGAAGAATCTCTAAGGTCGGCCATCTGCGCTCCATCCGCTGCAGGCTGACACTGCCCCGAGGATGGTTAACGGGCGATGAACGCCGCCGAAAACCCGAATTCAGCGAAGAATTTTCTCAAAAACCACGCAGTCCATTTCAAACGGCCCCTGCGATGTGTCCAGTACGGCCGTTTCGATCCCGCGCTCTTTCCAGCCGCAGCGCGAATAGAACCGCCGCGCCCGCGTATTCGCAATCACACAGTCAAGAAGGGCACGCCGCACGCCGCTTTGTGCAAGGCGTGCCTCGCCATCGGACAAAAGCGTCGCGGCGATGCCAGTTGACCGCGCCGCGGGGGCGACGAAAAGCTGATCCAGTTGGTCGCCCGCTATCGCGCAAAACCCAAGAGGGGCGCCCACCGGCCCGCAAATGCGCAGCCGATCACCAAACTCGTAAAGGCGCCTGAGAAAATCCTCACGCGTGCGCAGCCGTGTCAGGGCGGGCGGCACATGTTCCTCATGCGCCTCGATCCAGCCTTCCTGCCACAGCCTTGCAAGCGGCTCAAAATCGGCCTCTTGCGCGGGCCGCGGCAGATTATCCGTCACGACTGTGAGCCGCCGACGGTCAGGCCGCCGATCATCAGTGTCGGCTGACCGACGCCAACGGGCACCCATTGCCCGGCCTTGCCGCAATTGCCGATACCGGGGTCAAGTTCCATGTCATTTCCGATCGCCCGGATCTTGCGCATAGCCGTAGGCCCATCGCCGATCAGCGTGGCGCCTTTGACGGGCGCGCCAACCTTGCCGTTCTTCACCTGATAGGCCTCGGTGCAGGAAAAGACGAACTTGCCGTTGGTGATGTCGACCTGTCCGCCGCCAAAGCCCACGGCATAGATACCGTCCTTAAGGTCGGCCACAATGTCGGCCGGGGCGGCGGTGCCTGAAAGCATGTAGGTGTTGGTCATCCGCGGCATGGGCGCATGGGCATAGCTTTCGCGCCTTCCGTTCCCGGTGGCGGGCACGCCCATCAGGCGCGCGTTCTGGCGGTCCTGCATGTACTCCACAAGAATGCCGTCATCGATCAGAACGTTCTTTCCCGAAGGGGTGCCTTCGTCATCAACCGTGATTGAACCGCGCCGATCAGGGATCGTGCCGTCATCCAGAACGGTAACGCCCGGCGCGGCAACCCGCTGGCCCATCAGGCCGGAAAAGGCCGAGGTCTTTTTGCGGTTGAAGTCACCTTCAAGCCCATGCCCCACCGCTTCGTGCAGCAAGATACCCGGCCAGCCATTGCCAAGGACCACATCCATGACGCCAGCGGGCGCGGCAACCGCTTCGAGGTTCACAAGCGCGATGCGCAGCGCCTCGCGCGTTGCGTCCTGCCAATGGCTATCGGCGATCAGGCCGGTCAACCCTGCGCGCCCACCACTGCCCGAGCCGCCCGATTCGCGCCGACCGTTCTCTTCGACGATGACAGAGACGTTCAGACGGCTCATCGGACGCGTGTCCGAAACCAATGTGCCATCGGGCCGCAAAATGTAGACCTCTTGCAAGGATGCGGCCAGCGTTGCCGAAACCTGAACCACCCGGGCGTCCAGCCCGCGCGCAAAGGCGTCTATCTCGCGCAGCGTATCGACCTTTACCGGAAAGGCGGCATCGGCCATCGGGTCTTCGTCCGTATAAAGCCGGGCGTTTGTAAGCTGCGGCGCCGCCGCGATCGTGCCGCCGCCATCGCCCACCGCAAGCCGCGCGGTCTGAACCGCCCGGCGCAGCGCGTTTTCACTGATTTCCGTGGAATGCGCATAGCCTGCGGTCTCTCCGCGCACCGCGCGTAGGCCGAATCCCTCGGACGCATCATAGCTTGCGGTCTTGATCCGGCCGTCATCAAAGGCAATCACCTCGGACCGCCGCCGTTCCAGAAACAGTTCTCCATCGTCGGCGCCTGTGGTGGCTTCCCGCAGAAGAGACAGCGCGCTATCCTGTTCCAGAGCGGTTTCAAACGGGCGGAATCGGTCATGCGGCATCGTGGATCCTTCGGGGTCAGAGGTCGGTGCGTCGAAATAAAGCAGCTAAAGCGGCTGAATGCCGCGCTAGCAGCGCTTGTTCTGTGGCAGAGAATATGGTTTCAACCGATCGGAATACAACGGGCTTCCGTTTTCATGACTTGAGACACGCCCACCCGGTCGCCTTGCGCGTACCGCAACAGGGGCAAACAGGATAGAAACATGCGACTTCTGAACGTCTTTACTGGACTTCTTGCGGCTTTCTCGGCCACGCTTATTGCGGGTTTGGCCAATGCACAGATGGCTATTGATAACCTTGAATCGATCGGCAAGCCTTTGCCGGGTGGCATGGGGTTCCAGCCTGCCGCGACTTCGCTGGCGCGCGACATCCACTGGCTGGATGGGATGATCAACGTGATCATCGGCGCGATCGTGATCTTCGTGGTTGTGCTTTTGGCGATCGTCTTGATCCGCTACAACCGCAAGTCAAACCCGAACCCGGCTTCTTTCACGCATAACTCGCCTGTCGAAATTGCATGGACGATCATCCCAGTCATCATCCTGGTCTTTATCGGTGCCTTCTCGCTTCCGGTTCTGTTCAAGCAGCAGGAAATCCCGGAAGGTGACATCACGATCAAGGCGACAGGCAACCAGTGGTACTGGTCCTATGAGTACGTCGATGATGGCTTCGGCTTTGACAGCTTCATGCTGAAAAAGGACGAACTGGCCGACTATGGCTATGCATCCGATGAGTACCTGCTTGCCGTTGACGCCGCTGTGGTTGTCCCCGTTGGCAAGACCGTCGTCGTTCAGGTCACAGGTTCGGACGTTATCCACTCCTGGACCATCCCGGCTTTCGGGGTAAAGCAGGACGCGGTTCCGGGTCGTCTGGCAGAACTTTGGTTCAAAGCCGAGCGTGAGGGCGTCTACTTTGGCCAGTGCTCCGAGCTTTGCGGCAAGGACCACGCCTATATGCCGATCGCCGTCAAAGTCGTAAGCCAGAGCGTTTATGACAAGTGGCTGGCCAGCGCCAAAGCGGAATACGCAGGCAAGCTTGCTCCGCTGACCGTGGCGTCGAACTGAAGCACCAGAGGTGGGGCTGCGGCCCCTTGGGAATGACAGTCGAATGGTAGATACCAGCGCATATAACGAAACCGGTGAGGCCCAGTTTGGCGATTACTTCGCCCTGCTGAAGCCGCGAGTGATGTCGCTTGTCGTCTTCACCGCGCTCGCCGGTCTGCTGGTGGCACCCGTTTCGGTGCATCCGATGGTTGGCTTTGCCTCGATCCTCTTCATTGCGATCGGCGGCGGCGCTTCGGGTGCACTCAACATGTGGTGGGATGCCGACATTGACCGTGTCATGCGCCGCACCGCGAACCGTCCTGTGCCCTCGGGCAAGGTCACCGGGGATGAGGCAATGGCCATCGGCCTGACGCTTTCGGTGATGTCGGTTGTCATGCTGGCGCTTGCTTCCAACTTCATGGCCGCCGGCCTTCTGGCCTTTACGATCTTTTTCTACGTCGTCATCTACACGATGTGGCTTAAGCGCTGGACGCCCCAGAACATCGTAATCGGCGGTGCTGCGGGCGCTTTCCCACCGATGATCGGCTGGGCGGTTGCCACAGGCAGCGTATCCATCGAATCTGTTCTGATGTTCCTGTTGATCTTCATGTGGACGCCGCCGCACTTCTGGGCGCTCGCCCTTTTCATGAAGGACGACTATTCCAAGGCTGGTGTTCCGATGCTGACGGTGACCCATGGACGCCGCGCAACGCGCAACCACATCCTTGTCTACACGATCCTTCTTGCGCCCGTCGCGATCGGGCTGGGCCTGACCTCGATCGGCGGGATCATCTACACAACGCTTGCCACCGTGATGTCGCTTGGCTTCCTGAAGGGCGCTTTTGACATCTGGAAGCGCGATGAGAAAACCGCAGAGGCCGACGCCTATCTGACCGAGCGCAAGGTCTTTAAATTCTCGCTTCTCTATCTCTTCCTGCTCTTTGGCGCGCTGATGCTTGAAGCAGCGCTGCGCTCCTATGGATGGGGTGGCTGGTAATGGCTTTTCGCAAAGAGCATGAACTTCACACCCGGCGCCGGTCGCGCAACATGGGTATGTTCATTGTGCTTTTCGGCTTTGTCGCCGTGATCTTTGGCCTGACGATGGCAAAGGTCCGCTTTGAAGAAGAGGCAAGGCCGGGCGTCAATGTTGATGTTCAAATCAACTCGGGTGTTTCGGAATGAAGCTGACAGGCAACAACAAGACACTTGTACAGACACTGGGCGTTGTTGTCCTGATGGGCGGCCTGGCCTGGGCGTCGGTGCCCTTTTACAACTGGTTCTGCAAAGTGACCGGTTTCGGCGGCACGACTTTGGTGGCCGAGGCCGGATCGGACGTCGTTCTGGAAAAGACCATCAAGGTCCGTTTCGACGCTTCGCTTGATCGCGACATGCCGTGGGAGTTTAAGCCCGTTGTGCGGACCATGGAACTTAAGATCGGCGAAACCGGGCTGGCCTACTACGAGGCATATAACCCGACCGATCGCGTCATTGCCGGCACCGCAAGCTATAACGTCGCGCCGTTCTCGACCGGCAACTACTTTTCCAAGATCGAATGTTTCTGCTTTGAACTGCAGGTCCTGCAGCCGGGGGAGCGCGTCCAGATGCCAGTCACATTCTTCGTCGACCCCGAAATCGTGAATGACCCAGAAGCGAAGTTTGCCAAGCAAATCACGCTTTCCTACACATTCTACGAAACTGAACTGCCAAAAGAGCAGGCCTCTGGCCTGCGTGTAACCAAAGACCCCAGCCTGAGCGAAGGATAAGCCCATGGCCCATGAAAAAAACCACGACTACCACATTCTTGACCCTTCGATCTGGCCCTTCGTTGGTGCCGTTTCGGGTTTTGCGATGCTCTTGGGCGCCGTACTCTTTTTCCACGACAAAGGCCCCTGGCTGATGCTGGCCGGCTTTGCCGGTGTGCTTTACGTCATGTTCGCCTGGTGGTCCGAAGTGGTAAAGGAAAGCCACATCGGCGATCACACTCCGGTCGTTCAGATCGGTCTGCGCTACGGGTTCATCCTGTTCATCATGTCCGAAGTGATGTTCTTTGCAGCGTGGTTCTGGAGCTTTTTCAAGCACGCCCTGTACCCCGGTGGTCCGACCCAGCCCGAGGCTTTCAACACATGGCCGCCCGCTGGTATCGAGACATTCGATCCTTGGCACCTGCCGCTGATCAACACGCTGATCCTGCTTTTGTCGGGCTGCGCTGCAACTTGGGCTCACCACGCTCTGGTCCATGACAACAACCGCCGCGACATCAAGGCCGGCCTGATCATCGCGGTCCTGCTTGGCGCGCTCTTCACCTTCTTCCAGGGGTATGAGTATCTGCACGCCTCGTTCGGTTTCGCCGGAAACATCTATGGCGCCAACTTCTTCATGGCCACTGGCTTTCATGGCGCGCATGTAATCATCGGGACGATCTTTCTGGCGATCTGTCTGCTGCGTGTCTACCGGGGCCATTTCACATCCGAACAGCACGTCGGGTTCGAGGCCGCCGCATGGTACTGGCACTTCGTTGACGTTGTGTGGCTGTTCCTGTTCTTCGCCGTCTATATCTGGGGCGTTGCTCAGGTCGTCTGATCTGTCAGCAGCCGGTTGCAGATACAGCCGGATCGTATAGAAGCGGGCGCGCGGGAGAGATACCTGCGCGCCCTTTGCCATTCCCAAGCGACGGCTTCACCATGCGTTTACTTTTTCTCCTTCTTTTCGGTGTGACCGGGGCCGCGATCCTGATCGGGCTTGGCATCTGGCAGGTGCAGCGGCTGGCGTGGAAAGAAGGCATCCTTGCCGAGATCGACGCGCGGATCGGCGACGCGCCCGCGCCCCTGCCGG
>JASBUI010000019.1 GCA_030148005.1 Paracoccaceae bacterium | reverse complement strand
AGCCCGACCCCCATCAGCACAAGGCCGATAACCGGATAGATCAGGCACAGGAACAGAACGTCCGAGCGCGCCGCGGTCATGTCCTCGGCCCCCTTGCGCAGGGCATCACCAAGATCGCGCATCCGCAGGGTGTTGATCTGCTCATAAGTGATCGGGGCGGCATCGCGGTTGCCGATATGCTCGACCGCCTCGGCGACATGCCCCGCGCTGGACCCAATCGCCCACGCGCCCCACGACAGGGGGTTTCCGATAGTCTTAACCATATTTGACCCTCCAGTTGCTGCGACATCCGCCAAGCAATGTGGACAAGGGAAGTATCGGCCCACCTCTGCCGGCCTGCCATCCACCCATCATAGCACGACTTGCCCCCAAAAACCCGCGCCGCGCGTCAAATGGCGTCACATTTGCGAGACGCGGGGGGAGGGGAGTGTTTGAGCGGCAATGCGGGCTTTCACGGCGACCTCGCCGATGTGCTGGCCGGTCGAGGAGGGGGGCGAAGCGGGCATTCGACGCTGTCTACGTTAAGGTCTGGGATGTGGACAAAGCTGCCGACAACCAAAAAATTTAGTAAGTCTGCTTTCAGCCCAATGCTGCCATTTATCGGTTCTCCGCCAAACGGTCGCACCAGACGCAAAGTACAAAATGGAAATGCTCGTTAAGGCTATTTCGTGATTTCATCAGCCCTCAGGGGGCCAATATTCTCCGCGTACCACTTCATTGCTGATGAGCAAGTACCGTTTACTGACCCAGATGACTCTTCAATATTGGAGGGGTAGTTTCGCGATGCGAAGTACACATCAACCTGGCAATGTAAGTTGAGTCCAAGACCTGCCGCACCATACAGAAAATGAAGAGTGAAAGGTTCATCGTAGTCATCGGACGCCTTCCACAGAGTATAACGGGGAACGAAACTTGAATATTCCAGTTCGATCAAGCGGCTCTCACCGGGTTGTAGTTGAGTTGGCACAATCGAAAACCCTGCCGTCACCCTATGCATCCCATCTCCTTGTACCAAACTCAATTTTAGATCCAAATCTCTGACAACTGTTGGCAGGGTGCCAAGATTCGAAATGAAAAACGAAAATCCAGTATCATCGAAGCGATCGACTTGGACTTCGATCTTAGGGCTTGCGGGGGCTGCAACCTGGCTGAAATAAAGAGCAATGAAAGCTACAATTAGGGAGAGTGCAGATATAGCTAGCGATCCCAAGCCATTCAGGCTGTTTGCAAAGAAGATAATTTTGTTTTGGCTCGACGTGCAGACTGGGCAAAGCTTTACATTTTTAGAAATGGACTCTCCGCAAGCATGGCACTCGATCTTCATTGGCTCACAGCCTCTTGTGTTAAAATACAGTGATTACCGTTTCTTAGCCAATGGTTGGTATCCACATCCACGTTAATAGACCACGACACCTTGAGATTGTATAGCGGCACGCACAAGCATCTTGAGCCTTGCATGAAGTTTTCGGATAGCGGCCCTTTGTTCAAGTTTCAGAGAACGGTCAATTCTCGCCCATTGCTGCCGTCTGTTCCGATTGCAGCATCAGCAACTCTGGGCTCGAAGCTGCCTTTCCACGAATGACCGCTTCGGCGCCGCACCAGTACCCCGCCAAAGTTACCCCTCAATTGAGCCCATCCCTCCCGAAGGCTGAACAAGCTTTCACGGCGACCTCGCCGATGTGGTGGCCGGTCGAGGGGGCGCGCGGACATTTGATGCAGTCTACGTTAAAGTGAGGGATGTGGACAGAGCCTGCCTAGAAGAGCTTTTCTCAAGTCAGAAGCACCCCAAGGTAGACCGCATAAGCCAGAACGAATATACCGCCTTCGCGCCGACTGATTGTCCAACCGCTGCGGGCGAACGCTATCAGAACGAGCGTCGTGGCACACAGGACCCAGACATCCAGATTAGCGATCTCGCTTGGAAATATCATAGGTTGGACAATGGCGGTAACTCCAAGGATGCCCAAAATGTTAAAAATGTTGCTGCCTAAAACGTTGCCCAGAGCGACCGCTCCTTCGCCTTTACGGACCGCGATTACAGAGGTGGCGAGTTCCGGCATCGACGTTCCGATCGCAACGATCGTAAGACCGATCACAGTTTCTGAAAGCCCCGCAGCCTGAGCAAGCGAAACGGCACCAGACACCAGTAATCGCGCACCAAATATCGTAATTGCCAACCCCGCTATCGCAAAAAGCAAAGATACACCGAGCGATGTTTCCGGGCCAAGCACAGCCTCGGCTTCATTCTCATATACTGCTGCGGCTGGCGTTCCTCCCGACTGTCTCTCTGACCATAGTGTGAAGCCAAGATATGCCGCCAAAGCGATAAGAAATCCCGCGCCGATCAGACGGTCAATTTCTCCGACAAGTACCGCGCCCAAGCAGAGTAGCGTTGCGATCAAGACTGCTGTTCCGTCCCGCCGGAACGCCTTCGCATCGACCGAAATAGGCGCAATCAATGCGGCAATGCCGAGGATGAGAAGAACGTTGCCGATGTTGCTGCCAACGACGTTTCCAATCGCAATTCCGGACGAGCCGGATAGCGCAGCTTGCAAGCTTGTCACCAATTCAGGCGTTGAGGTTCCGAAACCAACCAGTGTCAGTCCGATAACCATCGGCGAAATGCCGAGTAACTTGGCGGCAGAAACCGCTCCGCGCACCAGTAACTCGCCGCCGACAATCAAACCGAGAAGGCCAAAAACGACTAGGAGTGTTGCGCTCATTTTAGAAGGGCCTTTCAGCTAACCTTGTCGCTATGACTTACTCGATTGGTAGAACGCTTCAAGAGCCAAGCAGACCACTGGGCAGCGAGCAGCATCCGGTAGTCTGCGCTCGAAGCTGCCTTTCGCTGCAACATCCACGAACGACCGCTTCGGCGCCGCCCCAGTACTTCGCCAAAGTTACCCCTCCCTCAAGCCCACCTCCCCCGAAGGCTGAACAAGCTTTCGCGGCGGCCTCGCCGATGTGGTGGTCGGTTGAGGGGGGACAAAGCGGGCATTCGACGCTGTCTACGTTAAGGTCTGGGAAACGGACAAAGGGTGCTTTCGATGCAAAATTACGAACGGCTGCATAATGAACATAATGACTAGGGAAGGTTCGAGGGTTTTTGACGTTCAAGAAATTGTTTTTCGACCCGCCACCATGTCCATCCACCGACTATCCCAGCAACCAACCCAACCGACACAACTGGAGGCCAAACAGACGAACCATCTTGAGTTGAAAACGCAATGGACACCGAGCCAACAAGACCAATTAAAGCCCCAGATACCAGCGCGACGGAACGCGGTTGCTCGAATGTCAGACCCAAAACCATGCGCAAAAGTGCGCCAACTGGCATCGAGATCAGAGCGATGAGTAAGATGATTGGTTGAACAATTAACCAAACAGCAACCCCCTCAAGAATTGCCAACGGGCCGCTATCAAGAAGCATGATCCCTAAGCAAACTACTAAAGCGCCAACTTCTACCGAGATAAAGCAGGCTGCCATAGAAAGCACCAAACTGAATTTTTTTTCGGCCAATGCACTCCGCCCGCAGTGTTCCAGTCTTCTCAATACCCCATTTGTCTATCAGTTCAAACGTCATTGAAACGGACATTCGTGCTTCGTGCAGCATACGGTAAATGGCGCTCGAAGCTGCCTTTCGCTGCAACATCCACGAATGACCGCTTCGGCGCCGCACCAGTACCCCGCCAAAGTTACCCCTCAATTGAGCCCATCCCTCCCGAAGGCTGAACAGCTTTCACGGCGACCTCGCCGATGTGGTGGCCGGTCGAGGGGGCGAAGCGGGCATTCGACGTTGTCTACGTAAAGGTCTGGGATGCGGACGAAGCTGCCATTCCAACTATCCGCTCCAATGGCAGCTATAGAATTTGAGCTAGACCTTCAGAACAAGCGGACAGTGGTCTGAAACCTCGGGATCGTGGATCACGTCAAAGCTGTTCACCGCTTCTTCTTGGTTGACAAGCATGTAGTCGGCAAAGCGTCCTGGCTTCTTGTATTGCGTGTTGCGGGTGCTCTCGAAGCCGCACCCCGTCACCAGTTCGGTTAGTCCGGCACTGCTGAGGATCGAAAGCGTTTCGCTGTCCGGCTCGACGTTGAAATCGCCGCAGATCACCCTGAGATCTTCTGGTTCAGCGAGACGGCGCGACATCTCGCGCAGCTTCCGTACTTGTTTCTCTCGCTCTGGAGTATCCATTTTCCCATTCAAGTCGCGCAGACCATGCATGTGGGTAACGCTTACGGCTCGGTTGGCGTCATAGTCCCATACCCGGACACCATGCGCGCTTCGTGAGCGCGGGTGATCGCCATAACCGACGGGGGAATAATCCTTGTGAACGAAGCCCTGCACCTGTCCGATGATCGGAAGGGAACGGTGCACGAAGGTCGCAAGACCCCATTGCGATGGGATCGAGGTATCAGCGTCCCAAAGCACCCCTTGCGCAGCCGGGCAAAAGATCGCGACATGCTCCGGTAGAACGGCACTGACATCGCGAAAGAGATTGGCGCGTTGCGGCAGAATGTGATCGCCGTCACGATACGTCAGCCAATCTTTTTCAGATTCGGGGCTATGGATAACCTCCTGCAAGCATAGAATATCAGGAGCCGTCCTGGCTAGGTATGGCAACAGTACCTCATGGAGTTTTCCACCCCAGCCATTCAGACACATGATTTTCATTGCCAGATCCCTTTGCTTGGAGCGGACTTTCGCCGCAACGAAGAAAAGAAGCAAGTTGGGCTCGAAGCTGCCTTTCGCGGCAACATCCACGAATGACCGCTTCGGCGCCACGCCAGTACCCCGCCAAAGTTACCCCTCACTTGAGCCCATCCTCCCCGATGGCTGAACAAGCTTTGAGGCGGCCAGCTTTGCCTCTGCCTCGCCCTGCAGGCGCCTGTAGGCTTCGATCACGATCGACCGGATCCAGATCCCGCCTGCGTCATTGGCAAGGCGCGAGCTCCAGAAAAAGCGCACAAGAACATCTTCCAGATCGACCGGCGGCTTCAGTGCGATCAGGCCATGCGCCTCCATGTCCCACGCCAGAAGAACCGCCGGGAAGGTGGCAAGAAAGTCTGACCGTGCAAGAAGCGACGCAATACCCGCCGAGTCCCCGATCATTGCGCTGACCCGCCGCGCCCCGGCGTCCGAGGCCGGATCAACCGGAAAGGGGTTCTGATGCGACCTTGTGACATTGACCATCACATGGGGAAACCGGCGCCACGCCTCGATCCCCCAATTGGCAACCGCCGGGTGCCCCTTGCGCGCAAAGGTCACCCATGAAAACGGCTCCATCACCTGATGGTCAAGCCCGCCTGGAAGCCGCGGCTCACCGCCCAGATGGGCAAGGTCGATCAGACCCTCGCTCAAGGCGGCATAGACGTCGTGATGGGCCGGCAACCACTCGATCCGCACCTTGGGCGCCTTGGCCTCGACCTCGGCGGAAACCTCGGCAATGACCTTGGTCAGCGTCGGCATGGCGATGCGAAACACCCGGTCGCTTTGCGCGGGGTCAAAAAGGTTGCGCGGCGCGATCACACGGCGGATGCCGCGCAGGATGGGCCGGATATCTTCGATGATGGCCTCGGCATAGGGGCTGGGGTGCATCCGGCCGCCCACACGCACCAGCACAGGGTCATCCAACTGCTCGCGCAGCCTTGCAAGCGAATGGCTGACCGCCGATTGCGTGCGCCCGATCCTGTCGGCCGTCAGCGTCACGCTTCGGGTTTCCATCAGCGACTCGAAAACGACCAGCAGGTTCAGGTCAATGCGGCTTAAATCGATTTCATTCATGATATATGAAATCGTTTCGTTCGACATTTGCGTAAGAAAGTGGGCACCATATCCTCACAAGACATAAGACAAGCCTTTTTGATTGATCTCATTCATAGAGGAGATGAGGTAAAATGGCACTTCAAATTATTGGCGCAGGGTTCGGCCGTACCGGAACCTACTCACTCAAGGCCGCGTTGGAACAATTGGGCTTTGGCCCATGCCACCACATGTCCGAAGTGATCCACGACAACAGCCAGATCAAAGCATGGTCAAAAGCGGCCGGCGGCCACGCCGACTATGGCGCGATCTTCTCGGGCTTTCGCTCGGCCGTCGACTTTCCGGTCTCCGCCTTCTGGCAGGACGTTCTGGCCGTCACCCCGGGCGCAAAGGTCATACTTTCGCACCGCGAGCCCGAGGATTGGTATGCAAGCTTTTCCCAGACCATCCTGCCACTGATCCTCGACAAAGGGGCATGGCCCCAAAACGCGACCCCGTGGTTTGAGATGATCGAGAAGGTCATCATCGGCAAGGCCATGGGCGGGCACACGGACAGAGAGGGCATTCTGCAAGCCTACCGCGCCAATGAGGCGGCCGTGCGCAAACTGGAAGCGAAAGGTCAGGCCCTTGTCTTCAGCGTCCGCGACGGATGGGCACCGCTTTGCCGCTTTCTGGACGTCAAGGCGCCGGACACGCCCTTTCCAAAGACCAACGCGCGGGCAGACTTCTTTTCCTCGGTGAAATCGGGAACCGAAGAAACCGCGCACTGAACCACCCATGAAATCACTGGCGACGGGACGTTCGGCATGGGCCGGGCACACCCCCGGTTTGCCAAAATCACAAGAAAGGAAATCCCATGAGTAACCTTGATGACATTCGCCGCGCATCGGCCACCTTCTACAGTGCCCTCAACAGCATGGCGCGGGGCGATGATGGCCCGATGCAAAGCGCTTGGGCAAAAGGCGACAGCGTCTCGGCCCAGCATCCCATCGGCGGGCGCGACACCGGCTATGACACCGTCATGGCCTCGTTCGGCAAGGTGGCCCAGATCGCTGGCGGGGGTGAGATAAGCCTGAAGGATCAGTCGATCACCGCCGGATCGGACATGGCCGTGGAAACCGGAAAAGAGGTTGGAACGCTGATCCTTGCCGGCCATGAGGCCCGGATCGACCAGCGCGTGACCAACGTCTACCAGCGGCAGGGCGGGACATGGAAACTGGCCCATCATCACACCGATCTTTCGCCAGATCTGCTTGATATCCTCGAAAAGCTGACCAAGGCCGCCTAGGCCCCAAAGCTACAAGATCAAAGCGGGCGCCTTTATATGCGCCCGTTTTGCCGTTTGCGCCCTTTGGCTACGCCGCGCCCATATCGGCGCGCTGCGCATCGCTCCACTGTCTTGGGGATTGCCCATAGCTGCGCTTGAATTCCCGGCTGAACTGCGAGGCGCTGATGTATCCCACATCCATCGCCGCTTCGTTCACGGTCGTGCCCTCGGCGATCTTCATCGCGGCATTGTTCAGACGCATGGTTTTGACGAACTGGATCGGCGACATCGCGGTTGCCTGCTTGAACTTGCGGTGAAAAACCGCCCGGCTCATGCCCGCGCGATTGGCCATCTCATCGATCGAAATCGGCGCTTTAAGGTTGGATGACACATGCGCAATGGAGCGCGCGATCGCATTGCCCGCGCCAAAGGCCTGCCGCGCAAAGCCTCCCGCCTCGCCCTTCAGGATCGCATAGTAAAGCTCGCGCAGCCGCGCCTCGCCAAGGATCGCGCAATCCGCTTCGCTCTCGCCCAGTTGCAGCACCCGCAAAAGCGCATCAGAAAACGCCGCATCCCAGCGCGCAAACCTGATCCCCTGCAAGGCGGGCATGGCCTTGGGCGTTGCAACGGCGTTGCCTGCGTTTTCCATTTCGATGGCCAGTTCGGTCATCACGCGCGGGTTCAGCGAGATATAGACGCCGAACAATGGGTTCTTGGGCGATGCCAAAGGCGTTCCGGCCATCACCGGCATCGACATCGGACAGCACATGTAGCGGCTGTTGTCATAGACATACCGCTCGCCATCCAGCACCGCCTCTTTGGTGCCGCTTGCAATGGCAATGACGCTGGGTTCATAGACCGCCGGGGCGCAGGGCACCGCCTCTGTCGCGCGGAAAAGCCTGACGCCCCGCACGCCGGTCTCTATCAGCCCATCCTCGCGCGTTCTGGCCTCTATCAGGTCTTTGATCAGGTTCTGGTTCATGCAGTCAGACTAGCCCCCGAAATAGACCGCTTTCAATAGCTATGAGACGATCAGGCAAGTATTCGCGACGATATCGCCTGTTTTGCTGCATCGGTGAGAGATATCTGACTTTCCAGGACGAAACACATACCGCGCCGCCGCTTCCGCAGCGCCAGTTGGAGAAAACAGATGGCAGATACAAAATTTGGACCAAAAGGCTGGACGCCCGAACGCCTTGGCTCACTCGCCGGCAAGACTTACGTCATTACCGGCGCCAACGCCGGGGCGGGGTTTCAGGCGGCGCGCATCCTTTTGGCCAAGGGCGCCAGCGTGGTGATGCTGAACCGCAGCAAAGAGAAATCGGTCGACGCCATCGCCGACCTTAAAAAAGAATTCGGGGCAGGCGCCGACGTCAGCTTTGTCCAAATGGATCTGGCCGAACTGGCAAGCGTGCGCGAGGCCGCGGGCGAGCTGCTAAAGACGCTTCCAAAGATCGACGCGCTGATCTGCAACGCCGCAATCGCGCAGGTGCCGGTACAAAAACTTACGCCAGACGGTTTTGAAAGCCAGCTTGCCACCAATCACTACGGGCATTTCGTGCTTTGCGGGATGCTGTTTGACCTAATCGAGCAGTCCAAGGGCCGGATCGTGGTGGTCGCAAGCCTTGGCTACAAGATGGGACTGCGGACAATTCAGTTCGACGACATGAACTGGGACAAAAACTATCGCGCCAACCCCGCGTATAGCCAAAGCAAGCTGGCGCAAATGATGTTCGCCTATGAGCTTCAGGACAGGGCCCGCACGGCGGGCAAATCCGTCGAGGTATTTGTCTGTCACCCCGGCTCCTCCGCGACATCGCTCATCAAAACCAGCGGCGGCGCGGCCACAAGGATCATCTTCGGCCTCATGTCCCTGTCGCCCATGGTACAGTCGGCCGAAAAAGGCGCCTTTCCAGAGGTCATGTGCGCCACCGAAGAGGGCCTTGAACAACGCGCGCTCTACGGCCCCACAGGCCGAATGGAATGGGTCGGCCCGGTCGGCAAGGGAACGCTGGAACCTCACGCCTATGACAAGGACGTCATGACAAAACTCTGGGCGCGATCAGAAAAGGAAACCGGATTTAGCTGGAACCTGTAAGCAAAAAGCGCAAACCAGGTGGGGCAGTGGCGCAAAAGGGCAATGAGCGCCCCGCGCCGCACCCGGCTTGTCGGCATTGAAGGGGCTTGGATCCCTCCGGGCTCTTTCTTCGCCGTAGGGCAAGGCGCAGATCCAGACGCCATCCGCCGGACTGCCTCTGCGCCGCACTTCACGGCGATGGGGCGTCCACGCAAAGCGGCGCGCATATTTCTATCAGCCAGTCCAGAACCCGCTGCACCTGACCTGAAACCGGCCCTTTTCGGTAGATCGCGTAATAGGCCCCGCGCATCCCAAGGTCGATGTCGAGTTTGACAAGCGTTCCCTCCGCCAACTGGTTTCTTACGGTAAGTGCGGGGGTGAAATGAACGCCATAGCCCATCACGGCCGTCTCAAGCTCCAGTTTGGCATCGCCCGGATCGACAAACCGCAACTTGCCGGGATCGCACCCGGCGCGCCTGATCGCCTCTTCAAAGACGCCGCCGCCGATCCCCCTGTCCCTGATCCACGCAAGTGCCGACACATCCACGTCGCCCTTGCCGATCAGGGCGGGCGCCGCGGTCAGGATCATCGGCGTTTCCAGCAGCTGAACCTGCGCGTGCGCCTCCCATATCTTGCCGGGCGGACCGCCGCGCACGACAAGATCGAAACTGTCCAGATCGACCGGTGCGGTATTGCCATCCGGAGAGAATGACACCTGAAACTTCGGGTGCTGCGCCCAGAACTCTCCAAGCCGGGGCAGGGCGACCGAACTGGCAAAAAAGTCGGTCGTTGAAACGCAAACCCCGCGCGCGGCCTCGACCGTTTCAAGATCGTGAATGCCCTTGGCGATCTTCGAAAAAGCCTCTTGAAGGGGCTGTGACAGCTGCCTTCCGGCCTGCGTCAGAACCAGCCCACGCCCCTCACGGCGCACAAGCGCCGTGCCGATCTCGCGCTCAAGTTTGCGGACCTGCTGGGCAATGGCCGCAGGGGTGACGTTCAGGGCGCGCGATGCCGCCGAATATCCCTCTAGCCGCGCGGTCGCCTCAAAGGCGCGCAGCGTCGTCAGCGGGGGAAGGCGGCTCCAGTCGATATCGAACATATGTTACTTTTACTAAAAGGTCGCGAAACATTCCTGACTCTCAGAATGCCTCATAATTCCGTATATTACAGACACGGGAATAGGACCCGCCGTTTCAAAACCAATAGCATAAGTATTCGAAAAAATGGAGGTCAAAATGACAATCAGGAACACCATTTTCGTTGCCGCAGCAGTTGTCGTTGCACTTTCTGATGGCGCAAGCGCGGCCAGCCCGCGCGAAGAAGCCGTGCAAAAAGCGCACGAAACCTACCTTGCCGCTATCAACGCAAGCGATCTTGATGCCTTTCTGGCCGCGGTGACAGATGACGTCGTCTTTATCGCGCCCAATGCGCCCGTGATGGTCGGCAAGTCAGAGGTTGCGCCTTGGGCGCGCGGCTATTTCGAGGCCGTCCAAACCTCTTGGCAGAAGGAAACGATTGAACTTGTCGTCACCGACGGCTGGGCGTTTGAACGTTATAGCTACAGATCAGCCGACACCCCCCGCGCGGGCGGCGCCCCGCAGTTTGATACCGGAAACGGCATCAACATCTACCGTGCGGGCGCAGACGGGAAATGGCGCGTGGCACGCGATGTCTGGGCCACGAGCCAGCCGCTTGCCGCCGCCGAGCCGGTCGCAGAGCTATTCACCTGCACGGACCGCGCGGCGCCCTGCTAATATCGCGCCGCTGAAAGGCAGGGATTGAAAGGCCGCGCTCTTGCGGCCTTTCGCTTGGGTCGGCCGGGCGAAATGCCCCGGCCTTCCTTGGGCGCTTAGCTCATGAAGATGACGGCAAGCACGGCAATCCCGGTGGCGGCCAGCAAAATCGCCGACAGCGTCTTGAGCATGGCAAAATTGCGCGCCTTGAACACCGCGCCATAGGCCGACCCGCCGGTGGCCGCATCCATGTCCTCTCGCAGGGCCGCGATGTCGTCCAGCGCGGCGCCACCCGAAAGGATGCCGAAAAGCGTGGCCGCAACTGTCAGAACGGCCAGCGGGATGTCGATCCCTGTCGCCCCAAACCCTATGATCGCGGCAATTGCGACAAGGCTGAAAAGGCTTGTGCGGATGATTTCACCAAAGCCGGTGGTCCGCGCGATTTGAAGCTGCATACGTAGATCAGAATTCATTTTTGTCCCTCCAGATTAAATAATCCTTCAGACTAGGGGGCAATCTTTTAGTCAGGCAAGCTTTTTCGGCGCGCGCCCCGTTTGCTCAGATCCGTGTTATGCTTTCGGAATTCATTTGCGAAAGGTCATATCATGCCAGATCCATTTCAAAACCTTCAGGCCGCCGATCCTGATTTCGTGGCCCAGATCGCCAAAACCCTCGAAAGCCGCGCGGCCGAGCCGGATATGGTCGCCATAACCCAAAGTTACCTGTCGGGCCTGCCATGGACCGACATTGCGCTGGCCGTCGATGTTGGCTGCGGCACGGGACCGATTGCCCGCGCCATGGCCGCGCACGCAAACGCCGCAGGGCAGGGCGCGCGCACCCTTGGGATCGAGCCTTCGCAGGAACTGATCGCGGTCGCCAAAAAGCTGGGCGACGGTATCCAGAACCTCAGCTTTGAGGTGGCCGATGGCCTGACCCTTCCGCTGGACGATGGCGCGGCCGATCTTCTCGTCTATCACACGGTTCTGACCCACGTGACTGAGCCCCCGAAACTTCTCGCCGAAGCGCGCCGCGTCCTGCGCCCCGGTGGTACGATCGTGATCTGCGACGCCGATTTCTCTAAAGCATCACTATCGGGCGGAGCCGATGATCCCTTGGGCGTTTTTGCCGGCGCCTTTGTGCGCCATCAGGTGACAGATGCCTATCTGGTCGCGCGCCTGCCCGCGCTGGTTCGCAACGCAGGCTTTGACCAGACCCGCTTTGACATCGCCAACCGGATCGTCCGCGACGGCGATGGAATGTCGGTCTATATCGCGATCAACAGGGCGCGCATGGTCGCCGAGGGGCTGATCGGCCAACCGCTAGCCGATGCACTCCTGGACGAATACGCCCGCCGCCGCGACACCGGCACGCTTTACGGGTTCATACCCTTTGCCACGCTCATCGCGCGCCGCGGGCCGTAAACGGACCGGACGATCAGCCTCTGAAAGGACAAAGGAGGGCGTTCCGCTCTCCAAACGGCGCTACGCCATCCCCGCCAGCTGGGTCGCCCAGGCCATCGCCTTTCTTTGCACCCCCGCCGCCAGGGAATTTGCCGGCACCGATTTTTCACTGAAAACCGACGAGGGGCGAAAACACCTTGGCCTGCCGCCACTATAACAGGGCAGGGGCCGCCGCCGCCCCGGCCAAACAAAAAACCTCGCAAATGTTCGCTTAATGTTCTAAAAATTGGTTGGAACGTTCCGCCATCTGGACTATGTATGGGCGGTCGGTTTTTCGGGGTGATCATGGCTGAGTTGAAAAACATCGAGGTGCGCGGCGCGCGCGAACATAACCTTAAGAACATCGACGTGGACATCCCGCGCGATCAGCTTGTGGTCATCACCGGGCTTTCCGGCTCAGGCAAGTCAAGCCTGGCCTTCGACACCATCTATGCCGAGGGTCAGCGCCGCTATGTCGAAAGCCTTTCGGCCTACGCGCGTCAATTCCTTGATATGATGGAAAAACCCGACGTCGATCATATCTCGGGCCTCTCGCCGGCCATCTCGATCGAACAGAAAACCACCTCGAAAAACCCGCGCTCGACCGTCGGCACCGTCACCGAAATCTACGACTACATGCGCCTTCTCTTCGCCCGCGCCGGCACGCCCTTTTCGCCCGCAACCGGCCTTCCGATCGAGGCCCAGCAGGTGCAGGACATGGTCGACCGCGTCATGACCCTGCCCGAGGGCACGCGCGCCTACCTGCTGGCGCCCATCGTGCGCGACCGCAAGGGCGAGTACCGCAAAGAGTTCCTTGAACTGCGCAAATCCGGCTTTCAGCGCGTCAAGGTCGACGGCACCTTCTATGAACTGGATGAGCCGCCCACGCTGGACAAGAAATACCGCCATGACATCGACGTCGTCGTCGACCGCCTTGTCGTGCGCGAGGGGCTTGAAACCCGCCTTGCCGACAGCTTTCGAACCGCCCTTGATCTGGCCGACGGCATCGCCACGCTGGAAACCGCCGTGCCCGACGGCGAAACGCCCGAGCGTTTGACCTTCTCGGAAAACTTCGCCTGTCCCGTCTCGGGCTTCACCATCCCCGAGATTGAACCGCGCCTTTTCTCCTTCAACGCCCCCTTCGGCGCCTGCCCCTCCTGCGATGGCCTGGGGGTAGAGCTTTTCTTTGACGAACGCCTCGTCGTTCCCGATCAGACGCTGAAAATCTACGACGGCGCGCTGGCCCCATGGCGCAAGGGCAAATCCCCGTACTTCCTGCAAACCATTGAATCCATTGCCAAGCACTACAAGTTTGACAAGAACACCCGCTGGAAGGACCTGCCCGAAAAGATTCAGCAGGTCTTTCTGCACGGCTCGGGCGAGGATGAAATTCCCTTCCGCTACGACGAGGGCGGGCGCGTCTATGAGGTGACGCGCGTCTTCGAAGGCGTCATCCCCAACATGCAGCGCCGCTATCGCGAAACCGACAGCGCTTGGATCCGCGAAGAGTTTGAGCGCTACCAGAACAACCGCCCCTGCGGCACCTGCGGCGGCTACCGCCTCCGGCCCGAAGCGCTGGCGGTCAAGATCGCCGGCCTGCACGTCGGTCAGGTCGTCCAGATGTCCATACGTGAGGCTTATGACTGGACCCTCGCGGTCCCCGAAAGCCTGACCAACCAAAAGAATGAGATCGCCCGCGCCATCCTTAAAGAGATCCGCGAACGCCTTGGCTTTCTCAACAACGTCGGCCTTGAATACCTTACCCTCAGCCGCAACTCGGGCACCCTGTCAGGCGGCGAAAGCCAGCGTATTCGTCTGGCCAGCCAGATCGGCTCGGGCCTGACCGGCGTTCTTTACGTGCTTGATGAACCCTCTATCGGCCTGCACCAGCGCGACAATGGCCGCCTTCTGACCACGCTGAAAAACCTGCGCGATCAGGGCAATACCGTCATCGTCGTCGAACATGACGAAGAGGCGATCCGCGAGGCGGATTACGTCTTTGACATCGGCCCCGGCGCGGGCGTTCACGGCGGCCAGATCATCGCCAAGGGCACCCCCGATCAGGTCATCGCCGACAAGAACTCCCTGACCGGTCAATACCTTGCCGGCACCCGCTCGATCCCGGTGCCCGCCGCCCGGCGCAAGGGCAACAAGAAAAAGCTGACCGTGGTCAAGGCCACCGGCAACAACCTGCATGAGGTCACCGCCGACTTCCCGCTGGCCAAGTTTGTCTGCGTCACCGGCGTCTCGGGGGGCGGCAAATCCACCCTGACGATTGAAACCCTCTTCAAGACCGCCTCGATGGCGCTGAACGGCGCCCGCCAGACCCCGGCGCCCTGCGAGACGATCAAGGGCCTTGAGCATCTTGATAAGGTCATCGACATCGACCAGCGCCCGATCGGGCGCACCCCGCGCTCCAACCCGGCCACCTATACCGGCGCCTTCACCCCGATCCGCGACTGGTTCGCCGGTCTGCCAGAGGCCAAGACGCGCGGCTACAAACCGGGCCGCTTTTCCTTCAACGTCAAGGGCGGTAGGTGCGAGGCTTGTCAGGGCGACGGGCTGATCAAGATCGAAATGCACTTTCTGCCCGACGTCTATGTCACTTGCGAAACCTGTCAGGGCGCGCGCTACAACCGCGAAACGCTTGAGATCAAGTTCAAGGGCAAATCCATCGCCGATGTCCTTGATATGACGGTCGAAGATGCGCAAGAGTTCTTCAAGGCCGTCCCCTCGATCCGCGAAAAGATGGATGCGCTGATGCGGGTGGGGCTGGGCTACATCAAGGTCGGCCAACAGGCGACAACCCTCTCAGGCGGCGAGGCGCAGCGCGTCAAGCTGTCCAAGGAACTGGCCAAACGCTCTACCGGCCGCACGCTCTACATTCTTGATGAGCCGACAACCGGCCTTCACTTCGAAGACGTGCGCAAGCTTTTGGAGGTCCTGCATGAGCTTGTCGATCAGGGCAACACGGTGATTGTCATCGAACATAACCTAGATGTCATCAAAACCGCCGATCATATCATCGACATCGGCCCCGAAGGCGGCGATGGCGGCGGGCGCATCGTGGCCACCGGCACCCCCGAAGAGGTGGCCGAGATCGAAGGCTCGCACACCGGTCACTACCTCAAACCGATGCTCTCGGCCAAACGCGTGGCCGCCGAATAACCCACTTCTTTGTGGCGCAAATATCCCGGGGTTTGGGGCAGCGCCCCAAAATGTACCGCATTGCGGTACAAAATGTACCTATAGCAAGGTTTTGGGGCGTTTTAACCCCGGCCGCGCCCCTCGAACCGGGGCAGCATCGCGCTGAAATCCCGGCCCTTGCCATCTTCGTCTTCCACGAACTTCCGGTAAAGCTCGGCCGCCTGCTGACCCATCGGCGTATCGGCGTCCGCAGCCTGTGCTGCCATCTGGCTAAGCTTCAGATCTTTCAGCATTAAATCAGCGGCAAAGCCGGGCTGATAGTCGTTGTCGGCCGGGCTTTTCGGCCCCACACCCGGCGCCGGGCAATAGGCATTCATCACCCAGCTATAGCCACTGGAAGTGCTGACAACATCAAACATCTTGTCCCGCGCCAGCCCCAATTTGTCAGCCAAAACAAAGGCTTCGCAGGTCGCGATCATGGTGACGCCAAGGATCATGTTGTTGCATATCTTGGCCGCCTGACCATTTCCCGAAGCCCCGCAATGCACCGCCTTCTGCCCCATGATGTCGAACAAAGGTTTCGCGATATCAAAGGCTTGCGATGGTCCCCCGACCATGAAAGTCAGCGTTCCCGCCATTGCGCCGCCCGTACCTCCGGATACCGGCGCATCAAGCGACAAAACCCCATTCTTTTCAGCCTCTTGCGCGACAAACCTTGCACTGTCCACATCCACGGTGGAACAATCGAGATGCACCGCTCCGCTCTCCATCACCGGCAGGATCTCTGCTGCGACCGCCTTAAGGATATCGCCATTGGGCAGCATGGTGATCACCACGTCCGCCCCCCGCGCAGCCTCTGCCGCTGAGGCCGCTTTTTGCACCCCTTCCGGCACATCCAGAACAAGGTCAAAGCCATTGATTTCATGGCCTTCCTTGGCAAGATTGGCGGCCATCGGCGCGCCCATGTTTCCAAGTCCGATAAAGCCGATTTTCATTGTTCTATCCTTCCTCGAAATTCAGTTCATCCGCTCCCAGCGGCATCAACATCGCGGTAATCTCGGGCCCCGAAACATCGCGGGGGCTTTCGTGCTTCCACTTCGGCGCGCGGTCCCGATCGATGATCGCCGCGCGAATGCCTTCCAGAAAATCACCATGCTCAGCCGCCCGCGCGGTAAAGCGGAACTCTTGCATCAGCGCATGGCGGATGTCATCCCTCGCCCTGACTCTATGGATCAGCTCTATCGCGCATGTTGTTGATAAAGGGGAGTTTCTATAGATCGCCTTCACCGCCCCCTGATCCTCTTCCTGTTCCAGAAGCGTCAGGATATCGCGCAGGGTTTCGCCCCCGAAGGTGCGATCGACAAAGCCTTGCATCGCTTCCAGCTGCCCCTCGGGCGCCAGCGTGGCCACAGCGTCAACCGCTGCGGGATCGCCGGTTTTGCACAGCGTCTCTTTCAGGCCATCCCATTGATCCGGAGTCACAAAATAGTCGGCAAAGCCGCAATAGATCGCATCTGCCGGACCCATCCGCGCACAGGTCACGCCCAGATATTCACCCAAACGCCCCGGCGCCCGCGCCAGCAAAAGCGAGCCACCCACGTCCGGGATAAGCCCGATACCACATTCCGGCATCGCGATCTGGCTGTTGTCGCAGACGATCCGGTGCGATCCGTGGCAGCCCACGCCAACACCGCCGCCCATGGTAAACCCTTGAAGAAACGACACAACTGGCTTGGGAAACTCGAAAAGCTTGGCGTTCATCCGGTATTCATCACGCCAGAACCTGCGTCCGTACTCAAAGTCGCCGCGCCGGCCTGATGCATACATCTCGGCGATATCCCCGCCCGAGCAAAAGGCGCGCTCTCCGGCGCCGTCAATCAGCACAAGCCGCACCGCATCGTCAGTGGCCCAGGCGTCCAGCGCCGCTTCGATCTTGGTGCACATCTCCCATGTCAGCGCGTTCAGCGCCTTGGGTCGGTTCAGCGTTATCCGCCCCGCAAAACCCTCTTTACGGATCTCTATGTCGCTCATTTTCCGGCCAACATCTGGCGTGAGATGATCAGGCGCATGATCTCATTCGTGCCTTCCAAGATCTGGTGCACCCTGAGGTCGCGAACAAGCTTTTCTATACCGTAATCAGCAAGATAGCCGTAGCCGCCATGCAGTTGCAGACACTCGTTGGCAACCTTTGATCCGGTGTCGGTGACAAACCTTTTCGCCATGGCGCAGTATTTGGTGGCATCGGGCGCCTGCGTGTCCAGCTTCCATGCGGCCTGGCGCAAAAGGACCCGCGCGGCCGCAAGCTCTGTCTCAAGATCGGCCAGCCGGAACTGAAGCGCCTGAAACTGGTCCAGTGTTTTGCCAAAGGCTTTGCGTTCACCCATATAGGCCAGCGTGGCATCAAGCGCCGCCTGCGCCCCGCCAAGCGAGCAGGCCGAGATGTTCAGGCGTCCGCCATCAAGACCGGCCATCGCATAGGAAAACCCTTTGCCTTCAACGCCTAAAAGGTTGCCGACGGGGATGACGCAATCGTCCATCTGCACCTGCCGGGTGGGTTGGCTGCGCCAGCCCATCTTGTCCTCAAGCGCGCCGAAACTCAGGCCCGGGGTGCCATCTTCGACAACCATGGCCGAGATACCGCCGGGCCCATCCGCGCCGCTGCGCGCCATCACGATATAAGCGTCCGAGTACCCGCCGCCCGAAATGAACGCCTTGGTCCCGTTCAAGCGATAGCCCTGATCGCTGGCCTCTGCCCGCGTCTTCAGCGCCGCCGCATCCGAGCCAGAGCCAGGCTCTGTCAGGCAATAGGAAAACACGGTTTCCATGGTCAGCGCGCCGGGCAGGAACCGCGCCTGCAACTCGGGCGAGCCAAACTTGTCGATCATCGCCGCGCACATGTTGTGGATCGAAAGAAACGCCGCAACCGAAGGGCAAGACATTGAAAGCGCTTCGAAAACAAAGGTCGCTTCCAGCCGCGTCAGGCCTGATCCGCCGTTGTCTTCGGATACGTAAAGCCCGCCAAAGCCCAGCTCTGCCAGCTTGGGCCAGAGCGCCTTGGGAATATCGCCTTCGGCTTCCCACTGGCGGGCGTGGGGTGCGACATGTTCCTCGCCAAAGGCGCGCGCCATGTCGAAGATTGCGGATTGCTCTTCGGAGACTGCAAAATCCATCTGCCCGTCACTCCCCCCGGAAAAAAATGAACGCGCGTTCATTTTAGGCCCGCAAAAACGATGCGGCAAGCCATCGCTTGCGAAAAGGCTTGCCGCGGTGGTGCTTATTCCATCGCTTTGAAGTTGAACTCGCCGCCTTCCTTGATGCCCGAAGGCCAGCGCGCGGTCACGGTTTTTGTGCGTGTGTAGAACTTAAAGCTGTCGGTGCCGTGCTGGTTAAGGTCACCAAAGCCCGATTTCTTCCAGCCGCCAAAGCTGTGATAGGCAAGCGGCACGGGGATGGGCACGTTCACGCCAACCATGCCGATGTTGATCCGGTTGGCGAAATCGCGGGCCGTGTCGCCATCGCGGGTATAGATCGCGGTGCCGTTTCCGTATTCGTGATCCATCGCAAGGCCAAGCGCCTCTTCATATGATTGCGCGCGCACGGTCGACAGGACGGGACCAAAGATTTCCTTGCGGTAGATGTCCATATCGGGCGTGACCCGGTCAAAAAGATGCGGGCCGACAAAAAAGCCGTCTTCGTAACCCTGAAGTTTGAAATCGCGCCCATCGACAACAAGTTCCGCGCCCTGATCGATACCCGTCTGCACAAGTTTAAGGATGTTTTCCTTGGCCGCTGCCGTCACGACCGGGCCATAGTCGATGTCATTTCCGGCCGTGTAGGGCCCGACCTGAAGCTTTTCGACACGCGGCGCCAGCTTTTCGATCAGCCGGTCGGCGGTTTCATCGCCCACCGGAACCGCGACTGAGATTGCCATGCAACGCTCGCCCGCAGCGCCGTATCCGGCACCCACCAGCGCATCAGCGGCCTGATCCATATCGGCGTCGGGCATGATGATCATGTGGTTCTTGGCCCCGCCAAAGCACTGAACGCGCTTGCCCGCCGCGCAGCCGCGCGAATAGATGTATTCGGCGATCGGGGTCGAGCCGACAAAGCCGATCGACTGAACCACCGGGTTGTCCAGAAGGGCATCGACCGCTTCCTTGTCGCCATTGACGACCTGCAGAACGCCCTTGGGCAGACCTGCCTCTTCCATCAGTTCGGCCAGCATCAGCGGCACCGAAGGGTCACGCTCGGACGGTTTGAGGATAAAGGCGTTGCCGCAGGCGAGGGCCGGGGCGAACATCCACATCGGGATCATGGCAGGAAAGTTGAAGGGCGTGATGCCCGCAGTTACGCCAAGAGGCTGGCGCATCGAATACATGTCGATGCCCGGGCCGGCGCTGTCGGTGTATTCGCCCTTCAGAAGATGCGGCGCGCCGATGCAGAACTCGACCACTTCAAGCCCGCGCTGAACATCGCCCTTGGCGTCGGGAAAGGTTTTGCCGTGCTCGCGGCTTAGCGCCTCGGCAAGCTTGTCCATGTCCCGGTTCAGAAGGCGCACAAATTCCATCATCACCCGCGCGCGGCGCTGCGGGTTCACGGCGGCCCATGCAGGCTGGGCTGCGGCGGCGGTCGCAACGGCGGCGTCCACTTCTGCCTTGGAGGCCAGCGGCACCTTTGACTGAACCTCGCCCGTGGCTGGGTTGAAAACATCGGCAAAGCGGCCCGAGCCGCCCTTGGCGTGATCGCCGTTCACATAGTGGCTAAGTTCTTGCATGGAATCCTCCAAAGGCTATTTCGCGCAGATCATAGGCTTGCATAAATGATTGGGAAAGCGGCAATATACCAAACATATATTGCAAAAATGCAAGGATAGATCCCATGCGCTGGGACGACATGAGAATTTTTCTGGCCGTGGCACGCGGTGAAAGCCTTTCGGCTGCGGGCAAGGGGCTACGGCTTGATCCGGCGACGATCGGGCGCCGAATTGCCCGGCTGGAAGAGGATCTTGGCGTCGTCCTTTTTGGCAAATCCCCCAAGGGTTATGCGCTGACCGACGAGGGGCAGAAACTGGTGGCCCATGCCGCCCGTGTCGAGCAGCAGTTCGAACTTGCGCGCGAAGATGTGCGCGCCGAGGCAGGCCAGTTGACGGGCCAGATCCGGATCGGGGCGCCCGATGGCTGCGCCAATTACCTCTTGCCGCAGGTGACCGCCGATATCGTCGACCAGAACCCGGGCCTTGAGGTGCAAATCGTTGCCCTGCCACGGCTTTTCAACCTTTCAAAGCGCGAGGCCGACATGGCTATCGCGGTGTCGCTTCCGCCTACGGGGCGGCTGGTGGCGCAGAAAATCACCGACTATCGGCTGCACCTTGCCGCCTCGCAGCGCTATCTTGAGGCCCACGGTCCGATCGACACGGCAGAAGATCTGAACGGGCGGCGTGTGGTGGGTTACATCCCCGACATGATCCACGACAGAGAGCTGGATTATCTTGGCGGCATCGGGGTTGAAGCGGTCGGGCTTGCCTCGAACTCTGTCTCGGTTCAGCTGAACTGGCTGCGCCAGTCGGCCGGGGTGGGGATCGTCCACGATTTCGCCATGCCCTTCGCGCCGGGGCTGCGCAAGGTGCTGACGCATGAGATTTCCCTGAAACGGTCCTTCTATCTGGTGCGTCACGCCGACGACCGGCGGCTTGAGCGGCTCAACCGTTTTGCGGCTCTTTTGGCACAGGGTCTTCGCGCCGAAGTGGAAAGACTGGAGGCCGAGACTTGACAGAATGCCGCACCCACGGCGAGCATGGGGCTATCATAGGTTATTAGCCGGAGGCCGCTTCGATGCTTGTTAAACAGATCCTCATGTCAAAGGCCGACAACAAAGTCGTCACGCTTGCGCCGGGCTCATCAATATCCGACGCCGCGCGCATGATCGCCGACAAGCGGATTGGTGCGGTCGTAATCTCGTCCACTGGCGAGAACGTCCAAGGCATCCTTTCAGAGCGCGATATCGTGACCGAACTGGGCCGGCGCGGGCCGTCGTGCCTGTCCGACACGGTCGATGAGGTCATGACCAAGAACCCGGTGACCTGCACCGTCGATATGGCCGCCGATCACATTCTGGCAACCATGACCGAAGGAAGGTTCCGGCACATGCCGGTCGTGGCATCCGATGGCAAGATGATTGGCCTGATCACCCTTGGCGATGTCATCAAAGCGCGCCTGATGGAGCTTTCGATGGAAAAAGATGCTTTGGAAGGCATGATTATGGGGCACTAAGCCCTTGATCCTGCGCGGGTCATGGTGTTGCTTACCCCCCAACTGAAGGGGACAGCACATGCGCGTCGGACTATACCCGGGAACTTTCGACCCGATCACATTGGGCCATATCGACATCATGCGCCGCGCCGCTGCTCTGGTGGACAAGCTGGTGATCGGTGTTGCGATCAACCGCGACAAGGGGCCCTTGTTCTCGCTCGATGAACGGGTGCGCATGATCGAGGAAGAATGCAGCGCCGTTTCAAAGGCCACCGGCATGGAGATTGTCGTTCATCCCTTTGAGAATCTGCTGATCGACTGCGCCCGCGATGTGGGCGCCGGGGTTATCCTGCGCGGGCTGCGTGCGGTCGCGGATTTTGAGTATGAATACCAGATGGTTGGCATGAACCGTGTTCTGGATAATTCGGTCGAAACCGTCTTTCTGATGGCCGAAGCCCAGCATCAGGCCATTGCGTCAAAGCTGGTCAAGGAAATCGCACGTCTGGGCGGTGACATCAGCAAATTCGTGACCCCCGCCGTGGCGCGGGCCTTGTACGATCGCTTTTCCGAAAAAGCGCCGGGCGGGCAGGGCGACGCCGCTGCCCGCTAGGCCGCTGTGTCTTAAAGGAATTTACCCATCGCGACGGCCGTATCGGCCATGCGGTTGGAAAAGCCCCATTCGTTGTCATACCAGCTTAGCACGCGGCACAGGCTGCCTTGCAGGACCTTTGTCTGGTCGGTGGCAAAGATCGACGAATGCGGATCGTGGTTGAAATCCATCGACACCAGCTTGTCATCGGTGACCGCCAGAATGCCCTTCAGCGGGCCAGAGGCGGCGGCCGCTGACATCGCTTCGTTGATCTCTTCGGCGCTTGTATCGCGCCCGGCCTCAAAGGTCAGATCCACGACAGAGACGTTGGGCGTGGGCACGCGGATCGAAACGCCGTCCAGCTTGCCGTCGAGCTCAGGCAGGACAAGTCCCACGGCCTTGGCCGCGCCGGTTGAGGTCGGGATCATGCTCATCGCGGCGGCGCGGGCGCGGTAGAGGTCCTTGTGCATCGTATCCAGGGTCGGCTGATCCCCGGTATAGCTGTGCACCGTGGTCATCAGGCCGCGCTTTATCCCGATGGTGTCATTCAGAACCTTGGCAACGGGCGCCAGGCAGTTTGTGGTGCAGGAAGCGTTCGAGACGACAATGTCATCGGCGCCCAGCGTGTCGTGGTTCACCCCGTAGACGATGGTCTTGTCCGCCCCGGCGCCCGGGGCCGAGATCAGGACCCGCGATGACCCGTTTTCAAGATGGGCCTGACATTTTTCCTTGGATGTAAAGATGCCGGTGCATTCAAGAACGATGTCCACATGCCCCCAAAGAAGCTCGGCCGGGTTGCGGATCGCGGTCACTTCCATCGGGCCGCGCCCTGCGTCCATCGTGGTCGCCGTCGTGGTCACGGTCGCCGGAAAGCGCCCATGCACGCTGTCAAAACGCAAAAGATGCGCGTTTGTCTCGACCGGGCCCAGATCGTTGATCGCCACAACTTCGATATCCGTGCGCCCGCTTTCGATGATCGCGCGCAACACGTTGCGTCCAATGCGTCCAAAGCCGTTGATTGCAACTTTCAATGTCATCTCGTGCCTCCGTTTCGCCACCCCTCGGTGGGGCGGCTTTTAGAAAAATTTTAATCCATGTTAACGCTAACAAAGTCAATTTGAGGTGCGCGTCAAGTACCCTATCGCCAGAAGGCGATATATTCGATGAGGTCTGCAATTTTCGCGCCCAGAAAGACCGGCAGGGTCCCGTCAAAAAAGGCCCAGTCGGTAACAAAGAGGGCGACAACCAGAAAACCCAGAATGATGGCAAGCCGGTTGGTCAAGAAAGTATCCGTCCGTGTAATTAGTGGCGGAGCCTTCCCATCGCTGCTGCAACATCTGCCATCCGGCAGGAAAAGCCCCATTCGTTGTCGTACCATGCCAGAACGCGGACCGTCCGGCCACCCACGACTTTCGTCTGATCGGGGGCAAATATCGACGAATGCGGGGTGTGGTTGAAATCGATCGAAACCTTGGGTTCGGGATCATAGGCCAGCACCGCGCCCATATGGCCCGCCGCGGCATCGGCCACGGCTGCGTTGACCTCTTCAACGGTCACATCGCGCCGCGCTTCAAAGGTCAGGTCAACTGCGCTGACATTCGGGGTGGGGACGCGCATCGCGGTGCCGTCAAGCTTGCCCGACAACTGCGGCAGGACCTCTCCCAGCGCCTTGGCGGCGCCCGTGGATGTGGGGATCATCCCCATCGCGGCGGCGCGCGCGCGGTAAAGGTCGTTGTGGCGCCGATCCAGCGTCGGCTGATCGCCGGTATAGCTGTGGATCGTGGTCATGATCCCGCGCTCGATCCCGATCGCCTCATCCAATACCTTGGCAAGCGGCGCCAGGCAGTTGGTGGTGCAGGACCCGTTCGAAATCATCCTTTCGCCGGCAAGCATATCGCGGTGGTTGACGCCATAGACGACGGTGCGATCAACGTTCTTGGCCGGGGCCGAGATCAGGACCTTGCCCGCGCCGCGCTCAAGATGCACCGAAGATTTATGCCCGTCGTTGAATTGGCCTGTGCACTCCAGCACGACATCGACGCCGTCCCAGTCAAGCTCTGCCGGGTCGTAGGTGGAGAAGACTTTGATCGGGCCGCTGCCCAGATCCATCGTGTCATCCTTGATCCGCACCTCAGAGCCAAAGCGACCATGAACACTGTCATAACGCAGAAGATGGGCGTTGGTTTCAATCGGGCCTGTTGCGTTGATCTTGACCACAGAGACATCGTTGCGCGCGCTCTCAGCGATATGTGCAAGCGTCGCCCGCCCGATGCGTCCAAACCCGTTGATCCCGACAGTTACCGTCATTTTTTCATCCCTACCGCGTCAATATGTGCCGCCCGGTCTAAGGTGTTTGCATGCTATCAGAAAGGGTAAAATCGTTTTCTGACAGCGTGTTAGCGTTAACCTGCGAGAGTTTTTCGAGGGTAGCGCTAACTGTTTGCGCCAACAGTCATCGATAGGCATGATCGACGCCTTGTCGGGCGCTTTTGTTGATTTGAATGAGGTGGGTGTGAAATGAGCGGTTTGTTGGCCCTGTTGGATGATGTTGCTGCCATTGCCAAGGTGGCGGCGGCGTCGGTCGACGATGTGATCGGGCAGGCGGCCAAGGCCGGCGCCAAGGCCGCGGGCGCGGTCATTGATGATGCCGCTGTGACGCCGAAATACGTCCATGGCTTTGAGGCCAAGCGCGAACTGCCCATCGTGGGGCGCATCGCGCTTGGCTCGATCCGCAACAAGCTTTTGGTCCTTCTGCCCGCAGGTCTTGCCCTGTCGGCCTTTGCGCCTTGGGCAATCACGCCGCTTTTGATGCTGGGCGGGGCCTATCTTTGCTTTGAGGGGGCCGAAAAGGTTCTGCACGTCTTTTGGCCGGGCAAAAGTCACGGCCCCGGCGCAGAGGACAAGGGCGGCGATCCGGCCCATCTGGAAGAGGAAAAGATACGCGGCGCGATCAAGACCGACTTTATCCTTTCGGCCGAGATCATGACCATCGCGCTTGCCGCCATCCCCGAAAGTTCCTTTGCGATGGAGGCGGCGACGCTTGCGGTCGTGGCGATCGGGATCACGGCGGTTGTCTATGGCGGCGTGGCCCTGATCGTAAAGGCCGATGACGTGGGGCTTTTGATGGCCAAAAGCGGCCGCTTTCGCGCAACCCGGGTCACAGGGCGCGCCATCGTGCGCGGCATGCCCGGCTTTCTGACCGCCCTGACGGCCGTCGGAACGGCGGCAATGCTTTGGGTTGGCGGATCGATCGTTATCCACGGCATGGAAGTGCTTGGGATGAACGAGCCGGGCCACATGATCGAAGCGGCCGCCGCTGCGTTGGGCCATGCGGTCCCATCCGCGACAGGCGCCGTAGAGTGGAGCACCAAGGCGGCCTTGGACGGCGTTTTTGGCCTGTTCCTGGGCGCGCTTTTGGTGCCGCTTGCCAATAAGGTCATCGTTCCGGTCTGGAAGAAGTTCCGCTAAAGGAAAACGCGGCAAGCAATTGAATAAGATATGAAAAAGGGCGCGGCGGGGATGAACCTGCCGCGCCCTTTTCTATTTTCGGGTTGCGATATCAGCCCAGAAGGTCGCGCACTTTTTGCGCAACGGCCTCTGCCGTGATGCCGAACTTTTCGTACAGAACCTCGGCAGGCGCCGATGCACCGAAATCGGTCATACCGACAAAGCCTGCCTTGGCCTCGCGGCCACGCTCACCAAGCAGCCACTTGTCCCAGCCAAGGCGCACGCCGGCCTCGACCGCAACGCGCACCGGGCCACCCGGCAGAACGCGCTTGCGATAGCTGTCGTCTTGCGCCTCGAAAAGCTCCCAGCAGGGCATTGAAACGACGCGCGTTCCGATCCCTTCGGCTTCAAGCAGATCGCGGGCAGCCATGGCAATTTCAACCTCGGAGCCTGTGGCCATCAGGATCGCCTGACGCTTGGCCGTGGCATCGGCCAGAACATAGGCGCCCTGAGCCACAAGGTTCTTTGTCTTGAACTCGGTCCGCACCGCGGCAAGGTTCTGGCGCGACAGGGCAAGCACCGATGGCGTCTTGGTCTGGCCAAGGGCCACTTCCCATGCCTCTGCCGTTTCGGTGGCATCCGCCGGGCGCATGACCATCATGTTCGGCGTAGCCCGAAGCATTGCCAGATGTTCGACCGGCTGGTGCGTGGGGCCATCCTCGCCCAGACCGATGCTATCGTGGGTCATCACGTAGACCGGCGCGATCTTCATCAAAGCCGAGAGGCGCATCGAGGCGCGGGCATAGTCGGTAAAGCACATGAAGGTGCCGGAATAGGGCTTGATCCCGCCGTGCAGGGCCATGCCGTTCAGCGCCGCGGCCATCCCGTGTTCACGGATGCCGTAGTGGATGAAGCGGCCCTTGCGGTTCTCGGGGCCAAAAACGCCCAGATCGGCGGTTTTGGTGTTGTTCGAGCCGGTCAGATCGGCCGACCCGCCCAGCGTTTCGGCCATGATCGGGTTGATCACCTCAAGCGCCATTTCCGAGGCTTTGCGCGTGGCGACCTTGGGCTGAACCTCGGCCAGCTGGCGTTTTAGCGCCTTGATCGTGGCGGTCAGCTTTTTGGGAAGCTCGCCGGCAAAGATGCGCGCAAACTCGGCCTGTTTGTTGGCGGAAAGATCGGCCAGCCGGGCTTCCCAGTCGCGGCGCGCCTCTTGCCCGCGTGCGCCGATCGCGGCCCATGCATCCCGAACATCCTTTGGAATTTCAAAGGCTTCGTAGTCCCAGCCATAGGCGGCCTTGGTGTCTGCGATCAGTTTCGCATCCGTCAGCGCGCCATGCCCTTTTGAGGTATCCTGCGCCGATGAGCCAAGCGCGATATGCGTCTTGCAGGCAATCATCGACGGCGTGTCGGTGGCCTTTGCTGCCGTGATCGCACGGTCGATGTCGGTGGGATCATGGCCGTCGCATTCAAAGACCGACCAGCCAGAGGCGGCAAAACGCGCCTTTTGGTCCGTGATGTCGGACATATCGACGGTGCCGTCGATGGTGATGTTGTTGTTGTCCCAAAGAACGATCAGACGGCCAAGCTTTTGCTTGCCCGCAAGGCCGATCGCCTCTTGGCTGATCCCTTCCATCAGGCACCCGTCGCCTGCGATGACATAGGTATGGTGATCAACGATCTTCTTGCCCCACTGGGCGCGCAGATGCTCTTCGGCGATGGCAAAGCCGACCGAATTGGCGATGCCCTGACCCAAGGGGCCGGTTGTCGTCTCGACGCCGGTTGCATGGCCATATTCTGGGTGGCCTGCGGTGATCGCGCCCCACTGGCGGAAGTTCTTGATCTGATCCAGCGTCATGTCGCTATAGCCGGTCAGGTGCAAAAGCGAATAGATCAGCATTGATCCGTGACCCGCCGACAGGATGAACCGGTCGCGGTCGGGCCAGTTGGGGGCGGTCGGATCAAAGCGCAGGTGCTTTTCAAAAAGGACTGTCGCTACATCGGCGATGCCCATGGGCGCACCCGAATGCCCCGAATTTGCGGCTGCAACCGCGTCAAGTGTCAGGGTCCGGATCGCAGCGGCCTTGCGCCAGTGATCGGGATGGGTCGTCCGAAGTGTGTCGATGTCCAAATTATCAGTCCTTTTGCACCATGGGCGTCAGTTTGCCGGGTTGATACCAGTCCGGGGTGTAAGATCAAGGAGGCAGGGCAAGTGATTGATCGTAAAGGGGGCGAAATCTTTCGGAGCTTTGGTTAGACTTGTAAAAACAGCAAGCGTCTGGCGATTCGCGGATGGATTTCGCGTCAGCGCCGGGCAGAGCAGCAAGGGGAAGTTGTCAGATGAGCGATATTGTCGATCTGGAACGCCGAATTACGGCGGCGCTGGAACGGATCGGGCAGGGCGTTGAAGCTCTGAAGGCTTCAAAGTCCTCGGCTGCGGGCGAGGGCGGCGCCGAAGCTGCGCCGTCGGCCAACAACGAAGCGCTTTTGGCCGAGCTTGAGGATGAGCGTGTCGTGAACGCCCAACTGACCGAGCGGCTGCGCGTTCTGAAGGAAAAGCACGAAAGCGCCGGCGGCGGTCAGGAAGAGCTTATCGCGTCCCTGCGTGCGCAGGTTGCGGCGGCTGAAAACGGGCTGGCAAAGCTGAAAGCAACGAACGCAAAGCTTCGCGAGAATAACGCAGCCCTGCGCGCGGCCAATGCCAGCGGTGTCGGCCAGCCGCATCTGATCAACAAGTCGATGCTGGAAGAACTGGAAGCCTTGCGCGCCACGCGCGAGACGGATGTGATCGAGGTCGACGCAATTCTGGCCGAACTGAAAGACGTGCTGGAGGGAGGCTCTCATGCCTGAGGTCGTGATCAACATCGGTGGACGCAGCTTTGAAGTGGCGTGCCAGGAAGGCGAAGAGCATTTCCTGCATTCGGCCGCCAAGCTGCTGGATAACGAAGCAACAACGCTTTCAAGCCAGATCGGACGGATGCCCGAGCCGCAGATGCTTTTGATGGCCGGCCTTATGCTGGCGGACAAAACGGCGGGACTGGAAGAAAAGCTGGTGCAGGCGCAGGCGATCCTGAGCGATCAGGAACGGCGCATATCTGAGCTGGAGAATGCGCCGAAACCCGCGCCCGAAAAGGTCGAGGTTGCGGTGCTGCCTGATGGGGTGGTTGATACTTTCGCCGAACTTGCCGCCCGCGCCGAGGCGCTTGCAGAAACGGTTGACCCGGCCTAGGTGGCCGGGCTTTCATTCCGCTGAAAATTCACGAACCGGCGCCCCGCAGGGCCCCTTGCGGATAAGTTTATCCGTTGGCTTCGCGGATCTTGTCGGCTGCGTCCTTGTCAAAACCGACGCCGCTTTTCTCTAGCAGCTCATCCAGCTCACCCGACAGGGTCATCTCTGTGATGATATCGCAGCCGCCCACAAACTCACCTTTGACGTAAAGCTGCGGAATTGTCGGCCAGTCGGAGTAATCCTTGATGCCCTGACGAATTTCGTCGTCGGCCAGAACGTTCACATCGGCAAATTCGACGCCCATGAAGTTCAGAACACCCGCAACCCGGCTGGAAAAGCCGCACTGGGGCATGGATTTCGTGCCCTTCATGAAAAGAACCACGTCGTTATCGGCGACGGTCTGCTTGATCGTGTCTTGAGCGCTCATATACTTGCGTCCTTCTCTATGATCCGGTCCGGGCCAACTTTTGTCGCGCCGCGCGGCCGTCATGAATGATGCTTTGGCCAATCCGCCAAAGCCTGTGGCAATTGCCTAGTCAGGCGCCTTTGTGGTCAGTGCAAGCGCATGCAACTCACCGTTGGCGCCGTCCATCTTTCCCTTCAGCGCGGCATAGACCGCACGTTGCTGTTGCACACGGTTCTGCCCACGAAAGCTTTCGTCGATGACCTCTGCCACGAAATGCACGCCATCATCACCCTCAACGGTGATTTTCGCGTTCGGCAGCGCCTCGCGGATCAACTCTTCGACTTCTTTTGGCTGCATTGGCATGAACGGTGAACCCTGTTTCGGTTGATTTCAGATTTAGAGGCGCAGAACCAGCGCTGCAAGAGGCCTTAGGCAATTGCCTGTTCGAAGGCGCCGTGGAAAATAGCGGCAAGATCGGCCAGCGAAGCCTCTGAGCTTCCGATGCGCACCTTGTCGCCACCAAAGCGGCCCACGGTCTGAAGCGGCACGCCCGCTTGGCCCGCGGCAATCATCAGCGCCTCGGCCCGGTCAAACGAGCAGGCGATCAGATAGCGCGCCTGATCCTCGCCAAAGTTGAAACCGGTGGCCCTGTCATCGAGCGTGATGCCGATATCGCCCGCCAGCGCCATTTCAAAGCCTGCAAGCGCCAGCCCGCCATCGGAAAGATCGGTCGCAGCGGTGATGTTTTCGCGGTTTTCGCGGATAAAATCGCCATGGGCCTTTTCGGTGGCCAGATCGACATGCGGCGCATCGCCGTCTTCGCGGTTAAAGACTTCGGCCAAAAGCGCGGACTGGCCAAGATGGCCCTGCGTGTCGCCCAAAAGAAGGGCAAGATGCCCCTCGCGCGCTGTGCCGTCGATCACCTGTTCATGATCGTCCAGAAGGCCAACCGCGCCGATCGTCGGCGTCGGCAGGATCGGCTCGCCGTCCGTTTCATTATAAAGTGACACATTGCCCGAAACGATCGGCATGTTCAGCGCTTCGACAGCTGCGCCGATACCTTTGATGGCACCAACGAACTGGCCCATGATCTCGGGCTTTTCGGGGTTGCCGAAGTTCATGTTGTCGGTGGTAGCAAGGGGCAGGGCGCCCACGGCGCTTAGGTTGCGGTAAGCCTCGGCCACGGCCTGTTTGCCGCCCTCATAAGGGTTGGCGCGCACATAGCGCGGCGTTACATCCGAGGTGAAGGCCAACGCCTTGGGCGTGCCATGAACCCGCACGATCCCCGCGCCAAGACCCGGCGTGCGCATCGTGTCGGCCATGACCATCGTGTCATACTGTTCCCACACCCAGTGCTTGGACGCGTAGTTGGGCGAGGCCAAAAGCGCGCGCAGCCCGTCGATCGGATCAATCTCGGGCACTTCGTCCATTTCGCCAGCGGCGGGCGTTTCGACCCATGGGCGATCATATTCGGGCGCATTGCCCGACAGCGCCTTGAGCGGCAGATCGGCCATCACGGTGTTACCCTGCATGATCAGGAAACGGTCTTCGGCGATGGTTTCGCCCACGATGGCGAAATCAAGGTCCCATTTGTCAAAGACGGCCTTGGCCTCTGCCTCAAGCTCAGGGCGCAGCACCATCAGCATGCGCTCCTGACTTTCCGACAGCATCATCTCATAGGCGGTCATGTTGTTTTCGCGCACCGGAACGTGATCCAGATCAAGACGCACACCAAGGTTGCCCTTGTCGCCCATCTCGACCGCAGAACAGGTCAGCCCTGCGGCGCCCATGTCCTGAATGGAAATGACGGCGCCCGTGGCCATAAGTTCCAGCGTGGCCTCCATCAGGCGCTTTTCGGTGAAAGGATCGCCAACCTGAACGGTGGGGCGCTTTTCCTCGATGGTGTCATCGAACTCGGCGCTGGCCATGGTGGCGCCGCCGACGCCGTCGCGGCCCGTCTTGGCGCCAAGGTAGACCACCGGCATGCCGACGCCCGATGCGGCCGAATAGAAAATCTTGTCCGTCTCTGCCAGACCTGCGGCAAAGGCATTCACAAGGCAGTTGCCGTTATAAGCGGGGTGAAAGCGCACCTCGCCCCCGACCGTGGGCACGCCAAAGCAGTTGCCATAGCCCCCGACGCCCGCAACCACGCCCGAGACAAGCGAAGGCGTCTTGGGGTGCGAGGGTTCGCCAAAGGAAAGAGAGTTCATCGCCGCGATGGGGCGTGCGCCCATGGTAAAGACATCGCGCAGAATGCCGCCCACACCCGTGGCCGCACCCTGATAGGGTTCGATATAGCTGGGGTGGTTGTGGCTTTCCATTTTGAAGACAACGCATTGCCCGTCGCCGATATCGACGATGCCAGCGTTTTCACCGGGCCCGCAAATGACCTGTGGTCCTGTTGTCGGCAGGGTGCGCAGCCATTTCTTTGAAGATTTGTAGGAACAGTGTTCGTTCCACATGGCCGAAAAGATGCCAAGCTCAGTAAAACTTGGCTCGCGGCCTATGATTTCAAGAACGCGCGCATATTCGTCGTCGCTTAGCCCGTGAGCGGCGATCAGCTCAGGTGTGATTTCTGGCTCGGTTTGCAATGGTTGTCCCCCAGGTTTTGCGGACTTCTAGCCGGAACATGCAGGGGATTAAAGGTGCTATTGGCGCGCTTTAATGACGCTTGCCTATAAAGATAGAGCGGACCTTTGAAAGGTCCGCTCTGGGCCGTGCATGGCGCCCGAGGGGGGAGCGGCGCCGTGATCAGTGCCTTAGGTCTTTGACATGTGCTTAACAAAACGGTCGCGCGTCATGTTGAAAACAATCCGGTCATTGCGGATGTTGAAAGAGGCCATGCGCAGCATTACCTCGCTGTGGCTAATGCCAAGATCACGCGCGATCTTTGCGTGAACAAGCATCGACTGTGATTTTCCGGACTGCACGGCGTTCGTTGTCCCAAGAAGGTGACCATCCGAAGAATAGATGGGCATGCCGACCTTGGAGCGGTCCCAACCGTTCAGCGGGCGAATGATGTCAATTGCGCTCTCGTCGCGGGTTACCCGCGCAACCGGGCCGTCGTTTGTCGTTGTGGTTTTGTCGCCGTGATCATGTCCGCGCCCGTGGCCAATGCCATGCAGGTCCTTGTGAACATGCTTGACCACGCCGCCGACCTTTTTGGTGACGGCCGGAACGGCGGCCTGTTTGGCCTTTTGCCAGGGCCACTTGAAGCCTGAATGCTTCTTGCCCTTGGAATTCTTTCCATCATGGCTGTGGGAGGTGGATACAGAGGCCGAGGCACTGGCCGACGATCCAACAGAGGCTGAGGCAGAGGCAGAGACGTCGCCGCCTCCGATGTCGGCCGAGACGTCAACTCCAACTCCGCCGATGTCTGCGTGGGAAGCCGGCGCAAAGGCCAGCAGGAAACCAGAAATGGCTGCGGTGTACATAATCTTCGAAGGCATAGTCGCACTCCTTTCAAACCAGAGCGGTCCTCGCCGGGGGCCTAGTAATATTGGACGCTAGGCCCAGCACTCACCACTCGCATTTTCCAAAGCAACGCACGCTTTGGTTGTGATGCCACCACGCTTAACCCGCATTCCGATCAAAAAGAGACCGGTTTGAGGAAAGTTTGCGTCAAAAATTTCCGTTAAGGTAAGCTGCCTGAGAAAAAAAGTAGGCCGAGACTAAGCTCGGCCCAAGTCCAACAGGGAGGTAAGAGATGAAGGCCACGCCTTCGCTTCTCTTGATGCTCAATTAGGGTTGGCCCCGTGGCCGATCAAGAGAATATCCATCAATTTGATGAAAAGCCGTTATGCGTCCGCTGCATATCTCAGCTATCTGCCTCTGATTTAAGCTTTTTTCGGTGCGCTGTGATTTCGCCGGTGATGAAATCACGGAAGGCGGCAATGCGCTTGGACTGACGAAGTTCCTCTGGATAGGCGAGGAAAACCGGCACTTCGACAGATTCGACATCCGGCAGAACCCGCACAAGGTCAGGTTCGGATTCGACGATATAGTCGGGCAGACAGCCGATCCCAAGGTTGTTGATAACCGCCTGCAAAACCCCAAAGTAGTTATTGACGGTCAACAGCGAGGGCACGTCATGAGCAAGGATCTGGTTGATCAACTGCGCACCGGCCGAGACCTGAGCGCTTTTCGTGTTCTGGCTGATCAGCCTGTGTTCTCCAAAGTCTTCCATCCGCTCGGGCATACCGTTCTGGGCGATATAGCCGGGAGAGGCGTAAAGGCGCATGCGCACGCTCATCAGGCGGCGGCGGATCAGGTCGGCCTGGCTTGGCTCTTTCATACGGATCGCGACATCCGCCTCGCGCATGGGAAGGTCCAGAACCCGCTCTTCCAGCATCAGGTCGATCTTAAGGTCGGGGTATTTTTCGTAAAGTCGCGTCAGGCGCGGCGCAAGCCAGAGCGATCCAAAGCCGATCGTCGTGGTGACGCGCAATTCGCCGAAAACTTCCTCTTCGCTGTCGCGGATGCGCGCCGAGGCCGTTTCAAGCCGCCGGGCCATCGAAGAGGTGGCGTCGAACAAAAGCTCCCCTTGTTCGGTAAGAATCAGTCCACGCGCATGGCGGTGGAAAAGGGTGGCGTTAAGGCTTTCTTCAAGGGCGCGAATCTGCCTGCTGACGGCAGATTGGCTAAGATGCAGCGTCTCACCGGCATGGGTAAGGCTGCCCGCATCGGCCACCGCGTGAAATATTCTAAGCTTGTCCCAGTCCATAGTAACGCAACCGTTCATAAATTCATAAACTGCGGTAACAGAGTTACCGGTGAACGGCCAATGAATGCAAATACCAAAGGGACTTTGTTTTTCGTTTTGTAGGTCAGAGTTTTTGACCTATTATAGGGGCCTGCGCAAACCTGTGGGAGGGGCGTGATGACACTGCCTGAAATTTCACTCAACGACCGTTACGATCTTGAAAAGTCTCCTGTGCTGTTGAACGGAACACAGGCGCTTGTGCGTCTGATGCTTATGCAAAAGGCCCGCGACGTGGCCGCCGGTTTTGATACGGCGGGATATGTGACGGGCTATCGCGGCTCGCCGCTGGGGGCCGTTGATTTGCAGATGGCGCGCGCCGAGAAGGTGCTGAAACCGGCCGATATCACCTTTCAGACGGGTCTGAACGAAGATCTGGCCGCGACCGCCCTTTGGGGAAGTCAGCAGGCAGAGCTGCGCGGCGAAGGCAAATTCGACGGGGTTTTCGGGCTTTGGTACGGCAAAGGGCCGGGCGTTGACCGCTCGGGCGATGTCATGCGCCACGCCAATATGGCCGGAACAGCGCCGCTGGGCGGTGTTCTGATGGCGATGGGCGACGATCATACCGGCGAAAGTTCGACCACCTTGCATCAGTCCGACTGGGCCATGCTGGATGCCTATATGCCCATCGTTTCGCCCGCGGGCGTGCAGGAAATACTGGACTATGGCCTTTATGGCTGGGCCCTGTCGCGCTTTGCCGGTGTCTGGGTTGGGCTGAAGACCATGAAGGATACAGTCGAGGCAACCGCCGTCGTTGATGGCCGCCCGGACCGTATGAGTTTTGTCACGCCTCAGTTCGATATGCCCGAGGGAGGCCTTAACATCCGCCTTGTGGACACGCCGGTCGCGCAAGAGACGCGGATGATCGACTACAAGCGTTTCGCCGCAGAGGCCTTTGCCCGCGCCAACCGCATCGACAAACGTGTCTGGGGCAAGCCGGGCGCCAAGATCGGTTTCGTGGCCGCTGGCAAGAACTGGCTTGATCTGGTGCATGCGCTGTCCCTTCTGGGCATAGACGAGGCCGAGGCGAACCGCCTTGGCATCACGACCTACAAAGTCGGTCAGACATGGCCGCTGGACATGGATACCTTCCATGAATGGGCCGAGGGGCTGGAACTGATCGTCGTCGTCGAGGAAAAGCGCAAGCTGATCGAAGTTCAGATCAAGGAAGCGGTTTTCGACGACCGAAATGGCCGCCGCGTTTATGGCTGGCACAAGGGTGACACATGGGAGCATGGTCGCCGGCTTGAACTTTTCCCCACGCGCTTTGCCCTCGATCCGATCCAGGTTGCCGAAAAGCTGGGCAGTATCCTGATCGAAGAGGGGCGCGAGACAGAGAGCCTTAAGGCCGCGCTTGCCAAGCTGGAAGACGCACGCCGCAATGACAACGCCAAGGAAATCGCATCACGTCTGCCGTATTTCTGTTCAGGCTGCCCGCATAACAGTTCCACCAAAGTGCCGGACGGAAGCCGCGCTTATGCCGGGATCGGCTGTCACTATATGGTGCAGTGGATGGACCGCGAAACGCTGGGCTTTACCCATATGGGGGGTGAGGGCGCCAACTGGATCGGCGAGTCGCTCTTTTCCAACCGCGAGCATGTCTTTCAGAACCTTGGCGATGGCACCTATAACCACTCGGGCGTTCAGGCCATCCGCGCCGCTTTGATCGCCAATACGAACATCACCTACAAGATCCTCTACAATGATGCGGTGGCGATGACGGGGGGCCAGAAGAACGATGGCGATCTGTCGGCCGCCCAGATCGCGCGCGAACTTCAGGCGATGGGGGTCAATCACGTCGCCATCGTCTACGACGAAAAAGAAGAGATCGACCTGTCCCAGTTTCCCAAGGGAATGCCAAGCCATCCGCGCGAAGATCTGATGCGCGTGCAGGAAGAGTTCAGCAAGATCAAGGGCGTATCGGCCATTTTGTACATTCAGACCTGCGCCGCTGAAAAGCGCAGGCGGCGCAAGCGCGGCCAGTTCCCGGACCCCGACAAGCGGGTTTTCATCAACACGGATGTCTGCGAGGGCTGCGGCGATTGCGGGGTTCAGTCGAACTGTGTCTCGATCGTGCCGGTTGAAACCGAACTGGGGCGCAAGCGCGCCATCGACCAGTCGTCCTGTAACAAGGACTTTTCCTGCGTGAACGGGTTCTGCCCGTCATTTGTCACGATCGAGGGCGCCAAGATCCGCAAGGAACCGGTGACAGAGGTCTCGCTTCCGCAACTGCCGCAACCGGCCTTGCCGCCCATCAACGGCACGTTCAACGTCGTGATCACCGGCGTTGGCGGCACCGGTGTGGTGACGGTCGGCGCCATTCTGAGCATGGCCGCGCATCTTGATGGCAAGGGCGCGGGTATGATCGAAATGGCCGGTCTGGCGCAAAAGGGCGGGGCGGTGCACATCCATTGCCGGATCGCCGAAAAGCCAGAGGATATAAGCGCGATCCGCGTGGCCACGGCCGAGGCTGACACGGTGATCGGTGGCGATCTTGTGGTCAGCGCCGGTGCCAAGACGCTGGGCCTGATGCAGACCGGAAAAACCGGCGCGGTCGTCAACAGCCACGAAATCATTACGGGCGATTTCACCCGCAATACCGAGTTTCACCTGCCCACTGACCGGCTGTCGCTGGCGCTTGAGGCGCGGCTGAAAGAGCGGCTTACCATGTTCGATGCAAGTGCATTGGCAAAGGCGCTGCTGGGCGATTCCATATTCTCGAACATGATGATCCTTGGCGCGGCATGGCAGCTTGGGATGATCCCGCTTGGCCATGAGGCGATCCAGCGCGCGATCGAGCTGAACAAGGCAGCGGTTGAAGGCAACAAGAAAGCCTTTGAATATGGGCGCTGGGCGGCGCTTTACCCCGCCGATGCCGAAAGGGCGCAGGCGCCCAATGTGACCGAGCTTCCCAAATCGTTGGAAGAACAGATTGACTTCCGCGCCGATCATCTGGCCGCCTATCAATCGGGCCGTCTGGCGCGCAAGTACCGCCAGTTTGTCGATCGCTTTGAAGACAGGGACCTGAAGACGGCTGTCGCCAAGGGCCTGCACAAGCTTTTGTCCTACAAGGATGAATATGAGGTCGCGCGCCTTTTGCGGTCTACCCGCGCGAAGGTTCAGGCCGAGTTTGATGGCGATGTGAAGCTGACATACCATCTGGCCCCGCCGATCCTGAGCGGCAAGACCGTCGGCGGGCGGCCCAAAAAGCGCGCCTTTGGCGGCTGGATTGATCGCATGTGGTCACCGCTGGCCCGGCTGAAGTTCCTGCGCGGCACGCCCTTCGATCCCTTCGGCTATTCGGCCGAGCGCAAGATGGAGCGCGCGCTGATCACCGAATATATGGCCGATATGGAAGAGGTGCTGGCCGCCTTTGCCGAAACCTCGCGCAAGACCTGTCTGGAATTGGCCGAACTGCCGCTTCAGATACGCGGGTTTGGCCCGGTAAAACAGGCCAACGCACTAAAGGCGGCCAAGCGGCGCGAGGCGCTATTGGCCCAGTTGCGACAGGGCGATGGCGAAAGGATTGCCGCTGAATGACGGCGCGGGGGCGGCTTCACAAAGTCGACATGCCCACTGGTTAGTTGGGCTGGCAAAAGTTAAGTCGCCCATGACCGCAACGGAGCCAGACCTTGCCACCCGCAGATGCCGCACGTGAGATAAGCTATGCCAGTTCCGCCGCATCGCGCGGCGGGCGCACCCTGATCCGGCTGGTTGAAAACTCTACCGGACGTATCCGGCTGATCCGCCGCGCAAAGGGCTATGAAGAGGAAGTGGCCAACGGGCGCGATTTTTGGACGGTGATGTGCGAGCGCTATGGCCTGACGCTGGATATCACCGCAGGATCGCTTGCCAATATCCCCGCCGAGGGGCCGCTTGTTCTGATCGCAAACCACCCATACGGCATTCTGGACGGGCTGATGATGGGCCGGATCCTGTCGGCCACACGCCCCGATTTCCGCATTCTGGCGCACCGGGTCTTTCGCAAATCGGCCGATCTGAACCATGTGATCCTGCCGATATACTTTGACGGCACGAAAGAGGCCGTCTGCAGGAACATCGAAACCCGAAATAGCGCGCTGGATTATCTGGAAAAAGGCGGCGCGATTGGCATTTTCCCCGGCGGCACGGTTTCCACCTCAAACCGGCCTTTTGGCATGCCGATGGATCCCGGTTGGCGTTCGTTCACCGCCAAGCTTGTGGCGCGTTCGGGCGCGCGCGTCGTTCCGGTTTTCTTTGAAGGCCACAACTCTCGCCTATTTCAGATCGCCAGCCACTTGCACCAGACGCTGCGCCTTGCGCTTTTGATCAATGAGTTCCGCGCGCGCGTCGATGAGCCGGTCCGTGTGGTTATCGGAGAACCCATTGACGAAGGCAAACTTCGCTCTTTGGAAGGCGATGCCAAAGAGACGATGGATTTCTTGCGCAAAGCCACGTATGAGCTTTCCCGAAAGCCGCTGCCATCGCTTGGCTACGGCTTTGAGTTTGAAGCACGTTACAAGGCATAGCAACCAATGGCCGTAGGGGTTTTTGATAGTGGACTGGGCGGTTTGACCGTCCTTGAGGCAGTGCGCAAGCGCTTGCCGGACACCGCTTTCGTCTATCTGGGCGACAGTGCTCATGCGCCCTATGGCGTGCGCGATGCCGATGACGTCTATGACCTGACCTGCAAGGCGGTTGAACGTCTTTGGGATGCAGGTTGTGATCTGGTGATCCTTGCCTGCAACACCGCATCGGCGGCGGCGCTGCGGCGCATGCAGGAATCCTGGGTTCCAAGCGACAAGCGTGTTCTGGGCGTTTTCGTGCCGCTGATCGAGGCGCTGACAGAGCGGCAATGGGGTGACAATTCCCCCCCGCGCGAGGTTGCGGTCAAGCATGTGGCGCTTTTTGCCACGCCCGCGACCGTTTCAAGCCGCGCCTTTCAGCGTGAACTGGCCTTTCGCGCCATCGGTGTCGATGTCGAGGCGCAGCCCTGCGGCGGTGTCGTGGATGCGATCGAGGACGGTGATCTAATCCTTGCCGAAGCGCTGGTCAATTCGCATGTCGAGGCGCTGAAGCGGCGGATGCCAAAGCCGGAAGCAGCGATCCTTGGCTGCACCCATTACCCGCTGATGGAAAACGAGTTCCGCAATGCGCTGGGCCCGCAGGTCAAGGTGTTTTCGCAGGCCGATCTGGTGGCCGAAAGCCTTGCCGACTATCTTGAACGTCACCCCAAGATGAAGGGGCCGGGTACCGAAAGCTATTACCTGACCACTGGCGATCCCAAGCGGGTGTCCGACAAGGCAACACAGTTTCTGCGACGAAAGATCGAATTCATTGCCGCCTGATTGCAGGGGCATCGCATTCTGTCTTAAATCGCCACTGAAAATTTCACGGAAGTCAAAATGACCCATAAAATCGCCATTCTTGGTGCGTCCGGCTATACCGGGGCCGAACTTGTCCGGCTGATCGCAACCCATCCCAGCATGCAGATCGTCGCCCTGTCAGGTGACCGCAAGGCGGGCCAGCAGATGCATGAGGTTTTCCCCCATCTGCGCCACTTGGGCCTGCCCGTGCTGCAAAAGATCGAAGAGATTGATTTCTCGGGCGTCGATCTTGCCTTTTGCGCGCTGCCCCATGCCACAAGCCAGGCCGTTATCGCCACGCTGCCGCGCGATTTGAAGATCGTTGATCTTTCGGCCGACTTCCGGCTGCGCGACCCCGAGGCCTATGCCAAGTGGTACGGCAAGCCACATGCGCAGCTGGAGCTGCAGGCCGAGGCCGTCTATGGCCTGACCGAGTTTTACCGGGCCGAAATCGCTGGCGCGCGTCTGGTTGCAGGCACCGGGTGCAACGCGGCCACGGGCCAGTTTGCCCTTGTGCCCTTGATTAAGGCAGGGGTGATCGATCTGGACGACATCATCATCGATCTCAAGGCCGGGGTTTCCGGGGCAGGGCGGGCGCTGAAAGAAGGGCTTCTTCACGCCGAGGTTTCCGAAGGCTATCGCGCCTATTCGGCTGGCGGCACGCACCGGCATTTGGGCGAGTTTGATCAAGAGTTCAGCCGCGTCGCCGGGCGCGAGGTGAAAGTTCAGTTCACGCCGCACCTGATCCCCGCAAATCGCGGGATTTTGGCAACCGTTTACGTCAAGGGTGACGCAGGCAAGGTGCATCAGACTTTGGCCGATGCCTACGCCGATGAACCCTTTGTCGTGACCCTGCCGATGGGCGAGTTGCCTTCGACCCACCATGTGCGCGGATCCAACTTTGTGCATATCGGCGTGACGGCTGACCGGATCTCTGGTCGCGCAATTGTCATCGCCACTTTGGACAACTTGACCAAAGGGTCCTCTGGACAAGCATTACAAAATGCGAATTTAATGTTGGGCGAAGATGAAACGGCCGGGCTGATGCTTGCGCCAATGTTCCCCTGAAAGGTGCCCCATGAAGGGTCTTAAGAAAAAACGCCGAATACAGATCATTGCGCTGGCTACGATTGCGCTGGTCGTTTCGACGGGATTGATCGGTTACGCGATGCGCGACGGGATCAATTTCTTCCGAAGCCCCACTCAGGTGGCCGAAGCGCCGCCACTGCCGAACGAGGTTTTCCGCATTGGCGGTCTTGTGGCGCAAGGCAGCATCGTCAAGAACGAGGGCGGCAAGATCGAGTTTCAGGTCACCGATGGAAACGCGGTGATCCCGGTGGCCTTTACCGGCATCCTGCCTGACCTTTTCAAAGAGGGCGAAGGCATGGTCGGGCTTGGCCAGTACATTGATGGCACCTTCCAAGCCACTGAAATCCTTGCAAAGCATGACGAGACCTACATGCCGCGCGAGGTTATTGACGCCCTGAAGGAACAGGGTGTCTACAAGGAAGCCTCGAACTAGCGTTCGCTGCCACAGGCACAAATTAACCAAATCTCAGCAAGCTTTCCGGCGTTGTAAACAGCGCAGAGGAGGCGGCTGGGATGCTGTCGGTCCGCAAGATTGCCGAAGAGATCGTGGCCCGCGAAGGCGGCTATGTGAATGACCCCGACGATCCCGGCGGGGCCACGAACATGGGCGTCACATTGGCCACCATGCGGCGCCTTGGGCTGGACCTTGATGGCGACGGTCGGATCACCCAAAGCGATGTGCGCAAGCTGACCCGCAAGGATGCGGTGGACATCTTTCTGCGCCACTATTTCGAGGGCCCGAAACTGGCGAAACTGCCCGAAGCGATTCAGGCAAGCGTCTTCGATATGTACGTCAATTCGGGCGCCAACGCGGTCAAAATCCTGCAAAGGCTGCTTCGGGACATGGGGCTAAGCGTCGCGGTTGATGGCATCGTCGGGCCCCAAACCGCCGAGGCCGCCGCGCTTGCAGCCGCCCGTGCGCCTGAGCATCTGGCAGATGCCTACGGGATCGCGCGGCGCAACTATTACTATTCACTGGGCGACCGGCGCCCGTCGCTGCGCAAGTTCGCCCGGCGCCGCAGTGGCGGCAAGGGCGGCTGGATCACGCGGGCCGAAAACTTTATCTCGCCCCGCTTCTGGTTAAGCGAGACGGAGCACAGCGCGCGGGTGGCATCATGGGGATGATCGAAGCTGTGCTGCGTCTGTTGTTTGGCGGCGGGCGAAATACCGTCAAGGAAACCGCCGAGGTCTTTCGCGAAAACGCCGAAGCCGCCGCCCTGCGCGATTTCGGCCTTCGGGGCGAGGCGCTGGAGCAGTTCGCGCGCGAGTTTGCATCGCCCACCACAGGCGTGTTCGACCGTGTCATGGACGCGATCAACCGCTTGCCGCGCCCGGCGCTGGCACTGGGAACGCTTGCCCTTTTTGCGGCCGCGATGATCGATCCGATCTGGTTTGCCGCCCGGATGCAGGGCATTGCCCTTGTTCCTGAGCCGCTTTGGTGGCTCTTGGGGGTTATCGTCTCATTCTACTTCGGCGCCCGTCACCAGATGAAGGGCCAGGCATTTCAACGCTCTATCGCGGCGACAATGCTGCACGCCGCCAGTGTCACGCGCAACATCGAGGCCTTGCAGGAACTGGGCCGGGAAGGCGCCGATCAGCCGGAGGATGGCGCGCCGAGCGCGGCGCCCGGCGCCAATGCCGCCTTGGAAGAATGGCGGGCCGGGGCATGAGCGACACTTTATGGGCGGCCATCCTGACCGAGAACGGGCCATGGGCGCTTTTGGTTTTCTATCTGCTGTGGCGGGACATCCAGAAAGAACAGGCAATCCGCGAGGCGCTGAACAAAAGCTCTACGATTTTGGCCGAGCTGACCACGCTGATCAAGGAACGCCTGCCAAGGGGGGGATAAGCCGATGTTTTGGCGTCGAATGAGAGTTTTCCTACGCAACCACCTGACCGAACGGGGGCTGAAGCGGGCAATGGCCCGCCACAAAAGCGCGGCTGCCGGTCTGGATGCGGCACTAAGAGAGGTTTTGCAGAAATGAAGCGAGCGATCGTACTTTTCGCGGGTCTTGTTCTGGTCTTTGAACTGGGCGTGCACCTGCTTGGCTATGCGTCGACCTACAAGGTTGGCTATGGCGCGATATCGATCATGGGCGTGGTCATTGCGCTGACCTTTTTGTGGCTTTGGTGGGTGCGGGCAACGCCTCTGGCCCTTGGCATGGCGTTCTCATGGGCCGGTGCGGGATCGGTCATGGGCTGGTGGTGGAGCTTTAATGTGCTGGGCCGCCCTGAGGTGATGCATGACAACAAGGCACTGTTCGTTTTTCTGTCGCTCTACATCGTCGGCGCGCTGATGCATTTCCGGGTGATCCAACAGGCGCTTTCGCTCCCGCGAGAGGTGTTCTGGCTTCCTGTCGGGGGCGCGACGCTGATCTCTCTTATGGTCTGGGGCTGGACGGGGTAGGGGCAAACGGGCGCCCAAGCCCTTTAAATCAACGCTGATCTGACGTCCGATATGGCGCTTACGAAAATGTGAGGTGCCGCGACAATATCGACCGCGCTTTCCTGTTGGACCGAAGGCGATCCGCGATTAGGGTGGCGCCATGATTACAGAGCTTGGCCACTTCGCCCTTATCCTCGCCCTCGCCGTTGCCGTGGTGAATACCGTTGTCCCGCTGTTCGGAGCCGCCAAAGGCTGGCACCGATGGATGGCGATTGCAGAGCCGGCGGCAACCGCGCAACTGATCCTTGTGGCCTTTTCCTTTCTGGCCCTGACGATCGCCTTTGTGACCTCGGACTTCTCGCTCAAGCTGGTGGTTCTGAACTCTCACACGCTTAAGCCGATGCTTTACAAGATCTCGGGCGTCTGGGGGAACCATGAAGGTTCGCTCTTGCTTTGGGTGCTGATCCTAAGCCTTTTCGGCGCCTCGGTCGCTTGGTTTGGCGGGAATCTTCCGGCCAGTTTGCGCGCTCGTGTTTTGGGCGTGCAGTCGTCGATCGCGACGGCCTTTCTGGCCTTTATCCTTTTTACATCAAACCCGTTCCTGCGCCTGATCACGCCGCCGTTCGACGGTGAGGATCTGAACCCCTTGCTTCAGGACCCCGGTTTGGCCTTCCATCCCCCCTTCCTTTACCTCGGCTATGTCGGCCTTTCAGTGTCCTTCAGCTTTGCAGTAGCTGCGCTGATCGAAGGGCGCGTTGATGCCGCTTGGGGGCGCTGGGTGCGCCCGTGGACGCTTGCCGCCTGGGTCTTTCTGACCATCGGCATCGGCCTTGGAAGCTGGTGGGCCTACTATGAGCTTGGCTGGGGCGGCTTCTGGTTCTGGGACCCGGTTGAGAACGCATCCTTCATGCCATGGCTTCTGGCAGCGGCGCTTTTGCACTCTGCCATCGTGGTGGAAAAACGCGAGTCGCTGAAAAGCTGGACCATCCTTCTGGCGATCATGGCCTTTGGCTTTTCGCTGATCGGTACATTCATCGTGCGTTCGGGTGTTCTGACATCCGTGCATGCCTTTGCCAGCGATCCTGAGCGCGGCATGTTCATCCTTGCCATCATCGGCGTCTTCATGGGCGGCGCGCTGACGCTATACGCCGCGCGTGCACGGGTGATGGAAGCCAAGGGCGCCTTTGGGGTCGTCAGCCGCGAATCCGCGCTGGTTGTGAACAACATCCTTTTGGCGGTCACCTGTTTCGTCGTCTTTGTCGGAACCGTCTGGCCGCTGGTTGCGGAACTTTCCTTTGGCCGCAAACTGTCGGTCGGAGCGCCGTTCTTTAACATGGCCGCCGCGCCGTTCTTTCTGGTGCTTGGTGCCATTTTGCCCATTGGTGCGATCCTTCCGTGGAAACGCGGCAAACTTGGGCGCGCGATCACCCGCCTGATCCCGGCCGCGGCTCTTGCCGTTGCCGCCGCTGCGCTTGTCTGGGCGATGCAGAACGACAAATCGGCAATGGGCCCCATCGGCGTGATGCTGGGCACTTGGCTGATCGTTGGCGCCGCCATCGATCTCGGCATGCGCACAGGGCGCGGCACGCCGGTTCAGCGCCTCGTGCGGATCGCCCGCCTGCCTCGCGCAGACCTAGGAAAAGCGGTTGCGCATGGCGGATTTGGCGTGACGGTCTTTGCCATTTCGGCGCTTCTGGCATGGCAGGTCGAAGATATTCGCGCCGTGTCGCCGGGCCAAAGCCTGCCACTGGGCAAGTATGAGATCCGCCTGAACGAAGTGCATGATGTGCGCGGGCCGAACTATACGTCGAACATGGGCGAAGTAGACATCATCCGCGATGGCACTGTCATCGCCACAGTCGAGCCCGAGCGGCGTTTCTACCCCTTCGCTGGCATGCCAACGACCGAAGCAGGTATCCTGAACGGTGTATTCAGCGACGTCTATGTTGTCATCGGCGATCCGCAACCCAATGGATCCTGGGCGGTGCGCAGCTATATCAAGCCCTTTGCGAACTGGATCTGGGGCGGTGCCATCCTGATGGCCTTGGGCGGCGCGCTGTCGCTTTCTGATCGCCGCTACCGTGTGGCCGCCGGCGCGCGCAAATCGCCCGCCAGCGCGGTTCCTGCAGAATGAGCATTATTCGCGCGGCGATACTGTGGATCATGTTGGCGGTTCCGGCCTTTGCGGTTCTGCCGGACGAAATGCTGTCGGACCCGGCGCTTGAGGCGCGGGCCCGTGATATCAGCAAGGGGCTAAGATGCCTTGTCTGCAGAAACGAGTCGATCGACGAATCCAACTCTGATTTTGCCCGCGACCTTCGCATTCTCGTGCGCGAGCGTCTGACCGAAGGCGACACCAACAAAGAGGCCGTGGAATTCATCGTGGACCGTTACGGCGAATACGTGCTTTTAAGCCCGCCGGCCACCGGATCGACCCTGATCCTCTGGGCGGCCGGGCCGCTTTTGCTGGGCACAGCCCTTTTGGTTGCGGCAATTTACTTGCGCCGCCGCCGGCCACAGGGGGCCACAATGGCCCTGACAGAGGCCGAAAAGGATCAGCTGGATCGAATCTTGCGCGAGTGACGCGTGGTTTTACTTTCCTAAACTGATCAGTTCAGTATCTTGTCCGAAAGGATTAAGAGGGCTGAAAATGGATTATTCGACAATATCGCTTGAAATTGATGCGGGGCTGGCCGTTCTGACATTGAACCGCCCCGACGTGATGAACGCGCTGAACACGCAGATGCGCGCAGAGATTGCCCATGCGATGCGCGATGCCGGTCAAAAGGCCCGCGCGGTTGTTATAACCGGCGCTGGCAAAAGCTTTTGTTCAGGGCAGGACCTTGGCGACCGGGCGACCGCGGCGAACCTTGATATTGAGCGGACGCTGCGCGACGAATACGTGCCGATGCTGAACGCGATCTATGATTGCCCCGTGCCGACCATTGCCGCCGTCAACGGCCCATGCGCCGGGGCAGGGGCCAACCTTGCCCTTTCCGCCGATGTCGTCATCGCAAGCCAAAGCGCTTATTTTCTGCAGGCCTTTACCCGGATCGGCCTGATCCCCGACGCGGGCGGCACATACTGGCTTCCGCGTCAGGTGGGCTTTGCCAAGGCCATGGGCGCGGCGCTTTTCGCTGAAAAGGTCACGGCGCAGCAGGCCAGCGACTGGGGCATGATCTGGGAAGCGGTGCCTGATGCCGATTTCGACGCCCACTGGCGCGAACGCGGGCGCAAGCTGGCCGAAGGCCCGACCGTCGCCTATCGCAATGTCAAAACGGCGCTGCGCGAAAGCTTTGGCAACAGCCAGGAAGAGCAGTTGGCGCTTGAGGCGCGTCTGCAGGGCGAATGCGGCAGAACACGCGACTTCAAGGAAGGCGTGATGGCCTTTTTGCAAAAGCGCCCCGCCACTTACGAAGGCCGCTGACCGCCTTTCCGTCTAAGACCGGACCAAAAGAAAGCCCCGCCGGGATAACCGGGCGGGGCTTTTTGTTGGCGCGGCGCGCCCTTGAGGGCGCGCGTACTTTAGCGGTTTTCGACATCCACATAGTCGCGGGCGGTTGCGCCGCAGTAAAGCTGACGCGGGCGGCCGATCTTCATCGCCGGATCTTCGATCATCTCTTTCCACTGGGAAATCCAGCCGACGGTCCGCGCGACCGCAAAGATCGGCGTGAACATCGAGGTGGGAAAGCCCATCGCATCCAGAATGATACCCGAATAGAAATCGACATTCGGATAGAGTTTCTTTTCGATGAAGTAAGGATCGCTTAGCGCAATCTTTTCCAGCTCCTTGGCAACCTGAAGCGTCGGGTTGTCGTGGATGCCCAAGAGATCAAGAACCTCGTCGGCGGACTGTTTCATCACCTTGGCGCGCGGATCAAAGTTCTTGTAGACGCGGTGGCCAAAGCCCATCAGGCGGAACGGATCGTTCTTGTCCTTGGCGCGTGCGATATACTCGGGGATCTTGTCGACCGTCCCGATCTCGCGCAGCATCTCAAGACAGGCCTGATTGGCGCCGCCATGTGCCGGGCCCCAAAGACAGGCGATACCAGCGGCAATACAGGCAAACGGGTTTGCCCCGGACGAAGACGCCAGTCGCACGGTCGAGGTTGACGCGTTCTGTTCGTGATCGGCGTGCAGCGTAAAGATACGGTCCATCGCGCGGCTGAGGATCGGGTTGACCTCATAATCCTCTGCCGGAACCGAAAAGCACATCTGCAGGAAGTTCGAGGCATAATCGAGGTTGTTGCGCGGATAGACGAAGGGCTGACCAACCGAATACTTATAGGCCATCGCGGCGATCGTCGGCATCTTTGCAATCAGGCGGATCGAAGCGACCTCACGCTGCCAGGGATCGGTGATGTCGGTGCTGTCGTGATAAAAGGCCGACATAGCGCCCACAACGCCCACCATGATCGCCATAGGATGCGCATCGCGGCGGAACCCGCGGAAAAGGTACATCATCTGCTCATGCAGCATGGTGTGGCTGGTCACACGGCTTTCAAAGTCGTCCAGCTCAAGCGCGGTTGGAAGGGCGCCATAAAGAAGCAGGTAGCAAACTTCGAGAAAATGAGACTTTTCGGCGAGCTGGTCGATCGGGTAGCCGCGATGCAAAAGCTCTCCCTTATCGCCATCGATAAAGGTGATCGAGCTGTCGGTGGCCGCCGTCGAGGTGAAGCCGGGATCGTAGGTAAACACATTCGCCTGCGCGTAAAGCTTACGCACATCAATCACATCAGGGCCCAAGGTGGGCGAGTAGATCGGCAGATCAAATTCCTTGCCGTCAATCGTCAGCTTCGCAGTCTTTGTAACTGAATTATCCTGCATCATAGTCCCTTTCGTGGCGCCCACCTCTGTGGTGGGCGGTCATTCAAAAGGGCCCAAAAAGCCCTTTTATTGCGTAGCGTCCTTCAGCCGGGCAATCGTTTCCTCCCGGCCGATGACGAGCATCATGTCGAAAACACTGGGTGTTACGGCCCGGCCGGCAATTGCGGCGCGGAGCGGTGCGGCAAGCTTGCCCAGCTTGAGGTCATGAGCCTCGGCAACCTGGGCAACGATCGCCTCCAGCGTGTCGCGGTTCCAGCTAGCATTTTGCAGGTGCGGCGTCAATTCTAACAGTATACCGCGGGATACATCATCAAGGGCCGCCGCCGCCTTTTCGTCGGGCTCAAACGGGCGTTTGCCCAGAATAAAGTGAGCCTTTTCAAGAAGTTCAGGAAATGTTTTGGCGCGTTCTTTCAGACAGTACATTCCGGCAAGAAGTAAGGTTTTTTGTTCATTGTCGAACGCAGGTGCACTCCGCACCTTCTGAAAGGCCTCAATTTCGTGCAGCAGCGCAGCATCATCCGCCGCCGCGATGTGCTGGCCCGAAAGATTGTCCAGTTTCTTAAAGTCGAAACGCGCCGGGGACTTGCCGATTCCATTGAAATCAAACCAGGATTTTGCCTGATCGTCGGTAAAGAACTCATCATCCCCATGGCTCCAGCCAAGCCGGGCCAGATAGTTGCGAACGCCGGCGGCGGGATAACCCATCGCCTGATATTCCTCGACCCCAAGCGCGCCGTGGCGCTTGGACAGTTTCTTGCCGTCGGGCCCGTGGATCAGCGGAATATGGGCCCAAACCGGCACGTCCCAGCCCATTGCCTGATAGACAAGGCTTTGGCGCGCGGCATTGGCCAGATGGTCATCGCCCCGGATCACATGCGTTACGCCCATATCATGATCGTCCACCACAACAGCCAGCATGTAGGTGGGGGTACCGTCGGAACGTAAACAAATCATGTCATCAAGCTGATCGTTCTGCCAAACCACGCGGCCCTGCACCTGATCCTCGATCACCGTCTCGCCCGTGCGGGGCGCCTTAAGCCGGATTACGAAAGGCAGATCGGGATGCTTAGAAGGGTCCGTGTCGCGCCAGGGCGAGAGGAAAAGCGTGGATCGGCCTTCGGCGCGCGCCGCTTCGCGGAAGGCGGCAATCTCATCCTGCGTCGAAAAGCATTTATAGGCGTGGCCCGCGTCCAGCATTGCATGGGCCACCTCGGCGTGACGGGCAGCGCCCTCGAACTGGCTTACAGCCTCGCCATCATGATCAAGGCCCAGCCAATCCATCCCGCGCAGGATCGCCGCCGTCGCCTCGGGCGTAGAGCGTTCGCGGTCGGTGTCTTCGATCCGAAGCAGGAACTTGCCGCCGCGCCCGCGCGCATAAAGCCAGTTGAACAGCGCGGTCCGTGCCCCGCCGATGTGCAGATAGCCCGTGGGCGAGGGGGCGAAACGGGTGACGATGGGACGCTCGGACATTGGTGATTAACCTTTTGGAAACCATGGTGGGCCTAACTTGCAGACCGATACCGACATGGGCAGGAGAGAACAAGGGTGCGTGCCCTGGCAACCCTCGCCGATACGCTTCAACAAGAACGCGGGCACCTTTTTCCATGGGTGCCGGTGTTTCTGGGAATAGGTATCGGTCTTTACTTTGTGCTGCCGGTTGAACCGCGCTGGCCCGTCTATGCAGCACTTGGGCTGACCGCCTTTCTTTGCATCGCGGCCCTGCGCTTTCTGGATGAGGGGGTTCGCCCGCTTTTTGTCGCCGTTGCCCTGATCATGGCCGGCGTCATCCTTGCAGGGCTACGGGCACAAAGCGTCGCCGCCCCGCAACTTGGCTTTCGCTATTACGGACCCATCGAAGGGCGGATCATCAACATCGACCGAAGCCAGTCTGACAAGCCGCGCCTGACGCTTGATCGGGTGGTGCTTGAAAACACCTCGCCCGAACGCACCCCGGCAAGGGTTCGCGTGGCGCTGCACGGCAAGCAGGGGTATCTGGCGCCGCTTCCGGGCATGCGGGTGATGATGACAGGCCACCTGTCGCCGCCGCAGGGGCCGGTTGAGCCGGGCGGCTTCGACTTTCAGCGCAAGGCATGGTTCGAAGGTCTGGGCGCGGTTGGCTACACCCGAACCCCCGCGCTGGCGCTTGAGCCTCCATCGGCAAGTCACGCGGGCATCTGGATTCACCGCATCCGCATGGCCCTTTCCAACTGGATGCAGATGCGCATCCCCGGCGAGGCGGGCGCCTTTGCCGCGGCGATCGTCACCGGTGACCGCTCTGGCATCGGGATTGAGACGCTCAAGGACCTGCGCGCATCCAACCTTGCGCACCTCCTGGCCATTTCGGGGCTGCACATGGGGCTATTGACCGGCTTTGTCTTTGCCGCCCTGCGTTATGGTCTGGCGCTGGTGCCTTATGTTGCCCTGCGCCTTCCGGTCAAAAAGATCGGCGCCGCGCTGGCGATGATCGTGGCGGCCATCTACCTTGCCCTCTCTGGCGGGAACGTCGCGACCCAGCGGGCCTTTGTGATGGTCGCGGTGATGCTGACGGCGGTCCTTTTGGACAGAAAGGCGATGACCCTGCGGGCCGTGGCCATGGCCGCAATCATCCTTTTGCTGCTGCGCCCCGAGGCGTTGACCGGGCCGGGCTTTCAGATGTCTTTTGCCGCAACGACCGCGCTGGTCGCGGTATTTGGCGCAATTCGCGACCACACCGCGCTGAACACGCGAATGCCCGGATGGCTGCGCCCGGTGGTGGCGCTTGTGGTGTCCTCGGCTGTTGCGGGGGCGGCAACCGCACCGATTGCGGCGGTGCATTTCAATCAGATCGCGCAGTACGGGCTTTTGGCCAACCTGCTGACGGTGCCGGTGATGGGCAGTATCGTCATTCCGGCCGCAGTTCTGACCGCGCTTTTGTACTCCCTAGGCCTTGCGCAACTGGGGCTTTGGGTGATGGAGGTATCGATTAACTGGATCCTTGGTGTCACCCATTGGGTTGCGGGTATCGATGGCGCCACCTCGCATGTGCCAACGCCCGCGCCGATGGTTCTGGCGCTGATCGCCCTTGGCGGGCTGACCATCATCATCTGGCAGGGCCGGCTTCGGCTTTTGGGCATCCCCCTTGCCGCCGCCGGTTTTGCAATCTGGTCCCAAACCGATCGCCCCGCGCTTCTTATTTCTGGCGGCGGAGAGATTTTCGGGCTGATGACGCCTGAGGGCAGGGCGCTTAGCAAGGCAAAGGGGCAGGGCTTTGTCGCCAAAAGCTGGCTTGAGAATGACGGAGACACCGCCCCGCAGCTGGCAGCGTTTCAGCGTGGCGGGATCGGCGGGATCGGCGGAGAGAAGGGCGCGCTTCGCTTCTCGCTGGGCAGGCAGGACTTTCTGCACCTGTCGGGCAAGGCCGCCGCGGGCCGCATCGGCGCCGAATGCACAGGTGGTGTCTGGATCATCCTTCCGGCAAAAGCGGATGCCGCCGGTAACTGTGTGATTTGGGACGCTGCACGCCTTGCGGCTTCGGGCGCGCTTGCAATCTATGAAAAGGATGGGGCCCTAAGCGTGCGCACCGCCCGCCAAAGCGCGGGCAGGCGGCTGTGGAACAGGCCTGTGGCGCGGCGCACACCGCGCCGCCAGTAACCCGTCAGTAGGTGCGGATAAGCCCCACAAGACGCCCCTGAACCTTGACCTGATCGTCATGAAACACCCGCGTCTCATAGGCCGGGTTTGCCGCCTCAAGCGCTATTGCCGCGCCCTTGCGGCGGAACCGTTTCAGCGTTGCTTCCTGCCCATCGACCAACGCCACGACGATATCGCCATTGTCGGCGGTCGAGGTTTCGCGAATGACCACGACATCACCGTCGTTGATGCCCGCGTCGATCATGGAATCGCCTTTGACTTCAAGCGCATAGTGGTGATCGCCGCCGCTAAGCATCGATCCCGGAACAGCAACGTTGTGCGACACCTCGCTGATCGCGGCGATCGGCGTACCGGCGGCGATGCGCCCCATGACGGGCAGTTCCATCGCGTGGATGGGTTCAACCGACATGGCCGCCGGTGGCGGCGCCCCTCTGTCGCCTTCGATAACGCGGGGGGTAAAGCCGCCCTTGTCCATGCTGTCGGGCAGGCGGACGATTTCAATCGCGCGGGCCCGGTGGGCCAGCCTGCGAATGAACCCGCGCTCTTCAAGTGCGGTGATCAGGCGGTGGATCCCGGATTTCGACCTTAAATCAAGCGCTTCCTTCATTTCGTCGAAAGAGGGCGGCACGCCATCGCGCTGCACCCGCTTGTGAATGAAACTCAGAAGTTCCAGCTGTTTCTTGGTCAACATGTCGGTCGAACCTCCACCATAAACTTGTGCGATATCTCAGCACGTTCTGGTCATGTTCTTACCATGTTCCCCGTTTGTGTCAACAATTTGCTTGAAAAGGCAGGTTCCTGGCCCAAGACGCGGACCTAAAGCGGGATATACTCGACCGTCTCGCCAGCCTTGCGCGCGCCATCGTGGGGCGGGCGGATCAGCAAAGCGTTGGCCGCGCTAAGCACGGTCAGAAGCGAGCTGTCCTGCTTTTCGAAAGGCGCGATGCCGTTCTGGTCAAGCCGGGCGCGCATATAGTGCTCTCGCGGTCCGTTGCCGCTTATATCGCGGGCAAGGGGCGCGCGAAGGCGCTGCATCGGCGCGCTTCCAAGTCCCAGCATCTTGCGGATCATCGGGATCAGAAAGACCTGCCCGCAGACAAGCGCAGACACCGGGTTCCCGGGCAGCCCGCACATCGCCGCATCCGACAGCCGGCCGGCCATGATCGGTTTTCCCGGGCGCATCGCAACCTTGTAAAAGGCGCGGTCCATCCCAAGATCTGCGGCCACCTGACCGACAAGATCATGGTCCCCTTCAGAGGCCCCGCCGATTGTCACGATAAGGTCCGCACCGCGCGCCAGCCCGAAGGCCGTTTCAAGCGAAGCCTTGGTGTCACGGGCAATGGGCAGCATCCGCGCCTGAGCGCCAGCGCCTTCCACCAGAACCTTAAGCCCGAAAGAGTTTGAGGCGATGATCTGATCCGGGCCGGGGTTTTCGCCGGGCATCACAAGCTCATCCCCCGTGGCCATGATCGCGATCTGCGGCCGGCGCCGGACATGGACCTTTGCAACGTTCATGGCCGCGAGCAGTGCAATTTCAGATGGGCCAAGCAGGCAAGGGGCCTCTAGCGCCGCGCCAGCCGCGAAATCGCCGCCAGCAGGGCGCAGGTAAAAGGCGCTGTCCAGATTATCCTTCAGGGTGATCGTGTCGCCATCGCGCTGCACGTCTTCCTGAATGACGATGCGGTCCGCGCCTTCGGGCACAGGTGCGCCGGTAAAGATGCGCGCGGCCTGTCCCGCGCCGATCTTGCCGGAAAAGCCGTGCCCTGCAGCGGATTCGCCGATGACAGTGAACCTTGCGCCCGGCTTAGCCTCATCGGCGCAAAGCGCATAGCCATCCATCGCCGAGGCGGCAAAGGGCGGCTGATCCCGCGTCGCGGTTGCGGGCCGCGCCAGAACGCGCCCGCCTGCTTCTGCAAGATCGACCTCTTCGACAGATAGCGGTTCAACAAGGTCCAGAAGCGCCGAAAGCGCCTGTTCGACAGAGATCATGTCGCCTCGTAACGGCCTGATTTTCCGCCTTCTTTCAGCTTCAGCCGGACCTGCGAGATCACCATGGATTTCTCAACCGCCTTCAGCATGTCATAGACCGTAAGCGCCGCTGTCGACACAGCTGTCAGCGCCTCCATCTCGACGCCGGTCTGGCCGGTGGTCTTGACGGTCGCCGTGATCCGTATTCCCGGCAGTTCCGCATCAGGCTCAAGATCCACGGCGACGCGCGTGATGGCCAGCGGATGGCAAAGCGGGATCAGATCGCTTGTCTTTTTCGCCCCCATGATGCCCGCAATACGTGCAATGCCCATGACATCGCCCTTTTTGGCGGTGCCTTTGGTTGCAATTTCAAGGGTTTGCAGGCTCATCTTCACATAGCCTTCGGCCACGGCAATCCGGTCAGTGACCGATTTTTCCGAAACATCGACCATATGGGCATCGCCCTTGGCATCGAAATGGGTCAGCTCAGCCATCAAAAGCTTCCCGGCGTCAGGGGATTGGCCAATAGCGCGCGTGTTGCCGCCGTGACATCCTGCTGCCGCATCAGGGCCTCGCCGATCAGGAATGCGCGGGCGCCATAGCGGGCCATATCGGCCAGATGTTCAGGCGTGCTTAGACCCGATTCCGATACGATCACACGCTCGGCCGTTGCCATCCGCGCAAGGCGGCGCGTGGTGTCGAGATTGGTCTCAAAGGTGTTCAGATCGCGGTTATTGATCCCCAAAAGCGGGGATTTAAGCGCCTCTGCGCGCTCAAGCTCGGCCTCATTATGCACTTCGACCAGCACATCCATGCCCCAAGCTTCTGCCGCATTCTCAAGCTCTACGGCCTGCGCGTCGCTGACGCTGGCCATGATGATCAATATGCAGTCGGCATTCAGTGCCCGCGCCTCGGCCACCTGATAGGTGTCATACATAAAGTCCTTGCGCAGGATCGGAAGTTTGACCGCCTTGTGAGCGGCCGTCAGGAAACTGTCCTGCCCCTGAAAGGACGGCGTATCAGTGAGAACCGAAAGGCAGGTCGCGCCGCCCTCGGCATAGGCCTTGGCCAGCTCGGGAGGATCGAAATCGGCCCGGATCAGCCCCTTGGACGGGCTGGCCTTCTTGATCTCGGCAATCAGACCATAGCCCTGGCGCGTCGCTTCGATAAGCTGCTTGGCAAAGCCGCGCGGCGCCGGAGCGCTTCGGGCGGCGTCTTCTACAGCAGACAAAGGGCGCGTGGCCTTGCGCTCAGCGACCTCTTCAAGCTTGTAGGCTTTGATCTTGTCCAGAATTGTGCTCATGAACGTCAGATAGCCTGCCTTTGGGCGGATTGGAAGAGATTGCAACGCCTTGCAGGGGCCTTGCGCGGCGCGATGCCGCGAAGGCGGCTTATCCCGAGGTGACCCGCGCCAGCCCCTGAACCTTTTCCAGCGCTTTGCCGCTGTCGATCGCCTCGATCGCCATGTCGCGGCCCTGAACAAGATCACTTGCCGCGCCTGCCACTACAAGGGCGGCGGCGGCATTCAGAAGAACCGCGTCGCGATAGGCCGAAGCTTCGCCCTCAAGAAGCGCGCGAAAGGCCTTGCCGTTTTCTTCGGGCGTGCCGCCCAGAATGGCCTCGAACGGATGTTCGGGCAGGCCCGCGTCCTCGGGATGAATTTCGATCTCGGATACCGCGCCATCGCGCAGCTCTGCAATATAGCTTACGCCCGAGATCGCCAGCTCATCCGTGCCATCGCTGCCATGCACCAGCCAGGCCCGATCACTGCCAAGCGCGGCGAGCGTTTCGGCCATCGGGCGGATCAGCGCGCGCGAAAACGCGCCCGTCAGTTGGCGTTTGACGCCAGCGGGATTGGTCAGCGGCCCAAGAATGTTAAAGATCGTGCGCGTACCCAGTTCGGCCCGCGTCGGCATGACATGTTTGATCGCCGGGTGGTGCATCGGCGCCATCATGAAGCCGATGCCGACCTCGCGCAGGGCACGTTCCACAACCGCCGGGCCGACCATAACTTCGATCCCCATCTGGCCAAGGGCGTCTGCTGCGCCGGATTTTGACGAAAGGTTGCGGTTGCCATGCTTGGCCACCACAACGCCTGCGCCTGCCACGACAAAGGCGGTTGCCGTCGATATGTTCAGCGTGCCCTTGCCATCGCCGCCGGTGCCGACAATGTCGATCGCCCCTTCTGGCGCCTTGACCGGGTTGCACTTGGCCCGCATCACCGCCGCCGCGGCGGCATATTCACCCACCGTTTCGCCGCGTGTGCGCAGCGCCATCAAAAGCCCGCCGATCTGGCTTGGCGTGGCCTCGCCGTCAAAAAGGATGCCAAAGGCGGTTTCGGCCTCGTCGCGGGTCAGGGCGCGGTCAGCGGCAGCGCCGATAAGCGGTTTCAGCGCGTCGCTCATGCCGGCACCTTCAACTTGACCGCAGCGCGGGTAAGAAAGTTCGCCAACATCTTGTGCCCATGTTCCGAGGCGATGCTTTCGGGGTGAAACTGAACGCCTTCGATCGGCAGCTCTTTGTGGGCAAGTCCCATGATCGTGCCATCCTCAAGCTCTGCCGTGATCTCAAGCGCCTCGGGCAGCGATTCGCGCTCGACCACCAGCGAGTGGTAGCGCGTGGCCTGAAATGGCGAGGGCAGCCCGTCAAAGACGCCTTTGCCCTTGTGCTGGATGCTGCCCATCTTGCCATGGACGATCTCATGGCAACGCACCACCTTGCCGCCGAAAGCTTCGCCAATGGTCTGATGACCAAGGCAGACGCCCAAAAGCGGTGTGCGCGTTTCCGCCGCTGCCTGCGTCAGGGCAAGGCAAATTCCCGCCTGCGAAGGATCGCAAGGCCCCGGCGACAAGAGGATCGCCTCGGGATTCATGCCCATTGCTTCTTGCACGTTCAGCGCATCGTTGCGCCGAACCGCAACATCAGCGCCCAATTCGCCCAGATAATGAACAAGGTTGTATGTGAAACTGTCGTAGTTATCGATCAAAAGCAGCATTTCCGCACCCGTATGAGAAGGAGGGGTGTGAGACGCCTCCGGATCGCGGTATACATGAGACGAGCAGCGCCCCGCGGTCAAGGTCTGACGGGTCGCAGGTGAGCAGGAAAAAAGAGGGGGTGACCTCCATGTTGCGCGGATTTCTTTCAGGAATCATCTGGGGATCGGTATTCTCGGTTGCCGTTGTCGCGGTGGTTTCAATCCTTGAAAGCAATGCTGGCAGGGTGATGCCGAACAAGGCCAGCGAAGTTGTCGTGCCCGCCGGTTCCAGTTTCAACCGTGATGCGCCCGAAGGCGCCGCCACCATTCCCTCGACCGATCAGGATGTCACGGCGACCGCCGCGCCAAGCGTATCGGCGCCGACGCTTGAGGCCCCGGCGTCGCCCAGCACCGATACGGCCCCCGCGGCCCAGCCCCAGACCGGGAACCTGCCGCAGGCACCGGCCGCAACGCCGCCGGCCCCAGATGCGCCCGGCGCGGTTGCCCTTGGCGCCGAAGAGCCTGTCCTGCCCAACCCGCAGGCCCTTGTGCCAGAGGCGCCAAGTGCCGATGTGGCCCCTTCCGCCCCGGCCGCTGCGGCCCCGCCTGCACCGGCCCCCGCCCAGCCCAAGGGCGACACGACCGCCCCGCAGGCCCCGCCCGAGCCGCCAAAGCTTGCCGAAGGATCGGTGGCCACATCGCCCGCGCCGACGCTTCCGGCCGCGCCCGCCGCACCCGATAGTTCAGCCGGGGCCGATACGATCGCCCCATCGGGCGTTACGACCGACCGGCTTCCACGGATCGGGGATTTGTCACAAGAGGTTGCCGAGGCCCCGGTTCAGTCGATCCCGGCGATCGATGCCTTTGCCGCGCCTTACTCCAACCCCGAAGGCAAACCCGAAATGGGCATCCTTCTGCTGGATGTAACCCCGCGTCCCAGCCTGACTCAGCTGGCAGAGTTTCCTTTCGCCGCAACCTTTGCGGTCGATCCCGAAGCCCCCGATGCCGCCGAAGCGATGAAGCTTTACCGGCAGGCCGGTTTCGAAGTTGCCATGGCGGTCAACCTGCCCGCGGAGATGACGCCGCAGGATGCAGAAGTGTCATTTGAGGTCTACAAGCGGCGCCTGCCAGAGGCGGTTGCCGTGCTCGACACACAAGACAGCGGGTTTCAGGTCAACCGCCCGCTTATCGGCGCGATGATGGCGATCCTGAAGGACAGGGGCCTTGGCCTTGTCACCTATCCGCGCGGGCTTAACACCGCGCTGCAGATTGCCGAGCGGCAGGACATTCCGGCCAAGCTTGTGTTCCGTACCTTTGATGGAAATGGCGAAAACTCTGCCGTGATGCGGCGTTTCCTTGATCAGGCGGCCTTTCGCGCCGGACAGGAAGCGGGTGTTCTGGTGGTTGGCCATGCCCGGCCTGAAACCTTGCAGACATTGGTTGAATGGGGTGTTCAGGGGCGCGCCACGACGATCGAACTGGCGCCGCTATCGGTTATTCTGAAGGCGCCGAACTAGCCCGCAGCGCCCGCCGCCGTCATCAGCCGTTCGATCCGCCCGAAAAACGGCCCGCATCGCGCGCCGCCATCCGGATCGCCTTGGCCTTGTTGACCGTCTCTTGGTACTCGGCCTCGGGGTCGCTGTCGTAAACGACGCCGCCGCCTGCCTGCATGTAGAGGGTCTGATCCTTCAGAACCGCCGTGCGCAGGGCGATGCACATATCCATGTCGCCATTGGCCGCAAAGTAACCCACGCCGCCGCCATAGACGCCGCGTTTCTCTGGCTCAAGCTCATCAATGATCTGCATAGCGCGCACTTTGGGGGCGCCTGACACCGTGCCGGCAGGAAGCCCCGCCAGAAGCGCGGACAGAGCGTCATGATCATCCGACAGCTCACCCACGACGTTCGATACGATGTGCATCACGTGGCTGTAGCGTTCAATGATGAACTTTTCGGTCGGGCGGACGGTGCCGATCTTGGACACGCGCCCGGTATCGTTGCGGCCCAGATCGAGAAGCATCAGATGCTCGGCCAGCTCTTTCTGGTCAGAAAGAAGATCGGCCTCAAGCGCGCGGTCCTCGTCAGGCGTGGCGCCGCGCGGGCGCGTGCCTGCGATCGGGCGGATCGTGACCTGACCGTCAAAGACGCGCACAAGGATCTCGGGGCTGGCGCCGATGACCTGAAAGCCGCCGAAATTGAAGTAGAACATGAAAGGCGAAGGGTTCGTGCGCCGCAAAGAGCGGTAGAGCGCAAAGGGCGGCAACGTGAACTTCTGGCGCCAGCGCTGTGCCGGAACCACCTGAAAGATGTCGCCTGCGCGAATGTATTCCTTGGCCTTCTCGACGGCTGCCAGATAGGCCTTTTTGGTAAAGTTCGAAACCGGCTCATCCTCGACCGCGGCCTGACCCAGATCGCGCGTCTCTCCGGGCAGGGACCGGTCAAGATCGCGCACGGCATCCATCACCCTTTCGGCCGCCTGCGCATAGGCGGCGCGCGCGGACAGGCCGTGGTCGGCCCAGACAGGTGAGACGACCGTCACCTCACCCTTGACGCCGTCCAGAACCGCAACCACCGAAGGGCGCAACATGATGGCATCAGGAAGGCCCAGCGGATCGGGGTTAACATCGGGCAGATGTTCGACAAGACGGATCATGTCATAGCCAAGATAGCCGAAAAGGCCCGCAGCCGAAGCGGGCAGGTCATCAGGCAGCTCTATCCGGCTTTCGGCAATGATCTGGCGCAGCGTATCAAGCGGAGAGCCCTTCATCGGCTCAAACCCGTCGGGGTCAAACCGGGCCTGCCGGTTCACGCGGCTGACATCGCCGCGGCAATCCCAGATCAGGTCGGGTTTCATCCCGATGATCGAATACCGGCCACGAACCTCGCCGCCGGTGACCGATTCCAGCATGAAAGCGTCGCGCGCAGCGCCGCCCAGCTTGAGCATCAGCGAAACAGGCGTGTCCAGATCGGCCGCCAGCCGCGTATAGACGACTTGGTTCTTGCCTTCGGCATGGCCCTTTTCAAAGACCTCGAAACTGGGCGTAAGTTCCATAGGCTTAAGGGAACTGGGCGTGAACGGCGTTGATCGCCGCCTGGTTGACCGAGATCCCCGCGCTTGTCTGAACCGTGCGGGTGAAGGCATCGAAGATGTCCTGGGCCAGCGACTGAGCCGTCTGGTTTTCCAGAGCCGTGTTCACCGAAGCGGTTTCAGGATCGCCCAGATCGGCAGGAACGATGTCATCAAGGCGCACGACAAAGGCGCTTTCGTCGCCCTCGATCACCCGCACATCACCCTTGGCCATCTCAAAGATCTGGCTCATGAAGCTTGGCGGCGTCCCTTCGATAAAGGCATCGCGCGTCTGGCCGTCTTCGACCGTCGCGGTAAGGCCCAAAGCGGCCATATCCGTGCCCTGACTGACCGTCGGAACCAGCGAGTTCGCCAGTTCGACAAGGCGCTTTGTGGTCTCTGCACGGTCCCAGCCCGCGATCACCTCGCCGCGCACATCGGCAAGCGGTTGTAGTTTGGGGGCAATGATTTCATCAAGGCGCAGGGCAAAAATTCCGCCATCGCTAAGCTCGACTATAGTGGGAAAGTCATCGGATTTTGCCGCTGCGGCTGCATCTTTGAACTCTTGATAGCCCGCGATCCCGCCATCTGAATCAGGCGTCCACTTGATCGTCTCGAAAACCATCGGGGTTTCGTTGGCAACCTCTTCCAGAGTGGCGCCGCCCGCCAGAAGGTCATCGACCGCCGTGATCTCATCCGAAATCTGGCGGCGCGCTCTTTCGCCCGCGATCTCGTCGAAAAGCTGTTGGCGTGCCTCTTCGAAGGTCGTGTTCTCAGCGGGCAGAATCGCGTTCATGCGAAAGATCGCCGGACCAAGGGCAGAGGGCAGGGGACCGGCTACGCCCGGATCCTTCAGCGCAAAGACGGCAGCGCCCGCATCGCCAAGATCCTCGACCGTCACATCGCCAAGATCGGCATCCGAAAGGGTCAGCCCGCGCTCTTCGACCAGCTTGTCAAAAGTGATCTCACCGCTGTTGATCCGCGCCACGGCGGCAGCGGCCTCTTCCTCGGTGGCAAACACAAGACGTTCGACCAAGCGGCGCTCTGGCTGGCTGAACTCGGAAATCCGGTCCTGATACGCAGCTTTAAGCGTTTCGTCGTCGATCTTGACCTGATCGACGATCATCTCGGGCGTCATCCACACATAAGAGATCGCGCGCGTCTCTGGCAGCGTGAAGTCAGCTTCGTTCGCCTTGTAGTATTCTTCAAGCTGGGCATCGGTCGGCACAGGCGCGCCGGTTACCAGATCAGAAGGCGTCAGTTCGGCCCATGTAAAGCTGCGTGCCTCTTTGATGTAGGACAGAAGCGAGCGGGTGAAAGTGCCCGGGGCTACAATGCCGCCTACGACCGCGCTTTGCAGGATCGTGCGGGCGGTGTCCTGACGCATCTGATCCTCAAACGTGGCTTCGTTGAGGTTGGAGCGTTCCAGCGCATAGCGATAAGCCTCGCGGTCAAAGGTGCCATCGGGGCCTTGAAAGGCCTGAACCTGCAGAACCTGATCGCGCACCCGCTCATCACCGATCGACACGCCAACGCGCCGCGCTTCATTATCAAGAGCGGCCCGGCCCAAAAGGCGGCGCAGTACGGCCTGATCAAGCCCAAAGGCGGTGCCCTGACTTAGCTGAATGCTTTGCCCGGTCTGGGCCTGAAAGGCGTTAAGCTCTTCCTGAAGCGCGCGGGCGTATTCGTCGACGGTGATATCCTGCTCGCCGACCGAGGCCACGCTTTGCGTGCTGCCACCAAAGTTGGCTGTGCCGAAACCGGCAAGTCCGACGATTAACAGGCCAAGAATGACCCATACGATCGCCCGCGATGCCTTGCCCTTAGATGCGCCTGCCATGGAAGCCCTCCGAAAATATGACGAGCCGATCAATAGGCGGTTGCAGGGAGGGGGGCAAGTGCCGCCGGGCTAGTTGTTTTTCACAGCCGCGAGACGGTCAAAGAGCTGACCGATCCCGGCCCGGTCCACATTGGCAAATGCAATGCGAAGCTGGCGCTTGCCAGCGGGGTCGCCATCGGGGGTGAACATCGTTCCGGGAAGGCACAAAACCCCGGCATCTTTGACAAGCCTTTGGGCCAGAACATCGGCGTCTTCGTCAAAGGGGTGTTGCACATAGGCAAAATAGGCGCCGCATCCCAAAAGCGTCCAGCCTTTCAGTTGCCCGAAACCTTCTTCGATCGCGGCGCGGCGGTCCAGAATCTCGGCCCGCTCACCGGCAAGCCAGTTGCCAAGGTTTCGCATCCCCCAAAGGGCGGCCCGCTGGCCGATCTGGTTGGGACAGATTGCGACCGTATCAAGAAACTTTTCTATCTCGTCCAGACGCTGGGGGCTGGCAACGGCCGCACCAACGCGGTGGCCAGTCAGGCGGTAAGCCTTTGAAAAAGAATAAAGATGAACCAGAGCTTGGTCCCAGTCGGCATTGCCGAAAAGACGGTGCGGCGCGCCGGAGCGGCTGTCAAACTCGCGGTAGGTTTCATCGACGATAAGCGCCAGCCCATGCGCCTTGGCCAAGGCAAAGAACGCATCAAGCGTCTCTGCAGGATACTCCGCGCCCGTCGGATTATTGGGGGTCACCAGAACGATCGCCTTGGTGCGCGGCGTGATCAGCGCCTTTGCATCTTCGGCGCGCGGAACAAGGCCGGGGCCGCATTGCAGGGGCAGGGTGGTGACGCCGGCCATATCCAGCCACATCTTGTGATTGAAGTACCAAGGGCTTGGCAGGATCACCTCATCGCCCGCGCCCGCAAGGCTTGCCATCACGGCGGAAAACGCCTGATTGCAGCCAGAGGTGATCGCAACATTTTCCGGCCCGATCTGTGCGCCATAGGACTGCGACCAGCGCGCGGCAACTTCGGCGCGCAGCTCGGGCAGGCCCAGAACCGGCCCGTAAAGATGCGCCTCGGGGTCATTGATCACGATATCGGCGATGGCCCGGCGCATGTTTTCAGGTGGCGGGTCCACCGGCGCGGCCTGACTGACGTTCAAAAGGGGCCGCTCGGGCGGGAAATGCGCCTCGGCGATCCAGCGCCGCGCCTCCATCACGGGCGGGCGTTCGGTTGCGCCCATCGACGGGTTCAGCGGATGCGGTGGTCTGGTCATGTTCGGTCAGCCTTTTTCAATGCCCGCGCGCGCCGCGCTTGCGCCGCTCTTGCAGATATTCGCGCCAGACGAGGGCGATGATGATCAGATCAAAGGCGGAAAGCACGATCATCATGGGCGAGCCGGTCAGGAAGAAGCGGTAGACCTGATAGCCGACAAAACCCGCCAGAACGATAATCGACACAACATAGGACCAGCGAAGCCGTGCAAGCAGCGCCAGCGCGATCGCGATGTTTAAAAGCCCGTGACCAGCAAAGTAGATAACATAGAATGTATGCGCCTCGATCGAGAAACCCTGCGCGGCCGCCAAAAGCCAAAGCGCAAGCGGGTCCGATGGATCTTGCTGTGTCTCTCCGGCAGTCAGTTCCGCCACCAGCCAGATAAGCTGACTTTTCGACGTGGCGGCAAGCCCGGCGGCCGCAAGCATCTGCGCAATACCCAGACCAAGCTTGAACAGAACAGAGGCAAGGTAGGAATTGTGCAGCCAGCCGCCCGAAGAGGCGGCCCTTTGCGGCTCGGGCACGCCCTGCGCCATATCAGTCTGTGCCGCGATAGGGCTCGACATATTGCAGGGCCATGTCCCAGGGAAAGAAGATCCAGGTGTCCTGGCTTACGCCGGTGATGAAGGTATCAACCTGCGGCTCACCCTTTGGCTTGGCGTAGACGGTCGCGAAATGCGCATTGGGATATAGCGCGCGCACCAGTTCCAATGTCTTGCCACTATCGACAAGGTCATCGACCACCAGAATACCGGTGCCGTCACCCATCATTTCAGCGTCAGGCGATTTCAGAACCCGCGCCTGAGCCTGGTTCTGGTGATCATAGCTTTTGACGCTGATCGTATCGACAGTGCGGATATCCAGCTCTCTTGCGACGATCATCGCAGGGGCCATACCGCCACGCGTGATGGCCACAACGGCCTTCCACGCCCCGTCATCGGGGCCCTTGCCATCCAGACGCCATGCCAGCGCCCGCGCATCGCGGTGCATCTGGTCCCAACTGACGTGAAATCCTTTTTCGTGCGGCAAACGATCCGTCATGCCCTAGTCCTTTGTAATATCGGGTGCGTCGACCGCTTTCATTCCAACCACGTGATAGCCGGCATCGACGTGAAGAACCTCTCCGGTCACTGCCGATCCCAGATCCGACAGAAGATAAAGCGCCGATTTACCGACCTCTTCCTGTGTCACCGTCCGGCGCAGGGGCGAGTTATATTCATTCCACTTCATGATATAGCGAAAATCACCGATGCCGCTGGCGGCCAGCGTCTTGATCGTACCGGCGCTGATTGCGTTGACGCGAATGCCATCCTTGCCCAGATCTTCTGCCAGATAGCGCACGCTTGCCTCAAGCGCGGCCTTGGCCACGCCCATGACGTTATAGTGCGGCATGACCTTTTCGGCGCCGTAGTAGGTGAGCGTCAGGCAAGAGCCGCCTTTGTTCATCATCTTCTCGGCGCGCTGAACCACGGCGGTGAAAGAGTAGACCGAGATGTCCATAGACATCTGAAAGTTCGCGCGGCTGGTGTCGACATAGCGGCCCCGAAGCTCGGACTTGTCCGAAAAGCCGATGGCATGAACGATAAAGTCCAGCGTGCCCCACCGCTCTTGCAGGGCGGCAAAAAGCGCGTCGATCGAAGCCTCATCGCCCACATCGCAAGGCAGCACGATATCCGAGCCGACAGAAGCGGCCAGCGGGTCGACCCGCTTTTTCAGTGCATCGCCCTGATAAGAGAACGCAAGTTCCGCGCCTTGGTCGGCAAGGGCCTTGGCAATCCCCCACGCGATTGATTTGTCATTGGCAAGACCCATGATCAGGCCTCGTTTACCGCTCATGAGCTGTGTTGACATCTGCCCCCCAACCGAAGTGAAACTGTCCCCGACGTTTAGGCGATCCCCCGGGCCCCATCAAGGGCGCTACGACATCGCCGGACAATTGGATCATTTCCAGGCGGGGATCATCCCGGAACATTTCGATAGCGGAGGCCCCCATGGACCGTACAGGTATTTTTGCAGGCGATGATCCCTTTCAGATCGCGCGCGATTGGCTGCAAGAGGCGACCAGAACAGAACCCAATGATCCGAATGCGATGGCATTTGCCACTGCGGGCCGCGACGGGATGCCAAACGTGCGTATCCTGCTGTTGAAAGACATCGAAGACGACGCCTTTGTCTTTTACACGAACTACACCAGCCAGAAGGCTCAGGAGATTGAAGAAAACGCCAAGGGTGCGCTTGTGATGCACTGGAAGTCGCTGCGCCGGCAGGTTCGGGTAAGAGGGACCCTGACACGTGAGGACGGCCCAAAGGCAGATGCCTATTTTGCGTCCCGCGCCCTGCAAAGCAGAATAGGCGCCCATGCATCGCAACAGTCCCGTCCGCTTTCCTCGCGGCAGGTTTTGACCGACGAAGTTAAGAACCTCTCGCAACAACTGGGTGACAACCCGCCGCGCCCGGCCCATTGGGGTGGGTATCGCCTTTCACCGATTGAAATTGAGTTCTGGTCTGACGGCGAGTTTCGGCTTCATGACCGCTTTCGCTGGTCAAGAACAGGATCCGAAAACGATTGGAGTATCAAAAGGTTATATCCTTAATTTTCGCGCTTCGCGAATGACATTCCGGATTTTTGCCTATATTTACGGTTGCAACCGGATCAAAATTTAGGACAAACATTGATGGGGGCGGAATTAAGCGCGCAGTGCGCGTTGTGGATGGCGAGAAAGCAAGAGTTTATGGATCGGCGCGTAGTAGGCCACGTAAAATGGTTCGACCCTACCAAAGGGTTCGGTTTTGTAGTCGCAGACGAGGGCGGCCCGGACATTCTGCTGCATGCAAATGTGCTGCGGAATTTCGGCCAAAGCTCTATAGCGGATGCATCCGGAATTGAGTTGAGCGTTCAGGAAACCGAACGCGGTATGCAGGCCACTGAGGTGCTGCGAATTGAGCCACCCGAAATCGTTCCGGTAGAGCTGGAAGATATCGACGGCATTTCGCCCGAAGAACTGGCGTCAGAACCGCTTTTGCCTGCAAGGGTGAAATGGTTCGACAAGACCAAGGGCTTTGGCTTTGCCAATATCTTCGGCCATCCCGAAGACGTCTTTATACATGTAGAGGTCCTGCGCCGTTCCGGGCTGGCCGATCTGCAGCCGGGCGAAGCGATCTGTCTGCGCACCACGCAAGGCAAACGCGGCCGGATGGCTACAACTGTGATGTCATGGGAATTTGCCAACAAGGCGCAGGAATGATCCGAAGGGCATTTCTTGGATGCCTTGCCGGCCTCTTGCTTGCCAGCCCCGCACTTGCCGACGTTTCTGCAAACTGCATCGAAGATCAGGCGCAGATTCGCACGGCTAATGGCACGGTGCGTTTTTCAGTAGAGATCGCCGATGACGCGGCCGAGCGGGCAAAGGGGCTGATGTTCCGCGAAAAGATGGCATCAAGCGCGGGCATGCTGTTCTACTTTGAGCGTCCGCAATCCGTATCCTTCTGGATGAAGAACACACTTATCCCGCTCGACATGCTGTTCATCTCTCCTGAAGGGCGGGTCGAAAAGATCCACGAGAACACGGTGCCCGGCGACCTGACACCTATAATGGGCGGCTCTGGCATTCTGGCGGTTCTGGAAATCAACGGCGGGCTGGCTCGTAAGCTTGGGATCAAGCCCGGCGACGTCATACGCCACCCCGGGTTTGACCAAAGCGTCGCACTTTGGCCCTGTTCTGAGAGATAGGCCTTTTCAACCTGCAAAGAGGGCGTTAGAGACACCCCTGTTCGGGGCGTAGCGCAGCCTGGTAGCGCGGCGGTTTTGGGAACCGTAGGTCGTAGGTTCGAATCCTATCGCCCCGACCACCTTCTTCTCATCGTGAAAGATTTGTGCAGTGGCGCCGCAGCGGCGCCTCTATTGTGTTGCAGATTGGCACAGCTGCCCGAAAAAGCGCCACGGTTCAGTCGCTTCTAAAAAGCCCCCAGACCGAATCTTAACGGGGCTTACTTAGCGTTAACCTTCGCTTAATCCTTCAGCTTTGCAGAGTAACTCAGCCGAACCAAAACGCTTTTTCAGGTCAGGTTTGCCACCTTACCGGAACGTCAGCTTGGGACCACTGTGATCGAATCCCCGGTCAAGCAAAACTTGTCACAAATTCGTTGATTTTTTCGTTGACCATATAGGCATGGATACGCCAAGTTGTGGGAACCAACCGATGGGCCACTAGATATTGTGGCTCGGGTGCGGGGAACGGGAAAAAGCCAAAATTTATGGCGGCCGCATTTAAGGGCGCCAGACGGTGGATGTGGGAAGCGTCTTACCGGCCGGGTTATCTGTTGTCTGCGCTAAAAGAACGGTGGTGCTGGAAGCGCGAACCCGAAGCCTTAAGAGTTTCGTTTCGCAAAATTAGAGACCATTCAACGAGGCAGAAGTTGAAAAATGAAGATTGATCGTAGATTCACCAAGGCCGGGCAGGACGCATACGCAGACGTCGCCTTTACCAAGACATCCTCAGAGATTCGCAACCCCGACGGCACCGTAGTGTTCAAGCTCGACGATCTTGAAGTGCCTCAAAGCTGGAGCCAGGTCGCATCCGATGTTCTGGCACAAAAGTATTTCCGCAAGGCTGGCGTTGCCCCCAAGCTCAAGAAGGTAAAAGAAGCAGACGTGCCCGAGTTTCTGTGGCGCTCTGAACCTGCCAGCGATGAGCGCGGCGGCGAGCATTCGGCAAAGCAGGTTTTTGACCGGCTGGCCGGCGCTTGGGCCTATTGGGGCTGGAAGGGCGGCTATTTCTCCACCGAAGAGGATGCGCGCGCCTACTTTGACGAAATGCGCTATATGCTGGCCACCCAGCGCGCCGCGCCGAACTCTCCTCAGTGGTTCAACACCGGTCTGCACTGGGCATATGGAATTGATGGCCCTGCACAGGGACACTTCTATGTCGACTACAAGTCAGGCAAGCTGACGAAATCGAAGTCCTCTTATGAGCATCCCCAGCCGCACGCCTGCTTTATCCAGTCCGTCAGCGACGATCTGGTGAACGAGGGCGGGATCATGGATCTGTGGACGCGTGAGGCGCGTCTGTTCAAATACGGATCAGGCACCGGCACCAACTTCAGCTCGCTTCGCGGTGCAGGCGAAGGTCTGTCGGGCGGCGGACGCTCAAGCGGCCTTATGGGCTTTCTAAAGATCGGCGACCGCGCGGCGGGCGCGATCAAGTCGGGCGGCACAACGCGCCGGGCGGCCAAGATGGTCATCTGCGACGCCGATCACCCCGATATCGAACAGTTCATCAACTGGAAGGTCATCGAAGAGCAGAAGGTCGCCTCGATCGTCGCAGGCTCAAAGATGCACGAAGCGCATCTGAACAAGATCTTTGCCGCAATCAAGGCTTGGGACGGCAAGGCCGAAGATGCCACCGACCCCAAGGTCAACGAGACGCTGAAATCGGCGATCCGCTCGGCCAAGAAAGTTTCGATCCCCGAGACTTATGTCAAACGCGTTCTGGACTATGCCCGTCAGGGATACGACAGCATCGAGTTCCCGACATATGACACCGACTGGGACAGTGAAGCCTATAACTCGGTCTCGGGCCAGAACTCGAACAACTCGGTCCGGGTCACCGATGCCTTCCTCAGGGCCGTTGAAAACGACGAAGACTGGGACCTGATCAACCGCGTTGACGGCAAGGTTTCCAAAACCATCCGCGCCCGCGAGCTTTGGGAACAGATCGGTCACGCCGCTTGGTCCTGTGCCGATCCCGGCATCCAGTATCACGACACGGTCAACGCTTGGCACACCTGCCCGGCGGACGGTGAAATTCGCGGCTCAAACCCTTGTTCTGAATACATGTTCCTCGATGACACCGCTTGTAACCTGGCGTCGATGAACCTTTTGACCTTCTACCAGAATGGCGAGTTTCAGTCTGACGACTATATGCACGCCACGCGCCTTTGGACGCTGACGCTGGAAATTTCGGTCACCATGGCGCAGTTCCCGTCGAAGGAAATTGCGCAACTGTCCTACGATTTCCGCACCCTTGGTCTGGGCTACGCCAACATCGGCGGGCTGCTGATGAACATGGGCTATGGCTATGACAGCGATGAAGGCCGCGCGATCTGCGGCGCGCTGACGGCCATTATGACCGGCGTCGCCTATGCCACATCGGCCGAGATCGCGGGCGAGTTGGGCCCATTTTCCAAGTACAAGAAGAACGCCAAGCACATGCTGCGCGTCATGCGCAACCACCGCAATGCCGCCTATGGCAAAACCGATGGTTACGAAGATCTGGCCGTCAAGCCGGTCGCATTGGATCACTCCAGTTGCCCCGACAAGCGCCTGATCGAACTTGCAAAGACCGCATGGGACGAAGCGCTGACGCTCGGCAAGAAGAACGGCTATCGCAACGCGCAATCCACCGTGATCGCTCCGACCGGCACAATTGGCCTGGTCATGGACTGTGACACGACCGGGATTGAACCGGACTTTGCCTTGGTGAAGTTCAAGAAGCTGGCCGGAGGCGGTTATTTCAAGATCATCAACCGCTCCGTCCCGGCGGCGTTGGAGACGCTTGGGTATTCTCCCGCCCAAATTGAAGAGATTGTCTCCTTCGCTGTCGGCCATGGAACGCTGGGCAATGCGCCCGGGATCAACCACACCTCTTTGGTAGGTCACGGGTTCGGGCAGGCCGAGATCGACAAGATCGAAACCGCGCTTCCCAGCGCCTTTGACATCCGTTTCGTGTTTAACCAGTGGACGCTGGGCGAAGAGTTCTGCACCAAGACACTGGGTATCCCGGCCGAAAAGCTGAACGATCCCACGTTCGACCTTCTGCGCTCGCTGGGTTTCAGCCGCGCAGAGATTGACGCCACTAACGACCACGTTTGCGGCACCATGACATTGGAAGGTGCGCCGCACCTGCAGGAAAAGCACTACAGCATCTTTGATTGTGCAAATCCCTGCGGCAAGAAAGGCAAGCGTTTCCTGAGCGTTGACAGCCACATCTACATGATGGCCGCAGCACAGTCCTTCATCTCGGGCGCGATCTCAAAGACGATCAACATGCCCAATGACGCAACGATCGAAGACTGCCAGGCCGCTTATGAGCTTAGCTGGTCGCTGGGCGTCAAGGCCAATGCCCTCTACCGCGACGGATCAAAGCTGAGCCAGCCTTTGGCCGCCGCCCTTGTAGAAGACGATGATGAGGCCGCAGAGACACTTGAAAGCGGCTCGACGCATGAAAAAGCGACCGTTCTGGCCGAAAAGATCGTGGAAAAAGTGATCATCAAAGAGATCATCAAGTCACACCGCGAAAAGCTGCCCGAGCGTCGCAAGGGTTATACCCAGAAAGCGATCGTCGGCGGCCATAAGGTCTATCTTCGCACGGGCGAATACGAAGACGGCGCACTGGGTGAAATCTTTATCGACATGCATAAAGAGGGCGCCGGGTTCCGGGCGATGATGAACAACTTCGCCATCGCCGTGTCGGTCGGCCTGCAATATGGCGTGCCTCTGGAAGAGTTCGTTGAGGCCTTCACCTTCACCCGGTTCGAACCGGCAGGCATGGTGCAGGGCAACGACAGCATCAAGAACGCAACCTCGATCCTCGACTATATCTTCCGCGAACTGGCGGTCAGCTATCTCGACCGGACCGATCTGGCCCACGTCAAACCCGAAGGCGAAAGCTTTGACGATCTGGGTCGCGGCCACGAGGAAGGCAAGCGCAACATCGGTCAGGTATCCGACAGCGCGGCCAGCAAGTCGCTGGAGGTCCTCAAGCAGATCAGCTCGACCGGCTACCTGCGCAAACGCGTTCCGCAGGAACTTGTCGTGCTGCAAGGCGGGGCAGGGGCGGTTGCCCTTGATACATCGACAGACCCGATGGCGGCCCTTCAGACGCTGGTGCCCGAAACAACTGCAACGTCAAGCACGGCGGTATCCAGCGGAACGGTCGCAATGGATGCGCGTAGCAAGGCCAAGATGCAAGGGTACGAAGGCGATCCTTGCGGCGAATGTGGCAACTACACGCTGGTACGAAATGGAACCTGCATGAAGTGCAACACATGCGGGGGAACCAGCGGCTGCTCCTAAACCGCTGACACGAAATACGAATCCGGGGCGGGTGCGCTCGCCCCTGACGCGGATCAGGCCGCAGGCATAAACCGGGCGGTACCAATGATGAGCCTGATCAGCGAAACTTACGGGGGGCCGGTGGCCCCCCTTTTTCTTTCCCGCAAACCGGCGTGATCCAATTGAGCGCACCATGCGGTGCGCACGCCTTTTTCTCATTGGCGCGCAACTCTGGCGCATGCCCTGCAACTTCTTTGTGGCCCAAATATCCCCGCCGGAGGCGGATCAAAGCTCTCGGTTCATGCGCCAAAGCTGATCGCGGATGCGCCCCTGATCCGGATGGCCGGTTTCCAGCGCAAAGACATAGGCGTGCACAAGAAAGAAACCGCGCGCGTCCTCACTTTCGCTTTGCGCGGCAGCCCTTTGATATAGCTCGGCAAGTGCGCGTCCGTCGCTGCGGGCATGCGCCGCCAAAAGCTCGGCGTTCAGTGCGCGGTCGGTCATCCTTGCTGCGCGCGATGTGCCTCGATCCGCGCGGCGACCCAATCGTGAAAGATATGCGTCGGCCCGTCCATGGCGGGTGAAAACCTTCCGCCATCGAAGGCGGGCGCATGGCGGCCACGCTGCATGCCTTCGACAACCCCGATATCCTCGATGAAGACACCTTTCCAAAGGGCGGTGTTCTCTTGGCGCAGCTTGTCGTCGGTCTTTGGGTTGGCATAGTAGATGTGCACATGCTCGACCGTTTCATCCACGCCGCGCGGCTCCAAAAGGATTGCATAGCAGTGATCGCGCTGCGCTGCCAAAAGCACGTTGGGAAAGAGTGAGACATATTCGGCCCCCTCGTCCCACTTGTCTGACAGGCCGCCAAAATCGGGAAAGGTTTCGCCCGCATCGCCCGTAAGCTGACGATAGACCAGCGTGCCCTGCCCAGAGAACCGGCCCGGCGCCTCGATATGGTAGTGGTCTTCCAGCCTTGAATAGCTGTTTAGGCCGGGGTGAACCCATGGAAGGTGATAGCTTTCGCAGTAATTCTCGACCGCAAGTTTCCAGTTTGTCTTCAGCGACAGCTCAAACCGGCTGTCTTCGCCGCCATGGAAAATCGGTTGATCAAACTCTGCCCAGCGATCCAGAAGGTCCTTGTGAACCTCTTCGAAGGGGGGCGCATCGCCCGAAAGGTTAACAAAGACGACATCGCGCCAGATGTGGCTGCGCACCTCGATAAGGCCCAGAGTTTGGCGATCAATGCCGGGATGCAGGTTCTGGCCGGGGCCGCCGACATGAGGTGTTGATACCAACTTGCCTTCGGTCGAATAGCACCAGCTGTGATAGGGGCAGCGAATGGCCCCTTCGATCTTGCGCGCCTTTTCAACCAGTATCATGCCCCGGTGGCGACAGATGTTCTGAAACACCCGGACCGCCCCGGCGCGATCGCGCAGCAAAAGCAAGGGGACGTCAAGGAAGGTGACCGGTTTTGCATCGCCCGGCTCTGGTACATCCGCGCCGACCGCAAGCCCTGACCAAGCCGAGAACAAAAGCGCCTCTTTCTCTTCTGCAAAGACCTTTTCATCCACGTAATGCGCATTGGGAAGCCCCTGCGCCCGGTCAAGGGGCTGGCGAACGGCGGCAAGGTCGGTCATTGGCAGGTCTCTGGCCATGGCGTTGCTCCGAGAGTGGCAAAAGATGTGCTATTGCCCCATCTAATGCCACCCAAGGGGCCGATCTGCCGTCAATCCGCGACGAGCCTTGGTATCGCGGCGACATCCGCAGGCCCTATTGCTCTAAAAGAGCGTTGATGCACTCGTTCTGGCGCAGGCCCATGGATTGTCTTAGCGCCTTGCGGGCCCGCGACAGACGCGACATGACCGTACCGCGCGGAAGGCCCAGTGACTGCGCCATCTCCGCGTAGGAAAGCCCGCGCAGGCAGGCCACAAGCAGCTCGCTTTGCTCTGCGGGCAGCTTTCGCAGAACGCTTAGAACCTGCGTCAGCGCAAAATGCCCCGAGGGCGGCGCCGCCTGCGCGTCCGGATCTTCGCCCGATGTAATCTGCGGTGACCTGCGGGCAAGGTTTCGCAGCGTTGTGCGCGCATAGGCCCGCAAGTTGGTAATCTCGCCGCCGCTATCAAGCCGCCGCAGCATGGCCAGCAAGGTTTCCTGAACCAGATCATCGGCCCGTCCGGGGGCCAGTGCGCGCGCCGCTCGGCGCAAGGGGCTGTAGAGGGCGACAATTTCGCCGGTGTTCACATTGTGCATGATAAATCTCTCAACTTGTTATGCACCGATCATGCCACCGCAATTGGACCTGCCAAGGCCGGGGAAATCCGCCATCGGCGGGGCGCCGCGCTTTTTCGGCAAGGAACGGCGAAAGCGGCGCGCAGCGATAGGCGGCGCGGCGCGCAGCGCGCGAAAGGCGCGGAATAGACGGTGCGAAAAACGCTCTTGGTAAGTAAGGCCAGGACGAAACCTGACCTTTCGAACCTCAAAAAGGAGTTCTGACTATGGCACGTTTTGCAATGGTGCTTCTGGCACTCGCCGGGCTTTCGATGATCGCATTCTCAGTAAATGCAGCCACTGATATGACCAAGATCGATACCGATGGTGACGGGATGTATTCCTTCGCCGAAATGCTGGTCGCCTATCCCGACCTTGGGGAGACGACATTCAACGCCGTGGACGTCAATGGCGATGGCATGTTGAACGAGGCTGAACTGACCGCCGCGATCGAAGCGGGTGTTCTGCCGGATATGGCTGGCTGACCTTTCAAGGCTAAGGAACCAGTGCTTTCCGGTCAGCTTCCCCGGCTGTGCATGCCCCCGAGAAAGTGCTGAAGACGCAGGGCGGAACCCACGCCGCCCTGCGTCCTTTTATTGCAAGGGAGACACGAAGGGCGGCAACGCTACCTTGCGCGCCACGTGACCAGCAAACTGGCCCAGAAATTCCACAAGGCGCCCATGACCGCGCCGACAAAGCTTGCCATTGCCCAGTTGGGCAAGACCCGGAACACGGCTTCGGCCGCGCCAACGTTGGCAATCGCGCCAAGCGAGCACACCGCATAGAACGACAAAAGCCCGCGCAGAAACTCGCGCCCCTTGAGGGTGCGGTCGCGGTAGGTCAGGCGGTTGTTCAAAATGAAGTTCGACGTCATGGCCACAAAGACCCCGGCGATCTGGGCCCAGAAAAAGGTCACCCCGGGCGCTGCCAGCGCAAGGCGCACCACAGCCAGCTGAACCACAACGCCCGACATGCCGACCATAAGGAACAGCACGAAGCGAATGGGCAACAGCCCCCCCGTCAGGCGCGAGATCAGCAATCCCAGAAATTCCAGCGTCGTGGTGCCGTCCATCTTGCTGTCGCCGCTGTGGCGTTCGCGGAAGGTATAGGGAAGTTCCTTGATCTTCCAACGCCCGCGGGACGCCGAAAGCATGTCGGCCAAAATCTTAAAGCCCTGCTTTTGCAGATCCAGCGCGACCTGATTAAAGGCCGTGCGCCGGATCATGAAAAACCCGCTCATCGGGTCAGAGGCGGTGATCTTCAGCATCTTTCGGGCAAGGCCGTTGGCCCGGTCCGAGCCCCATTTGCGCATCGCCGTCAGACCCGAACCAGCCGATCCATCCTCGACATTGCGTGAGCCGATCACAAGATCAAGTTCGGGGTCGTCTTCGAGCGCGCGAAACATGCCTGCCAGCAGCGTCTCATCATGTTGAAGGTCGGCGTCGATGACCGCGATCACAGGGGCGACCGAAGAAAGCGCGCCTTCGATGCAGGCCCCCGAAAGGCCCCGCCGCCCGATCCGGTGCAAGACGCGCACACGCGGGTTTTCGCGCGCCACAGCCCGCACTTCGCGCGCGGTGCCGTCGGGGCTGTCGTCATCGACAAAGACGACCTCCCAGTTAAGGCCATCCAGCGTTTTGCCCAAAAGCTCGACCATGGGGCGCACATTGCCCTTTTCGTTGTAGGTCGGCACAACGACGGTTAGTTGCGGAAGAAATGTCGAGGTCATCGTTGCGCCTTTGGCTCAATGGCAAATTCGCCCCGCTTAAAGCACCAGCCCGGCGGAAATGACAAGCCGTTTGCCCCCGCCTGCCGCAACAAGTTATAGGGCAGCAAAGCTTTGCCGAAACGACAGGAGCCTTTGGCCCGTGAACCGCATCCCCCGGCTAGACCTGACGATCACCGTTTTTCTGGCCCTTCACCTTGCCCTGGCCCTGGCCCTTCCGCTTATCCAGGATGAAGCGTACTACGCCCTTTGGGCCACATCGCCCGCATGGGGATATTACGATCATCCACCGATGATTGCGTGGTGGATCGCATCGGGCGAATGGTTGATGGGTCAGAACCGCCTTGGCGTGCGCCTGATACCTCTTTTGGCAACGGCAGCTTCGACCGCAGCGGTTTGGCGCATGGGCTTTCTGGCCTCGGGACAGGACAGGCGCGCCGCCGCCCTTGCCGCCGTCTTTTACAACGCGACCGTTCTGGTTCTTGTCCTTGGCTTTACGGCCACGCCCGATGCGCCATCGCTGGTCTTCTGGACGCTGGCAAGCTGGGCCGTGGTCGAGGCGGCCTCTTCGGGCAGGCCCTTGCGCTGGTGGGCGCTTGCAGGGATCGCAGCGGGGCTTGGGATACAGTCGAAGTTTACCAATATCTTCTGGGGCGTAGGCATTGTCGGCTGGCTTGCGTTTACGCCAACAGGGCGCGTCTGGCTGACCCGCCCGGGGCCCTGGATTGGCGCGGCGCTGGCGCTTGTGATGATAGCGCCGCTTGTCTGGTGGAACATTGTCAACGATCTTGTCGGGCTTGAGCGCCAGTTTGGCCGCGTTGCCGAAGGTGGCTTTACGCCCGGCTATCTGGCCGAGTATCTGATCGTTACGCCGATCCTGATCACGCCCTTGATCTTCTGGGCCGCCATCCGCGGGATAGGCGTGGCCGCAGCGCCTTGGCGCGGGCTGCTTCTTTGGCTGAACGCGCCGCTGCCGCTTTACATGATCTGGCACAGCCTGCATTCGCAGGTTCAGGCAAACTGGCTTGTGCCGATCTTTCCCGCGCTGGCCGTCCTTGCCGGCATCTGGGCGGCCGGGCAGGGCGCGCGTTTCTGGCGCCTTGCTGCGGGGCTTGGCCTTGGTACCTCGGCGCTGATCCTGACACTGGGCTTCTGGCCTGGAACCCCCTTGGTGCGGGCCAACAACCCGTTCAACCAGACGCGAGGCTGGGAAGCGGCGAGGCCCGAGATTGAGGCCGCGGCGAAAGCGGCGGGCGCGACTTGGATTGCAACGGATGACTATGGCAAGGCCGCAATCTTGTGGTGGTACCTGCCGGATCTGCAGGTCAGGGACATCGCCGCGCCCAAGCGCTATCTTTTTCGCGCGCCGCTGCCGCGCAATTTCTGCGATCAGCCCGCGTTGATGATCACCGAAAAGGCCGGCGACGTTGATGCGCCATTTGCGAAAGTAGGTACCGAAGAGACGATTGAGCGCCGGTCAGGCCGCGCCACATTGGTCCGCTATCGTGTCTTCCCGGTTCAGGGGTATCTGGGCGGCGCTTGCGCGGATTGATCCAAAGGGCAGGGCAGCTGGCGCTGCCCTGACACTTCTTTTTCAGTCGGCTCCGCGCGACAGGGCCGCAACGCCAGTACGCGCCGTTTCTTCCAGCCCAAGGGGCCGCATCAGATCGGCAAAGGCATCGATCTTTTCCGAGGTGCCGGTGATTTCGAACACAAAGGAACCAAGGGTCGAATCCACGACATTGGCGCGGAAAATGTCCGCAAGGCGCAGCGCCTCAACCCGCTTCTCGCCCGTGCCCGACACTTTCAGAAGCGCCAGTTCACGCTCAACCGGGCGCCCTTCGACCGTCAGGTCGTGCACGTCGTGAACAGGCACAATGCGCCCAAGCTGCGCCTTGATCTGTTCGATGACGGCCGGTGTTCCTGTCGTGACAATGGTGATGCGGCTAAGGTGCCCGCTGTGATCAACTTCGGCCACCGTCAGGCTTTCAATGTTGTATCCGCGCCCCGAAAAGAGGCCGATCACCCGGGCCAGAACGCCAGGCTCATTCTCTACCAGAACGGCTAGTGTATGCCGTTCTATGAGTTCGCCATTAGGGTCGCGAAGGTCATAGGCCGAATGCCTTGAGGACCCTTTCTTGATCTTGAGTGCCGACATCATCTTTTCCTTACTTAGCACTTTGCATTCCGTGCCCCGACAAGGGGAGCGATCCGTGGCCGCTTAGACCATCACCGCGCCCGAGGCGCCAATTGCGTCCTTGGTGGAGGCTGATCCAAGCAGCATCTTGTTGTGCGGCTCGCCCGACGGGATCATCGGAAAGCAGTTCTCGTGCTTTTCGACAAGGCAGTCGAATATGACCGGCCCGTCGTGGTTGATCATCTCCATGATGGCATCATCCAGATCGGCCGGGTCCTTGCACAGGATGCCCTTGGCGCCAAAGGCCTCTGCCAGTTTCACGAAATCGGGCAGGGCTTCAGACCAGCTTTGCGAATAGCGCTCGCCGTGCAGCAATTCCTGCCACTGGCGCACCATGCCAAGTCGTTCGTTGTTCAAAATGAACTGTTTGACGGGCAGGCGGTACTGCACCGCTGTTCCCATCTCTTGCATGTTCATCAGCCAGCTTGCCTCGCCCGCGACATTGATGACCAAAGCGTCCGGGTGCGCCATCTGAACGCCAACAGAGGCCGGAAATCCATAGCCCATCGTGCCCAGGCCGCCCGAAGTCATCCAGCGGTTGGGGTCTTCAAACCCAAGGTATTGCGCGGCCCACATCTGGTGCTGGCCGACCTCGGTACAGATGTAGCGGTCATGTTTCTTGGTCAGCTCTTCCAGCCGGCTAAGCGCGTACTGAGGCAGGATGGTCTTGCCCTTTTGCTCAAAGGCAAGGCAGTTGACCTTCTTCCACTCTTCGATCTTCGACCACCATTTGCCAACAGCGGCGGAATTGGTTTTGCGGCCCCGCGATTTCCAGACCTTCAGGATATCTTCAAGCACATGGCCGACATCGCCGATGATCGGCACGTCGACATGGATCACCTTGTTGATCGATGACGGGTCGATGTCGATATGCACCTTTTTGGAGCCGGGGCTGAAACTGTCCAGCCGCCCGGTGATCCGGTCGTCAAAGCGCGCACCGATGTTGATCATCAGATCGCAGCCATGCATCGCAAGGTTCGCCTCATAAAGCCCGTGCATGCCCAGCATACCCAGCCATTGCTCGCCCGAGGCGGGATAGGCGCCAAGACCCATCAGGGTAGAGGTGATCGGAAAGCCCGTCGCCCCCACCAGTTCGCGCAAAAGCTGACTTGCTGCGGGGCCAGAGTTGATCACGCCGCCGCCGGTGTAGAAAACCGGACGCTCGGCCTTTTCCATCATCTCGACCAGCTTGGTGATCGCGTCGATGTCACCCTTCATGCGGGGCGCATAGTGCGAAGTGCGCGACTTGCCCGGCGGGGTATAAGAGGCGCTGGCAAACTGAACGTCCTTGGGGATGTCGACCAGAACCGGGCCGGGGCGGCCTTGGGTGGCCACGTGGAACGCCTGATGGATCGTTTCGGACAGTTTCGAGGTCTCGCGCACCAGCCAGTTATGCTTTGTGCAGGGGCGGGTGATGCCAACGGTGTCGGCTTCCTGAAAGGCGTCATTGCCGATCATGAAGGTCGGAACCTGACCGGTCAGAACGATGATCGGAATGCTGTCCATCAACGCATCGGTCAGGCCGGTAACGGCGTTGGTTGCCCCAGGGCCCGAAGTTACAAGGCAGACGCCCGGCTTGCCCGTCGAACGCGCATAGCCTTCGGCGGCGTGAACCGCGCCCTGTTCGTGGCGCACAAGCACGTGGCGAATGTCGTTTTGCTGAAAGATCTCGTCATAGATCGGTAGGACGGCGCCACCGGGATATCCGAATACGACATCCACACCCTGATCTTTCAGAGCCTGGATCACCATTTTCGCGCCGGTCATTTGACGTGTCATCTTTCTCTCTCCAACTTCCGCATCGATTGCGCATAAAAAAGCCCCCGTCCGGGCGGGGGCGCATGGGGTTCCCTTAGGGTTTCCGTTACCGGCCCATGCGCCATTTTCCCACCACGACTAGAATGCTGTGCATTCGGGATACTCCTTGTTTCGTGGGCGAGACATTATGGCGGGTATCTGGGGGCGTCAACCTGCAAGGGTGAGAAAAGATTGTCCTATTGCGCAGAATTCTTTGCTTTTGTTGCGCGCCTGCGGGTGTTTTGGGTAATTTTCGGGCCCCTTGCCCGGGGCGGGCATCAAAGTCCGACGCCGGTGCCCTGCAAAACACCATGTTCCATCGCATAGCGGGTCAGTCCAGCGGTCGAACTGATGCCCAGCTTGCGCTTAAGGTTCTTGCGGTGGGTTTCGACCGTGCGAACCGAAATATCCAGCTCTGCCGCGACCTCTTTGTTCGACTTGCCTTGGGCCAGTTCCAGAAGGATCGTCTGTTCGCGCGATGTCAGCGGCTCTCGCCCGTCCGAAGTTTTGGGTTTCAGAGAAGCGGTCGCGCCAGTGCAAAGATAGCGCTGGCCGTGCATGACGGTATCGATCGCGGTGCGGATCTCTTCGGTAGGCACGTCTTTCAGGATGTAGCCCACCGCGCCATGCGACAGGGCAGAAGAGATATACTCGGCGCTGTCATGCATTGACAGGATCAGGATGCGGGTTCCGGGGCGCCGCTCTAGGATGATCTCGGTGGCCGAAAGACCGCCGACCTCGGGCATGTTGAGGTCAAGCAGCACGACATCGGGTGCCATCTTTTCAACCTGCTCGATCGCCTCGCGCCCGTTGGACAGCGTGCCGACAACGTTGATGTCGTCATAGGTTTCCAAAATCGACTGGATGCCCTCGGCGACCATCGGGTGGTCATCGACGATCAGGACGCGAATTTCTGCACTCATGCGCTTGCCTTCTTCTTCTTGCTTTCGGGCGGCAACAGGTGTGTCAGCGGCACCTGCGCCTCGATCACGGTGCCAGAGCGCGACGACAGGATCCGCAAAGTTCCATCCAGTTGTTCCATACGCTCTTGCATGTTCCTCAGACCGATGCCGGGCTGGCCTGCCGATCTTGACGGTTTGTTCTCCATCCCGCGCCCATTGTCCTGGATACGCATTGTCGCACCGCTTTTGTGGCCGCCCAGTTTCAATGAGACCCGGCTGGCGCCAGAGTGGCGCTCGATATTTGTCAGGGCCTCTTGGGCAATGCGGTAAAGCGCAATCTTGGAGTCTTTGTCCAGCCGGTTACTGAAAACCACGGTCTCGAACTCGGTTTCAATGCCTGTGCGCGCGGAAAATTCTTCGGTCAGGGATTTCAGCGCAGGGCCAAGGCCAAGATCATCAAGAACTCCGGGGCGCAGATCGCGGCTGATGCGGCGAACCTCTTGGATCGCGCCAGAGAGGCCATCGATCCCCTTGTTCAGGCTTCCCGGCCCGCGATCATCGCCCACGTTAAGATGCCGCCGCGCCAGTTCCAGCGCATAGCGTGCACCGACAAGTATCTGGCTGATACTATCGTGAAGCTCGCGCGCCACGCGGCCGCGTTCCTCTTCCTGCGTGTCAAAAATCCGCTGCGTCAGCTCTTTCAACTTGGCATCCGCAAGGCGCCTTTCGCGGATCGTGATCAAGAGCCCGGTCAGAAAGACGGTCAGAAGGGCCGAAAGCGTGATCAAACCGATCCAGATGAATGTCGTGCGGATGCGCGCTTGCGTGCCCGCGCGCGCGGCCGCGACCTTGTCCAGCACGTCATCGATGAAAATGCCCGTCCCGATCGCCCACTTCCAGTCCTGCAATCCCGCGACATAGGCGATCATGCGCGCGGTCTCTCCGGTCGATGGCTTGATCCAATCAAAGCTGTGATAGCCGCCCCCCTTGCGGGCCAGTTTGATAAGCTCATCGGTGATCGGCGTGCCATTGCGGTCTTCAAGCCCGCGCCAGTTCTTGTCGATCAAATAGGTCAGGCGAGGGGACACAAGGTTGTTGCCCTCATAGTCAAAGACGAAGAAATACCCGTCCTGCCCATAGATCATCGCGGCAAGAATTTGCGTGACAGCCAGTTTGGCCGCCTCGTCATCCGGGCCGGCACGGCCATAGATGTTCACGAAAGCAGTGCGCGCCAGTGAGATATAGTTCTTCATCTCCTCGCGTTTGGCGGCGATCAGCTGTGCCTCAAGCGCGGCAATCTCCCGCTCTGCCAATTGGCGCGACTGGTAGGTGACCAGAACGGCAATGGCCGCTGCCGCGACGACAAGCGGTATCGTGGCCAGAAGAAAGATCTTTTGACCATAGTTAAGCCGCAGACGCAGGCCCGTTGTTTTAAGAAACTTCAGCAGCGATGATTCGATCCGTGCATTTCGTGACCTCTCGCCAAGATGCGGATTTGCCGGGCCGAGGTCAAACATTGGTGTTTGAAGGCGCCCAAGGCCATTTTTTTCGACCTTTGGGGCAGTTGGACGGTATAAGTGCGTAAGAGTGGGTATTTACCAATTTCTCTTCATCGCTAGTGTCGCACCACTTGAAACGATCCGCCTGCGCACCGCGCGGGCAGTTTCTATGGGAGGATATCTATATGGATCGTCGTTCTTTTCTGAAGACTTCAGCACTTGGTGGTTCGGCCGCTGCAGCTTCGACGCTTGCCGCGCCTGCCTATGCCCAGGGCAAACGGACACTGACCATGGTCACGTCGTGGGGCCGCGGCCTTGCGGGCGTTTTCGACGCTGCTCAGCGCAGTGCCGACAGCATCAACGCAATGACAGACGGTCAGTTGACCGTGGACATCAAGGCCGCCGGCGAACTGGTTGGCGCTTTTGAAGTTTTCGACGCTGTTACATCCGGCCAGGCCGACATGTACCACGCCGCTGACTACTACTTCGTAAGCCAGCACCCCGCTTATGCCTTCTTCACCGCAATTCCGTTCGGCATGACCGCACAGGAACTGGTGAACTGGTACTATCAGGGTGACGGCCATGCCATGCATGACCAGCTGGGCCAGATCTTTGGCCTGAAATCCTTCCTGGCCGGTAACACCGGTGCGCAGGCAGGTGGCTGGTTCCGCAAGGAAATCACAGGTCCCGGCGACTTTAACGGTCTTAAGTTCCGTATGCCCGGTCTTGGCGGCAAAGCCCTTGGCTTCATGGGCGCCAGCGTCCAGAACCTTCCCGGCGCCGAAGTGTATCAGGCGCTTGCCTCGGGTGCGCTTGACGGAACCGAGTGGATTGGTCCCTGGGCCGACGAAAAGGCCGGTTTCCAGGAAATCACCAAGTTCTACTACACCGCTGGTTTCCACGAGCCGGGCGCAGGTCTTAGCCTTGCAACCAACCGTGACGTCTTTGAAAGCCTCTCGCCTGCCCACCAAAAGGTCATCGAGATCGCTGCCGCTGAATGTCACCAGTGGAACCTTGCTCAGTTCCTGAATAACAACGGTGCCGCGCTTCAGCGTCTGCAGGCCGGTGGTGTGAAGGTTCTGGAATTCCCTGACAGCGTCTGGGATGCCTTCGGCGACGCCAGCAAGAAAGTCTATGACGAGTTCATGGGCGACGACCTGTTCAAGGAAGTCTTTGTAAGTGTTCAGGATTCGATGAAAGCATCGTCCAACTGGCTGACAAAGTCCGAAGGCGTGTACCGCAAGCAGCGTGACCGCGTTCTGGGCTAAGCCCGCTTCGTGAACTGACACCGGATTGGGCCCCTTGCCAAAGCAAGCGGGCCCAATTCGAACTGACATTCAAAGGTCAGTAGCGGTCGCAATCCAAGATGCCGGGGGAGCAGATGCTGGACATCATTCAATGGATCATCAGCAATATCGGGTTGTCATTCTACAATTTCGGCTACGCGGTTCTGAACCCGTCGCTGTGGCTTGATTGGTCCGACAAACAAGCCATCATGAGGTTCATCTACTACGGTGCCTCGATAGAGCTTTTCTTTGTCGCCTTTACCGCCTTCCTGATCATCACGGCCATCGGGTTTTGGAAGAACAACTTCATGTGGGCCTGCGTGCGGGTCCTTGAAGGTTTCGCCAACGGCGTCGGCCGCGTTTTTGCATGGGCCGGGCTTTTGATGGTGCTGCAACAGATCATCATCGTCTTTGTCCAGCGCATCTTTACCCAAGCCACGCTGACCTTCGGGGTCGGCACATCGCTGACATTCGATGTCAGCTGGTGGTCTGAGGAACTGAAATTCTACAACGCATTGGTGGTAACGCTTTGTGCCACCTACACCTTCGTGCAAGGCGGGCATGTCCGCGTCGATCTTGTCTATTCCGCCGTGTCCTACCGGACCAAGCGGATCATCGACATGGTCGGATCGCTGATCCTGATGCTGCCTGCGGCGGTGCTGACTTACATGTACGGATGGTTTTTCCTGTGGCGCCACCTTGTCGTGCCCAAGCCTTCGGCGTCCGACACGTTGGAACGGCTTCTGGCCAAATCGCGCGCGCTGCGATGGAACATCGAAACGATCGGCTTTTCGCCCAACGGATTTAACGCGTACTTCCTGTTCAAAGTGCTTTTGCTGGCCTTCACCGTGATGGTGATGCTGCAGGCCGTTGCCTTTTTCTACCGCTCGTATCTTGAGCTGAAAGAGGGGCCGGAGAGCGAAGGCAAATACTTGGACAAAGACCCGCTTGGCGATGAAGACGCCGAGCTTGTGGCAAACATACACTAAAGGGGCAGGGTGAATGCTGTTTGGACTTGATGGCGTAGAGATAGGGCTGATCATCGTCTTTCTCTGCCTCTTCGCGGGGATTCTTTCCGGCTTTCCGGTGGCCTTCGCAATCGGCGGCTCGGCGATCATCTCATTCGGGATCATCGCGGCGCTCGACAGCTCGGGGCTTTTGGTCCATCAGGCGGTCGACCGATCCAGTGATGCCTATAACAGTCTGATCGCCTCGGGCGTCAGCGAGCTTGAAATATCCAAGTTCCGATACCCCGACCTGCCGCGCATAGCCGAACATGTGCTGACCGGCGGCTGGGAGCGGGCGCTGGACCGCAACATAAGCTTTATCGTCAACCGGATGAACGAACGCGTTCTGGCCGGCCAGTCGATCGAAACCCTGCTGGCCGTTCTGATGTTCGTTCTGATGGGCATCACGCTTGAGCGTTCGAAGATCGCTAATGACCTCTTGACCACGATGGCGCGCGTCTTTGGCCCGCTTCCGGGCGGTCTTGCCGTTTCGGTCGTGATCGTGGGCGCTTTTCTGGCCGCGTCGACCGGGATCGTCGGTGCGACCGTGGTCACGATGGGCCTTCTCAGCCTGCCGACCATGCTGCGCAACAACTATTCGCCGGAACTGGCGACGGGCGTGATTGCGGCCTCTGGCACCTTGGGCCAGATCATTCCGCCATCGATCGTGATCGTTCTTCTGGGAACGCTTGCAGGCGATCTTTACTCGGCCGCGCAGGAAACCCGCGCGCAGGCGGCGGGCTGTTCCGATGCGCTTACATATCTGGGGCAGGCGGCGGTTGTCTCTGTCGGCACGCTTTTTCAGGCCGCGCTTTTGCCCGGTATCCTTTTGGCGGTGCTTTACGGGCTTTACGCCTTCGTCTTTGCCCTTTTCAACCCGTCCAAAGCCCCGCCGGTGATCGGTGATCCAAATGCGGTTTCGACCATTTCGCGCAACGATGCGCTGACATGGTTCCTTGGCGTTCCTGTAGCGCTGATCGCGGCTGTAATAATGTCGGGCCAGATCGGCATCATCGGCAGCCAGGACATCACGATCGACAGCTATTCGGATGCCACCGAAAGCACCGTTCTGCGCACCAATGTGTCAGAGCAGTGCAAAGCCTCTATGATCGAGCTTCATGGTCAGGCCAAATGGGACCTTGCCGTCACGCAGCAAGCGGCCATTGACGCCGCCGGCGGCGCGCAGCAGTCCCATGCCCTGACGCCCGAAGAGCGCGCCGATGCGCTTGTCAAGAAGATCGCGGCAACCCCGATGATCGGCACCGGCGTTGCGGTAATGTTCCTGCTTTTCGCGCTGGTCATCACGACGGCCCGCGGTATTGCGCCCCTTGCCGACCCCAGGCCACTGGCCATCGGTATGGGCGGCGTCGTTCTTGCCTTTCTGGCAGATGCCTTGCTGATCAAGCCGACAACCGGGCCGGGCATGACCTTTGTCTATCTTGCCGTGCCCTTCCTCATCACGCTTTACGGGCTGCGTCAGGCGGCAACGCGGCTGGGCCAGAACGAGTTGCTTCGCGTTGTCTTTCCGCCGCTTATTCTGATCGTGGCGGTTCTGGGGTCCATCCTTGGCGGGATCACCAACCCGACACCCGCCGCAGCCCTGGGCGCGGGTGGGGCGATCATGCTGGCGGCCTATCGCAAACTGCGCGATGAGCAGAAAAGCGGCCGGATCATCATCATGTCGACATTCGCGATCGTCATCATGATCCTTGTTGGCGTGAACTTCGATCTGCGCGTCAACCGCGAGGCGGTCGACTTCCAAAGCTGGGTTGCCTTCCTTGTTGCGCAGGCGGCCTACCTTTTTGCGATCTTCGGTATCCTCTATGCCTGCTGGACGCTTTTCAGAACCGGGGTTCTGAACCCGGTCGTGCGCGAAACCGCCAAAGTGACCAGCATGGTCTTTACGATCCTGATCGGATCGCAGCTTTTGAACCTTGTCGTGATCTCGTTTGGCGGCGAAGAGTATATCCAGCAGTTCCTGCGATCCTTCGACAATGAGATGACGGTCTTTCTGATCGTGATGCTGGTCCTGTTCTTCCTTGGCTTTGTCCTGGATTTCCTTGAGATCATCTACATCGTGATCCCCATCGTGGGGCCGGTGATCTACGGCGGAACGATGGATCCCAAATGGGTGACGATCATGATCGCGGTCAACCTGCAAACCTCGTTCCTGACACCGCCCTTCGGCTTTGCGCTGTTCTATCTGCGCGGCGTGGCGCCCAAGGAAGTCACAACCGGCCATATCTACCGCGGGATTGTGCCCTTCGTGGGAATTCAGGTTCTTGGCCTTTTCCTTCTGTGGATGTTCCCATGGGTCGTGACAATCGTGCCCAACCTGATCCCGAACTAAGCGGGGCGCGGCAGCTTTGATCAAATTGAGCGGGGGCCAAAGGCCCCCGCACGCTTTTGAGCGATTTGGCGCAAACTGGCCGGCGCTATGAAGATCCCTGCATTTCGATCAGATCCCACGTGTTGCCAAAGGGATCTTCGAAGACCGCGACAGTGCCATAGGCTTCATGGCGCGGCTCTTCTTGAAAGGTGACGCCCTTGGCGCGCATCGCGGCGTAATCGCCCGCAAAGTCATCTGTTTGCAGAAAAAACCCCACGCGCCCGCCGGTCTGGTTGCCAATGGCCGCTTGCTGTCTTTCGCCCGAAGCCTTGGCCAGCAACAGCCGGGTGGCCGCACCGGGCGGCGCCACCAGAACCCAGCGCTTGCCTGGCCCAAGCGCAGCGTCCTGCACAAGGTCGAAGCCAAGTTTGCGAACGTAGAAATCTATGCCAGCGTCGTAGTCCGGGACAACGACCGTCACTGCCATGATCTTTTGCGTCATCTGCGCGTTGGAAGCGTGTCTGGCAGGTTGATCCGCGCGACCTGTTCGGCAATGGGATCGACCGAAAGCGGGTGCGTTTCGGCAGCAAAGCTTTTGGGATCGCCGATCGATCTCCAGCTTCCGCCGGAATAAACCTCAAGAGCAGAAAAGCCCGCCTTATATCCCATCTTGGGGCTGCCGGGCACCCAGTAGCCAAGATAGACAAAGGGCAGGCCGGCCTCTTGCGCGATCCGGATGTGATCAAGAATGATGTAGGTGCCAAGGCTTTGGCTGGTCTGGCCCGGATCATAGAAGGAATAGACCATCGACAAGCCATCATCGAGGACATCCGTCAGGCAGACGGCGCTAAGTTCAGACCCCGATCCATCCGGGCCTGCAGGGCGCGAGTATTCGACGACCCGGCTTTTGACCGGTGTCTCTTCGACCATCGCGGCAAACTCGAATATGTCCATATCGGCCATTCCGCCGTCCGCGTGGCGGCTGTCGAGGTAGCGGCGGAACAATGCGAACTGGTCCTCTGTCGCCCAAGGCGATGTCGCCTCGCGGCGCAGGTCCTGGTTCTTGCGCAGCGTTCGGCGCTGGCTTTTGGAAGGTTTGAAATCGGCAACCCGGATGCGCGCTGACAGGCAGGCGGCGCAATCGGCGCATGAGGGCCGGTAAAGGACGTTCTGCGAGCGGCGAAAACCCTGCTTGGACAGCGCGTCGTTCAGCGTCTCGGAATGCTCTCCCTGAAGGGCCGTAAACAGCTTACGTTCCATCCGCCCGTCAAGATAGGGGCAGGGTTGGGGCGCGGTTACATAGAACTGCGGCGCAAGTGGAAGGGTATGGCGCATCTTCGTGGCGTCCCGTGGCGTTTACCTGCAGAGGTTAGCAAGCCGATCCCTTATCGCCAACCCCCTGATATTGGCGAGGGTTACCGCAGCGTACTACCCCTTAGGCGCATTGATTTCGCGGGGTTAGCTTTGCGCGGCGCGGTTAATGACAACACTGCCCATGATCATGTCCGTCAGCCCCTGTTTGCGGGCCGAGGTCAGCATCAGGATAACTGAAATGATCTGCACGAAAACCATCGAGACCGAGATCGCGTAACCGATGGTGTGAAGCAGCGCCAGGGACAGATCAAACCTTGCCCCTTCACGGCTGCGAAGTTCGATGGCGACAAAGCGCATGCCCCAGGTCGCAGAACCCGAAGCGATGGTGGCCACGCGGTATACGAAACTGACGGCGGCGAAGAGGAAGGGAAAGTAAAAGATCGCCGTAAAGGCCGTCAGCGGAACGAGCAGGACGGTTATGAGGAAAATCACGATCACATCCGCGATCCATGCCACCAGCCGTTTGGTCGGAATATCGCGGTAAAACTCGGACTGAAACGCGGGGTCCGGAAGCGCATTGTAAATGTTGGTCTGGTCCATCTTCACTATCTTCTGCCATCAATGAAGCGAAAAAGGCGCCCCCGAAATACGGGGGCTGCCTTATTGTATCATGCACGCCCTTTGGCGTCATCATCCTGATCTTCGTCCGATTGGGCGGTCGAAGATGCGCGTTCATCCATGAACTGGTCGAACTCGGATTTGTCCTTGGCATGGCGAAGCCGTTGCAGGAACGCTTCAAAGCTTGTCTGCTCATCTTCGAGACGGCGCAGCGTATCGGCCTTATAGGCGTCAAAGGCCGAGTTGCCGCTGGACTGGAACGAATGTTTACGGAAAAGGGTCTGCTTACCGCAGCTGCCATTGAACATGCGTTTGCTCCAGATCATATATGCCAGTAGCGCAAGGCCGACCGGCCAGAAGAAGATGAATCCAAGAACCATGGCAATTACCCACGCGCTCTTGCCTCGCTGATCAAGCCAGTTCTCGGCTTGGGTAGGCCATGTTGCGATGGTGCTCATTTGGGTCTCCAACTAAAGGTTTCTAACAATGTGAATGGTGTTCACATTAACTCAGGTGGGGGGTCAAAAGCGCCTGTGCAAGGGTATGTAAAAACTTTTTACATTAGCGGTGAATTTTCAGGAACTTAAATCAGGCCGGACTGTCGTTGCCTTCGGTGAACTCGGCCAGGATCGCCTCGCTGACAGTGATCAGATCGTCCGGCGATATCGCAAAGACATGGCGCGGCGTGCCTGCTGCAGCGAAGAGAGTTTTGAACTGCGTCAGCCTTGGGTCAATCCATGTGTCGACCGGGGCGATCTGCCCGATGGGGGCGACGCCGCCGATGGCAAAACCCGTTGTCTGCCGAATGAATGCGGCATCTGCCTTGCCCAAGGGCTCGCCGGCCAAAGCGGCGGCTTTGAGCGCGCACACACGGTTGCCGCCCGCGGTCAGGAAAAGAAGGGCGCGGTCGCTGGTCAGACCCCGAAAGATGATCGACTTGGCAATCTGGTCCAGATGGCATCCCGCGCCTGCCGCGGCCTCGGCCGCGGTGCGCGCTTGTTCCAACTCGATCACTTGCTCTTGCAGGCCGGCCGCTTTCAGGGCCGCGATGACGCGCTTCATGCTTTTGCTCATGGATTGGAAATATTCGCCCCGGCCGCGCAAAGCAACAGGCGTTGACCCGCCCGCCCGCTGTGACATGGTAAGCCATGAGTTTTCAAAACGATATCACCCGTGTGCCGCTTGCTTTTGACGGCGAGATTGGCGGCTCGGCAATCAGTGGTTTTCCCGATGTACAGGGCGGCCTGCGCGACTTGCTGGTCGGTGCGGCGGGCTGTAGCCCCTATCTTGCCGGTCTTATCCAGCGCGAAGCGGGCTGGCTTTCCGATGCCCTGACGATGCCGCCGCGCCAAGCGCTTGATGCAGCCTGGGCCGAAATTGGCGATGCCGAGCCGGGCCAGCTGCCTGTCGCGCTGCGCCGGGCCAAGCGAAGAACCGCGCTTTTGGTCGCGCTGGCCGATCTGGGCGGCATCTGGCCGCTTGAAGAAGTAACCGGCGCGCTGACCCGGTTTGCCGATCTCGCCGTCGGCGCAGCGCTAAGATCGCTCGTCGGCGCCCAGATCGCGCGCGGCAAGCTTCCCCCGGTGCTGGAGCCTTCGGGCGACACCGCAGGGATGGTCGTTCTGGCCATGGGCAAGATGGGCGCGGGCGAGCTGAACTATTCTTCGGATATCGATCTGATCTGCCTTTTTGACGAAACCCGGTTTGTCCCGGACGATTGGGGCAATGCGCGCGCGGCCTTTGTGCGCGTCACGCGCCTGATGACCGCGATGCTGTCGGATCTGACCGGCGAGGGTTATGTCTTTCGCACTGATCTGCGTCTGCGCCCCGATCCCGGTGTCACGCCCGTCTGCATGGCGATGGCCGCCGCAGAGCGCTATTACGAAAGCCTTGGCCGCACATGGGAGCGCGCGGCGCACATCAAGGCGCGCGCGGCGGCAGGCGATATCAAGGCGGGCGAGGCCTATCTGCACCGGCTGACGCCTTTCGTCTGGCGTCGCCATCTTGATTTCGCGGCCATTCAGGACGCGCATGACATGGCGCGGCGCATTCGCGACCATAAGGGGCTTGCCGGTCCGATCACGCTGCCGGGGCACAACGTCAAACTTGGCCGCGGCGGCATTCGCGAGATCGAGTTCTTCGCCCAGACCGGGCAACTGATCTACGGCGGCCGCGATGATGAGTTGCGCCAGCGCGGAACCTGCGATGCCTTGGCGGCTTTGGCTGAACGTGGGCGCATCACGCGCGATACGGCCGAGGTTCTGACGGGCGACTACCGCGCCTTGCGCGAAATTGAGCATCGCCTTCAGATGATCAATGACGCCCAGACCCATGTCTTGCCATCAGCAGGCGATGGGTTCGACCGCCTTGCGCGCTTTATGGGCGAGGGCGACACCGCCGCGTTCAAATCCCAGATGTTTGAGCGTCTGACGCGCGTGCATGCCCTGACCGAGGATTTTCTGGCCCCCTCTGGCCCAGTGACGAAAGCTGCGGGAAAACCCGTTGCCGATGACCAGTTCCGCGAAATAACGGCGCGCTGGCGAAGCTATCCGGCGCTGCGATCCTCGCGCGCTGTCGAAAGCTTTGGGCGTCTGCGCGCGGATCTTATGCACCGTTTTTCAAAGGCCGCGCGCCCCGATCAGGCGATCGCCGTCTTTGACAGCTTTCTTGCGGGGCTTCCCGCCGGCGCCCAACTTTTCGCGCTGTTCGAAGCAAACCCTCAGCTTGTTGATCTGATCGTGGATATCGCCGCGACCGCGCCGGGGCTTGCTCGGTATCTGTCACGCAACGCAGGTGTCTTTGATGCGGTGATCGCGGGCGATTTCTTTTCCGATTGGCCGGGCACCGACGCCCTGACCGCCGCGTTGGCCGAGGTTCTGTCGGCCGAGGACGATTATGAGGCAAAACTGGATGCGGCCCGCCGATGGGTCAAGGAATGGCACTTTCGCATCGGCGTTCATCATCTGCGCGGGCTCATTGATGCCGCCGAGGCCGGCGCGCAATACGCCGAACTTGCAGAGGCTGTTCTGGGCGGGGTGTTTCCGGCAGTTCAGGAAAACTTTGCCGCCAAACATGGGGCCCCTCCGGGACGCGGGGCAACAATTCTCGGGATGGGCTCACTGGGGGCAGGCAAGCTGAACGCCAACTCCGATCTTGACCTGATCGTGATCTACGATGCGGCCGGTATCGAAGCTTCGGAAGGGCGCCGACCCTTGGCCGCGCGCGCCTACTACGCCCGGCTGACACAGGCACTTGTCACCGCGCTATCGGCGCCCATGGCCGAGGGGCGCCTTTACGAGGTCGATATGCGCCTTCGTCCATCCGGGCGGCAGGGGCCGGTTGCAACATCGCTTGAGGCCTTCACGTCCTACCAGCAGACCCAAGCCTGGACGTGGGAGCATCTGGCACTGACGCGCGCGCGCGCCGTGGCCGGTGCATCGGCACTGGCGACAGATGTCGAAGCTTTTCGCGGCACGCTCCTAAAAGGCCCCCGCGACCGGGCCAAGGTTCTGACCGATGTGCGCGACATGCGCGCGCGTCTGTCACAGGAAAAGCCGGGAAACGGCGAATGGGACGCCAAACTGGGCGTTGGGCGGCTTCAGGACATAGAACTGGTGGCCGAGACGGCCGCGCTTTTGTCAGGAAGCAGCGCCCGCGATGTCGCAAGCCAGTTGCAATCCGGCGTGGCAATCGGCTGGCTGACGGGCGACGAAGGCGATGCCCTTTCAACCGCCTTCGCTGACCTTTGGACGTTAAACGCCGCGGCCAAGCTGTTGACTGACAGGCCACTGAAGCCCGAAGAGATCGGGGCAGGGGGGCAGGCCTTTCTTCTTCGCAGCTTTGGGCGCGAAAACCTTGCCGATCTGACAGCACTGCTTGACGGCAGGGCAAATGAGGCCGCAAAGATCATAGATGAGGCGCTGATGCGCGACAAAGGGTGAAAGGGACGGTCATGACGGTCGATGAGGCAGACTGGAAGGGGCTTATCCGCGAAAGCTATCGGATTGAGGGGATCACCAGCGAAGAGTGCCGGTCGATCTTTCTTGACTGGGCGATCTCATTGCGCGGCGACAATGACGTGCGTGAGTTGATCGCGGTCCTTCTGGACAAGTACCAGTCGCAAAGCCCCGATCATCCGATGACCGCCGTTCTGCGCGAAGGTCTTCAGGCGCCCGCATCCAAAGGACGCCGCGGTGGCCGCAAGGCCCGCGTTGAGAGCTAAGCCCTAACGGCTTAGCGCCGCCGCCTCGCGCGCAAGCGCTTCGATACCAGCCCAGTCGCGCGCCGCGATAAGCCCGGCCGGAGCGACCCAGCTTCCGCCGACGCAAAGCGTGTTGCCAAGCGACAGATACCCCGGCGCATTCTGAAGCGTCACGCCCCCTGTGGGGCAGAACCGGACCTGCGGGATCGGCGCGCCGATAGCTTTCAGCGCCGCCGCCCCGCCCGCGGCTTCGGCCGGAAAGAACTTTTGCACGCTATAGCCGCGTTCATAAAGACGCATGGCTTCGCTTGCGGTCGCAGCCCCCGGAAGAAGCGGAAGCTCTTCGTCCTCGCAGGCCTGCAAAAGCCGGTCCGTCGCGCCCGGCGACACGCCAAACCTGGCGCCTGCCGCCTTGGCCGCTTTTACATCCTCGGGGGTCAGCAATGTGCCCGCGCCCACGGTGCCGCCTTCGACGCCCGCCATGGCGCGGATTGCGTCCAATGCTGCCGGGGTGCGCAGGGTCACTTCCAGCGCAGGCAACCCGCCCGCCACCAGCGCCCGCGCCAAGGGTTCGGCAATTGAGGCATCATCGATCACAAGGACCGGTACAACCGGGGCCAGACGGCAAATGTCTTCGGTCAGCTTGCTGGCGTTTTGCGGGGTCATGTCGCTTTTCTTTCTGTCTTGTGGCTTCAGGGCAATCGCGCCCGCTAGTTGATCGAACAGGCACCTGTCGTGGCCGCACCGGCAGAGCGGCGGAAGAGATCGAACATCTCACGCCCGATACCATAGCAGTTTTCGCTAAGATCGGCAGTGACCGGCGCACGCTCCAGCACGCCTTCGGTCAGGATATCCAACTTGCCCGCCACGGCATCAAGGCGCAGAACGTCGCCGTCACGCAATCGCGCGATTGCGCCGCCATCCACCGCCTCGGGGCAGACGTGAATGGCCGAAGGCACCTTGCCCGAGGCCCCCGACATCCGCCCGTCTGTGACCAGAGCGACCTTAAGCCCCCGGTCCTGAAGAACGGCAAGGATGGGCGTCAGCGAATGAAGCTCGGGCATGCCGTTTGCCTTGGGGCCCTGAAAGCGGACGACCACGATGGTGTCAGAGTTGAACTCACCCGCACGAAAAGCCTCTTTGACCGCCTCTTGCGTGGCAAAGACGCGAACCGGCGCTTCAACGATGTGGTGCTCTGGCGCGACGGCCGACACTTTCATCACGCCGGTTCCCAGCGTGCCGTTCAACTCTTTCAGACCGCCAGTGGCCTGGAACGGATTGCTTGCCGGGCGCAGGATCTTGTCGTTCAAGGTTTCGCCCGAACCCTTGACCCAAGTCAGGCCGGCATCGGTCAGCTTCGGCTCTTGCGTGTAAAGGGCCAGCCCGTCACCTGCGATTGTCTTTGTATCGGGATGCAAAAGCCCCGCATCCAGCAACTCGCCAATCATATAGCCCAAACCGCCCGCCGCATGGAAATGGTTCACATCGGCAAGCCCGTTTGGATAAACCTTTGCCATCAAGGGCACGATCTCGGACAGATCGGAAAAGTCCTGAGGCTCAAGAATGACGCCCGCCGCCCGCGCCATCGCCGGAAGGTGCAGGATCAGGTTGGTAGAGCCGCCTGTGGCCATCAGGCCGACCATGCCGTTCACAAAAGCCTTTTCGTCCAGAATGGTTCCCGCGGGACGGAAATCATTGCCAAGCGCGGTGATCGCCAGCGCGCGGCGCGTACCCTCGGCCGTCAAGGCATCGCGCAGCGGCGTGTTGGGATTTACGAAACTTGTGCCCGGCAGGTGCAGCCCCATGAATTCCATCAGCATCTGGTTGGAGTTTGCCGTGCCATAGAAGGTACAGGTGCCGGGGCCATGATAGCTTGCCATCTCGGCTTGCATAAGCTTGTCGCGGCCGATCTCGCCCTTGGCGAACTGCTGGCGGACCTTGGATTTGGCGTCATTGGGCAGGCCCGAAGTCATCGGCCCGGCAGGAAGAAACACCGCCGGGATATGCCCGAAGGTTGCCGCGGCGATCACAAGGCCCGGAACGATCTTGTCGCAGACCCCAAGATAGATCGATGCATCAAAAGTGTTGTGTGATAGCGCAACGCCTGCCGCCAGCGCGATCACATCGCGCGAGAAAAGCGAAAGCTCCATCCCCGGCTGGCCTTGGGTGACGCCGTCGCACATGGCCGGTACGCCGCCCGCGACCTGCGCTGTACCGCCCGCGGCCCGCGCGGCCTCTTTTATCTGATCGGGGAAATCCTTGAACGGCTGGTGCGCCGACAACATGTCGTTATAGGCGGTCACGATCCCGATGTTTGGGCTTTTCGCCTGTGTCAGAGCGTCCTTGTCCGCGCCCATTGCCGCATAGGCATGGGCCTGATTGCCGCAAGACAGATGCGCCCGGCGCGGCCCGTCTTCGGCGGCGCGGTTCATTCGGTCCAGATACTGGCGGCGCGAGCCTGCGCTGCGCTGGGTGATCCGCCCGGTTATATCAACAAGCTTGCTGTCGAGTGTCATGGGTCCGATCCTTGGTCTGAGTGGTTGGCTTCACATAATCTGTTAGCGCTAACAACGCCAGTGGTATTGTCCAATCCAATGCGAATTTATTGTCGCAGGGGGATCTTTCCATACCCGTTTCACCCCGGAATTGGACACAAATTGGCGAAATCTTGCCTCAATTCCGCAGTATCCAGAGGGCCGAGCAAGCACGGGGCACAAGTCCCGCAATACTGGCATAGGCCTTTCGAAGGGTAAAAAAATGAAACTTCGTCTTTATACAATGATCGCAGTTGCAGCACTTGGGCTTTCGGCCTGTGCCAACACCGATATCGCCACGCGAAACGCACCGATCACCGCCCCGGTAATTACGCCGAAGGTTGCGGCATACAACGTCAAAGAGGTTCGCGTAACCGTACCACAAACGCTTCGCGTTTCCGAGGCAAACCTCTATTACCCTGTCGCCGACATCGTCTGGCGTGGCGATGCCTACGGCGACCGCTACCAGCAGGTCAAATCGATGTTTGACGAGGGCATGGGACGCGCGGCAGCCCAGCTTAAACAGGGTCAGGAAGTTATCGTGGACGTCACCGTGCGCCGCTTTCATTCGCTCAGCGAAAAAGCACGCTTCACCATTGGTGGCACCCATTCGATCCGTTTTGACATGACCGTGCTTGATGCAAAGACCGGCGCGGTTGTTCTTCCCACGCGAGAAATTTCTTCGGACCTCGTGGCATTTGGCGGCAATCGCGCCATGGAAGCCGAGCGCAAAGGCCAGACCCAGCGGGTTCGCGTGATCAATCACCTGACCAACGTCTTGCTGAAAGAGCTATCGACGCCGATCTCCGGCCCGGTCGCCGATGCGGCCGTTGCCAGACGGCTGAACGCTATCTGAGGCCTTTCCGCCAGAAGATTTATTCCTTAAGGGGAGGGCATGATGTCCTCCCCTTTTCCCGTTGTACGCCTGAAACCTAAAACTGATCCCCGGCGCCTGCGCCGCGGCTTCCCTTGGGTTTACGCAAATGAACTTGTGACCGACCGGCGCACGCGCGCGATCAGCCCCGGCTCGCTGGCCCGCCTTGAAGACGCCGAAGGGCGCGCGCTGGGCCTTGTGGCCGTGAACCCGGTCTCCAAGATTTTCTGCCGCGTTCTGGACCGCGATCCCGAGGCCGTGGTCAACGAAGATTGGCTGGCCCTGCGTCTGTCGCGCGCGCTTGCCCTTCGCGATCAGCTTTATGATGCGCCCTTCTACAGGCTTGTCCACGCCGAGGCCGATGGCCTTCCCGGCGTCATCATTGACCGCTTTGGCGACACGGCCGTCATTCAGCCCAACGCCGCTTGGGCGGATCTGCTTTATGATGAGATGTGCCGCGCCCTGATGGGCGTGACCGGCATCAAAACGATTGTCAAAAGCGCCTCGGGCCGCGCGCGCACGCTTGAAGGGCTGGACGATCAGGGCGGCGTAACGCATGGCGAAGTGAGCGGCCCCATCGCCGTGCCGATGAACGGCGCGACTTATATGGCTGATCTTTTGGGGGGGCAGAAAACCGGCCTTTTCTTTGATCAGCGTCCCAACCACGCGATGTTCCAGCGCCTTGCCAAAGGTGGCAGTGTTCTGGACGTCTTTTCGCACGTCGGCGGCTTTGGCCTTGCCGCGCTTGCCGGTGGGGCCACCAGCGCGCTTGCGGTGGACGGATCGGCGCCCGCGCTTGATCTGGCCGGGCAGGGCGCGCAAGCCATGGATGCCGCAGCCCGGTTCGAGGCACGGCGCGGCGATGCCTTTGACGTCATGACCGCACTTGCCGAAGAGGGCCGCAAGTTCGACGCCGTCGTTTGTGATCCGCCCGCCTTTGCCCCCGCCAAGCCAGCACTTGATGCGGGGCTGCGCGCCTATGAAAAGGTCGCGCGGCTGGCCTGTCCGCTGGTAAAAGAGGGCGGGTATCTGGTGCTGTGCTCTTGCTCACATGCGGCCGATCTTGAAAAGTTTCGCGCCAGCTCTTTGCGCGGCATTGGACGGGCAGGGCGCAGGGCCCAGCTTTTGCACACCGGCTTTGCCGGGGCCGACCATCCCCAGATGCCCGAACTTGCCGAAAGTGGATATCTCAAGGCGCTTTTCTTTCGGCTGATGCCGTGAAGCTTTTTCTGGACACTTGTGTTCTATACCCCACGGTCATGCGTGAGGTTCTGTTAGGTGCAGCGGGCGCCGGTTTCTTCACCCCGCTCTGGTCGCCCCGCGTTCTGGAAGAATGGGCGCGCGCGGCCATCAAGCTTGGCCCTGAGGGCGAGGCGGTTGCGCGCGGTGAGATCGCGCTTTTGACCGCGGCCTGGCCCGCGGCCCTTGTGCGCCCGCGCGCGGCGGATATGGCGCGCCTTTGGCTTCCTGATCCTGACGACATCCATGTTTTGGCCGCAGCGATTGCCGGCTCTGCCGAGGGTATCGTCACCAATAATGCAAGCGACTTTCCGCGCGGCACGCTTAGCGAAGAGGGTCTTTTTCGCTCTGACCCCGACACGCTGCTGCGCGGGTTCTTCGATGCTGGGCCTGATCTGATGCGCGCGGTTGTGGAAAAGGTGCGCAGCGAGGCCGAGCGCCTGTCAGGCCAACCTTGGCAAGCCCGAGCGCTTTTGAAAAAGGCGCGGCTTCCGCGACTTGGCCGCGCGCTGGCCGAACCTTAAGCGATGTGCTCGTCAGGGCAGGGACCAGTTGGCCTCATTCCGCTCAATCGCCTTGATGCGATCCTTGGTGGCCGGATGGCTCATCAACCAGGCAGGTGCGGCACCTGCGCTAGACTGCGTCAGCGCCTCAAGCTTGCCGAAAAGGGACTTTTGCGGCCCGGTCCCGATCCCGCTTTTGATCAAAAGGGCCGTGGCATAGGCGTCGGCCTCATACTCATCCTGCCGCGACAGCCGCGCCGCCAGCATCGATGTTAGCGTGTTCGCCAGAAAGACACCAATGCCCGGCAGGAAGCGCGAAAAGACCATCGCAAGCGCGGTCCGAAGCGCATTCTGCCCCGAAAAATCGATCATCCTGCGGCGCGAATGGCCAAGCGCGACATGCCCCAACTCATGGGCAATCACGCTTGCAAGCTCTGCGCCCGTCACCTCACCGGCCTGAAACTTGCGGTAAAACCCGCGCGTGATGAAGATGCGCCCATCGGGCGCTGCAAGCCCGTTCACCGGGTCAATTTCATAGATGTGGACCTTGATGCGCGGCAGATCCAGCGCGCGCGCCATGTCGGCGGTAAGTGAGCCCAGAACCGGATCGGTCAGTTCACGCGAACGGCCATCCAGTTCACGCGAGGTGCGCCATACCGAAAAGCGGTACATCACCAAGGCGTAAAGGATTGCAAGAAGGATCGGGGTGAACTTGAACATGAGACAGGATATGGGGCGTGATCCGCAGGGCGGCAAGTAAATTCAGTGTTTATGCCCCGGATGGCCGCCTCCGTGATGCAGCGCCGCCCGCAGCCAAAAGCCAAGCCCGACCGTGACCGCAAGCGCCGCCAGAAAGCCCGAGGCATTTCCAAGAAGATCGGCCAGTTCCACAAGGTGGCCCGAAAACCCCCAGCCCAGCCCGACATAGACGGTGACCCAGACCAGCTCGCCCATGATGCCCGCTTGGGTGAAAGCGCGCCAATGCAGGCCCGCCGCGCCGCCCGCCAGATTGATCCAAGGGCCAAGGGGGCTGAAAAGCCAGCGGCTTAGAAAGACCCCCAGCCAGCCACGCCGGTGCAGATAGGCCACCGCGCGATCAACCATTTTCCCGCGCTTTGGGCTTCGGCGCAAAACGTCCAGGAACGGCCCGCCCCCGTGACGGCCAATGACATAGCCCATCTGATCGCCCAGAACCGCCCCCATCAGGGCGGCTCCGACCGTCTGAACGGCCGCAAGATCACCCGATGCAACAAAGCCCCCCGCCGTCATCATGAAAAGCGAAGCAGGCACCGGAACCGCAAGGCAGCTTAGAAAGGTAACGATCCCGATCAGCCATGCGCCGTAGCGCGGCACAAGTTCCAAAAGCTCTGTCGTCATGGCTTTTGCGGCGCTGGCAGTTTGGCCAGCGCAGCCTTCAGGCGCGACATCAGAACCTCTTCGCTGACGCCCATCGATGTCGCCAGCTCGCCCAGGGTCACACGCCGGTCGGGCAGCGTCGAAATACCAAGGGCGTTTGCAACGGTTTCGGGCGGCATCTTCCACGAATGGGCGACATAGCCGATGGTCATCCATGGCTGCGGCGGTTCATTGCGATGGGCCGGATCGGACCAGTAGACCGTGAACACCATGAACCGCACCGCAAAGAACAAGGTCACGCAGGCAGCAAGCACAAAGCCGATCAGGGCCGCGCGGTGGTGGCGCCACAGCCGCGCAATGGCCCCGCTCATCGGCTAAGCTCGCGCATGCCCGCCTCAATCCCCTGCAAGGTCATGGGCACCATCCGGTCCTCGAAAATCTCGCGGATCATCTGGGTGGATTGGGTGTACTGCCAGTGGTGTTCGGGGGTGGGGTTAATCCAAAGGTGCGACGGCCACTGCGCGCGGGCGCGGTTCAGCCAAACCTGTCCGGCCTCTTCGTTCCAGTGCTCATTGGCGCCGCCGGGAAAGGCAACCTCATAAGGGCTCATCGCGGCGTCACCGACAAAGATGCACTTGTAGTCAGAACCGTAGGTTCGAAGCACTTCCATTGTCGGGGTCTGGGCATTCCAGCGGCGGCGATTGTCGCGCCAGACGCCTTCATAAAGGCAGTTATGAAAATAGAAGTATTCCATGTGCTTGAACTCAGAGCGCGCGGCGCTGAAAAGCTCTTCCACCAGCCGGATATGCGGATCCATCGAACCGCCGACATCGAGAAACAGCAGAACCTTGATGGCATTGCGCCTCTCTGGGCGCGTCTGAACGTCAAGATACCCATGCTCTGCCGTGGCGCGGATTGTCCCGTCAAGGTCCAGCTCTTCGGCCGCCCCGTCGCGGACCCAGCGGCGCAGGCGTTTAAGCGCGACCTTGATGTTTCGCGTCCCAAGCTCGATCGTGTTATCAAGGTTGCGAAACTCGCGCTTGTCCCAAACCTTGACTGCCCGCCGGTGGCGTGAGCTGTCTTGCCCGATGCGCACCCCTTCGGGGTTGTAGCCATAGGCGCCAAAGGGCGATGTTCCCGCCGTTCCAACCCATTTTGAGCCGCCCTGATGGCGCCCCTTTTGCTCTTCAAGGCGCTTTTTCAGCGTCTCCATCAGCTTTTCAAACCCGCCCAGGGCCTCTATTTCGGCTTTCTCTTCTTCCGAAAGGTGTTTTTCGGCCATCCGGCGCAGCCATTCCTCGGGAATGTCGACCGCCTCTAGGACGGCCTCGGCGCTTAGTTCCTCCAAGCCTTTGAAACTTTTGGAAAAGGCCTGGTCAAACTTGTCGAGGTTACGCTCATCCTTGACCATGGCGGTGCGCGCCAGAAAGTAAAACCCTTCAATGTCATAGGTGACAAGGCCGCGTTTCACCCCTTCGAGAAAGGCAAGATACTCCCTCAGAGAAACGGGAATGCCGGTGGCCCGCAGCGTTTCAAAGAAGGGGAGGAACATTTACCCGATCCGAAGGGCGATAACGACCAGAACCAGTGTGATGAGGCCAAAAAGGATGGCGTATCCGCCACCATATTGGGCCATGTCCAGTGGGCGTCCCCCACGATTTTTCGCGCGCAGGGCGCCAAAGGCGCCACCTACGAACAATGCAGCCAAGACGAAGTACATTTTTGCCCCTTATGATCCTTGGCGTCTGGGACTGAGGGCCGAGATTTCTGACAGCCTTGTCCTGACCTGCCGGTCCGAACCAAAGCCATAACGTGCCCAGCCAAGGCTGTCGAGACGTGCAGCCCGCGCTTCGGCGCCGCGGTTCAGCATATCCAGCGCTTCGGCCTTGAGCATAAGGAATGTCGCAAGAAGGGAAGCGTTTTCGCCCGCAACCACCGTCGGGATGTTGGCATCGATCACCGCGATCGCCTCTTCTGCCTGCCCGGCGGTCACCGCAAAGGCGGCCATCTGCATGGCAACATGCGCGGCCTGCAACTTGGTGTCGGGCTGTGAGGCATAGATCCGCCCCGCGTGCAGGAAAGACGTCAGCGAGGTTTCGGGATCGGTGCCAAGCGAAAGCCTGCCAAGCGCAAAAAGGCTAAAGGCATAGCGGCTGTCGTTCCAGCCCTGATCCTCGGCAAAGGCAACGGCGCGCCTTGCTGCCACAACCCTTTGGCGCATTGACGTTCTGGGCCCCAGCGCGGTTTCGATCGCATCGATCCAATAGCGCGGCGTCACGCCCAGATAGACGTTGGAACCACTTGCGCCCTTGGGATTGATGCGCGCCAGAATGCCGGGCAGGGCGGCCTGAACCTGATCGCGCGTCATGCCATTTCGCAGCTCGGGCGAGTAATAGGCGCGCAGCATCAGCATATCAAAGCCGGTCAGCACCGCGTTGAAGTTGTCATCGTTGAAAACGCTGTCCGGCAGCCGGTAGAGATCGTTCAGCGGCCCAAGCGCCTGCGCCAGTTCTTCGTGCAGGCAGTCGCGAATCTCCTGCGGGGACACATCGCCGGGTACAAAGATCGCGGCCTTTGTGCGCTTTGTCAGCGTGGTCCAGTCCACCGCCCTGCCGCGCCGCTCTCTCTTATACTCGGCCCAGCTTGAAACGCGCGGGACAACGAAACAAGCCGCTTGCGGGACAACGCGCTGCAACTCGCGGCGCGGGATCGCTTCGATGGTGATGTTTGCATTGGCGTCCGCCGAAGGCACGCCAAGAATGTCGATACGCGCCTCGCGCCGCAGACGGTCCAGAAGCCGCCCAAGATCGGGCCCAAGGCTTGGCGGTGCCTTGCCGACCGCGCGCACGGTGATGCGCCCTTCAAAGCGTGTCAGGATCGGCAGGGCCCGTCCGCTTTCCATCTGGAACGAAAGATCCAGAAAGTCCCTCGCCAGAACCGCGTTCGAACGGGTCGGGGTGCGCGTAACCGTTGAGGGAAAGCTTTTCATAGGGGGCAGGGCGCTGGGAAATGCCGCGCGGCGCGCCGGCGCTTCGGGCGGCACGGCCGGTGCACAAGCCGCAAGCCCGAGAAACAGAGGAATAATGGCGTTCTTAAGCAATTTGTTTCCGATTGTATTTAATGAAAGGCGTAAGGGTGCCGATGCGATCATAAAGCTTACGTGCTTGTTCGTTGAAGTCTTGTGTAAGCCAGTAAACATCTGGTGAACCAGCCCTGTCAGCGGCGTCATAGACCGCTTCGATCAGGGCACGGCCGACGCCTTTGCCGCGAACAGAAGGTTCTGCGTAAAGGTCCTGAAGGTAACAGACGTCCTGCACCTTCCAGCCATGGCGGTGAAAAAGAAAGTGAGCCAGACCGACGGGGCGCTTGCCGTCACAAGCGACAAGCCCGCTAAAATCGCGCAGGTCGTCGCCTAAAAGCCGTTCAAAATAAACGTCATAGATGTCGTCAGGAACAGAAGTGCCGTAAAATTCAAGATACGCGCGCCAAAGACCCTGCCAGGCAGGGCGGTCGTCGGCGGTAATCGGGCGTATCGTGAACGTCATGCCCTTGCGGTTCCTTCTGCCAGGCTCAGCACCGGGTGAATCCATGGTGCAAACGACAATAATACGAACCTTTGGCGGAAAGAGAAGAACCTCTGACGGCTAGATTTCGGTATTTTGGGCAGGTGCGTGGTATCCGGTCGGTCAGGTCTGCTCTACCTTTGGCTGCGCGCCATGAAGGCCAGCCTTTCAAAGAGATGCACATCCTGTTCGTTCTTCAAAAGCGCACCATGCAGCTTGGGAAGCGCATTGGCCCCGTCACGCTTGATGTCTTCGGGCGACAGATCCTCGGCCAAAAGCAGCTTAAGCCAGTCAAGAACTTCTGAGGTCGAAGGCTTTTTCTTGAGGCCCGCGGTTTCGCGAATCTCAAAGAACTGTGTCAGCGCGGCGGTCAAAAGCGCCTCTTTGATGCCGGGATGGTGCACTTCGACGATCTTGCGCATCGTTTCCATGTCGGGAAAGCGGATGTAGTGGAAAAAACAGCGGCGCAGAAAGGCGTCGGGAAGCTCTTTTTCGTTGTTCGATGTAATGATCACGACCGGGCGGTGACGCGCTTGGATCGTGGCGCCGGTTTCATAGACGTGAAACTCCATCCGGTCGAGTTCCTGAAGCAGGTCGTTTGGAAACTCGATGTCCGCCTTGTCGACCTCGTCGATCAGCAGAACCGTTTTACCTTCGGCCTCAAACGCCTGCCAAAGCTTACCTTTTCGGATGTAGTTGGATACATCATGCACACGTTCGTCGCCAAGCTGACTGTCACGCAGGCGGCTTACGGCATCGTATTCGTAAAGGCCCTGCTGCGCCTTGGTGGTCGACTTGACGTGCCATTCGATGATCGGCAGCCCAAGCGCGTCGGCGACCTGTCGGGCAAGTTCCGTCTTGCCTGTGCCCGGCTCTCCCTTGACCAGAAGGGGCCTTTCCAGCGCAACGGCGGCATTGACGGCCGTCGTCAGATCTTGCGTTGCGACATATGCATCAGTGCCGGTAAATTTCATGGTTTGTTTCAAGTGCCTCTGGCTTTGAGTTCACGCGCTTCTATCACATTGCAATTTACCTTCAACCTCGTGTGAATGGGGAGTGACATCCCCTTTCGGTTGGAGTATTCCGGCGGCGGAACCTGCCGGATGACATATAGTTCAGATCATATAGACCCCGGCCTGCGAAAGGGAGCAGGTATGAAAGCAGAGGTTTTTCTGCCCGACGATTATCGTCCTGCCGAGAGTGAGCCGTTCATGAACGAGCGGCAGTTGGAATATTTCCGCCGAAAGTTGCTGAACTGGAAAGCGGATCTTATGGACGATACCAAGCACACCATCGAAGGTTTGCAGGACTCGACCCGCAACATCCCCGATGTTGCCGACCGGGCCAGCGAAGAAACCGATCGCGCGCTTGAACTTAGAACCCGCGACCGGCAGCGCAAGCTGGTAGCCAAGATCGACGCCGCCCTGCGCCGCATTGATGATGGCGAATATGGCTACTGCGAAGAAACGGGCGAGCCGATCTCGCTTAAGCGCCTTGATGCGCGTCCCATCGCGACACTTTCGCTAGAAGCGCAAGAGCGTCACGAGAGACGGGAAAAAGTACACCGCGACGACTAGTCGGGCAAACGCCCAGACCCAGATCAAAGAACAAGGCGCCGGGCAGGATTGTCCGGCGCATTTTGTTTGGAGGATGGCCAGATCGCCCCTACATCTATCTTTGCCACGGCGGAATTGACGGCATGGGCAGGGCGCCATGCCCGCCGCGCCCAAGGTCAGGGCAAAGTCCCGTCACAGGATAGCGCCCATCCCATGCAGGAGTTTGAGATGCGTGATGTTGTTATCTGGCAAAAACTTGAAGGCGCGCTTGTATTCATAGCCGCCCTCATTCTTTCCTGGCAGGCCGGTGCGGGGCTTTCGTGGTGGGTTGCGGTTCTTGTCTTTCTGGCGCCGGACATAAGTCTTGCAGGATATGCCCTTGGCCCCAAGATCGGCGCGGTCGTCTACAACCTTGCGCACCTATACGCATCGGGCGCGGTTTTGCTGGTCGCCGGTACGGCCTTTTCAATTCCAATGCTGATTGCAGTCGGGGCGCTTTGGCTGGCCCATGCCGGTTTCGACCGGATGCTTGGCTATGGCCTGAAATCGGCGACGGGGTTTCACGACACCCATCTGGGCCCCATCGGAAAAGCGCCCAAATCCTAGGATCGGGCCAATATCAGGCGTTCAGGGTAACCCAGACCGGCACGTGATCTGACGGCTTTTCGCGCCCGCGCACATGGGCATCGATTTGACAATCCGTCAGCAGATCTGCGCATTCCGGCGTCAAAAGGAAGTGATCAATCCTGATCCCGTCATTCCGGTTGTAGGCGCCCGCCTGATAGTCCCAGAAGGAATAGTTGCCGGGTGCAGCATTGCGCGCGCGAAAGGCTTCGGTCAGCCCTAGGTTCAATAGCCTGCGCCACGCGGTGCGGCTTTCCATGCGGAAAAGAGCATCTTCTTTCCACGCCTCTGGTCGCGCCGCATCCTCGGGCTGGGGAATGATGTTGTAATCACCGGCCATAAGCGCAGGCTCTTCGCCTTCCAAAAGCGCCTTGGCCCGTGCCTCAAGCCGCGCCATCCAGTCAAGCTTGTAGCTGTATTTCGGGCCCGGAACCGGGTTGCCGTTGGGCAAGTAAAGCCCGCAGACACGGATCGCCTTTTCGCCGACAACGGTGGCCTCGATCCAGCGGGCCTGTTCATCTTCCTCATCGCCCGGAAGGCCCCTTGTGACATCCTCAAGCGGCAGTTTCGACAGGATCGCAACCCCGTTGAACCCCTTCTGGCCATGCGTTTCGACGTTGTAGCCGCGCTCTTCGAAAAGCTCGCGCGGGAACCCTTCGTCAACCGATTTGATCTCTTGCAAAAGCGCCACATCCGGCGCCGCCTCATCAAGCCAGTCGGTCAGGGCCTGAACGCGCGCCTTGACGCCGTTGATGTTGAAGGTCGCTATTTTCATGCAAGATCTCTTTGATGGCGCCGGTGCACTTGGTCTATCCCGCCGGGTGCGGCCAAGACAAGCGCCTTGCCGGTCAGCCTTGCGAAATAGCCGTGCCCGCAGCCCAGCCAGACGACCACGCCCATTGAAAGTTGTAACCGCCAAGCCAGCCGGTCACATCCATGACCTCACCGATGAAGTAAAGCCCCGGAACAAGCGCAGATTGCATCGTTCGTGCCGATACCTGATCGGTTAAGACCCCGCCAAGTGTGACCTCGGCGGTCCGGTACCCTTCCGAACCTGATGGCAGCACCGTCCAGCCGTGCAGCGCCTTGGCGATCTCTTCAAGCCGCGCATCCGAGAAATCGGCGATATTGCCCGAAAGCCCCAGATCGCGCGCCATATCTTCGGCAAGGCGTGCGGGCAAAAGCTCTGCCAGAACCGTGGTGATCGATTTGCGCCCCGCCTCGCTGCGCCTCTGGCGAAGATGGGCAAAGGCGCCTTGGCCCGGCAAAAGATCGATCGTGATCGCCTCTCCCTCGTGCCAGTAGTTCGAAACCTGAAGGATGGCCGGCCCCGACAGCCCGCGATGGGTAAAAAGCAGCGCCTCATCAAAGCTGACGCCGCCCGCATGGACGCGCGCCTCTAGCGACACACCGGCCAGCGCTTTCAGCCGCTCCAGCTGATCGCCTGAAAAGGTCAGTGGCACAAGGCCCGCGCGCGTTTCGGTGATTTCATGGCCAAACTGCCGGGCAATGTCATACCCAAACCCGGTTGCCCCCATCTTGGGAATGGATTTACCGCCGCAGGCGACGACCAGATTTGCCGCGCGCACCTCTCCGCGCGTCGTCGCGATCACGAACATATCGTCCTTGCGCTCAATCCCCGAAACGCTGGTTTCCAGCCACATCTGCGCGCCGGCGATCTCCATCTCCTTTACAAGCATGGCGATGATCTCTTTGGCGGAGATGTCGCAAAAAAGCTGCCCCAGCGTCTTTTCATGCCAGGCGATGCCGTAGCGCTCGACAAGCTCAATGAAATCCCACTGTGTGTACCGCGCTAGGGCGGATTTGGCGAAATGCGGGTTGCGGGACAGAAAGTTTTCCGGCCCTGCGTGAAGATTGGTGAAATTGCACCGCCCGCCGCCCGAGATGCGAATCTTCTCGCCCGGCTTTTTGGCATGATCAATCACCAGAACACGCGCCCCGGCATGTGCTGCACACATCATGCCGGCCGCGCCAGCGCCTATTATGACAGTTTCGAACTCGGCCATTCGCCCGGCCTGATGCACGGATGCGCTGGGGTCAAGTCACCTCATTCTTCTTTGTGAAAAATACTCAGCCGCGCGGCTGGTTTCGGTCACATCGAAAAGGATGTGCCGCAACCGCAGGAAGATGTGGCATTGGGGTTTTCGATCACGAAACGCGCCCCGATAAGCTCATCTGCGAAATCAATGACCGCATTGGCCAGAAAGGGCAGTGAAACCGCGTCAACGACAACCTTCTGGCCCGATCCTTCAAGGATCAGATCGTCGCCCTTGGGCTCATCGAGCTTGATGTCATACTGAAACCCCGAACATCCGCCGCCCTCGACGGCAACGCGCAGCGCCTGATGTCCGCCGCCGGCATTAATCTCGGCCAGACGGGCAAAGGCGCGTTCGGTCACTCTTGGCGGCAGGTTGAGGTCCATATCAAAGGTCCCGGTTTCCAGTTGGCGTCATCCGCAATATATGGGTGGAAACCGCAGGCGACAAGGACAGGCCGTCATATGCTAAGCCCCTATGCTACTTTTCCCGACCGCTCGCGCGGCCGGCTCGTTGCCGAAGAGGAAAGCACGTTCCGTTCCTGCTTTCAGCGCGACCGCGACCGGATCATCCATTCCAGCGCCTTTCGCAGGCTCAAACACAAGACCCAGGTCTTCATCGAACATGAGGGCGACTATTTTCGCACCCGCCTTACCCATTCCATCGAAGTGGCGCAGGTTGCCCGCACGATCAGCCGCGCTTTGGGCCTGAACGAAGAGCTGACAGAGGCAGTGGCACTGGCCCATGATCTGGGCCATCCACCCTTTGGCCACACCGGCGAAGACGCGCTTGCCGCGCTCATGGCGCCCTATGGCGGCTTTGATCACAACGCGCAGGCGCTCAAGATCGTCACGTCGCTAGAGCGCCACTATGCCGACTTTGACGGGCTGAACCTGACCTGGGAAAGCCTTGAAGGCATCGCCAAGCACAACGGTCCTGTCACCGGAAAGCTTCCGTTTGCCTTGTCCGAATACAACCGCCGACACGATCTTGAACTTTCGACCTACGCAGGGGGCGAGGCGCAGGTGGCCGCGCTTGCCGATGACATCGCCTATAATAGCCACGATCTGCACGACGGGCTTCGGGCCGAGCTGTTCTCGACCGATGAGCTGGCAGAGCTTCCGCTTCTTGACGGCTGCTTTGCGCGGGTCGATGAACTTTACCCCGGCCTGAACTACTACCGCCGCCGGCACGAAGCTTTGCGCCGCTTCTTCGGGCTTCTGGTGGCTGATGTGATTGATGTTGCCCGCGCAACGCTCGCCGAAAGGGCGCCAAAGTCGGTCGAGGATATCCGCGCCGCCGACCGCCCGATGATCCGTTTCACCGATGCGATATGGTCCGACCTTAAGGTCATCCGCGAGTTTCTGTTTCACCGCATGTACCGCGCGCCCGATGTGATCATCATGCGCGAACAGGTGACGCAGGTCATCAATGACCTTTTCCCGCTTTTCATGTCCCAGCCCGATCTTTTGCCCAAGCAATGGCGCAAGGACGTGGCCGAAGCGGGCGGCGAAACCGCACTGGCACGCATCGTGGCGGACTACATCGCAGGCATGACCGACCGCTTTGCCATTCAGGAACATGCAAGATTGCTGAAGGGCGATAAATAATACGCGCCAAACGCGCAAATCCACGCTATGGGATGCGCGGCGCGATTTTGTGTAAGTAAGGGTATCAGGAATATGAGCGTTTCTTCGACAGTTGCGATGGATCCGGTAACCGCCTTTGCCCTTGTGGGCACTATTGGCGTTGGAGCTCAATGGCTCGCATGGCGGCTGAACCTTCCGGCGATCGTTCTGATGCTTCTGGCAGGCGTGATCATCGGCCCCGTCATGGGGGTTTTCGATCCTGCCCGCGATATCGGCCCGATGATGGCGCCTATGATATCCATTGCCGTCGCCATTATCCTGTTCGAAGGCGGGATGACGCTGAACTTCCACTCACTGCGCGATGCGGCAACCGGCGTGATGCGCCTTGTCGTCATCGGCGCGCCGGTGGGCTGGCTTTTGTCCACGCTGGCGCTGCGCTATGGCGCGGGCCTAAGCTGGGAGGCGGCATCGGTCTTTGGCGGCATCATGATCGTCACCGGGCCCACGGTGATCGCACCGCTGCTTCGTCAGGCCCGCCTGTCGCGCCGTCCCGCTGCGCTTTTGCAGTGGGAGGCGATCGTCAACGATCCGATCGGCGCCTTGGCCGCGGTTCTGGCCTTTGAAGTCGTTCTGGTCATCAACACCGCAACCACACCTGCCGAAGCGGTAGGCGCGCTGGTGCTGGGCGTGCTTGTCGCCTCGGCCTTGGGGCTTGCGGCGGGCTTTCTGCTGGCGGCGGCGTTCAAGCGCGGGCATGTGCCGGAATACATGAAGGTCCCGCTTCTCTTCGTTGCCTTGATGGGCGTTTTCGCCGTCTCGAACGCTGTCCTGCATGAAAGCGGCCTTTTGGCTGTCACGCTGATGGGTGTGGTCATCGCCAACGCCAATCTTCCATCCTATGAAGAGCTGCGCCGCTTCAAGGAACACGCGACCGTCCTTTTGGTCTCTGGCGTCTTCATCCTTCTGGCCGCATCGCTGGATTTTGCACAGCTCGGCCGCCTTGACTGGACCGCCGCGACCTTTGTGGCGGCGGTGGTTCTTGTCGTGCGCCCCGCAACCGTGGCGCTGTCGCTTATCGGCACGGGGCTGCCGTGGCGCGAGAAGGTGCTGATCGCGCTGATGGGCCCGCGCGGCGTTGTCCTTGTGGCCGTTGCCGGTCTTTTTGGCGAACGTCTGGCCGGGCTTGGCGTCGAGGATGGAAGCCTGATCGGCCCGCTGGCCTTTGCGCTTGTCGCCGTAACCGTTGTCTTGCACGGCTTTACCGTCAAGCCGCTGGCGCGCGCGCTTTCGCTGACCGGCGGTGACCGTCCCGGCATCCTGCTTGTGGGCGGCTCTCGCTTTACGACAGGCTTTGCAAAGGCGCTGACAACGGCGGATGTGCCCGTCCTTCTCAGCGATCCCAACCCCGGCCACCTGCGCGCTGCACGCAAACAGGGCATGCCGACGTTCTTTGGCGATATCCTGTCCGAAGCGGCAGAGCGCAAGGTCGAGGTCATGAGCTATTCGGTCCTTGTGGCGGCGACCGACAACGATGCCTACAACACGCTTGTGGCAACTGACCTTGCCCCCGAGTTCGGGCGCGACAACACCTATCAGGTGGCCCGCGAGAACGAGGCAAGTTCGCGCTATGCGCTGCCCGCAACCCTTGGGGGGCGCACCTTTGCAGGCGGGAAAACCTATTCGGAACTGATGGATCTGATCCGTGCCGGCTGGGGCTTTGGCCAGCACAAGATCGGCGCTGAAGAGACGATCGAGGCATGGCGCGAACGCCACCCCGATGCGATTCTTCTGGCGCGGGTGCTGCCTTCGGGCGAAATCCGCATGCCCGGCGCAGATGAACTTCCCCGAACGCCCGAGGGCTCGGTGATCGTTTTCCTTGCCACCAAGGAAGTGCTGTCAGAGCTGGCTGCGGCCGAGAAGCTGGCAAGGGACGAGATTGCCAAGGCCGAAAAGGAAGCCGAGAAGGCCGAGAAGGAACAGGCGAAAGCCAAGGCCAAGGCCGAAAAGGCGGAAGAGGCGGACAAGAAGGGCAGGGGCTAGGCACTGCGGTGTTGACGTTGACCTTGGCGGTTGCCGTGGTAAACCCCAGTCAAATTCCATGAAGGCCGAGAAAATGAACCTGTTTACGGATATCCGCGCGCTTGTCGTGAATTCGCTGGAAAAGCTGGTTGCGCAAGGCGCGCTTCCTTCGGGGCTGGACTATTCCAACGTTGCGGTTGAACCGCCGCGCGATGCAGCCCACGGCGATATGGCAACCAACGCCGCGATGGTTCTGGCCAAGCCCGCGGGCCAAAAGCCGCGTGACATTGCCGTGGCACTTGCGGCCGAACTGACCGCCGATGCACGCATTCTGGAAGCCGAAGTTGCGGGCCCGGGGTTTTTGAACCTCACGCTTGCGCCGTCTCTCTGGCAGGGCGTCATCGGCGCGGCGCTTGGTGAGGGCAAGGATTTCGGACGCTCGAAGATGGGGCAGGGCAAACGGATCGATATCGAGTTTGTTTCGGCAAACCCCACCGGCCCCTTGCACGTCGGTCACGCGCGCGGCGCGGTCTTTGGCGATGCGCTTGCCTCGCTTCTGGATTTCTCGGGCCATGACGTCACGCGTGAGTACTACATCAATGACGGCGGCGCGCAGGTCGATACCCTGGCCCGCTCTGTCTATCTGCGCTACCTCGAAGCGCTGGGCCAAGAGGTCGCCTTCGAGGATGGCACCTATCCCGGTGACTACCTTGTTCCGGTTGGTGAGGCGCTGAAAGCCAAGGTTGGCGACGGCTACGTCGGCAAGGACGAAGATGTCTGGCTTGCCGAAGTGCGCGAGTTTGCGACCGCCGCGATGATGGACCTTATCCGCGAAGACCTGAAGGTTCTCGGGATTGAAATGGATGTCTTTTTCTCTGAAAAGGCGCTTTACGGCACCGGGCGGATCGAAGCGGCGCTGGCCGATCTTGATGCCAAGGGCCTGATCTATGTTGGCACGCTTGAGCCGCCCAAGGGCAAGACGCCCGAAGACTGGGAGCCGCGTGAACAGACGCTTTTCAAATCGACCGCCCATGGCGACGATGTCGACAGACCAGTGCGCAAGTCCGATGGAAGCTGGACCTATTTCTCACCCGACATCGCCTATCACTATGACAAGGTGACCCGCGGCTTTGATGCTCTGATCGATGTCTTTGGCGCCGATCACGGCGGCTATGTCAAACGGATGAAAGCCGCCGTTTCGGCCCTTTCGGATGGCAAGGTTCCGCTGGACATCAAACTGACCCAGCTTGTGCGCCTCTACAAGAACGGCGAACCCTTCAAGATGTCCAAACGCGCCGGCACTTTCGTGACGCTGCGCGATGTCGTGGATGAGGTCGGCCCAGACGTCACCCGGTTCGTCATGCTGACGCGCAAGAACGACGCACCGCTGGACTTCGACTTCGACAAGGTGCTGGACCAGTCCAAGGACAATCCGGTCTTTTATGTCCAATACGCCAACGCGCGTGTGCATTCGGTGCTGCGCAAAGCGGCCGAAGCGGGCGTGGATACAAGCGCCGCGCCCGATCTGTCACTGATCGCGCACGAGGCAGAGCTTGCCGTGTCGCGCAAGATCGCCGAATGGCCGCGCCTGATCGAGATTGCCGCCAGAACCGGCGAGCCGCACCGCGTTGCTTTTTACCTTTATGAGCTTGCCTCAGAGTTCCATGCACTGTGGAACCGCGGCAACGAATTGCCCGAACTGCGCTTTGTTCAGGACGACCCAAAGGCATCGGTGGCAAAAATCGCGCTTGCCCGGGCCGTTTCCGTTGTTATTTCTGCCGGTCTTGGTATCTTGGGGGTAACTCCGGTGGAAGAAATGCGCTGATTTAACGGCGCTCAAGGGCGGGGCCGAGGCAAAGACAAACCAACACGGCGGCAAACCGCCGGACGGGCAACGAGGCTAAAAATATGGGCGTGACGGATCCTTACGGACATTCGGACGACGCGAGCGCGGACATCAGGCCGGTGTCCGGCGTGTCGATGGTAAGTACCTTCCTTAACTGGGTGGGGGCGATCACTTCGGTCGCTCTTGTCGCGGGTCTGGCCCTTTGGGGCTACAAGCTGACCGTGCGCGACGTCTCTGGCGTGCCGGTTGTGCGGGCGCTTGAAGGCCCCATGCGCGTTCAGCCCGAAGATCCCGGCGGCTCTCAGGCCGCGCATCAGGGCCTTGCGGTCAACGCCGTTCAGGCCGAAGGCACGGCTGCAGCTCCGGCTGACAAGATCGTTCTTGCCCCGCAGCCGCTACAACTGACAGAGGCCGATGTCCTGCCCAAACCGGATCTGGATCAGCCGGTTCCAGCCGCAAAAGTCGAGGCCACGATCAACGGTGTGGCCATAGCAGATGAGCCCAAGGACAGCGCCGCCAGCGATGCTGCCGACCACGACCCGGTTCTTGCAGCCCTGCAAGAGGCGCAGCGCACGGTCACCGAGGCAAACAAGACCCCAAAGAACGAACAAACGCTGGTTTCGGCATCAACGCCCGGGGTCAAATCCTCGCCGCGCCCGCGGCTTCGCCCGGCTTCTGACATTGTCAGGAAAGCGGCGGAAACGGCTGTAAGCCTGTCCGCTGAACAAGACATTGACGTCGATGCCGCAACCCTGGCCACCGGTACCCGTCTGGTTCAGCTTGGCGCCTACGACAGTGAAAAGATCGCAAAGACCGAATGGGATCGTCTTGCCGCCCGTTTCGGCCCCTATATGGCTGAGAAAAAGCGCGTTATCCAAAAGGCGCAGTCGGCCGGGCGCAGCTTTTACCGCCTACGTGCCATGGGCTTTGACGACATCAACGACGCGCGCCGCTTCTGTTCGGCCCTGCTTGCCGAAAACGCGGCCTGCATCCCTGTCGTAATCCGCTAAACATGCATCGCGGGGCCTTTATCCTTGGATGCCAAGGCCCCGCACTTTCGCAAGATGAGCGTGCATTTTTTGCCGAGGCTGACCCTTGGGGGTTCATCCTTTTTGCGCGCAACGTCGAGGCGCCCGATCAGTTGCGCCGTCTGACATCCGATCTGCGCGAGGCTGCGGGTTGGAACTGTCCCATACTTATCGATCAGGAAGGCGGGCGCGTTCAGCGCCTTGGTCCGCCGCATTGGCGCGCTTGGATGCCGCCGCTTGAGCAGATGGCGAAAGCCCCCGCGCGCGCAATGGCGCTGCGCTATGCGCTGATCGCGGCCGAGCTGCGGGATGTGGGCATCGACGTCAACTGCGCGCCCGTGGCCGACATCGCGCGGGGTCAAACCCATGCGGTCCTTAGAAACCGCTGCTACGCGAGCGCGGCCGCTGATGTGGCAAAGATTGCCCGCCTTGTTGCCGATGCGCATCTGGCGGGGGGTGTTCTGCCAGTTGTGAAGCATATGCCCGGGCACGGCCTTGCAACGCTCGACAGCCATCTGGACCTGCCGCACATCGACAAGGAACACCGCTGGCTGGCCCGGCACGATTTTGCGCCGTTCAGGGACCTTAGCGATCTTCCGATCGCGATGAGCGCCCATATCGTTTTTGACAGGATCGATCCCGAGCGCCCCGCAACGCTTTCGCCCCGAATGATCGAACTCATCCGCGATGAAATCGGCTTTGGCGGCCTTCTGTTGACCGACGATATCTCGATGCAGGCGCTAAGCGGCACGCCCGGCGAACGCGGGGCGGCGGCGCTGGCCGCGGGCTGTGACATCGTTCTGCATTGCAACGGCGATATGTCCGAGATGGTTCAGATCGTTGGGCTTGGGCAGATGACAGAGGCCGCAGCGGAACGCGCGAACCGGGCGCTAGGCTTGCGAATTTCTTCCCCCAAGGTTGACATCCCGGCGCTAGAGGCCGAATTTCGGGCGCTTGTTCCCGAGGTGATCAATGGCTGAAACATTCGAAGATCAGACCGAAGTCGAAGCGCGCCTTGCCGCCGAGGCGCTGATCGTTGATGTCGACGGCTATGAGGGGCCTCTTGATCTTTTGCTGACCATGTCGCGGACCCAGAAGGTCGATCTGCGCAAGATTTCCATCCTGCATCTGGCAGAGCAATACCTTGTCTTTATCGATCGGGCCAAGGGCCTGCGGATCGAACTTGCCGCCGATTACCTTGTGATGGCGGCATGGCTTGCCTTTCTCAAGTCGCGCCTCTTGCTACCGGCCGATCCCAACGACGAAGGGCCGTCAGGCGAAGAGCTTGCCGCGCATCTGGCCTTTCAGTTGGAACGTCTGCAAGCGATGCGCGATGCGGCCGCCAAACTGATGGCGCGCGACCAGCTTGGCCGCGACTTCTTTGCGCGCGGCGTTCCCGAAAGCGTAGAGCGCGTGCGCAAGGTGAAATACACCGCGACCATTCTGGACCTGATGCAGGCCTACGCCCGGCTTCGCACGCGCGATGACTTTCGCCCCTATGTCATGGACCGTGAGCTTTTGTTTACGATGGAGCAGGCGCTGGACCGGCTGCGCGGCCTGATCTGCTATGCCGGTGACTGGACCGATTTGATGAGCTATCTGCCCGAAGGCTGGGAAAGCGATCCCAAAAAGCGGCGCTCGGCGGCGGCAGCCACTTTTGCCGCCTCGCTGGAACTGGTAAAAGCAGGAAAGATCGACATCCGTCAGGACGATGTATTCGCCCCCATTCAGATCAAGAAGAAAAGAGACCCGAATGACGGTTGAGGCCCCCCAGAACGATAGCCTTTTTGAGGCGCCACCGATGGGCGAACAGGAACGCATGGTCGAGGCCGTGCTTTTTGCAACCGCCGAACCGGTGACGGTGCGCGAGTTGGCCGCGCGGCTTCCGCATGGATCGGACCCGGCCGAGGCGCTTGTGCACCTCAAGAAGCGCTATGAGGGGCGGGGGGTATCCGTCGTCAAGGTTGGCGATGCATGGGCCATCCGCACCGCGCCCGATCTGGGGTTTCTGATGCAAAAGGAAACGGTCGAGACGCGAAAGCTTTCGCGCGCGGCGATCGAAACCCTTGCCATCATCGCCTATCATCAGCCCGTCACCCGCGCCGAGATCGAAGAGATCCGCGGCGTCGGCGTAAGCCGGGGCACAATAGACCAGCTTCTGGAACTGGAGTGGATCCGCTTTGGCCGCCGCCGCATGACGCCGGGCCGGCCGGTGACCTATGTTGTCACTCAGGAGTTTCTGGATCACTTCGGACTGGAAAGCGCACGCGACTTGCCCGGGCTTAAAGAGCTGCGCGCCGCGGGACTGCTTGAAAACCGGCCACCGCCGGGGCAGGGCCCGGGTCTGGATACAGGCGAAGACGACGAGGCAGAAGAAGACGAGAACCAAGGCGAAATGTTCGAACCATAAAAGGGAACGATCCCATGAACGTGAACCAGATCATCAATATGGTCATCAAGATCGTGATGCGCCGGCTTTTGAACTCGGGCATCAACAAGGGCATGGAAATGGCGTCACGAAAGGGCAAGCAAAAGGGTGCCCCGACGGCCGCCGATCAGGATCAGCTGACCCAAGGGCGCGAAGATGCCAAGCGTCACCGCCAAGCCGCCAAGATCACGCGCCGCATGGGACGCTTCTAAGGCCCTGCAAGCGGCGCGCGCTGGTCCTCTGACGTCCAGACAAAGATCGCATGATCGCTATGGTGCCTTGCGCAGCTAAATGGGCAGCGACAGCATCGGGGGCTTTCGATGATCCGGGCTTGGCAGGGTCCTTGGCAGTCTTACCAAGGGCATTTCTTGCAACTTGCGTCAGGGCGCCTTGAAGTGCTTTGACAGCTTCAAACCCTGCCCCTGATAGTTCGATGCGATGCCCGCGCCATAAAGCTGATCGGGCACCTCTGCCATGTGTTCATAGACCAATCGCCCGACGATCTGGCCATGCTCAAGCACAAAGGGTGCCTCGTGGCACCGCACTTCAAGAACGCCGCGCGATCCGGTGCCGCCTGCTGCTGCGTGGCCAAACCCCGGATCAAAGAACCCCGCATAATGCACCCGAAACTCACCCACCATCGCAAGATAGGGTGCCATTTCGGCGGCGTATTCGGGCGGTATATGTACCGCCTCGCGGCTGACCAGAATGTAGAAAGCGCCGGGATCAAGGATGATGCGCCCCTCGGCTGTACGCACCTCTTCCCAATAGTCGCCCGCGGTGTAGTGGCCGATCTTTTCCAGATCGATGACCCCGGTATGCGGCTTGGCGCGATACCCCACGAGATCACCGCTTGAAGGTTTCAGATCAACCGAGAACCCAAGGCCCTGATCGATATGGGCGGGACCAGACACCAGCGTTACCTGATCGTGCAGCGCAGATAGCTGGGCGTCGGACAGAACGGCCTGCCCACGGCGAAAGCGTATCTGGTTCAGGCGCATCCCCGGACGCACCAGCACCGAAAAGGAGCGCGGACAAATCTCGGCATAAAGCGGGCCGTCATAGCCCGGCGCGATGCGATCAAACTCTTCGCCGCCATCGGTGATGGTGCGTGTCAGAAGATCCAGCCGCCCGGTCGATGACTTGGCGTTGGCAACCGCCTGAACATCCACCGGCAGCGCCAGCCGCTCCATCAGCGGCACCACATAGACACAGCCCTTTTCCAGCACCGCACCATCTGTCAGATCAACGCGGTGCATCTCGAACTCTTCAAGGCGCTCGGCGACACTGCGCCCGGCGCCAGCCAAGAAAGAGGCGCGTACGCGGTAGGCAATATTGCCAAGGCGAAGATCAATGCTTGCAGGCTGAATCTGTTCGGGGATGACCGGCGGCTCTGCCGTGATCTCGCCCCGCGAAATCATCGATTGCAATGCTTGGCTTGGCAAGACACCAGTACCGGCCATAAAGCGTTCCCCGCTTACAGAAACGCCCGCGGCCATAAGCCTGCGGGCGGTGGTTCGATGGTCGGGCTAGCAGGACTCGAACCTGCGACCTTCCGTCCCCCAGACGGACGCGCTACCAGGCTGCGCCATAGCCCGAACTCGGGGGTCTTCATACCGGTTTTTCCCGGCGTAGCAAGCGCGAATAGCCAACTATCACCAGCTCATTGACCCATGCGGTCGCGCAGGGCGCTCAGGCGGGCGTAAAGCGGGGCGATCTGGGCGCGCCGCGCGCTCATCGCTGTCTTGTCCATCTTCCGAATCTGTGCGGCGATGGCCGGCGGCACCTCAAGCTCATGGTCCGAAGGGTCGCTATCGGCGTTCTCTGCAACCAAGGGGGCGGGCGTTTCTTCGGCTTCCTGCGCGGCGGGTTCATCTTCGTCTTTGGTATCTTCGGGCTGGCCCGTTTCTTCGGCCTCATCGGCTTTGTCATCGCCGTCGTCGGCGGTCAGTTCCGGGGGGGCATCCTGCGCCGCGGTGTCGGCCACCATCGATGTCTCAGCAGGCTCCGGCGGGGCCTCTGCGATCTCTTCGGAAGTCTCTGTTGCGGCGGCGTCCGCGCCGTTCAGTTTCTGGGCGGCGCTTGCGGCATCAGCATCCGCCTGTTGCGCCTGACGCAAAAGCTCTTCGGCGACCTCTGGGGGAAGGGCGGGCGCCTCCTCTGAAGGTGCCTCGACGGCCTCTTCCGCGGCTTCTTCGGGCGCGGGCTGAGGGGCCTTTTCGGCGGTCTCGCTTTGCGCAGCGGCGGGCGCTTCAACGACCGCATCTGGCGCATCATCAACGCTGTCCGGCCCATCGTCTTCGACGTCGAGATTCAGCGGCGGTGACAGGTCTGCGACATGCCTAACCCCTTCTTCGCGCAGGATTTTCTGAACGCCCTTGATGGTCATACCGTCTTCGTGAAGCAGCTTTTTGATACCGCCCAAAAGTTCCATATCGCCCGGACGATAATAGCGCCGACCACCGGCACGTTTTACCGGCTTTACCTGTGAGAATTTGCTTTCCCAAAAGCGCAGCACATGCGCCGGCGTTTCCAGCCACATGGCAACTTCACTGATGGTGCGAAAGGCGTCGCGCGCTTTTTCCATTCCGCGCCCCGCGCCTTAACGCTTGTTCCCCGCCGCGACGCGATCCTTCATCAGATGAGATGGGCGGAACGTCAGCACACGACGTGGGTGAATAGGAACCTCTTGCCCGGTCTTGGGGTTGCGGCCAACACGTGCCGCCTTGTCACGCACCGAAAAGGTGCCGAACGAAGAAATCTTGACGCTCTGTCCCTTGACCAGTGCATCCGACATATGGGCCAGCACGCTTTCGACCAATTGGGCAGATTCGTTACGGCTTAGGCCGACTTCACGGAAAACAGCTTCACTCAAATCCATACGTGTGAGTGTCTTGTCCGACATTTCTTGTCCCCTTGTGATTTCACGAAAGGATGAGAGAATTGATTTTCCGAGTCAATATCAATGGCTTGGATCGGCCATTTAAACGGCGATTACCAGCGCAGAACGACCGATCCCCACGCCAGACCGCCCCCGATTGCCTCGGTCACGACCAGATCGCCTTTCTTGATCTGCCCGTTTTGCACGCCAACCGACATCGCAAGGGGAATCGATGCCGCCGAAGTGTTGCCGTGATCCTGTACGGTAACGACGACATTATCCATCGAAACGCCCATCTTCTTGGCCGTTCCCTTGATGATCCGGATGTTCGCCTGATGCGGAACGATCCAGTCGACATCGTCGCCAGTCAGGCCCAGTTTTCCAAGGGAAGTTTCGGCCGTGGCGCTTAGTTTCTCGACCGCGTGGCGAAAGACTTCCTTGCCCTGCATGCGCAGATAACCGGTCGTCTGGGTCGAAACCCCGCCATCGACGTAAAGAAGATCGCGAAAGCGCCCGTCGGAATTAAGGTCAGTGGCCAGAATTCCGCGATCTGCGTTCGTGCCATTGCCTTCCTGCGCTTCAAGGATCAGCGCGCCTGCGCCGTCGCCAAAAAGCACACAAGTGCTTCGGTCGGTCCAGTCCATGATGCGGCTAAAGGTCTCTGCGCCGATGACCATCACGCGATCGGCCTGACCCGAATCAATCAATGCATTTGCATTTGCCAGACCAAAGACGAAGCCGGCGCAAACCGCCTGAACATCGAAAGCAAAGCCAGTTGTCATGCCCAGTTCGGCCTGAACCATAGTCGCAGCAGAGGGAAAGGTCAGATCGGGCGTGGATGTTGCAACGATGATGGCGTCGATATCGCTTGCATCAAGCCCCGCATTGGCAAGCGCAGCACGCGATGCGCGCGCGGCGATGTCAGAGGTTGTCTGCCCCTCGGCCGCGAAATGCCGGCGCTCAATGCCGCTGCGGCTTTTGATCCATGCATCGGTAGTATCTAGGCTGGTTTCAAATTCCGAATTCGGAACGATACGATCGGGCAGGTAGTGCCCGATGCCCCTGACGACTGCGCGTCGTGTCATGTTGTGCTCTTGTCCCTGGGTCCCGCGTCCTGCGCATCTAAGCGCGGCGTAGAGGAAGTTGCAACACGTGCCGCAAGCCTTTCGGTAAAGCCCGACTGTGCCAGCGTGAAGGCAAGCTTTATCGCGGCCGAGACGCCCGTTGCATCCGCAGAGCCATGCGATTTGACGACCGTGCCGTTCAGGCCAAGAAAGACGCCGCCGTTGACCTGCCGCGGGTCGGTGCGTTTTGAAAGGCGGCGCAGCGAAGTAAAGGCAAGAAGTGCGGCGATTCGTGACAGGGGCGTGGCCTTGAAGGCCTGTTTGAGAAGATCGCGGATCAAGCTTGCCGTGCCTTCGCCCGTCTTCAGAGCAATGTTGCCGGTAAACCCGTCCGTGACCACCACATCAACCTTGGATGATGGAATATCGCCGCCTTCGATAAAGCCGACATAGTCGAAATTCGCGCCATCGGCGATCTCGGCAATAAGCTCATTGGCCGCTTTCAGCTCGGCCCGGCCCTTGTGCTCTTCCGTGCCGACATTCAAAAGCCCGACGCGCGGGCGTTTGATGCCCAGACCGTTGCGCGAATAGGACGCGCCCATCAGGGCGTATTGGGACAGATCATGTTCATCGGCGCGAACATCGGCGCCGACATCCAGCATGATGTTGAAACCGCCGGGATTGCGCGAAGGCCAGAGGCAGGCAATTGCCGGGCGGTTGATGCCGGGCAGGCGCCGCAGGCGCAGCATCGAAACGGCCATCAGCGCGCCGGTGTTGCCGCAGGACACCGCGACATGGGCGTCGCCTGCGCGCACAGCTTCAATCGTTGACCACATCGAAGTGGCCTTGCCGTTGCGCATCACCTGGCTGGGCTTTGCATCCATCGTCACCACCTCTTCGGTGTGACGGATCTCAACCCGGCCGGCCAGGTTCTTGCGCCGCGCAACAAGCGGGGCAAGCACCGCCTTGTCGCCGTGCAGGATAAAGTTGATCTGTGCGTTCTTGACGGCCGAACGCGAAAGCCCCGCCACCACTGGGGCAGGGCCACGGTCGCCGCCCATGGCGTCGACGGATATAACGAACCGTTGTGGGGTGAGTACCGCTTCGGTCATGGCCCGCGAGGGGCGCCGCTTGTTACGCGGCGTCCTCATCGTCAAGGTCAACCTCTACGGACTGGGCAACAACCTCACGGTTGTCGTAGTGGCCGCAGGCGCCACAAACGTGGTGGGGGCGCTTAAGCTCACCACAGTTCGAGCACTCGTCGGGGTTGCCGGCGACCAGTGCGTCATGTGCACGGCGCATGTTGCGGCGCGAACGAGTGATTTTATTCTGAGGGACAGCCATGTCTCAACCTCGGCGTTTAGAGGGGAATTAACCCCGGTGTTTTTCAGGCATTCACGGCCGTATTGCCCTGATTTGCCAGCTTATATGCAAGAGGCCGCGAACATACTCAGATTCGACCCCGGCGCAAGTGTTTTTCCGCATGGCACCGCACGCGTCAGTCTTCCTTACCTTGCTCAAGCTTTTTTCGCAATTGGGCAAGGCCGGCAAAGGGCTTTAGATCGCTGTCTTGCAAGGGTTCAACGCCCTTTGGCGCAAAGGTTGCCTGTTCCAGATCGGCGCCGTCCGCCCGCGGATAGTCGGGCAGGGCCAGCGCAAGCGCCTCTATCGCAACCTGCGCAAGGTCCACTTCGGTGCCAAGCGGCTCTGCCGTGTCATCCTCGGGCATCTCCATCTCGCCGCCTGCCTCTTCCTGCGCTTCGGGCAGGGCAAGATCTTTGAGGTAGCTGCGCGCCACGGCTGTATCGATCCGCGTGGTCACAGGCTCTAGCGTGACAACGCAAGATTGAACCGCCGTTGCGCCCAATTTCGCCTCAAGCTGCCAATCCGCGCTGCCCATTGGTGCCAAGCGACCGGAAAAAGTCAATTTTTTCAACGAAACGATTCCCAGCTCTTTTGCGATGGCTTCACGCTGCTTGGCGTCTGGAATCAGTGAAAACTCGGTCGCTTTGCGGTTTGGTAGGTCCCCAAACCGCAAGATTTGGCTGAATGCGCGTTCTGACATGGCTTGCTTCCTTTCTTGAACCACGCACGATCCTTCTGTAAGCCGGTCGTCAGGCAAGTCACGCGGGGCGGCGAGAAAGTGGGAATGGCAAGACTGAGCGGCTTTTTCAAGCTTTGTGCGGTTTTTCTTTTGGTATCGGCCTGTTCGGCGACATACCAGAACCATGGGTATGTGCCGTCGGATTCCGAACTTCAGGCAATCACGGTCGGCGTGGACAACCGCGATACCGTCGCCGAAGCGATCGGTCGCCCAACTTCAACGGGCGTTCTGAAGGACAGCGGATACTACTACGTTCGCAGCCGTTTCAGAAGCTTTGCCTATCGCAAGCCTCAGGAAATTGACCGGCAGGTGGTCGCCATAAGCTTTGATCAGGCCGGGGTTGTTGAAAACATCGAGCGCTTTACGCTGGAAGACGGCAAGGTTGTTGCCCTGTCCCGGCGCGTGACCGACAGCAACATCAAGGGCATTTCGTTCCTGCGTCAGCTTCTGGGCAACCTAGGCAACATCAACGCCGGCGAGTTTCTGGGCGGCGGAAACTAGTCCTCTGCTTCAAACGTCAGAGCAACGCCGTTGATGCAATAGCGCAGCCCGGTCGGCTGGGGACCATCTGGAAAGACATGGCCCAGATGCGCCTCGCAGCGGTTGCAGTGGACTTCGGTGCGTCGCATCAGCCAGCTATTGTCGCTTTTCTCGCCAACCATCTCTGCGTCGATCGGGGCGTAAAAAGACGGCCAGCCGGTTCCACTGTCAAACTTGGTGGCCTGATCAAAAAGCGGCGCGCCGCAGCAAACACAGCGGAAAGTCCCGGCGCCTTTTGGAAAATCGTCATGGGTAAAGGCCCGTTCGGTGCCATGCCTGCGCGTGACCTTGTAGGCCAGATCAGACAGTTGCTCTTTCCATTCGGTTTCGGATTTGACGACTTTGTCCATTCTGGTGCCCCTTGCGGTGTTTCAGGCGCGCCTCTGCGCCCCGGCCGATCCTGTGACAGCTTGTGCTGCAACGGCCCTCGACGCATATTTAGGCCGAAACTTACGCCTTTCCAATAAAGGAGCGCCAGATGCGCGGGTTCGGCAAGGGAAGATACCGGGCGCGCCCAGCCAAAACGCAAGGCGATGTGCGATCAGCCCAGCGTTTGCGGCACCTTGCCTTTCACAAGGTGGACGGCATCGACGCCGACCGCTTTGATGATCTTTGTACCCATGTTCTGATCGAGGACGTTCAGACAGACCAGCTTGTGGCCTGCTTTCGGTACATGTTCCTGTCCAGCGGTCGCCAGATCGCCCAAAGCTACGCGGCCCAGTTCTATGACCTTGCGCCCTTGGTCAGCTTTGAGGGCGCGCTGATCGAAATGGGCCGCTTTTGCCTGCGCCCCGGCCTGCATGACCCCGACATCCTGCGCGTTGCTTGGGGCGCCATGACGCGGCTGGTCGATGAAAAAGAGGTGAAACTCTTGTTTGGCTGCTCTTCCTTTGCCGGCACCGAGGGGCGCGCCCATGGCGATGCATTCGCCTGGATCCGTGACCGGCACCTTGCGCCGCGCCACTTGGCCCCGGGCGTGAAGGCGCCGAACGTCTTTCGTTTCTCCACCCGCCTGCGCCGCAAAGCCGACCCAAGGCGCGCCATGCAGGCGATGCCGCCGCTCTTGCGCACCTATCTGGGGATGGGCGGCTGGGTCAGCGACCACGCGGTCATTGATGCCGAACTGAACACCCTGCATGTCTTTACCGCCGTTGAAATTCAGGCGGTTCCGGCGGCCCGCGCCCGGGCCCTGCGCGCTGTGGCAAGCTGATCGCCGCGGATCGGCCCGGCCTGCACGCTGAATTCGGGTGCATGGCGCACGCCGGGTGTTGACGCCCGCCGCCCTTGCGCATAGCTCGCAGCAATGGCCGCACCACTTTTGCAACTTTCCGATATCTCCCTGACCTTTGGCGGCGATCCCGTCTTTGAGGGTCTGTCGCTTATCGTTCAGGAACGCGACCGCGTCGCCCTTGTCGGGCGGAACGGGTCGGGTAAATCGACGCTGATGAAGGTCATGGCCGGTCTGGTCGAAGCTGACAGGGGCGACCGCGTGCTGGCCCCGCAAACCTCCACCGGCTACATGGAGCAGGACCCCGACCTGACAGGTTTTGCAACGCTTGGCGATTTTGCAACCAGCGGGCTTGAGCCCGGTCAGGACTACAAGGTCGAAGCGGTTGCCGAAGGTCTGAAGTTTGATCCCGCAGGCGAGGTTTCAACGGCTTCAGGCGGCGAAAGGCGGCGCGCGGCGCTTGCCAAGCTTTTGGCCGAGGCGCCAGAGCTTATGCTTCTGGATGAGCCGACCAACCACCTGGATATCGAGGCTATTGGATGGCTTGAGCGAGAGCTGTCCAGCACCGCCGCGGCCTTTGTGCTGATCAGCCACGACCGGGCGTTCCTGAACGCGCTGACCCGCGCCACATTGTGGATCGACCGCGGCGTCGTGCGCCGCCAGGAACAGGGCTTTGCCGCCTTTGAGGCATGGCGCGACAAGGTCTGGGACGAAGAGGACGAGGCGCGCCATAAACTGAACCGCAAGATCAAGGCAGAGGCCCGCTGGGCGGTCGAGGGCATATCGGCCCGGCGCAAACGCAATCAGGGCCGCGTGCGCGCGCTTGCCGATCTGCGTGCCAATCGCGCGGCAATGATCCGCCGCCAAGGGACCGCAGGCATGGCGCTTGGCGCGGCGCAGGCGTCAGGCAAGAAGGTGATAGAGGCCACGGGCATAAGCAAAACCTATGATGGCCGTGACATCCTGCGGGGCTTTTCACTGACGGTGCAACGGGGCGACCGGGTCGCGCTGGTTGGGCCAAACGGAGTTGGAAAAACCACTCTTTTAAAGATGTTGACCGGCGAAGTTGAACCTGACGAGGGCACAGTCAAGCTTGGCACCAAACTTGAAACGGCCATCTTTGATCAGAACCGCGAAGCGCTTGATCCGGATATGAGCCTTTGGGAAAGCCTTGTCGGTGACAAGGACATGGCCGTGTCCGGCAAGGCCGATCAGGTGATGGTTCGCGGCACGCCGCGCCACGTCGTCGGCTATCTCAAAGAGTTCCTCTTTACCGATGCCCAAGCCCGCGCGCCCGTCCGCTCACTTTCGGGCGGCGAAAAGGCGCGGCTGCTTTTGGCCAAGCTGATGGCGCGAGAATGCAACCTTCTGGTACTGGACGAGCCGACCAACGATCTGGACGTCGAGTCTCTGGACCTGCTGCAGGAGCTTCTGGATGATTTCGCCGGAACCGTGATCCTTGTCAGCCACGACCGCGATTTTCTTGACCGCGTCGCAACGACAACCGTTGCAATGGAAGGCGACGGCACGGCGACCGTCTATGCGGGCGGTTGGAGTGACTATCAGGCGCAGCGCGGCGAGAAATCAACTTCAAAGACGGACCAGAAGACCAAGAAAAAGAAAGATAAAGCGTCGTCAGAGACCAAAAGTTCGGGCCTTAGTTTTACAGAGCGTCACCGCCTTGAGGCATTGCCAGCCGAGATGGAGCGCATTGAGGCTGAGATCGGAAAACTTGTGACGCTGCTATCCGACCCGGATCTTTTCAGCAAAGAGCCCGCCAAGTTTCAAAAAGCCACCGATGCTCTGGTTGCGCGGCAGGCCCTGCTTGATGCCGCCGAAGCTGAATGGCTGGACCTTGAAGAACGCGCAGAAGGCTGAATTGACATAGGCTTGCGCGGTAAAGTTCAAGTAAGGCGAAGCGCCCCGTCGATCCGTATCGTTTCCCCGTTCAGATAGGCGCATTCAATTATCGTCTGCGCCAGATGGGCAAATTCACGGGCCTTTCCGGGGCGCTTGGGAAACGTCACCTTGGCCGAAAGCTCGGCAAGGGCTTCATCCCCAAGGCTTTCCAGCATGGGGGTCATGAATATTCCCGGTGCGATTGCCATAACCCGAATGCCCTGCCGGGCCAGATCGCGCGCAATCGGCAGGGTCATCCCCGCCACCCCGGCTTTTGAGGCCGAATATGCCGCCTGACCTGCCTGTCCTTCCATTGCCGCGATAGAGGCAGTGTTGATGATAACGCCGCGCGCGCCATCTGCATCGGGCTCATTGCCGTCCATTGCCTGAGCGGCAAGGCGCAGCATGTTGAACGTGCCGATCAGGTTGATCTCGATCGTGCGGACAAATGGCTCTAGCGGGTGAACGCCATTGCGCCCAAGGATGCGGTTGCCGGTCACGATGCCCGCGCAGTTGACCAAAGCGTTCAACCCGCCCATGGCGTCCTTGGCTTTTGCAATCGCCGCTTCGGCCGAGGCCGCATCGGTGACATCGACGGCGGCAAAGCTTGCCCCGATTTCCTTCGCAACCGCCGCGCCGCGTTCTTCATCGCGGTCAAGGATGGCGACTTTTGCGCCCCTTTCGCGAAAATGCCGCGCCGTAGCTTCGCCAAGGCCAGAGGCGCCGCCCGTTACAATTGCCATCGTGTCCGTGATCTGCATGCCGCATTCCCCAAATTCCTGAGCTTGGCCGCGATATGAGCCCACGCGCCGCGAACTGTCCAGTTCAAGCTAGCGCAGGTGAATGGCAAAGGCCTTGCGGATCGCGTGGTCCACCTCCGGCGGGAAGGCGGCCGTCGTGGGCGCGGCCAGTATCTCTTCCTTGCGGGCGGTGGCGCGGCGAAGAAGGTTCGGCTTGCCGATCTCTGCCCATTCCTTGGGGGAAGTTCGGTCACCGATCTTGGGGTAGATATATTCGGTCTGCATCAGCGACAGGGTCTGCTGCGTGCCCAGATAGTGGCCCGGGCCCCCAAGACAGGTCTCTTTCATTGTCTCAAGGCTAAGCGTGTCAGGCGTGACCTCAATGCCTCTGACGCAGCGCTGCACCTGGCCCAGCATGTCATCGCCCAGAATAAGGGACTCAAGACAGAACCCCAAAAGCGAGGCATGCATGCCCACCGCTTCATAAACCATGTTCAGCCCCGCAAGCCCCGCCATGACGTTCGATGTTGCCTGTTCCCATCCTGCCTGCATGTCCGGCATCTTGGCATCGGCAATACCGGCCGCGGCGCCGCCAGGAAGCCCGTAAAAGCGGTGCATCTGTGCGCAACCAGCTGTTAGAAGGGCCTGCTCCCCTGATCCGCCCGACATCGCCCCGGTGCGCAGGTCGCTGACAAACGGCCAAGTCCCAAAGACCGCCGGGTGCCCCGGAGCCATGGCATTCACATAGACCAGACCGGCAAGGCATTCGGCGACCGCCTGAACGATCGCGCCGGCGATCGGGGCAGGGGCCGTGGCACCGGCCTGACCGGCCGACAACAGCAGGACCGGCATGCCGCCGCGAATGCACTCTTCCATGACGCGGCAGCTTTCGGTGGCAAATTTCATCGGCGGAACCACAAAGCAATTCGAGTTGGAAACAAATGGCCTCTCGCGCCATTTATCCTCGCCCCCCGCCATCATGTGCAGCATCTCAAGCGCCGGCGCGACATAGTCCGGTTCGGTAAAGGATGTGCCGACGTGCTTGGTCGTTCCCGAGCAGGCCGCATAGACGGTGTTAAGGTCCATCTCGCGGTTGTCGGGAATATCGCGACAGACCATCGGGCGCTGAAAGAAATGCACGTTATCCAGCGTCTCGACGATGCGCGCGGCATCGTGCAGGTCCTGAACCGTGCTTTCGCGATAGTTGTTCCCCTCGACATCGACGATATGAACCGCCGCGCCCGCCGTTCCATAGTAAACCCGCGTGTCGCGCAGATCGAGGTCATGGACCGGATCGCGGCCGCAAAGCGTGATGTTCTTGGGGGCGATGGCCAGCATGTCTTCGACCAGGGCGCGCGGAAACCTGATCCGCCCGTCGTCGCCCAAAAGCGCCCCCGCGCCGGTCAGTATCCGAACGCCGCTTTCGGGGGCATCGGCAAGCCCGATAACCTCAAGCGCATCCAGCGCCGCGCTGTGTATGTTCTGAATGTCGGTCTGGGTCAGCGGGTTATAGCGACCGCCGGACATGCCGGGCCTTACAGGGCGCATGTTTTCGGCCAATGGCGCTGCACGCAGGGCGTGGCGGGCAGAGCGGCCGCCCGAGCGGCGAACAGAGTTCTGGGTCATGGGTAGGGCTTTCTTGGATCGTGGCGGAAACGGGCAAGCACATGCAACCCGCGTCAGGGCCGCCCGCGCGCCGCGCGCCCACGCTCTGCACCGATGGTGCGAACGACCAAGGCTATGATCCAATCCCTCTTAGGCAAGGCGCCCTCCCTTCCGTTGATCTCGCCACGGCAAGGGCGCGCTTTCTGGCCTGTTTGCGACGCTTGCGGCCAAATACGACAAGGGCTTTGTGGCGCTTTTCGAAACAGTGCATTTCCCCGGATTTGGCGAAATCTTGCCTGAGCGGCAAAGTTCAGCCGACTGAAAACAAATGGTTTTTGGGAAAACGGAAACTGCCGTTAGGTTCGCGATCAAGGCGGGGATGGCCGGTTCTTGGCGAAAGTAAAGAAGCTAAGAATAAAAGGAAGTAAAATGAGAAGAGCAACTCTGATCGGGCTTTTGAGCATCCTCTCAAGCCCGGCCGCGGCAGGAGACCTGACAGGAATATATGCGGGCGCGCAATTGGGACATCTCGATGGGCGCACAGCAACACAGGGACGCGGCGCGATCGGTGGTGTTTTTGTAGGGTATAATTACGACAACGACCGCGTCGTGATAGGTGGTGAGTTTGACTATGACACCATGGATATTGATTTGGGCGGTGTGGCACGCATCAACGGGCTTGCACGGCTAAAACTGCGCGGCGGCTATGCCGTCGGTAACGCCTTTCTGTACGGCACGGCGGGGGCGGCAATGGTTGCCTCTGACCCGCTTCGGGACAACGGATACGTCCTTGGGGCCGGGGTGGGCTATGATCTGGGCAACCGGGTGACGCTTGGAAGCGAGCTTTTGTTCCACGACTTCAAGAACATCAACAACTCTGGGCAAGATGCAGAAATGGTTACGCTTTCCGCAAGGGTCGCCTTTCGGTTCTAGGCTTTGGAGCGCACGCAGGCACCTACCACTTGCCGCTTGCGCCGCCGCCTGAACTTGATCCGCCGCCACCGCCGCTGCGGCCAGAACGTGACTCGCCCTCGTCGCTTGAGAAATAGAACTCTTTCTCATTCGCCCAGTCGCAGTTGGAACAGCTTGTGCGAACGCGTTTCTTTCCGCGCATGCCATGAAATGGCTCGTGGACGATCTCTTCTTGCACCGAAAGAGTGCGCTTTTTGCAATTGGGACACTTGCGAAATGGCAAAACAAGGCGCGTTAGCCGCTGGCGTTCTCCAATTGCAATCACAAGGGCAAAGAATGCGAGAATGATCACGATCACGCCTTTTCCCTGCGCTGCGCTTTTGGATGTGCCTTCGGCAGCGCCCGGGCCCAAATTCGCGCTGAAGGGCTGGGCAATCTGCACAATAGTGGCATCGATACCTTGCTCGATGCCTTCAGAAATGCGCCCTTCGCGGAATTTGGGAAGGAAACTCTTGTCGATCACCGTCTGCGCCGCTGCGTCCCACTCAGGCCCAAATCCTGATCCCAGCGCAATTCGGATGTTACGATCGCCCACCAGAACAAGCACCAGAATGCCGTCGTTCTGGGCCGCGCGCCCAATGCCCCAGCCGTTGAACATGCCCAAGGCAAAGCTTTCCAGCGAGGCGCTTGGGTCATAATCAGCGCGGCTTTGTGCGATGGCCAGCGTCACTTCGATCCCCGAAGTCTGGTGCCACTCGCTTAGCTTGTTGGTGATCCGCTGCTTTGTTGGCGGGGTCAGAACCTGCGCATAGTCGTTCACGAATTGGTCGATACGCGCAGGATAGGGCGCCGCAACGGCGGCAACGGCCGTCAGATGTAGAAGGAGGAGGGCCAGAAAGGCCCTCATTTCAGCATCTCATCTATCGTTGCTCCGGGTGCGGCCTTGGTCAGTGGGCTGAAATCACCTTTGCCGAACATCGCCGTGCCAGCATCCAGAATGACGCGATGTGTGACGCGCGCAAGGGCCGAGCCTATTGATATGCGCGCCGCACCCATGCGCGCGTATTGGGCCCGCGTAAGCTTGGCATATGGCCCCGCCGCCAGAACGTTCACCGGCTTGGCGGTCGACTTGATCACCCGCAAAAGATCATCCGGAGACTTGGGAAGCGGCACGTAAAGCCCGTCTGCGCCTGCCTTGTCAAAGGCGATCGTCCGCGCCAGCGCCTCTTCGATGTCATAGGCCCCGGTCATGATCCCGTCGGCGCGGGCAAACAGAAAGAAGTCCTTGGAAAGCGCGCGCGCCGCCGAAACCGCCGCGGCAATGCGCTCAACCGCATGTTCGCGCTCATAAGGCTCGCTTGAGGGCAGGGCAGTGTCTTCGATACAGATACCTGCCAGCCCGACCTCGGCCGCCATGCGCACCGTTTCGGCGCAAGTCTCGGGCGAGGCGCCATAGCCGTTCTCAAAATCACCGGACACCGGAACATCAACCGCAGCCACCAGATCCTGCGCGTGCGCCAGCGCCTCATCGCGCGTTACATGGCCCATGTCGGCCCGTCCCAGCGTAAAGGCATGCGCCGCCGAAGATGTGGCAATGGCCTTGGCCCCAAGCGCAACCAGCATCTTGGCCGACCCTGCATCCCATGCGTTAGCCAGGACAAAGGGATCGCCCCGCCGGTGCATCTGGCGAAACTCTTCGCCCTTGTCATTGCCCATGATCGTCACCTTTGTTGTTCGGCGAGTTGCCCTGCGAAATCGAGAACCGAGGCAAGCGCATCCGCAAAGGCGGTGTCCTCGACCGTCATGGCAACCCTTATATGGCCAGCGGCAGAGTTGCCAAAGCTTTCGCCGGGCATGACGGCGATTGAACGCTCATCCAGCAACTTATAGGCAAACTCTGTGCCCCCAAGGCCCGTCGCGCGAATATCCAGCATCATGTACATCGCGCCGTCAGGTGGGATCATCCGCACATGGTTCTGCGCCTTGATTAGTTCAGCCCCCAAGGCGCGCCGCCGCCGAAATGGCGCGGCAACCTCATCCTCAAGCGGCGCGCCCTGTGCGAGGGCAAAGTAGGCGGCATCCTGAATAAAGCCAGGAACACCATAGGTCGTGTTCGTGGCCAGATCGGTCAGATGATCGATGGCCTCCACCGGGCCAATGATCCAGCCCACGCGCGATCCCGTCATCGCATGGCTTTTGGACATCGACCCGATCACCAGCGTTCGCTCTTTCATGCCTTCCAGCGCGCGCGGCGTAAGGTGTGTGCCAGTCCATACTTGGGTGTCGTAAACCTCATCCGAGATCAGCCATAAATCGTTTTGGCGGCAAACCTCGGCCACGCCATCCATGGTGCTTTGCGAATAGACGACGCCGGTTGGGTTGTTGGGTGAGTTGATCAAAAGGCTGCGCGCGCCGGGCGCTGCTTTGGCCAATGTATTGGGCTTGGGCTGAAAGCCGTCTTCGGGCCGCGTCTGAACCGCGACCGGATCTGCGCCCGCGCTGCGAATGGTGCCGGGGTAGGTGGTATAATAGGGATCGAGAAACAGCGCCCTGTCGCCGGGATTGCACACCGCAAAATGCGAGGCGAACAGCGCCGCCTGACCCCCGGCGGTAATGATCACATTGCGGGCCGATGTCTCAACGCCCGTGCGCGACTGAACGCGCTTGGCCACCGCCTCGCGCAATCGTGCCACACCCGGCACGCTTGCATAGCCCGTGTGCCCGCTCAGCGCGGACTGATGCATTGCATCAAGGATCGCGGTATCGGTGCGCACATCATGCTCGCCGATGGTAAGCTCGGTGACCGCGCGGCCTTCTTCCTTCATCTGGCGGGCGCGGTAGAACACGCCCCATCCGTCTGATCCGCCCGCGTTGAGGGTGGTTATACGCTTTGACAACTGCATTGGTGTTCCTAGGTAAAAGTCTGAAGCCGGGCGAATGGAAAGCAACGCCGCCGCAAAGTCAAACGCAGAAGGCCAAAGCCGAGCGGACCTATTCAACGGCGGTGCCAAAGAAAGTGATCAGAATCCCCAAAAGGGCCAGTGCGGCAAAGAAAGGCGCTTTCCAGCGCGCGCCGGGCTGCGTCCATGCCGCGATCGCCGCAAGCGCTGACTGAAGCGCATAATAGGCTGCAAAGGCGCGCGAGGCGTAGCTGATGATCTGAAAAAGATCGGTCGTCCAGGTCAGCAGAACCCCGACAAGGGCCAGCGCTGCGTAGCCCTGCCGCGAACTGACCCGGCGCTGCGTCAGCTCTGATATCAGCCCGCCTGCGCCGCTTGTGTCGGCGACCGCGGCGCTGAACTGGGCGCTAAGGGCCGCCGCAACCAGAAGAACCGGCAGGATCGGCGCCACGACCGCCATCATGTCGATGATCGCGGTTTCACTCAGGCTTAGGGATCCCTGCGGAAAGACAAAGGACAAAAGCCCGATGTAGATCAGGTAGATCACCGCCGCGACCCCTTGGGCCAACTGCATCGAACGGATGCGGGTGCGCGCATCATACGCTGCCCCCAGATAGCGCGAAGTTTCAAAGCCCTGCACCGTCACGATAAGCCCGAATGCCAGTGTCAGGGCGGGCCAGCCGCTTATCGTGGCCGGATTTACGACCAGTTTCCCCGCCGCGCCCTGCTGGCCAAAGTAAAGCGCCAGGCCCACCGTCATGCCCGAAATGATCGCCAGTTTTATCCCGACGCTGACCTGCTCCAGCCGCTCAAGCGCAGAAAACCCGCGCGTCCATCCAACGAGCAAGATCAAAAGCAGAATTGCCGTTGTCAGGATGCGCGCGCTCTGGGGTGAGTTCAGAGCCGTCTGGCTGACCCCGAAAGCGCCAAAAAGGTTCAGGTAGTAGGCAACTGAGATGACATAGGCAAAGGCCAGCGCCCAGGACGCGGCGGTTTCGATCATGTTTTGCGCGCTCGACTGCCAGCCGGATGTCTTATCCAAGGCGGCGATATTGAACCGGATCGCCGCCCCAAAGGCATAGGCCCCAAGGCAAAGCGCCGCCATCACAAGCGGCGCATAAGCGCCATATGAGGCATCAAGGATTGGGCCCAGCACCAGAAATCCGCTACCGATGATAGAGGCAAGCGGCGTCACCGAGGCGCGCCAAAGCCTTGCCCGCGCAAGGGGCGGGTAAAACAGGGCCCCCGCCGCGATGGCCGATACCAGAACGATTGCTGCGTTTTCCATGGCCGCAGCGATACCATTTGCGCCCCGCGCGTAAAGTCCAATCGTGCCCATGGCTGGCATGGCGCGACCCGGCGCCGGGGCGGCGCAAATGGGACTTGGCAAGGGCAAGGCCCCCCTGCTAGTGAGGAACTTATGAACCGCCGCATCATCATTTGTTGCTGCATTACCCGCTGATACAGCCGCGCGGGTCGTTCTTTCTGTTTCCAATCGAAGTTGAAATTGCTAGGGCCCGCGCTAACAGCGCGCGAGGAGATATCGATGGTGGACATCCGTCTGCACAATACCAAGACCCGCAAGAAAGAGACGTTGCGCCCCTTGGATGCTTCGAACCTGCGCATGTATGTCTGCGGGCCGACGGTCTATGATCGTGCGCATCTGGGCAATGCGCGCCCGGTTGTTGTCTTTGACATCCTCTACCGGCTGCTGCGCCATTGCTATGGGGCCGATCACGTCACCTATGTGCGCAACTTCACGGATGTCGATGACAAGATCATCGCACGGGCCAAGGAAACCGGCCGCCCCATCGACCAGATCACCGGTGAGACGACGCAGTGGTTTCTTGATGACATGGGCGCGCTGGGCGCGCTTGAGCCGGACCAGATGCCGCGCGCCACGCAATTCATTCCCCAGATGATCGCCATGACCAGTGAGCTGATCGCCAAGGGGCACGCCTATGAGGCAGAGGGCCATGTCCTTTTTGCCGTGGAAAGCTATGCAAACTATGGCAAGCTTTCGGGCCGCAGCGTGGATGACATGATCGCCGGCGCGCGTGTCGAGGTGGCCCCCTACAAGCGCAACCCGATGGATTTCGTCCTCTGGAAACCCTCGACCGGTGATCAGCCCGGTTGGCAAAGCCCATGGGGCCGTGGGCGCCCCGGCTGGCACATCGAATGCTCGGCCATGGCCTATGAGCTTTTGGGCGAAAGCTTTGATATCCATGGCGGCGGCAACGATCTGATGTTCCCGCACCACGAAAACGAGATTGCCCAGTCCTGCTGTGCCCATCCCGGCGGCGGTTTTGCCAGTATCTGGATGCACAACGAGATGTTGCAGGTCGAGGGCAAGAAGATGTCCAAATCGCTGGGCAACTTCTTTACCGTGCGCGATCTTCTGGATCAGGGCGTGCCGGGCGAGGTGATCCGCTTCGTGTTCCTTTCAACGCACTACCGCAAGCCGATGGACTGGACAGAGCAGAAGGCGAAGGAAGCTGAGACGACCTTGAAAAAATGGCGCAATGAAGTTGACGGAATTGCCGCGGGACATGTTCCGGAACGTGTCTTGGAACTTCTGAGCGATGATCTAAACACATCGGCAGTCCTGACTGAGATGCACAGAATGTCCCGGGCCGGCGCCTACGCCGAGTTGGTGGCAACCGGGCAGATGGTCGGTCTTCTTTCCCCTGAACTTAGCCAATGGCAATGGCGCCGGGTTGAGCAAAACTCTGGTGCGGTTCAGTACATCGGTGACGGTGATGAAACGGTGGGCGCAATGGCCCGCAGTGTCGCTGAAAGGTGGCAGGTCATGCGCGAGCAAAAGCTATACGCAGAAGCGGACGCCTTGAAGGCGCAAGCAAAGGAAGCGGGAATTGAGCTTCGCGTTCTCAAGGACACTGTCCAAGCGGAGAAGGTTGGCGAAGTCGACCGAAGTAAACTTGAGGCCCTGAAATGAGGTGCCCGGCATCTAAAACAGGCCGCCCCGCTTACCCGGGTAGCTCCGGGTCTGCCCCCCAACGGGCGGGCGCCTTGCACCCACCTTGCCGAGCCGGGCGCCGCCTTTTGTCCGGAGAACGCCCATGACCCGCGAGCGCCTGTACTTATTCGATACCACGCTGCGCGATGGCCAGCAGACGCAGGGCGTGCAATTCTCCCATACCGAAAAACTTCAGATCGCGGCGATGCTGGACGATCTGGGCGTTGACTATATCGAAGGTGGCTGGCCCGGCGCCAACCCCACGGATAACGCCTTTTTCCAGAACCGTCCCCAGACGCGTGCAACTTTCACCGCCTTTGGCATGACAAAACGGGCAGGGCGCTCTGCTGCCAATGACGATGTGCTGGCCGAGGTTATAAACGCCGGAACGCCAGCGGTCTGTCTGGTTGGCAAGTCGCATATCTTCCATGTCGAAACCGCGCTGGGCATCACCCGCGAAGAGAACATCGAGAACATCCGCGCCTCGATCGCGCATCTGGTGGCAAATGGGCGCGAAGCCATCTTTGATGCCGAACATTTCTTTGACGGCTACCGCGCGGATGCCGAATTTGCGGTGGCCTGCCTGAATGCGGCTCTGGATGCTGGCGCCCGCTGGGTTGTGCTTTGCGACACCAACGGCGGGACGCTGCCCGCCGAAATCGGGCGCATCACCAGCGCCGTGATCGCCACGGGCATCCCCGGCGACCGTTTGGGCATCCACACCCATGATGACACCGAAAACGCGGTTGCAGGCACGCTGGCCGCCGTTGACGCAGGCGCCCGGCAGATACAGGGCACTTTGAACGGGCTTGGAGAGCGTTGCGGCAATGCCAATCTGGCATCGATCATCCCCACGCTTTTGCTGAAAGAACCCTACGCCTCGCGCTTTGAAACGGGGGTTTCCAAGGCGGCTCTGGCCGGTCTGACGCGGGCGTCGCGCAAGCTTGACGATATATTGAACCGCCTGTCAAAGCGGTCGGCGGCCTATGTCGGGGCATCGGCCTTTGCCCACAAAGCTGGCCTTCATGCCAGTGCGATCCTGAAGGATCCATCCACATATGAACATGTCGATCCCGCCCGCGTCGGCAATGCCCGCATCGTGCCGATGTCCAATCAGGCCGGGCAATCGAACCTGCGCAAACGTCTGGCCGAAGCTGGCCTTGAGGTGGAAAAGGGCGATCCGGCGCTGGGCCGCATTCTTGAGCGTATCAAGGCGCGAGAGGCCGAAGGCTATGCCTACGATACCGCGCAAGCCTCTTTCGAGTTGGTGGCGCGCGAAGAGTTGGGCAAGCTTCCCCGCTTTTTCGAGGTCAAGCGCTACAAGGTGACGGTCGAGCGGCGCAAGAACAAATACGATGAGATGGTAAGCCTTTCCGAGGCGGTCGTGGTCGTCAAGATCGGCGGCGAGAAGAAGCTTTCGGTCTCGGAAAGCATGGACGCCGAAGGGGCCGACCGGGGCCCGGTCAACGCGCTTTCCAAGGCGCTGTCAAAGGACCTTGGCCCCTATCAAGAGATCATCGACGATCTGCGGCTTGTGGACTTCAAGGTGCGGATCACCGATGGCGGGACCGAAGCTGTAACCCGCGTCATCATCGACAGTGAGGACGGGCAGGGCCGCCGCTGGTCCACGGTGGGCGTTTCAGCCAATATCGTCGATGCAAGCTTTGAGGCTTTGCTGGATGCGGTAAACTGGAAGCTGATCCGCGATGCCGCGCCGTAGTGCCGCCGCCATGACAGGCGCAGAAACGTCAGAGGGGCGGACATGAGCGATGCAGCTTGCGCCGGGCTGGTCGAAAGGGCCGATCCCGACAGGTTCCTCTCTGCCATGGCCGCGCCCCCGAAGGCGCGGGCGGCGCTTATGGCGATCTACGCCTTCAACGTCGAGGTTTCGCGCGCCCCATGGGTCACGCAAGAGCCGATGATCGCCGAGATGCGCCTTCAATGGTGGCGCGATGCGCTGGAAGAGATCGGATCGGCCGGGCCCGTGCGCGCCCATGAGGTGACCGAGGCTTTGTCGCATTTCGTAGATGCGACCGGCGCAGAGGTTCTGGACAAGCTGGTTGTCGCGCGGCGGTGGGATATCTACCGCGAACCCTTCGAGGATGAGGCGCATCTGCTTGAGTACCTGCAGGCGACATCGGGCGGTTTGATGTGGGCCTCGGCCCGCGCGCTGGGCGTGCGTGAGGGTGAGGCAGAGATCCGGGACATAGGTCTGGCCATGGGCATTGCCAACTGGCTTCGCGCCGCAGCCCAACTAGAGGCGCATGGCCGCGTACCGCTTCTGGATGGCCGCCCCGAAGGTATCGCGCGCCTTGCCAAACTTGGCCTGTCTCATGCCCGCGCAAAAGTGTCTGACCCACGTGCAAGGCCCGCCTTGCGCGCCGCATGGCAGACGCGCGCGCTATTGCGCCTCGCGCAGCGGCATCCGCAACTTGTTCAGGACGGGCGGCTGGGCCTGTCAGAGTTTCGCCGCAAGGGAAGCCTGACCCTGCGCATGCTGCTTAACCGCTAAGCCCAGACGGGCATTCGGCACGCCCCTCTGGCACGGCCAGCCTTATCAAAGCTCTTGCGGATCCCGGGTCTGACGACGCTCATGGCGGACAAGCCAGATCAGGGCGCCAACGGCGAGTGCAAGAAACGGCACCATCGCGGCGTTCACAGCGCCCCAACCCTGCGCAACATTCCCGCCCGAGCAATTCATAAGCCCGCCCGATGCCAGCGACGCAACGGTCACACAGCCAAATACGATCGCGTCGTTCATGCCCTGAACCCGGCCGCGTTCATGCGGAAGATGCGCAGATGCAAGCATCGTGGTCCCGCCGATAAAGCCAAAGTTCCAACCGACGCCCAAAAGAATAAGCGCCACGTAAAAGTTCATCAGGGTAATGCCCGCCAGCGCAACCGCGCCTGCGCCCGCCAGAATGAAAAGCCCAACCGCCGTGATCCGCTCAACACCAAAGCGGTTGATCAGATGACCCGTCACGAAAGAAGGGGCGTACATCGCCAGCACGTGGGCCGAGACGATGTCATTGGCGTGGTTCTTGCCATAACCGCTTCCGACAACGGCCAGTGGGGTGGATGTCATCACAAGGTTCATCAGCGCATAGCTGACCATCGCGCAGATGATGGCCACCGCAATACGCGGCGTCTTTAAAAGCTCCATCTTGCTGCGGGCTTTTTGAACGGTTGCCTGCACATCCTTCAGCGGCGTCTTGGGAAGATCGAGGCCAAAGAAAAGGGCCATGCCGACAACGTTCAGGGCAACAACAGCTATGTAGGTGCCCAAGTAGGGCACGGCATAGGCGTCTTGCACCACCTTGTTAAGCTGCGGGCCGATGATCGCAGAGAGAAGGCCACCGGCCATCACATAAGAGATCGCGCGCGGCTTGAACTTGTCCGACGCAACATCGGTCGCTGCAAAACGGAAAAAACCCTGCGACGACATATAGATGCCCGTCAGGTAGGACCCGATCAGCAGAAACGCGAAGGATCCGGTAAACAGACCGAATGCGCTGACCGCAGCGCCCGCCGCGCCGCCCGCGGCGCCGACCAAGAACCCCGCGCGCCGGCCATGGCGCTGCATCAGCGGGCTTAGCCATGGGGCGGTCGTCATGGATCCAAATACGATCAGTGAGATGGGAAGCGTTGCAAGGCAAGGCGAGGGCGCAAGCGTTGTTCCGGCAAGGCCACCAATGACAAAAATCATAGGCATCTGGCTGCCAAGGAAAGCTTGGGCAGAGACAAGAACGCCTACGTTGCGCCTTGCGCGTCTATCGTCATAAATTTCGGTCATGGCGCAAGCGTTAGCCGCTTCTTAACGTAGGGGCAAGACCGTCTGAATGATATGCGCAAATGAGCCTGAGACGCGCCCTTTTCTCAGCCCCATTGGGGGCAGTTCTGCCCCTTCCGCGTCCTCTGCCTGAAACAGCGCCGGACCCCCCGCCCGAAGCGTTGTCGCATAGTGAAATTCATGCCCCATGTGGGTGCCGCGGAACGGTCCGGACTGCGCCGAAAGCTTTCGGTACCCAAGGGACAATTTGCGCTTGGCAAAGCTTGTTTCAAGATCAAGAAGGCCGATCATCTTGTGGTGCGTGCCTTCCGCGTCGACAAGGCCACGGCCAAGTGTCATGTACCCGCCGCATTCACCATAAATATCAGATGTTTGAGAGGCCTTGTTCATGCCATCCAGAAACTGATTGTTCGAGGCAAGCCGCCCGGCGTAAAGCTCTGGATAGCCGCCGGGCAGGATGATCAGATCCGCCTTCGGCGGCGCCTGATCGGCAAGCGGGGAAAAGAACGAAATGCCTGCCCCCTGATCGCGCCATGACTTCAGCTGATGGGGGTAGGCAAAGGCAAAGGCCTGGTCGGATGCCACGGCGATATTCTGGGCCGGGGGCGGCGTGTTTTTCAGCCCCCGTGCGGGCGCCGCGATCGGGCCGGCAAGTTGCACCAGAAGGTCCAGATCCACGGCCTCTTCGACCGCTCTTCCGGCCCTGTCCAGATAGGCCTGCAGATCATTGCGCTCACTTGCCTGAACAAGGCCCAAATGGCGCGAGGGATGGGCCAGATCACCTTGCCGGTGCAGGGCGCCCAGAACAGGCAGGCCAAGAGGTTCAAGCGCCTTGCGAAGCATACGTTCGTGCCGGTCCGAACCGACGCGGTTTAATATGATGCCGCAAATATTTGTTCGCGATGAGAAATTTGCAAAACCGGACACAAGAGGCGCAACCGATTGCGCCATATGCCCGGCATCAACGATCAGAACCACCGGAAGCCCCAGATGGTGGGCAAGATCGGCCGTCGCCCCTTTGCCGTCGGGCGGCGCCCCATCAAAGAGACCCATGGCCCCTTCGATCAGCAAAAGCCCCGCCCCGGCGGCAAGGCTGGCAAGCTGCGCAGGCGGCATCGCCCAGGCGTCAAGGTTGAAACAGGGCTCGCCGCAGGCGGCTTCGTGAAAGCGCGGGTCGATGTAATCGGGCCCGGACTTTGCGCCGCGCACCTGCACCCCGCGGCGCGAGAGCGCCCGCAAAAGCCCAAGCGTGATCGTGGTCTTGCCGCTACCCGACGTTGGTGCGGCCAGGATCAGGCCATGTCCAACCGGATGTGTCATGCGCTTTCAGCAGGCCTGCCACGTCCCAGAGGATCGGTGTTGCGCGGCGGCGTTCCGGCCAGTTGCGACTGCCAGTCCAGAACCTGCCGCATCAAAACGGCCTGACCGACACAGATGATCGCAGGCGGCTCTATGCCTTCGGCCGCTATATCCGCCTCTGCGCGCCCAAGCGTCGTTTCAAGGACATGCTGCTTGTTGGTCGTGGCCGATGTCGCGATTGCAACAGGCTCATCCGCGCTTCGGCCCGCGGCGATAAGGGCGGCCGTGATCTGGGCGATGTGCTTCATCCCCATGTAGATCACGATCACCTTGCTAGCCTTTGATATTGCTTGCCAATCCAACGAACTTGGCGTCTGGCCCGACTGATCATGGCCGGTCACGAAGGTCACCGACTGGTTGACGTCGCGGTGCGTGACCGGGATCCCCGCATAGGCCAACCCGCCGATCCCGGCCGAAATTCCGGGGATGATGCGGATCGGGACGCCGTGCTGAACCAGCGTTTGGGCCTCTTCGCCGCCGCGGCCAAAGACAAAGGGATCGCCCCCCTTAAGGCGCAGAACGCGCTTGCCTGAGCGTGCCAGATCAACAAGGTGAAGCGAGATGTCGCGCTGTTTGGCCGAAGGTTTGCCGCCGCGCTTTCCAGCATAGATATGCTCGGCCTCGGGGGCCCACTGCAGGATCTCGGGCGCCACAAGGGCGTCGTAGATCACGACATCCGCCTGCCGAAGCGCGTTCAGCGCATGCAGCGTCAACAGCCCTGGATCACCGGGACCGGCGCCGCAAAGCCAGACCCAACCGGGTTCAAGTTTTGGCCAATCGCCCTCTGGGAATGAGTCGTTCATGCCTTCTTATGACGCCCTTGGCGGGCAGAGCAAAGTGCTACCACGACGCAAATCAGCGGATTGGCGGCATCGCCTAAGCTGGCTATGTTCCGCCAATGGCACGTAAACCGCAAAAAGAGCTGCGCAGAGGCTGGACCACCGGCGCCTGCGCGACCGCCGCAACCAAGGCGGCGCTGATGCGCCTTTGGGGCGGCAGCTTTCCCGCCAGCGTGACCATCACCCTGCCGCGCGGCGAGACGCCGAAGTTTGCCATCGCCCATAGCGATGCCGGTCCCGGCTGGGCCGAGGTGGGGATCACCAAGGATGCAGGCGACGATCCCGATGTAACCCATGGCGCGCTGATCATTGCCCGCGTCTCGGCGGCAGCGCACGGCGTGGTTTTCCGCGCCGGAGAGGGCGTGGGAACAGTCACGATGCCTGGGCTTCCCATCGCCGTGGGAGAGCCCGCCATCAACCCGGTCCCGCGCCAGATGATCGCCGCCGCCGTCGCCGAGGTCGCGGCAGAGCACGACCTGCCGCCACATGCGAGCGTTGAGATCCGCGTGCCGGGCGGCTTGACGCTGGCGGCAAAAACATGGAACCCGCGTCTGGGGATCGTCGGGGGCATATCCATTTTAGGAACAACCGGCATCGTGCGCCCGTTCTCCTGCGCGGCTTGGATTGCCTCGATCCACCGGGGCATCGATGTGGCAAGGGCAGGCGGGCAAGCCCATGTCGCTGGCTGCACCGGCGCAACGAGCGAACGCGCGGTTCAGGCGCTTTATGCTCTTCCGGATCACGCGATGCTGGATATGGGCGACTTTGCGGGCGGGCTGATCAAGTATCTGGCCCGCAACCCGGTTGCTCGCCTGACAATCGGCGGGGGCATCGGCAAGATCACGAAACTGGCGCAGGGGGCAAGCGACCTGCATTCGGGGCGAAGCCAGGTCGATTTTGCGCATCTGGCATCGCTTGCGGTTGCTGCGGGCCTGCCGGATGTGAGGGATGCCAACACCGCTTTGGAAGCGTTGGAGCGTGCAGGCCCCGAACTGGCACAGATCGTGGCCGATCTGGCGCTAAGCAAAGTGCAAGAGCGCCTTGAAGGAACGCAAGTTGCCAGTGACGTTGTCATCGTGGACTGGCAAGGCAACATCGTAGCAAGGGCAATGCCATGACGCTTCTGCTTTTGGCCGGAACCGGCGAGGCGCGCCTGATCGCACAGCAACTTGCCATCAGCCAGCCGGATGCGATCGCCTCGCTTTCAGGGGCAACGCGCGCGGCGGCGCAGCTTGGATTGAAAACGCGTATCGGCGGTTTCGGCGGCGAGGCGGGCTTTCGCGCCTTTTTGGCCGAAAATGAGATCTCCGCGATCCTTGATGCAACCCATCCCTTCGCCGCCCGGATCACCAAGCGCACAGCGCGTGTAGCGGCCGAGCTGAACCTGCCTTACCTTCAGCTTTTGCGCCCCAGATGGCAGGCCGGACCGGGCGACATCTGGCAAGAGATTGACTGCGAGGAAGATGCAGCATCGATCATTCCCCAAGGCGCTTGCGTCTTTCTGGCAACCGGGCGCCAGACTTTGCCGGGTTTTGCCGGTCTTGCAGGGCGGCGCATCTTTTGCAGGCAGATCGACCCGCCCGATGCGCCCTTTCCCTTCGAAGGGGGCGAGTATGTCATCGGGCGCCCGCCATTTTCGGTCGAGCAAGAGGTCGAACTTTTTACCCGGCTTGGCGTTGAGTGGCTGGTCGTCAAGAATGCGGGCGGTCAGGCAAGCAGAACCAAGCTGGACGCAGCGCGCATCCTTGGCATCAAGGTTCTGATGATCCGCCGACCCGCGCCGCCACAGGCGCAGCGCGTTCAGACCGTCTGGCAAGCGCTGGAATGGGTGCGCGGCCTTTGACGGTCGGGCGGATCATATTGGGCGATGCCTGTGTTGCCGAAGGCGCGGACTACCTTGCCCAAAGGCATCCGCGTATGGCCCTTGCGCTAAAGGCGACCGGCCCGCTTCCCTTGCGGCTGCGCCCGGACGGGTTTGGCGCGCTCCTTGACGCGATCATAAGCCAACAGGTGTCGGTTGCCTCGGCCAAGGCGATTTCGGGGCGGATGCAAGAGGCGGGGCTTTGGCAGGCGGATGCAATTTTGAAGGCAAGCGATGAAGATTTGCGCGCGCCGGGGCTGTCGCGCCAGAAGATGCGCTATGCCCGCGCCTTGGCCGAGGCAAACCTAGATTTTGCCGCGCTGCGCAAGGCGCCCACTGGCGAGGTCATAAAGACCCTTGTCGCGGTACCCGGCATCGGGCGATGGACGGCAGAGATCTATGCCATGTTCTCGCTTGGCCGGGCAGATGTCTTTGCCCCGGGCGATCTGGCGCTTCAGGAAGCCGCGCGCGTTCTGTACGAACTGCCCGAACGGCCGACCGAGAACGAGCTGCGCAAGCTGGCTGGCGATTGGTCGCCCTGGCAAAGCATTGCCGCGCGTATCCTTTGGTCTTACTACCGGGTCATCAAGGCAAGAGAGGGTATTGGGTGACACGGGAACTGAAGTACGGACGCAAAGGGCCCGAAAAGGGCAATTCGTTGGTTGTTTTTCTGCATGGCTATGGCGCCAACGGCGCGGATCTTCTGGGGCTTGGGGATGCCTTGGCGCCCCATATGCCGCAAACGGTGTTCATGGCGCCGGACGCGCCGGAAAACTGTGCAGGGAACCCGTTTGGCTATCAGTGGTTTCCGATCCCGTGGCTTGACGGGTCCGAGCAATCGGCCGCCGACGCCGGAATGGAAAACTCTGCCCGTGATATCAACGCCTTTCTGGACATCGCGATGCAGGCCGAAGAACTGACGCCGGACCGCGTGGTTCTTTTCGGCTTTTCCCAAGGTACGATGATGAGCCTTGAGATCGCGCCGCGCCGGGATACGCCGGTGGCCGCCGTTGTCGCATTTTCCGGCAGGCTTATACGGCCCGAACGTCTGGCAAGCGACGCCATTTCAAAGCCGCCCGTCCTTTTGGTGCATGGCGACGCAGATGAGATGGTTCCCTTTTCGTCGATGAATGAGGCCGGACTTGCCCTGACCGAGGCGGGTTTTGAAACCTACGCCCATGTCATGGAAGGCACCGGTCATGGCATCGCGCCGGATGGGCTTTCGGTTGCTCTGGCCTTCATGCTGGATAAGCTGGGTCTTAAGGCAGGCTGATAAAACCGGGGCTTGGCGAAAACCTTTGGCAGGAATAGAATTGCACCCAGAGGGCAGGGACAGGTCCTGCCCGGTGAAAACCTGTTGTCATGAAACTGTCAGAACCAAAGGCTAAACCAAGCTAACACCCGCAATTGGTTGGGGGTTGTCAGGCGGCAGCCACCTTATATAGTCTGAATATAACGAATGTAGAACAAGGGGCGGTTGTCCCGTCCCAAGGCCGGAATTGACGGGCAAGCAGGGCAAGGAACATTCAAGATGGACGGCGAATTTAGAACCAATTTTGTGCGCGCCCCCGGCAGCCTGAGGCAGAACCCGGCACTGGTACTCAATGCCGACTATCGCCCGCTATCCTACTATCCGCTTTCCCTCTGGCCATGGCAGGAGGCGATAAAGGCCGCCTATCTCGACAGGGTCACCATATTGGCCGAATACGACGAAGTTGTCCGAAGTCCGACAACCCAGATCAGGATCCCCTCGGTCGTTGTTCTGAAAGATTTCGTAAGACCCCAAAAGCGCGTGGCCTTCACGCGCTTTAATTTATTCCTGCGCGATCAATTCTGCTGTCAGTATTGCGGCGCGGTGGGCGATCTGACCTTTGACCATGTCATCCCGCGGGCCCGTGGTGGCATAACCAGCTGGGAAAACGTTGTAGCCGCCTGTTCGCGCTGCAACCTCAAGAAGGGATCGAAAAGCCTGTCGCAATCGGGAATGACCCTGCGCCGGACACCGCGTCAGCCGGGTGCCGAAGAGCTTAAGAATCAGGGGCGCAAGTTCCCGCCCAACTTCCTGCACGACAGCTGGCTTGATTTTCTTTACTGGGATGCAGAACTGGAGGCGTGATCGAAGCGCTTTGCGCGCCAGTTTACCGCCCTACCTTCAGGCCGAACAGCTTGCCCCGCCAAGAACGCAGAACTTGGCGCAATGGGGGTGGTTCAGGCTGACCTCTTTTTCCGCCTCGGCGAGGGTCTGGCCCAGTTCAAACTCGGGCGCATAGGGCAAAAGGGTGCAGGCCAGAACAGCAGGCGCGTCCGCCCCTTTGCGTTTGACGACCATGCGGGAAGACGAACACATCACCTCTTGCGGGGATTTGTTCAAAATACCCCAGCAGTCGGTCGTGATCTCGGGCACGTCTACGGTTTCGTCCATTTCAGGGAAAAGAACGGTGTCCGCAGCGCTTAGCGGGTCAATGTCAAATCGGTTCTCGGCAAAGAAGCGGGCATAGCCCTGACGGCTTTGCTCTTCGCTCTCGCCCCAGACGGTCCGCCCGGCGACTGTCATCGTGAACCCCGCATCGCGCAGCCACTCCATGCCTTTCAGCATGATCGCAAAGCTTCCCTTGCCGCGCTCTTTGTCGTGCAACTCGGCGCCCCAGTGATCCACGGAAATTCGCAGCGATAGTCGATCGCCATACTCTTTCAATAGCTCAAGAAGCCCCGCCTGCACGGTTTTGCGCATCATCGGGCGCATGGCGTTCGTCAGGATCAGAACCTTGTAACCACGCGCCAGCGACCGGCGCGCCATTTCAATCATTTCGGGGTTCATGAAAGGCTCCCCCCCGGTAAAGGCGATCTCTTTCACCGGCCACCCACGCTGCTCTATCTGGCCAAGATAGTCCGAAACCTCGTCTGCCGAGATATAGACCAAGGCGTCATTTGTCGGCGAGCTTTCGATGTAGCAGTTCACGCAAGTGATGTTGCAAAGCGTTCCGGTGTTGAACCAAAGCGTTTCTGGACGGCTAAGCGCCACGCTTGCACGTTTCTCCCCCTTAGAGGTGATCCGGGGGTGTTCGAACTTGCCATAAGGGCCAGTGTCGGGCGCATTGTCTTTCACGTGTCAGTCCTTTCTCTGGCCATATGGCCCAAGCGGTTTTGAAAGTGCTAACGTCATTGCCGCCGCCAAAAAAGACCTGTCGCTGCGGCTGACACGGTTGTGATGGAAAAATGCGGTGCTAGACTTGATCGCAAAGGCCGGATAGGGAAGGCGCGTTAGCGCTAACACTTACACTGGACCCGGCGTCTTGTCGTCGTTTTGGGTTCGAACAGACAGGAATGGACGGCAACGATGGTTTCACGCGTTATCCCGGTCGACACCTTTGACCTTGTGATCTTTGGCGGCACCGGGGATCTTGCCCGGCGAAAGATCCTTCCGGGCCTTTACCGGCGTTTTGTGGCTGAACAGATGCCGGCGGATGCGCGCATCATAGGTGCAGCGCGGTCTGAGTTTGATGATGATGGTTATCGCGCTTTTGTTGCCGAAGCCTTGGATGAATTTCTTCCCGCAAGCCTTCGTGATGCCAAGGCAGAGGCAGAGTTTCTGGCCCGCCTGTCCTATATCCCCATCGATGCGCGCGGAACCGGCGGCTGGAAGGAACTTGCCGCAACGGTGCGCAAGGATGTCATCCACGCCTTCTATTTCTCGGTCGGGCCGGGGCTTTTCGGCGATCTGGCCGAGCGGCTGCATGAATACAAGATCGCGGATGCGCAAAGCCGCGTTGTCGTGGAAAAGCCCTTCGGCCGTGACCTCGAATCGGCGCGTGCACTGAACGCGGTTCTTGCCGCTTCCTTCGATGAAACCCAGATCTATCGCATCGACCATTATCTGGGAAAGGAAACCGTGCAGAACCTGATGGCGGTTCGTTTTGGCAACGTCCTTTTCGAACCCCTTTGGAACAGCCAGTACATCGACCACATCCAGATCACGGTTGCCGAAACGGTAGGCGTCGGCGGGCGGGGCGGTTATTACGACAAATCGGGTGCAATGCGCGATATGGTGCAGAACCACCTGATGCAGCTTTTGTGCCTGATCGCGATGGAGCCGCCCTCGCATTTCGATCCTGACGCGGTGCGCGACGAAAAGCTGAAAGTGATCCGCGCGCTTGAGCCGATTGAGCCTCATCAGCTTGTGCGCGGCCAATACGGCCCTGATGGCGACAAGCCCGGCTATCGCGAGGATGTCGAGGATCCGCAATCGCGCACCGAAAGCTTTATCGCGATGAAGACCCAGATCGCCAACTGGCGTTGGGCGGGAACGCCATTCTATCTGCGCACCGGCAAAAAGCTTAAATCGCGGATGAGCGAGATCGCGATCTTTTTCAAACGGACCCGCCACTCTATCTTTACCGAGAATGAGGGTGAACATCAGAACGTTCTGATCATCCGGCTGCAACCTGATGAGGGCATGACCCTGACCGTCACGATCAAGGAACCCGGCCCGGGCGGCATGCGCCTTGTCGATGTGCCGCTGGACATGTCCTTTGCCGAGGCTCTGGGCCCGCACGCCGAAGACGTGCCCGATGCCTATGAGCGGCTGATCATGGACGTGATCCGCGGCAACCAGACGCTGTTCATGCGCGGCGATGAGGTCGAAGCGGCATGGGCCTGGACCGATCCGATCATCGAAGGCTGGCAAAAACGCGGTGATGTTCCCAAGCCCTATGATACAGGTTCTTCGGGGCCGGATGATGCGCTTATGCTGCTGCACCGCGACGGCCGCCGCTGGCGCGAGATCAGACCCGAGGGGAGCTAAGCGATGAAGTTAGTCGAATACCCTGACCGCGAAATGCTGTTCATAGAACTGGCAAACAAGATGGTCAGCGGGCTGAACGATCAGCTGATCCAGCACCCGCGCGCCTTGCTTGCCGTTCCGGGCGGCACAACGCCCGGTCCGGTGTTTGACGTCCTTTCCGCCGTTGATCTTGAGTGGGAGCGTGTCTGCGTCATCCTCACGGATGAGCGCTGGGTGCCAGAGGATGATCCGCGATCAAACACGGCCCTTCTGAAAAAGCGCCTATTGGTGGATCGCGCAGCACGCGCACGGCTTTTGCCGCTTTATGCGCCCGCGCCCCAGCCCGAGGATCAGATCAGCGCTCTTTCTGACGCGCTGATGTCAGAGCTTCCCATTTCGGTGCTTCTTTTGGGGATGGGCGCTGACATGCATACCGCCTCGCTTTTTCCGGGGGCTGACAATCTGGATAAGGCGCTGGCGCCTGATGCACCTGTCCTGATGGCGATGCGCGCACCCGGCGCGCCAGAGCCGCGCATCACCCTGACCGCACCGGTCATGGACGGCGCGCTTGCCAAACACATCCTGATTACCGGCGACGACAAGCGCCGCGCGGTCGAGCGCGCCCAACAGCTTGACGCCCAAGAGGCGCCGGTCACCAGCGTCTGGAACGGAGCGACCGTACATTGGGCGGCCTGATGACATCGGACTGGAACGCACTCGCCGCCGCCGCCAAAGCGGCAAAGGACCGCCGCATCATTGATCTTTTCAGCGATGCGCAGCGCGCCGATGCCTATTCGGCCACTGCCTTGGGGCTGCTTTTCGACTTTTCCAAAACCAATATGGCGCGGGCCGATCTGGACCTTCTCTTGTCGCTTCTGGACCGGGCAGGAGTGGCAGAGAAACGTGATGCGATGTTCGCAGGCGCGCGGATAAACGAAACCGAAGACCGCGCCGTTCTGCACACAGCGCTACGCTCGGACGCGCCAGAGATCATGGTTGCAGGCAAGAACGTGATGCCGGGGGTGAAGGAAACCCGCGCCCGGATGGAAAGCTTTGCAAAGTCCCTGCGCGAGGGCAAATTCAAAGGGCAGGGCGGCACCATCACCGATGTCGTCAACATCGGCATCGGTGGATCGGACCTTGGGCCAGCCATGGCCGTTCTTGCGCTTGCGCCCTATCACGATGGCCCAAGGTGCCACTTTGTCAGCAACGTCGATGGCGCTGACATCTCTGATACGCTTCGCGACCTTGACCCAACCCGTACCCTTGTGATCGTGGCCTCCAAAACCTTCACCACCATCGAGACGATGACAAACGCCGAAACGGCGCAAAAGTGGATGAAAACCAAGGTTGCCGATCCCGGCGCCCAGTTTGCGGCGCTTTCCTCGGCCACGGGCAAGACCACGGAATTTGGCATCGCGCCGGAGCGTGTCTTTGGTTTCGAAGACTGGGTTGGCGGGCGCTATTCGCTTTGGGGTCCGATCGGGCTTTCACTAATGCTGGCCATCGGCCCGGACAACTTTGCCCAGTTTCTGGCCGGGGCGCGCGAAATGGACGACCATTTCCGGACCGCAAGCCCCGATGCCAACCTGCCCATGCTTCTGGCGCTTGTTGGGGTCTGGCACAATCAGGGCATGGGTTTTGCGACCCGCGCCGTTCTTCCCTACGATCAGCGCCTGTCGCGTCTGCCCGCCTATCTGCAACAGCTTGAGATGGAAAGTAACGGCAAATCCGTCGCGATGGATGGCTCTGATCTGCCGGTCAACTCTGGCCCCATCGTCTGGGGAGAGCCAGGAACCAATGGTCAGCACGCGTTTTATCAGCTGATCCATCAGGGCACCCGCGTCATTCCTTGCGAGTTTCTGGTTGCAGCGCAGGGTCACGAGCCCGAACTGGCTCATCACCACGCCCTTCTGGTCGCCAACTGCCTTGCCCAGTCCGAGGCTCTTTTGAAGGGCCGAAGCCTTGCCGAAGCGCGCGAAATCATGGCGGTACGGGGCCTTGAGGACGATGAGCTGGACCGTCAGGCACGCCACAGGGTTTTTCCGGGCAACCGCCCCTCAACGACCCTGATCTACCCCAAGCTGACGCCGCGCGTTCTGGGCCAGATCATCGCGCTTTACGAACACCGGGTCTTTGTTGAAGGGGCGCTTTTGGGCATCAACTCTTTCGACCAATGGGGGGTCGAGCTTGGCAAGGAACTGGCCACCGCATTGGCACCCGTCGTGCGCGGCGAAGCTTCGGCCAAGGACAAGGACGGCTCTACCCAAGCGCTTGTGCGCTTTGTACACGAGAACCAGAGCTAAGGGGCGAAACTGGAGCGGGTGAAGGGAATCGAACCCTCGTCGTCAGCTTGGGAAGCTGCTGCTCTACCATTGAGCTACACCCGCCGATATGCGCAGAGAGCTATCCTTCTGCACCCGTCGCGTCAATTGCCAAACGTGGGTTCGCGACGTGTTGCGCCGGGCTAGCCGCGCCGCCGTCCACGCCTGCGCCCGCCGCCGCCTTCGCCCGAACCGCCGCTGTTAAAGTTCACATCCGGCAGGGTGACGATCGAGTTGAGGATCGGGAAGGGCTCTACCGCGTTGGGAATGTTCGATGCGTTGACGAAATGTTCCTGAAAACGCGGCTCGATCGCCGTTTCGATCTTGTGGATCTTGCGCACCGTCTCTTCGATTTCGGCGCGGGCAAGGCTGTTGAGCAGGGCGATGCGTGCGCCCGTTCCCGCCGCGTTTCCGGCGCTCGTAACCTTGTCCAGCGGGGCATCGGGGATCATCCCCAGAACCATCGCATGCTTGGGGCTGATATGCGCACCAAATGCGCCGGCAAGCACCACGCGGTCCACCTTGTCGACGCCGAATTTGTCCATCAAAAGCCGCGCGCCTGAATAAAGCGCGGCCTTGGCCATCTGGATCTCGCGGATATCGCGGTTGGTGACGGTGATGCGCGGGCCGCCGCGCTCGGTGTCATCATGCACAAGGTATGAGTATGTGCGCCCGTCAAGCTCACACCGGGCTGTTCCCGCCTGTTCAGGAGAGCCGATCAGCCCCGGACCATCCAGAATACCGGCCAGCCGCATCTCGGCGACCATCTCGATAATGCCAGAGCCGCAGATGCCCGTGATCCCGGTGGTTGCGATAGCTGCGTCAAAGCCCGGCTCATCCGACCAAAGATCGCTTCCGATCACTTTGAAACGTGGGTCTTTCGTGACCGGGTCAATCTCGACATGCTCAATCGCGCCGGGCGCGGCGCGCTGGCCCGAACTAATCTGCGCGCCTTCAAATGCCGGACCGGTCGGCGAGGAACAGGCAAGCACCTTCTCGCGGTTGCCCAGCAGGATTTCAGCGTTCGTGCCGACGTCCACGACCAGAACCAGATCGTCGGACTTATCGGGCGCCTCAGACAGCGCGACTGCGGCGGCATCCGCGCCCACATGCCCGGCAATGCAGGGCAGGATGTAGACCCGCGCCGCCGGGTGCATCGCCAGTTCAAGCTCGCTCGCGCGAAGCCGAAGCGAGGAAGAGGTTGCAAGCGCAAAGGGCGCCTGACCCAGCTCAAAAGGATCAATCCCCAGAAACAGATGATGCATGACCGGGTTGCAGACAAAAACCGCATCCATGATCAGCACCTTGTCGATGCCCGCCTCAGACGCGACCTGATCGAAAAGCGTGTTCATCCCCTCGCGAACCGCGCGCGTCATCTCGGCGTCGCCTCCGGGGTTCATCATCGAATAGCTGACCCGGCTCATCAGGTCCTCGCCAAAGCGGATCTGCGGGTTCATGACCCCCGATGAGGCGACGACAGCGCCGCTTTGAAGATCGCAAAGATGGGCCGCGATCGTGGTAGAGCCAAGATCGACCGCAAGGCCATAGATGGACCCTTCGTAAAAGCCCGGCCAGATCTGCATCACGCGGGGCGGGTTTTCGCCATCCCCAAGATGCACAGCGCAGGTCACCTTCCAGCCGCCTTTGCGCAGGACCGGCTGCATCGTTTGCAAAATGCCCAGATCGGCATGGACGTTCTCAAGCTCCCACTGGTTCAAAAGGGCCGCGCGCAGCCTTTCCAGATCGCCCGAGGGGTCGTGCATATCCGGCTCTGCCACCTCAACGTAGAAAAGCTTTACCGACGGGTTCATGATGATGTCGCGCGCCTCGGCACGCTTGCGAACAACCTGCCGGTGGACCTGGCTTTCGGGGGGGACGTCGATGACAACGTCGCCCTGAACCGTCGCCTGACACCCAAGCCTGCGCCCCTTTGGCAAGCCGCGCTTTTCGTCATAGCGCGCCTCGACCGCGTTCCACTCGGACAGGGCGTCCTGGGCGACGGTCAGCCCGTGCTTTGGAAACTCGCCGTATGAGGGCGTGACCTGGCATTTCGAACAGATACCGCGCCCGCCGCAAACCGAATCCAGATCGACGCCCAACTGACGCGCCGCAGTCAGGATCGGCGTGCCCTTGGCAAAATGCCCCCGCTTGCCCGATGGCGTGAAAATGACAAGTGGATCTTTGTCGCTCATGTGCTTCCCTCGTTCGCGCTTGCCATCGGTGTATGGCGGATCACGCCCGGAGAAAAGTGCAACGGCGACCAAAGCGTGTCGCTTGCGTCAATGCTGTCCCAGAAAATCGATCCCAAGCAGCCATGCCGTCAGGGGAACAGGCGAAACGGCCACCGCGATTGTCGCAATGGTCGCTGGCGTTGAATAAAGGCGGCTAAGGCCCGCCAGCATCGAAATCCCGCCGCCGCCGCCGATCAGCGAACTGCCCGGAACATTCAGAAGGACGGCCAGCGCGATCAGCCGATAGTCGACCAGATAGCGCGCCCATCCGGTGCCGAACCTTTGCCGCAAGGCGTCAACGCGCTCAGTTGGGGAAAGGCGATGAATGCTTTTCAGCCAGCGACCCGCGCGCCGCATTCGCAAATCCAGAAAAAGCTGGTGCAGCCAGCGATAGGACAAATACCTGCCCGCCAGAAAGGCCACCACCAGACCCAGAACCGTCGCAAGATAGACATAAGGGACGATCCGATAGCCATGCATCACGATGAGAGAGATACCAATCTCGACACCCGGCACGAAGGGCAGGGCGATGAACAGGGCATAGACCAGCAGGGCAAGGATCAGGATGCCGCCCATAAGTGTCGGGCTGCGCTCGACCTCCCACAGCCATGCCATGGCCCAGCTTGCGCCAAGCGACACAATGCCGACCAGCAAAAACACCGCCCCCAGTCGCAGAAGTGACTGCCGGATCGGAGGAAGATCGTAGTTTTCGGCCAAGCTGGCCTCCTGAAAGTGCGGCATGGATAGCGGAAGGCACCGCCGAAATTGACGGGATCAGTTGCGCAACAACGCTTGCACCATTTACGGCTTCAGGCTTTCCCAAAGGCACCGGTCGATGTCGTGATACTCAAGCAGCGTCTCGGGGAGCCCTGGGCTTGCAAGCCTTGAACAGCCCTCTTGCACGTCTTCGTCTGGAAAGACAGATACCACACCCTTGGCCGGGTTCACAGCGGCGCTGCACATCTGTTCCCCCGGCTCCAGCCACCGCGCCGCCCGCACGCCGCCGCGCGCCTCTGCAGCAAAGAACATGGCCCGATCCGCGCCGTTCCGGACACAAACCTTGCCAGCCGCCTCATCTTGCGCCGCCTTTGCGGGCTGCCCCCAAAGGGCCGCGCCCGTCAGTGCCAAGCCCAGCACCGCGCCCGGTAGACCCGTCCAAAGTTGCATCCTGCGCTCCCTTTCAGATGACGCCGGGGTCCATCAAACCCCGGCGCGGCCCCGGAGCGAAGACACGATTGAGTGAAAGATTGTTAACCGAGTTGAACGCGGGGCAGGCGACTTTCGCGCTAGGCATTTGGGTACGGAAATTAAAGTCGTCTTGGGAAAAGGAATTACAAAATGAAGAATTGGATACTGGGCGGCATTGCAGCCGCAGCTATCAGCGCTTCGGGTGCCATTGCCCAGAACGCGCCTTTTGGAACGGATGACGATGCAGCCTATGCCGCACTATTGTGGGATGTCATGCAAAGCTCAAAACTTGTGGGCGACGGCATGATCCAGGCGCTGCCTTACGAAGGGATCGAGCCGCATGGCATGATGCTGGAAACCTTCTACACGACGGCCACGATTAAGGGGCATACCGGCGATCTGATCGTCAAGCGCAACTATGGACCTGCCGGTGTATCGGCCGATGAAGTTCTAAGCGATCCCGGCAAGCACCTTGGGGCCGTGACGGTCATGTTCCGGCGCGAGAAGGGGTTTGACGCGGACAATCAGGATTGGTTCTGGGTCAAGTACCTGCCGGACGGAACGCTCGACAAGAACCCCAAGGGCATGCGCCTTGCAGGGCGGGTGGCCAAGGGCGCCGATGCGGGCTGCATCGCTTGCCATTCGGGCGAAGACGACTATGTCTTCACAACGAATGCCACGTTGAACGCGATGAAGTGACACCAAAGCGGCGGCGCTAAGTTCAGCGCCGCCGCTTTATCTTTTTCTTGGAATGTTCCCGGCGATCAGGCCCGGCGACGGCGCCTTCCGCCGCGCCCGGCGCTTTCGGCCTGAACGGCGGTGCTTGCCTCGGCAAATGGTGCGCCTTCCTTGACCGCTTCAAGAACGCGGGCGAACTGGATCCATTTTGAACCGTTGGCGTCGTTGTTCATCAGGAAGTTCGCCGCGCGGATCGCTTCCATTTCAACCGGGCGAACCGGGTTCATGATGGCGCTGGTCATGCCAGCGCAAATCGCCATGGGCAGGAAGGCGGCGTTGATGCCGTGCCGGTTTGGCAGCCCGAAAGAGATGTTCGATGCCCCGCAGGTCGTATTGACCCCAAGCTCGTCGCGCAGGCGCCGCACAAGGGTAAAGACCTGCTGGCCAGCGGTGCCCATGGCCCCGATCGGCATAACCAGCGGATCGACAACGATGTCGTGGGCAGGAATGCCAAAATCGGCAGCGCGTTCTACGATCTTCTTGGCCACCGCGAAACGGACATCTGGATCTTCGGAAATCCCTGTGTCATCGTTCGAGATCGCAACGACCGGAACATTGTATTTCTTGACCAGCGGCAGCACCAGTTCAAGCCGCTCTTCCTCGCCGGTGACAGAGTTCAAAAGCGGGCGCCCCTCGGCCTCGGCCAGCCCGTTCTCAAGCGCGCCGGGAACAGAGCTGTCGATGCAAAGCGGAACGTCGACAATCGCCTGAATGCGCTCGATCAGCTTTTTCATCAGCATCGGCTCGACAAAGTTGTTGTCGGCATAGCGCGGGTCTTCGGCCATCTTGTTGGTAAAGACCGCGCCAGAGTTCACATCAAGGATCATCGCGCCGCAGGCGACCTGCTCGATCGCGTCCCTTTCGACGGTCGAGAAATCGTCCATCTCCAGTTCGGCAGCCAGCTTTTTGCGGCCCGTGGGGTTGATCCGCTCACCGATCACGCAGAAGGGCTCGTCAAAGCCGATGACGACGGTTTTTGTCTTGGATTCGACGATCGTGCGGGTCATGTTTGATCCTTAATCGGCAATGACAGGGGCCGCAGAATTGCCGCCGTTCTCAATTGCCCAGTTTGCATTTGTCTTGATGCCGCCCAGCGGGAAGAAGTGGACGCTTTCGATCCCGAAGTCGGGGTTTTCGGCCTTGTAGTTGGCCAGCTGCGTCAGAACCTCTGTCGGCTCGAACGGCATGACCAGTTTGGTGACATCGCGCGCCCGCTTTTGCAGCACCTTCAGCGAAGGTCCGACGCCGCAGGCAATGGCGAACTTGATCAGCGTCTGCAACTTGGCAGGTCCCGCGATACCGATATGAACGGGCAGGGTGATGCCTTCGGCGTTCAGCCGGTTGACCCAGTCGATCACCGGAGCCGCCTCAAAGCAGAACTGCGTGGCAAGCGCCAGTTGCGCATCCGTCCGGTTCGAAAAATCCTGCTTCCAGCGCAGGGCGGCCATGACCTCGGCGTCGCCGCCGCGCGGATCAATGTCCCGGTTGCCTTCAGGGTGGCCCGCTACATGCAGCCGCTTAAAGCCGGCCTTGTCGAACAGCCCTGTTTCCATAAGCTGCATCGAGGAATGAAAATCGCCATGCGGCTTGGAAACGCCGCCAGCCAGCAAAAGCGCCTGATCAACGCCCGCTTCGCCCTGATAGCGTGCGATCCAGTCGGCCAGCGTCGCCTTGTCGGCGATGATACGGGCAGGAAAATGCGGCATGACCGGAAAGCCTTCGGCCGCAACGCGCTTGGCAGTGGCGACCATGTCTTCGATCGGCGTGCCTTCGATATGTGCAATGTAAACGCGTGTTCCCGGCGCCAGATAGCTGCGCAGGTCATCGACCTTTTCCGCCGTACGCGGCATCACCTCGATGGAATAGCCCTTCAGAAAGGCTTCCATGTTTGCGTCAACCGGCTTTGGAGCCTCTGCCGCGCGGGGCTTGAACTTTAGAAGGGCCATCGCAGCCTCCCATAAACTGGCCATGCCGGGTTGGGCCTAAGCCCAGCCGTCATTGGCAATCAGCGCCTTGATGCGCTCTTTATCGTACTCAGCTTCCAGGCGCGCCGCTTCGTTGGCTGCCACTTCCCCGGGATCACCCTCAACCACGTAAGGGGCCGCTTTGCGCCACTCTGCCAGATAGGCATCAGTGTCTTCAGCCCCAACCTTCATCGCAGCCCGGTCAATGGCCTGCTCAAACCGCTCTGCCAATTGAACCTTGGAACCGCGGCGGCCCTTTCCCACAATGACCTGCGCGGGGATATCGCGCCAGAATACGACTGTGACATCAGGCATGGTTGATTCCTCTTCCCTTCGGTCCGCTTTTAGCGATCCGCATCGCGACATGGTGTCGGTTTTCGACATAAGCGGTCTGTCTTGCGACGTCACCGGGGATTTGCCTAATAATGTTATTTGATCCCGTTCAAGGCGCGCCCCGGCGCGGCGCGCACCCGACAATCACAAATCTGTATCAATTTCGCCGCTTCCCCTTGCTCCTTCCGCCTGCGCAGGCTTAATGTAAGGCAACACGAAATGGAGGGCGTGAGGATGGCGCCCAAGCGTCCCGAAGGTGCGGGCGCGTTCCCGAAACCGGTCGAATCCGTCGCACCTGACGTTCCTGATCCCGCGCGGCTTTACGCGGCGTTGGATCTTGGAACAAATTCATGTCGCATGCTGATTGCCCAACCCAAGGGCAATCAATTCCACGTCGTTGACAGTTTCTCAAAGGCCGTACAGCTGGGAACCGGGCTTGAAGCCTCTGGTCGCCTGAACCGCTCTTCCATGGCGCGAACCGTTCAGGCGCTGCGGATCTGCCGGCGCAAACTTGAAAAACATCAGGTCAAATCGATGCGCCTTGTCGCAACCGAAGCCTGCCGGCGCGCAACGAACGCGGGCCATTTCATCGCCCATGTGAAACGCGAAACCGGCCTTGATCTGGAAATCATCGAGCCCGAAGAAGAGGCGCGCCTTGCCGTCATCTCATGTGCGCCCCTTGTGTCAACGCGCACCGAACAGCTTTTGGTCGTGGATATCGGCGGCGGCTCCACCGAACTTGTCTGGATCGACGTATCCGCCCTTGATCCACGCGACCGTCCGCGGGCAATCATGCGCCTGCGCCGCGGCTTTTCTGCCCAAGGCTCACCCTTTCCGGCCGCACGCGTTGTCGACTGGATATCAGTGCCCTTAGGCGTGGCCACGCTGCGAGAGCAGTTTGACGACGTCGAAGATGACGCCGCGCGCTTTGCATTGATGAGCTGGTTTTTCGAAGAGAACCTGATCGATTTCAAACCCTACGCATCAGAGCAGGCGCGCGAGGGTTTTCAGATCATCGGCACCAGCGGAACGGTGACGACGGTGGCGGCCTCGCATCTGGGGCTGCGCCGCTATGACAGAAACAAGGTCGACGGCCTGCGGATGAGTTCGGACCAGATCGACAAGGTGATCCGCAGCTACCTTGCCATGGGCCCCACGGGCCGGCGCAATGACCCGCGCATCGGGCGCGATCGCCATGCCCTGATCATGTCGGGCGCGGCAATCCTTCAGGCGCTGCTGCGCTCATGGCCCACAGATCAGCTTTCGGTCGCCGACAGGGGGCTTCGCGAGGGGCTTTTATACGCGCAGATGGCCGCCGATGGCGCGCTTGAAGATGGCCCGTTCTGAATAGGCCTTTCTGACCGCTCCCAAATTGGATAACAAAGGGCGCCCGGCGCCTTGGGCCCTTGGTTTGGCGATTGAAACTGTGGCAAGGGCGGATCTGGGCCCTGTAGCGAACGGACGTAAGATGGCAAAGAACACCAGCGGGCGCGGACAGCGCGATCTGAAGGTCAAGGTCAAGACAGCGCGCGGCAGGCGCCTGTCCTCGACGCTTTGGCTCGAACGTCAGCTTAACGACCCCTATGTTCAGCGCGCCCGCAAGGAAGGCTATCGCGGCCGCGCGGCTTTCAAAATCCTGGAACTTGACGACAAGTACCACTTTCTAAAGCCCGGCGCGCGGGTGGTTGACCTTGGCTGCGCCCCCGGCGGCTGGTGCCAGATCGCGGTGCCACGGATCAATGCCTTGGGCGAAAAGCCCTCCAAACCGCAGGGCCGGCTGATCGGCATTGACCTGCAAGAGGTGGAACCGATCGCCGGGGCCGAACTGCATCAACTCGACTTTCTGGACGAAGACGCCGATGACAAGGTCAAGGCCTGGCTTGGCGGGCAGGCCGATGTCGTCATGTCTGACATGGCCGCCGCTTCTTCGGGCCACAAACAGACCGATCACCTACGCATCATCTCCCTTTGCGAGGCCGCCGCCTATTTTGCCTTCGACGTGCTTGCCGAAGGCGGCACTTTCGTTGCCAAGGTACTTGCCGGCGGCGCCGAGGGAGAGCTGCAAAAACTGCTCAAACAGCGCTTTACCAAGGTTGCCAATGTCAAACCCGGCGCCAGCCGCGCCGACAGCTCGGAAAAGTTTGTCGTGGCGACCGGCTTTCGCAGCGCAGCCGACTAAACCCATTCTTTGTGGCCAAATATCCCCGCCGGAGGCTCAGGCGCGCAGTGCCTGAAGTGCAAAGGCAAGTCGACCGGGCACTTCAATTTCGCTAGAACTGACCGCAAGCCTGCGTAAAGACGCGCGGCGCTGGAACAGGGGTTGCGAGATGTCACATGTTTTTCCGCGCCATTCAAAACACGTCCCGCCCACGGCTGTCAGTGCCCGGGGTGTCTATATCTTTGATGCCTCCGGCAAGGCCTATCTGGATGGATCGGGCGGGGCCGCGGTGTCATGTCTTGGGCATGGCGATGCTGATGTGATTGGCGCGATCAATGCGCAGACGCAAAAACTTGCCTTTGCACATACCGGCTTTTTCACTTCCGACCCGGCCGAAGAACTGGCCGATCTTCTGGTGCGCCATGCGCCGGGTGATCTTAGCCGGGTCTATCTGGTTTCTGGCGGGTCAGAGGCCGTCGAGGCGGCGATCAAGCTTGCGCGCCAATACTACCTTGAGATCGGCCAGCCTGATCGCAGCCGCATCATTGCAAGGCGGCAAAGCTATCACGGCAACACGCTTGGCGCTCTGGCTGCGGGCGGAAACGCATGGCGCCGCGCACAGTTTGCGCCGCTTCTGGCCGACGTAAGCCACATCGCCCCTTGCTATGAATATACTTTGCGAAACCCGGACGAAACCGCGGCCGAATACGCAAAGCGCGCCGCGCAGGAACTTGAGGATGAGATCCTGCGCCTTGGGCCCGAAACGGTCATGGCCTTTGTCGCCGAACCCGTCGTCGGCGCCACGCTTGGCGCGGTCCCGGCCGCCGAAGGCTATTTTCGCCATATCAGAGAGATCTGCGATCGCTACGGCGTTCTTTTGATCCTGGATGAAGTCATGTGCGGAATGGGCCGCACCGGCCGTTTGTTCGCATGTGAACATGATGGCGTGGCCCCCGATATTGCCTGTATCGCAAAAGGCCTTGGCGCGGGTTATCAGCCGATCGGCGCGATGCTCTGCTCAGGCCGGATATATGACGCCATTGCGCAAGGCAGCGGCTTTTTTCAGCACGGCCATACCTATCTGGGCCATCCTGTCGCCGCGGCCGCAGGGCTTGCCGTGGTCGGCAAACTGACCTCGCAGAACCTTGTACGCCGCTGCCACGAGATGGGCGAGAAACTGCACCAAGAGCTTTGCGATCGTCTGGCCCAGCACCCCAATGTGGGTGACATCCGGGGGCGCGGGCTTTTTCGCGGGATCGAATTTGTTGCCGACCGTGAAACGAAAGAGCCGCTGCCACCGCAGGATGGGGTGGCGGCCCGCCTCAAGGCCGCGGCCTTTCAGAACGGACTAATCTGTTATCCGATGCCGGGCACGCGCGATGGCAAGTCGGGCGATCACGTCCTCTTGGCGCCGCCCTTCATCATCTCTGACGACGAGGTGTCAGAGCTGGTGGACAAGCTTGCACGCTCTATCGCCGAAGTGCTTCCGTGACGGACGCAGGCTTTGACAGGGTGCTGCGCCGCTTGCCCGCGCTGGGACGATTTGCCCGCGCGCCGCTTTTCGTTCAGCCAACACCGCTTGAACCCTTGACATCGGTCAGCCGGACACTTGGCCAGCCGATAGGCATAAAGCGCGATGATCTTTTGCCCCTCGCAATGGGCGGCAACAAGGTGCGCCAGCTGGAATTCTACCTTGGCCGGGCACTGGCCGAAAAAGCCGACACGGTCCTGATTACCGGCGCGGTGCAATCCAATTTCGTGCGCCTTTGCGCAGCGGCGGCCCGCAAGCTGGGCCTACGCCCCGTTGTCCAGCTTGAAAACCGGGTTCCCAAGGATGACGCGGCCTATAACAGTTCTGGCAATGTCCTGTTGCTGAAGCTTCTGGGCGCAGAGGTGCATTACTTTGACGGCGGCGAGGATGAGGCCGCCGCCGACATCTCGCTTGACCGTATCGCTGCCGATCTAAGGTCCGAAGGCGCGCGGCCTTACGTGATCCACCTTGGGCTTGATCACGCGCCCATCGGCGCGCTTGGCTACGTGGCCGCTGCGGTTGAGACCTTTGAGCAGGCAAGCGCGGCGCAGAACATGCCCGATTGCGTGGTTGTCCCATCGGGAAGTGGGCTGACCCATGCGGGTTTTCTGGTCGGCGCGCGGGCGATCGGATGGTCCGTTCCGGTGATCGGTATCTGCGTGCGCCGGGGCGCGCAAGCGCAGCGCAGCAGGATCAGCGCGCGCGCGCGTGAAGTGGCGGACATGCTCGGCGGCGTTGACGTCAAGGACAGCGATATCGAGGTTGACGACACCGTCCTTGCCCCTGGATACGGCCAGATGAACGCGCAGGTTCAAAGCGCAATTTCCCTTTGCGCTCAATCGGATGCAATCCTTCTTGACCCGGTTTACAGCGGCCGCGCCTTCGCTGGCTTGCTTCGTTGCATAAATGACGGCAAGATCGGTCCACTTGATCGGGTCCTATTTGTTCACACAGGGGGCACCCCGGCCATTTTCGCCTACGGAACCGAACTCTGAAAATAGGGCACCGGTTACCAAGACCGAGTTCCGGGCGGCGAAGTATTTGTAAAACAGAGGGGAGAAGTATGTTCTACATCTCAAAAAAACTTATCGCAGCCGCAGCCGTCAGCCTGACGATGGGCGCGCCTGCATTTGCCCAGCAGCAGTTCGTGTCGATCGGTACGGGCGGTGTGACGGGCGTCTACTATCCGACAGGCGGTGCGATCTGCCGTCTTGTCAACAAGGACCGCAAGGACCACGGCATTCGCTGCTCGGCGGAATCCACGGGCGGGTCCATCTACAACATCAACACCATTCGCGCGGGCGAGCTGGAATTTGGCGTGGCCCAGTCCGACTGGCAGTACCACGCATATAACGGCACCTCGAAGTTTGCCGATCAGGGCAAGTTCGACAAGCTGCGTGCCGTCTTTTCGGTTCACCCAGAGCCTGTGACCGTCATCGCCTCGGACAGCAGCGGCGTGAACACGCTAACCGACGTCAAAGGTAAGCGGATGAACATCGGCAACCCCGGATCGGGCACACGCGGCACTTGGGAGGTTATCGAAGAGGCACTTGGCTGGTCGCGCTCAGACCTCAAGCTTGCTGCCGAGATGAAATCGGCCGAAACCGGGCAGGCGGTCTGCGATGGCAAGATCGACGCCTATTTCTGGCTGGTTGGCCACCCATCGGCGCTGACGCAGGAATCGCTGGCCAGTTGTGACGCGCATCTTGTGCATGTCGAAGGCCCGGCCATCGACAAACTGGTCGCCGACAACCCGTTCTACCGCAGGGCCACAATCCCGGCCGGAATGTACAACAACAAGGAAGACATCCGTACCTTTGGTGTTGGCGCGACCTTCGTTTCCTCCGCCGATGTGCCTGATGAAGTTGTCTACACCGTGGTCAAAGCGGTCTTTGACAACTTCGACCAGTTCAAAAAGCTGCACCCGGCTTTTGCGAACCTCAAGCCCGAAGAGATGATCAGCGACAGCCTTTCGGCCCCGCTGCATCCCGGCGCGGTACGCTACTACAAAGAACAAGGCTGGATGTAACCGTCTGCTTCACGAAAAGACGGCGGCCCACCTGGGCCGTCGTCGTCTTTTAGTGTGGGGGACAGCATGTCGGTGACCGATAGAGATCTGGAAGAATTCACATCCATCGATACAGGTGGCCGAAGCCCCGAGGGCTGGCAAGGAAACCTGATCTGGTGGACGGCGCTGGCCTGGGCCATATTTCAGCTATACATCGCCTCAAACCTGCCGTTCACGGTGCAGGAATACATTGGCTTTGGCGTGGTCACCAGCTCGAACGGGCGGCTTATCCACCTGGCCTTTGGCCTGTCACTGGCCGCTATGGCCTTTCCCCTGACACGCAAGGCCCATGACACCATTCCATGGTACGACTGGCTTTTGATCGCCTTGTCGGTTCTCTCGACGATCTACATCGTCGTTCTGCGAAATGAGATTGCGGTGCGCGCGGGCCTGCCGACGGCCGGCGATCTGATCATCTCATCCATCGGGATGGTCGTGCTTTTGATCACCGTCTACCGCACGCTTGGCCTTCCGCTTCTGATCGTGGCTTCGGTCTTTCTGACCTATACCTTCTTTGGGGATCAGCGCTGGCTGCCCGAAGTAATCCAGTGGAAAGGCGCAAGCTATGGCAAGGCGATGTGGCACTACTGGATGCAGGGCGAGGGCGTTTTTGGCGTCGCGCTTTCTGTCTCTGCCTCGCTGATCTTCCTCTTTGTCCTTTTCGGCGCAATTCTGGAAAAGGCGGGGGCGGGAAACTATTTCATCAAGGTATCCTTTGCCCTTATGGGGCACCTTCGGGGCGGCCCGGCCAAGGCGGCGGTGGTCGCCTCTGCGATGAGCGGCCTTTACTCTGGCTCTTCCATTTCCAACACGGTCACGACCGGGACATTCACCATCCCGCTGATGAAGCGCACAGGCTTTTCGGCTGAGAAGGCCGGCGCGGTCGAGGTAGCCTCATCCACCAATGGCCAGCTTACGCCGCCCGTTATGGGCGCGGCCGCCTTCCTGATCGCCGAGTTTACCGGCGTCAGCTATACCGACATCATCAAGCACGCGCTTGTGCCGGCGCTCGTCAGCTACATCGCGCTGGTCTACATCGTTCACCTTGAAGCGCTCAAGATGGGCCTCAAGGGCCTTCCCAAGCCGACCTCTGCCATGTCGGGCATGCAAAAGGCCATTGGCTTTCTGACCGGATTTCTGGGCGTCGCGATACTGGGAATGGCGGTCTATTACGGTCTGGGCTGGATCAAGGACAGCGCGCCGCAATCGGCCTTTGGCATCGTCGTGGTCCTTTGCCTTGTCGCTTACCTGATCCTGATCTGGTTCGCCTCGCGCCAGCCGGATCTTGTCATCGACGATCCCGAGGCACCCATCACCCAACTTCCCCCCGCGGGTCCAACGGCGATCACCGGGCTTTACTATATCCTGCCCATCGTCATCCTGATCTGGTGCATCGTGATAGAGCGTCTGTCGCCGGCCTATTCGGCCTATTGGGCGACGCTGGCGATGATCTTTGTGACCATCACCCAGCACCCGATAAAGTCTTTCCTGCGCGGTCAGGGCAACCTGGGCGCAGGGTTTGCGCGCGGCTGGCACGAGTTCCTTGAAGGAATGGTTTCCGGCTCTCGCAACATGGTGCCGATTGCCGTGGCCACGGGCGCAGCAGGCATCATCATCGGAACGATCTCTTTGACCGGCGCGCATCAGGTGATCGGCGAGTTTGTCGAGTTTCTGTCTGGCGGAAACCTGATGATCATGCTGCTTCTCGTCGCTGTGATGAGCCTGATCCTAGGCATGGGCCTGCCAACAACGGCCAACTACATTGTCGTCTCTTCGCTTATGGCGCCGGTCATTCTGGCGTTGGCGGCCAAATCGGGGCTGATCCTGCCGCTGATCGCGGTGCATCTCTTTGTCTTCTATTTCGGCATCCTTGCCGATGACACGCCCCCCGTCGGTCTGGCCGCCTTTGCCGCCGCCGCCATTTCCAAGGGCGATCCGATCAAGACCGGCATTCAGGGCTTTGCCTATGACATCAGAACCGCCCTGTTGCCGTTCCTTTTCATCTTCAACACCGAACTTCTGCTGATTGATGTCGGGCCGTTGAAGGCGGTGTTTGTCTTTGTCATAGCCGTCATCGCGATGCTTCTCTTTGCCTCTGCGACGCAAGGCTACTGGATGACGCGCAACCGCATCTGGGAAAGCGCGGCCCTGCTTTTGGTGGCATTCACCCTATTCAGGCCCGGTTACTGGCTGGATCAGGTGCAGCCGCCCTATGTACGCGCCGCGCCCGAAAAGGTGTACGAAGTGGTCGGCAAGGCGCCTGACAACGGCGTTTTGACCTTTGTCATATCCGGCCCCGATTTCGACAGCGGCGAAGTTACGTCAACCACGATCCTCGTGCCGATGGGCAGGCGCAGCGAAGCGATCGCGCGGCTGCAGGATGCAGGGCTTATCATCAACCTCGAAGACGGGCTTGCCAAAGTGGAAGAGCCGTTCCCCCAGACGCCGTTCTTTGAACAGATCGGCAAGCTTTTCGACTATTACGCAGACGCCCCGGTCGTCGTAAGCGAGGTCCGCCAAGATGCTGTGCGCTGGCCTAAGGAAGTGTTCTACATCCCGGCGCTCTTTCTTCTGGGTCTGATCTATCTGCTTCAGCGAAGGCGCATGCCAAGCTGATATCACGCAAATCGTGATTGCCCTCGAATCTGGCCGGAAATGCCTGCAACACCCCGGCGCGCCAACCCGGCAGCAAAAAACAGCAGGACGGGAAACGGTCATTTGCTGCGTATGCCAGCCGCTGTACCTAAAGTCGTTGGGGCGGACATTCAGGTCGTGGCCGAATGTCCGCTGTTTCTGACCGAATGCTGGTTGCGCAGTCGCAATTTGCAAGCACCGCCCTATGCGGCCCCGTAGGTCCGTGGAATATGTGCGCTTCGCGCATGGACGTTTAGAGAAAGAGCCTGACTGAAGCCTGTCCGGTCTGTCGTTCAATCAGGGCGATCTTCGGACGAGAGCGCCCTGATGCCGACATTCTTCCAGCGCCTAACCTGCCATGAACATCTTCATGGTCTCGGCCCGAACGCCGTCGTACTTCATCGCCTCCGCGCCAGCCTCGCTTTTCATCACGGCATCCAGCGCGTCCATGTCTTCTACATCCATGGAGACAGCGACGAGGTTCGAGCCGTCCATTGGCGCGTATGGGGTGATATTGGTTCCAATTCCTGCAAGAATTTCCTCTCGCTTGGGAGAGGTAAGCCAATGGGCGACATCATCGACTTCGTGGATGGCAAGTAATTTCGGCATTGTTCAGTCCTTTCATCAAGTTTTGCATTCTGGGAAACTTCGGTAGTTGTAGATACCCATGAGTTTCCGTTCATGGGGCCTTGGGTTTCGTCAATTTGATCTCAGCATGCTAACACGGGCGCTTGCAAACCTGGGCTTTGCTTGCTGATCGTCAGATATTCAGAACCGCCGCCGCCATGCGCGTGATTTCCGCGTCGCTGTAAAGGGCACCGTCGTAGACCGTCGTTAAGCGCGCAATCGTTCCGTCAGCGGCAAGCCGGACCCCGAACACACCTGTGTTGAACGGCGCTTCGGGCGCTGCAGTCCACTCGATCGCGCCGCCCGCGTCAGAGCCTGTGACGTGGCGAAGCGCGACACCTGTTCCATAGGGATGAAGTGACGCTGCGCGCGCCAGAAAGGTCTGAACCGAATTCCGCCCATGAAACTGCGCCCGCAGCGCCATATCTTCGAAGACGACATCGTTTGAAAGCAGCGGGCCTACCTTACTCTCGTCTCCCGACGCCAGAGCTGCGATCAGGCTTTGCCCCAGGCCCTGCATGCCGCGTGATGCAGATTGGGCCACTTGCGCCTCGCGATAGTCCGACAGTGTGTATTTGTCCAACCCATAGGCGTTGGGCCAGTCGCGGCTGTCCCAGTGATCGACCCAGCGGACGATCTTGCCGTCCTTGAAATCAATCGCCGCCAGAATGTGTAGCTCGCCTCCGAACAGCTCTGGCGTGTTGACGAAGGTGACAAAGGCGCCGCCCTTCATGTCGCCGATGATGCGCGTCGGATACGATCTGGCTTGATCTGGCCAGTTCGGCATGTATTTCGCGAATACCCCGCGCACCGCGTCTACGCCCGAGATGTCCCATCCCAGCGTGGCGTCGATGTAGGTCACAAGATCGGGCGAGAAGAAGGCCATGGTTGCGTCGACATCGCGGCTTGATTTTGCATCGAAGTAGGCCGTCATGAACGCAACAAGCGCGGCCGAAGCGCCGGATGTATCGACGGCTTCGGCAACCTGTCCTGATGTTCCGCTTCTGGCCGGCGTCCCGGTCGTCAATGCGCCCAGCGATGCCATTGCCGTAAACTGAAGAAATCTTCGGCGTTGGAAGTCTGTCGGCGGAACGGATAAGTCCATCGCTCGGCCAGAGTGGGTCGCTATCGGTTTCATCTGAATTTACCCCTTTCGTTGTCACGAAGATTGTGCGTCCGTACAATCAGGAAAGAGGACATCGCGCCCTGCGTAAAACGAAAGCTTTTCAGTGCCTATGAAGGAAATTCATCTCAATCGGATCGATTTGAACCTGCTCGTCGTCTTTGAGGTCCTGATGGACACGGGCAGCGTCTCGGCAGCGGCAAAGAAGCTGAACAAGACGCCATCGGCCATCAGCCATGCACTCAGCCGGATGCGCGAGCAACTGGACGATCCATTGATGGTTAATGTGGGTGGCAAGATGACGGCCAGTCCATATGCACTCAGACTGATCGAAGATGTTCGGCCCATTTTGCGCACCGTTGAGCGTGCCGTCCGGTCCATCGAAGACTTCGATCCAGCCACCTCGTTTCGAATTTTCCGGATTGCCGCACCTTTCGTAACCTCCTGGATCGCCGGAATAACATCCCGCATCCACGAGGCGGCACCGAATGTCGGGATCGAATGGGAACCCTTCGGCCCGAGCACCTACAAGGACGTACAGGACGAGGTGACCGATCTTGGGTTGCATTCCGCCCACGTTCCGCTTCCCGGTGGGATACGAGAAGAAAAACTGCCACCCCTCAAGCGATACGTCTTCGCGCGCGATGGCCATCCAGCGCTTGGCAGTTGGTCAAAGCAAGCTTGGCTTAACTGGCCTCACGTGACGGTCGGCATGTCTCACGGTGCGCCGGAGTCGGTCAATGATCGCATCGCGAAGATCGGTGTGGAACGGCGGATCGGAGCGCAGATTCCGGATTTCTCCGGGGTGGCCGCGCTCGTTTCAGGCACGGACATGCTCAGCAATCAGGTGGCCGCCATGTTGGGTAAGGACATCGAAACCTATCAGCTACGGGTTCTCGAAATACCCGAGCCGATCCCCGATTTCCAGTTTCGGTTTTTCTGGAGCGAACGGGTCAGCCACACGCTGGAGAACATTTGGCTGCGCAACATCGTTACCCAGGCGTTCAGCGACCTTGTGGCGGAAGCTGAAAGCCTAGTGGCGGACAGAGGTGTCATTCCGGCACGTTGATCCCCGCAGCGAATGGCAACAATCTGGACCGCAACAGAAGCATCAGAGCCGCGTGTTCATTGTCAGATAAGGAAAGAATGGGCTCCATGCTGTCGTTCAGAGCAAGGCGCACCAAGGTCCGGTACAGGCCGAAAGCCAACTTTCATTTGCTTTGGAAATGAAGCCCTTTTGGGGGATTGATTTTTGGTACCTGGCATTTCTCTACTAAATCAATAGCTTGAAGCCAGTAAGTGGCGGAGAGACAGGGATTCGAACCCTGGGTGGGCTTGCACCCACAACGGTTTTCGAGACCGCCCCGTTCGACCACTCCGGCACCTCTCCGCAGAGTGTCGGCGTCCGTTTAGTTGTGTTGGACGCAACAGGCAAGGGCGATTTTGCATTGTTTGTAAATCGCAGCTTGTTAGCCTCACGCAGAAAGCAGGGCAGGGGATTCTGGATGATCACCACCTACCAAGGCGGATCACGGGCAATAAATCGTTGGGCAAAAGCGCGGCGCGCTGCGGCGTGCATTTCAGCCGCTTTCGCCGTTATTCTGGCGCTCGCACTGACCCCGGCGGCCAAGGTTCAGGCGGCAAGCGACGATGGCCGCATGGACCGCATAGATGCCTTCATCAAGGTCATGGGGTTCGATGTCATGCTGGAAAGCATGGTCATTTCCGCCCGCAACGCACCAAACATGCTGGGCATGAACGCCAAGGGCTTTGGCAAGGCGTGGACGCTTCAGGTTGACCAGATTTTCGCGCCCGAGGGGCTGAACGCCGAGGCGCGCGAAATCCTTGGCGCCACCATCCCCGACGAAGAGCTGAACCATGCGGCGGCCTTCTATGCCTCGGACTTGGGCCAAAGGTTGGTCGTTGCCGAGAACGAGGCGCATATGAAAGGCGGCTCTGCGACGCTTGATAGAGGCCAAGAGATCGTCGCCAAGCTGCTGGCAGAGGGCTCTCCACGGCTAGAGTATTTCTCGCGCCTGATGCTTGCCACGGGGCTAGAGGACACAGCGGTGCGCTCTGTGGTGGAATTGCGTGTGCGTTTTCTGACCGCCGCCTCGGATGCGGGCATTACGCGCGATCGGCTTGATCCTGATCGCCTGCGCGCGCAAATGATGGCCCAGCAGGGCAAGCTGCGCCGCGCCATAAAGCTTCAGACGCTGGCGACAAGCGCCTATACCTACCGCGATTTTTCCGACGAAGAGGTTCTGGCCTATGCCGAGGAACTGGAAAGCCCGCAAATGCGCCGCGTCTACGAGCTTTTGAACGCGGTTCAGTTCGAACTGGCCGCAGAACGCTATGAGAAGATTGCCAGACGCCTTGCCGATATGCAGCCGCCTCAGGACCTCTAGCGCTGCAAACTATTGCATAGAAGTGATGCCGGGGGACTTGGAAAGAGGGGCCGCTGGCGTTATCGGTGAGTGAAGCCCTTTTGCCCCGGAGAACCCCCTTGATCCGCTCACTCATCCTTACGGCCACGCTTGTCCTTTGGGCAATTCCGGGGGCCGCCGAAGTATCGCCGCGACTGCAATCGTTGTTCAAGGCGATCGATTTGCCGGGCACGATCGACATCATGCGACAAGAGGGGCTGAACTATGGTGACAGCCTGCGCGACGAGATGTTCCCGAACTCTGGCGGGGTCGGCTGGAAGAACTCGGTCGACAAGATTTATGACAAGAACTGGATGAACGACATCGTTCAGGGCGAAATGGCAAAATCGCTGGAAGAGGGCGATATCGATCCCATCCTCGCCTTTTTCCAAAGCGATCTGGGCAAGCGGATCATCGGACTTGAACTATCCGCAAGGCGCGCGCTTTTCGACAAGGATGTCGAAGAAGCCAGCAAGCAGCGTTTCAAGGATATGTCACAAGAGCTGGATCCGCGCGTTCCTTTGCTTGAGGCCTTTGTCGAGGCGAACAACCTGATCGATGAGAATGTCGCGGGGGCAATGAATTCCAACCTCGCCTTTTACCGCGGCCTGCGCGAAGGCGGCGCCAAGGGTTTTGATCTGAGCGAGGCGCAGATGCTGGACGATGTCTGGAGCCAGGAAGTTCAGATCCGCGTGGATACTTCGGAATGGGTCTATGGCTATGTCTCGATGGCCTATACCCCTCTGAAGGATGAGGACATTCAGGCCTATGTCGACTTTTCCCTGACCGCGCCGGGGCAGGCCTTGAACAAGGCGCTCTTTGGGGCATTTGATGCGATGTTCGTGGAAATCTCGCAAAAGCTTGGCAAAGCTGCCTCGCGCTACTTGTCGGGCGAAGACATCTGAGGCTTGGCGCCAGCGGGCGGCGCGCCGCGCGCCAGAACCTCAACCGCCGCCGCTGATACGATCAGGAGCGTCCCCAAAGCTTCGCGCCAGCCAAATTCCTCGCCGGCAAAAGCCGCTGCCGAGGCTATGCCGACCACCGCATCGCTCATCAGCAAAAGCCCGATGCGGCCGGGGCTGAGGATCGTCGCGGGCCAAACCGTCAACGCCAGCATCGGCAGAACGTAAAGGGCGATCGCAAAGGCGATCGGTGCTGTCAGGGTCAAAAGCTGAAGCGGATAGTCCGGGGCAGGGGCGTCGATCCCGGTCAAAAGCGTCAGGCCCGTGACGATCAGACTGCCAACTGCAAAGGCAACGACAAGGTCAGGCACGGGCGCCGGGTTCATGCGATAAAGCTGAAACGATCCAAGCGCCCATGCGATGCCAGAGGCAAGGGCAAGGTAGTCGCCCAGAACCGGCGCCCTGCCCATCGCACCCGTGGGACCGACCACAGCGATCAACCCGCCAAAGGCAAGGATCAGCGCCAGAACGCGCGCCGATGTCAGCCGCTCGTTCAGAAAAGCAACGCCCAGAAAAGTGCCCCAAACGGGGGTAAGGTAGAAAAGCAGGATCGCCCGGACGACATCGGTCATCAGTAGTGAGGTCGAATAAAAGCTGAAGGCCGCGCCTGTCAGAAGGCCGCAGAGCGCCAGATCGCGCCAGTTCCGCAAAAGCGCCCGCGCGCGCCAGATCATGACCGGTATCAAAAGCGCAACCGCAGCCAAGTATATCGCCGCGCCCGCCCAGGCCCCTTCAAGGCCCGCCGCCCCCAGATAACGGACCGGCAGCCAGTAAAGCCCCCAAAGCGCGCCACCCAGAACGATCCCGCCGCTTGCCAGCATCCTTAGGCGAGAGGTTGGCGCGGCGGCGCCTTGCGCTTCGCGGGAAAGGGGGCTGTTATTGCTCATGACCCAGCCTTGCCAGAGAGCGCTGCATGTGTCGAGAACCTGTCGAACGGGGCGGGCGGCCCAAGACAAAAGCCGGGTCTTGACTTCGCACCCAAGCTGCAGGATAAGCGCGTCTTCCAGCGGGAAGGTCCCGCCGGAGGTTTGAAATCTCGCTCCGATCCGGGGGCGCGCTGTTCGCGGTGCCATATCGGCAAGAACGCCTGCTACTGCAGGGACCACAGGACGCGGAAAACAAGGGAAAGACGCATATGTTTGCGGTCCTCAAGACAGGCGGCAAGCAGTACAAGGTTCAGTCGGGGGATGTCCTTCGTGTTGAAAAACTTGCTGCTGATGCCGGTGAAAAGATTCAGTTCAACGAGATTCTGATGATCGGTGCCACGGTTGGCACGCCCATGATCGACGATGCTGCGGTTCAGGCCGAAGTGATCGAGCAGATCAAGGGTGAGAAGGTTATCCACTTTGTAAAGCGCCGCCGTAAGCACGGCTCGAAGCGTACAAAGGGCCACCGCCAGCAACTGACGCTGCTGCGCGTCACCGACATTCTTGAAAAAGGCGCCGCCAAGTCGGGCGTCAAGGTTGCCGTAGGCGCAGGTTCGGTTCCCGCTTCTGCCGCCGCTCCGGCAAAGCCAGCCAAGAAGGCGGCTGCAAAAGCCGCTGAAAAGCCTGCTGCGAAACCTGCAGCCAAGGCTGCACCGAAAGCGGCGAAAGCTGCCCCCAAGGCTTCGGCCAAGGGTGATGATCTTAAGCAGCTGTCGGGCGTCGGTCCGGCACTGGAAAAGAAACTGCACGAGGCAGGCGTCACAACCTTTGCCCAGATTGCAGGCTGGTCGGCAGCCGATGTTGCTGATATGGACGAGAAACTGTCGTTCAAAGGTCGCATCGAGCGTGAAGGCTGGATCGCACAGGCCAAAGAACTGGCTAAAGGCTAAGGAGAGACCAAATGGCACACAAAAAAGCAGGCGGCTCCTCACGGAACGGACGCGATTCTGCCGGTCGTCGACTGGGCGTAAAGAAGTTCGGTGGCGAATCTGTCGTCCCCGGCAACATCATCATGCGTCAGCGCGGCACCAAGATGTGGCCGGGCGAAGGCGTGGGCATGGGACGTGACCACACGATCTTTGCCAAGGTTGATGGGAACGTCCAGTTCCACAAAGGCCTTAAAGGTCGCACCTTTATTTCGGTTCTCCCGGTGGCGGAGGCCGCTGAATAAGCCGAAGCCCAACAAGCTAAAGTTTTCAGGGGATCGGCCACAAGCCGGTCCCTTTTCTTATTTAAAGAAGGCGCATCATGTCTGTCGCCACCATTTCATTCCTGGCCTTCGCAAGTTCGCAGGTCGGCACCCCGGGCCCCGCCAACATGGCGCTTTTGGCCACCGGCGCGCGTTTTGGCTTTCGCGCGGCGCTGCCTTTTGTGGCGGGCGTCGTTCTTGGCAAACAGCTGATCATCTGGCCCATCGGCTTTGGGCTGATGGAACTATCGGATCAGGTGCCATGGCTTTTCGAGGCACTGAAATGGATTTCGGCGGCATATATCTTCTGGCTGGCATGGCGCGTAGCGAACATGCGCCTTGCAACGGGCCAGTCTCAGCAACGCATTCCGGGGTTTCGGGCCGGACTTCTGGTTCATCCGCTTAATCCCAAGGCCTGGGCGATGATCACGACCGGCTTTACCTCGTTCGTGGCCCCCGGCACGCCAATCTTGCAGGCAACTGCAACCATTGCCATCTCTTTGATGGCTACCCAGATCATCCTGCACCCTATTTGGACATTTGCAGGTGACCGGATTGCCCGCACCGTTGCAGGCACGCCGGCCGAAAGAATTTTAATGTGGTCGCTTGCGGCCCTTACTGTCTTGTCTGTTCTCTTCGTGCTTTTCCAGGGAGGAAACCCATGAAAATCGAACCCGTCGTCAACCAGCCGGTTGTCGAAACCGACCGCTTTATCCTGCGCCCTGTGCGCCGATCGGATGCGGGCCTTATCGAAAGATATACCGGGGACAAACGCGTCGCTTGCATGACCTCGTCCATTCCCCACCCCCTGCCGCCCGGCGCGACAGAGGCGTTTATCGCGCTCTGCCAGTCCGACAAACGGACAGAGGATGTCTGGATCATGGATGGATCGGGCCACGGTCACGCCGAAGTCATGGGCGCAATCGGGCTTGACCGCGTTGACCTTTCTCAGGTCGAGATCGGCTATTGGGTGGCCCCCGCATTCTGGAACACCGGGATTGCCTCACTTGCAGTGAACGCTTTGCTTGACGCAAATCCGATGGGGTCCAAAACCGTCTTTGGCGCCGTCTTTCAGGACAACCCGGCATCGGCGCGCATCCTGACGGGGGCGGGGTTTGACTATCTGGGCGATGCCGAGGCTTTTTCGGTCGCCCGCAACGCCACGGTTCCAACCTGGACCTACTTAAAGAAGCTTAAGTAAGGTGGAGCAATCGCTTCAGCCCTTTGTCCTGAAGACCCGGCGCCTGACGCTGGGCAACTTCAGGCCGGGCGACTGGCGCTGCGCGCAGCGCCTTTTTGGCGTGCCCGAAGTTGCACGTATGTTGGCAACGGTCAGCGCGCCCTGGCCCGACAGCGAAGTTCAGCGCTGGATTGAAGAGCGGCGTTTCAAAGGCAAGATCGGCTTTGGCCTTGCAGTTTTCGATGCCAATGCACATCTGATCGGCGCGGTTGCGATCGGGGGCAAGCCTGCTGGCATCGGGTACCTTTTTGGCAAGGCCTTTTGGGGGCAGGGCTATGCCACAGAGGCGGTTGGCGCCTTCGTGAAGGGCTGTTTTGCGCGCTTTGCCGATCTTGATCAGGTCAGCGCCGAGGTGATGGATGACAACCCCGCATCTGCCCGTGTTTTGACCAAGCTGGGCTTTGAACCGGCAGGGGCGGGACAATGCACCTCGCTTGCACGGCTTGAGCCTGTGCCAAATACACTCTATCGCGTGGATCGAAACACGCTGAAAGTTGACACATGAAGTTTCTCGATCTTGCCAAGGTCTATATCCGCTCTGGTGGCGGCGGCGGAGGCTGCGTCAGTTTCCGGCGCGAGAAGTATATCGAATACGGTGGCCCCGATGGTGGCGATGGCGGACGCGGCGGTGATGTCGTGGCCGAGGCTGTCGACGGGCTTAACACCCTGATCGACTTTCGCTACCAGCAGCATTTCTTCGCCAAGAACGGCCAGCCGGGCATGGGCAAACAGCGGACCGGCCGCGATGGCGACGACATTGTCCTGCGCGTGCCTGTGGGCACTGAAATCCTTGACGAGGATCAGGAAACGATTCTGGCAGACCTGACAGAGGTTGGCCAGCGCGTGCTTTTGGCTCAGGGCGGCAACGGCGGCTTTGGCAACCTGCATTTCAAATCCTCGACCAATCAGGCCCCGCGGCGCGCAAATCCGGGGCTTGAAGGGGTTGAGCGCACGCTTTGGCTGCGGCTCAAGCTGATTGCGGATGCGGGCCTTCTGGGCCTGCCCAATGCCGGCAAATCAACCTTTCTGGCCGCTACATCCAACGCGCGCCCCAAGATCGCCGATTACCCCTTTACCACGCTGCACCCCAACCTTGGCGTTGTCGGCGTGGATGAGGCAGAGCTTGTGATGGCCGACATTCCCGGCCTGATCGAAGGCGCGCATGAGGGCAAGGGCATCGGCGACCGCTTTCTGGGCCATGTCGAACGCTGCTCGGTCCTCTTGCACCTCGTGGACGGCACATCCACCACCGTTGCCGAGGATTACAGGACCATCATTGGCGAGCTTGAGGCATATGGCGGCCAGTTGGCGCAAAAGCCGCGCATAACCGCGCTCAACAAGATCGACGCGCTGGACGATGATGAGCGCGCAGAGCGCAAGGCGGAACTGGAAGAGGCAACCGGCTCGCCCGTGATGATGCTTTCCGGCGTCAGCCGCGAGGGTCTGATCGACGTGCTGCGCGCGGTGCGCGCCCGGGTGCAGGGCCGGAAAAAGGCGGACCTCGACGAGGCGACAGAGGTGTCACCATGGCGTCCCTGAAAGACGCGCGCCGCCTTGTCATCAAGATCGGATCGGCCCTGCTGGTCGACCGCAGCACCGGCGATCTGCGCTCTGATTGGCTGAAAAGCCTTGCCGAAGACGTCGCCGAGCTGCGTGCAAACGGAACGCTTGTCATCATCGTCTCATCAGGCTCGATCGCGCTTGGCCGGGCCACCTTGGGCCTGCCGTCCGGCGCCCTTGCCCTGGAACAATCGCAAGCTGCCGCGGCCGTTGGCCAGATCCGCCTTGCACGCGCCTATCAAGAGGTGCTGGGCCCCCACGACATCACGACCGCGCAGGTTCTGGTGACGCTTGAAGATTCCACCGACCGGCGCCGCTACCTCAACACCCGCGCGACGCTTGAGCAACTTCTGTCCCTCGGCGTCGTCCCGATCGTCAACGAAAACGACACCATCGCCACCGATGAAATCCGCTACGGCGACAACGACCGCCTTGCCGCGCAGGTCGCCGTGACCGTCGGCGCCGACCAACTGGTGCTGCTTTCGGATGTGGACGGGTTCTACAGCGCCAATCCCAAGGACGACGCGAGCGCGCGCCGCTATGACGTGATCGAAGAGATCACGCCCGAAATCGAAGCAATGGCAGGCGATGCAGGCTCGGGCCTCTCCAAAGGCGGCATGAAGACCAAGCTTATGGCCGCGCGCACCGCCACTGCAGGCGGCTCGGCGATGGCCATCACCGAAGGCTCGCCCATGAACCCGCTCAAGGCGCTTGCCGCAGGCGCGCCCGCTACATGGTTCCTGCCCGAGGTTGATCCGCAAGCCGCCCGCAAAAGCTGGATCGGCGCGATGAAATCGCGCGGCGATATCGAGGTTGACGCAGGCGCCGCGCGCGCCCTTGGGCAGGGCAAGTCCCTCTTGCCCGCTGGTGTGATCGGTGTCTCAGGCATCTTCGGGCGCGGCGATCCTGTGACGATCTCTCACGCCGGCAAGCTGCTGGGGCAGGGCCTGACGCGCTACACCGCGGCCGAGGCCCGCGCCATTCAGGGCCATCAAAGCGGCGACATCGAAACCGTTCTGGGCTACCCCGGTCGCGCAGCCTTGATCCACAGGGACGACATGGTCCTTTAACTTTTTCTCTTTTGCGTAAATACTCAAAACCCTACCTCTCAGACGGTGACCGCGATGAAAGACAGCTCAGACATCTCCACCATGATGGAAGCGATCGGAACGCGGGCCAAGGCCGCCTCTCGCCAGTTGGCCTTCGCAAGCGCCGCTGATAAACGCGCCGCGCTTCTGGCTGCGGCCGATACGGTCTGGCAGCGCCGCGCACAGATTATCGCGGCCAATGAAAAAGACATGGCATTTGGGCGCGACAAGGGCCTAACAGCTGCAATGCTGGACCGGCTGATGCTGGACGAGGATCGCATCAAGGGGATCGTGAGCGGATTGCGCGCCGTGGCCGATCAGGATGATCCGGTGGGTGAGGTCCTCAGCGAATGGGACATGCAAAGCGGCATCCATATCCGGCGCGTGCGCACACCTCTTGGCGTGATCGGCGTCATCTATGAAAGCCGCCCCAACGTGACCGCCGATGCAGGCGCCCTTTGCCTGAAATCGGGAAATGCGGTGATCCTTCGCGGCGGCTCTGAAAGCTTTCATTCCTCGGGCATCATCCATGAATGCCTGCAAGAGGGGCTTAAGGCCGCCGGTCTGCTGGTCGATGCCGTTCAACTGGTGCCCACACGCGACCGGGCCGCTGTCAGCGCGATGCTGCAAATGACCGATTTCATCGATGTGATCGTCCCGCGCGGCGGTAAGGGCCTTGTCGGTCTTGTGCAACGAGAGGCCCGCGTGCCTGTCTTTGCCCATCTCGAAGGCATCTGCCACATCTACATCGACAAGGACGCCGACGCCGAGAAGACGCGCCGCGTCGTCATGAACGCAAAGACGCGTCGCACGGGCATCTGCGGCTCGGCCGAATGCCTGCTGATCCATCGCGACCTTGCGACGGGTCTGGGTCAGACGGTTCTGGATGATCTGATGGCCGCCGGCGTCGAAGTGCGGGCCGGTGAGGGGCTGAAGGGCTCTGTCGTGGCCCAGCCAGAGGACTTTGGAAAAGAGTTCCTCGATATGATCATTGCCGCGCGCATCGTCGATGATGTGGACGGCGCGATTGCGCATATCGGCCAGTTCGGCTCAAACCACACCGATGCGATCATGACCGAAGATGACGCTACCGCGGACCGCTTTTTCACAAGGCTCGACAGCGCGATCCTGATGCGCAACGCCTCGACCCAGTTTGCCGATGGCGGCGAGTTTGGCATGGGCGCCGAGATCGGAATTGCCACGGGCAAGATGCATGCGCGTGGCCCTGTGGGCGCGGCGCAGCTGACCAGCTTCAAGTATCTTGTCGATGGGGACGGAACGGTGCGGGCCTAAGACGCGCTAGAAACTGATTTCTATCTTCGTCTCGGACAGAACCGTTTCCAGCACCTTGCCGCTGCGCTGCAACAGTTCGGGCACAAGGCCGAAATGCACCTCCGATGCGCTGACCGATACCGCGCCGGACACATTTGCCAGCACCGCCCAGGTTTCCGGCACGATCTTCATCTTGTCGGCGGTGCCCGTTACCGTCCAGTGATCGTCATCTTCCTCGATAACGATGCTGCCGCCATAGGGCATCGCACTTTCAAGGCATTGGATAAGCAGAAAGGCCAGTTTCACATCTTGCCGTGCGCAGGTGTCGTGCGGCTGCCAGTCAATTCGAAGCCTGCCGCCGCGCGTGACATCGTCCAGTACCGAAACAATCTCTGTTCTGCCAAGTTCCTGGTCAGGCCCGGCGGCGCCAAAGGCGATGCGAAAGAACTTGATACGCGCATTCGCATTCTCGACGCTTTCCGATATCAGCGCCATCTCAGGCCCGGCCAGCGCCCCGGTCATCGACAAAAGTTCGACCCCATTGCTGATTGCGCCCAAAGGGCTGATAAGATCATGACAGATGCGCGAACCTACCAGCGCTGTCAGGTCAATCGGTGGTGATGCCATCAACCATTCTCCATCGGAGGGGACATGAATTCACTTCTGGAACCGGGCATGTTTGTCAGGAACCCAAGCCAGCCAGACTGGGGAATTGGGCAGGTCCAGTCCAACATCGGCGACAAGATCACCGTGAACTTTGAGCATGCTGGAAAAGTTGTCATCGACAGCACCCGGGTTGAGCTCATTCCTGTTTACGATCCCTGATCTTATACTTCGGCTTTCGGGCTTTAAGTTTATCACAACCCTAACGTGTGTCTAGCCCGCGAAACAACCCCTGGCTGCGCTCTTTCGTCCTCTGCAACGTGGCGGAACGGGACGCGCGGGCCAATTGAGAGTTTCATTTCAGCCCAATTCCAGCTTAAAAAGCGCCAACCGCATCTGGATAAATTGTTGCTCGATGTTCCACGTCAAATCCAACCTTCAGGTTCGCCTTGCCGAAACCCAGACCGATCTGGCCGCTTCCCAGCGCCTTCGGTATGAGGTTTTCGTGCGCGAACTTGGCGGCGATGGGGAACTGGTGGACCATCAGGGCCGGTTTGAACGCGACAGGTTCGATGCCCATTTCGATCATCTTGTGCTTGTCGATCCGGACCGTTCCGCCGACCCGCTGGATCAGGTGGTGGGGGTGTACAGGCTTATGCGCTCGGCGGCCGCTGATGAGTTGGGGCAGTTCTACACGGACGACGAGTATGATCTGACGCCGCTTAGGCAAACGGGGCGCAACCTGCTGGAGCTTGGGCGCTCTTGCCTGCATCCGGATTATCGCGGTGGCACTGCAATGCTGCACTTATGGAATGGGCTTGCCGACTATGTCCGCGCCCATGAGGTTGAAATCCTGTTTGGCGTGGCCAGCTTTCACGGCACTGACATCTCGGCGCTGGCCGGGCCGCTTTCATTCCTGCACCACCGCCATCTGGCACCACCAGAGCTTCGGGTGCGCTCAAGGGAGTTTCAGGACATGAACCTTGTTGCCCCAGACAGGCTTGACCGGGTTGCCGCGATGGCCGCCACGCCGGCGCTGATAAAGGCTTACCTTCGGCTTGGCGGATACGTGGGCGAGGGGGCATATGTTGACCACGCCTTTAACACGACCGACGTTTGTCTGGTGATGGATACCAAACGGATGAATGAACGACAGCTGGGCATCTACACCAAAAAGCGCGCGCCATGACGACATGGAATTCCGAGGATTGGCCGCCGCAAACTGCGGTGGGCGCCGCCGGTTGGCTGCGCGCCATTGCCCGCGCCCTGCCGCTGGCGGTTGTGATCTTTGGCGGGCTGGCACTCCTTCTGGTCCTGCGCCTGATAGAAATGCCGATCTTTGGAACAAAACGCCCCGTTACGCCGTGGATCACCCGGTTCGTGTGCAAAACCGCCTTTGTCATTCTGGGAATTCGCCGAAGCTTCAGCGGTCAGCCGATGAAAAGAAACGGCGCCGCGGTCGCCAACCATTCCTCATGGCTGGATATCTTTGCGCTGAACGCGCAGCAGTCGATCTATTTCGTGTCCAAATCCGAAGTGGCGCGCTGGCCCGGTATCGGCTGGCTTGCCCGCGCCACGGGAACCGTGTTCATCAACAGGCGCGCGCGCGATGCGGCCCGCCAACGCGCGATCTTTGAGCGTCGCCTTCACGCAGGCCACCGTCTTTTGTTCTTTCCAGAAGGTACCTCGACCGACGGACAACGCATTCTGCCCTTTAAATCCACCTTGTTTGCCGCGTTCTTTTCAATGGGTCTTTACGACGCTTTGTGGATTCAGCCGGTCACGTTGGTCTTTAGCGCCCCAAAGGGCGAAGATCCGCGGTTCTATGGATGGTGGGGTGATATGGAGTTCTTTGAGCATTTGCTGAAAACCCTTGCCGCCCGCAGACAAGGAAGCGTTCACGTCGTCTATCACGAGCCGCTGAAAGTGTCGGACTTTTCCGACCGCAAAGCCCTTGCAGCCGCTTGCGAGGCGGAGGTTCGAAAGGCCCTGCCAGAGGTTTGAAGACTGACGCGCGCCTACTCCATCTCGCTTTTCAGCGACAAAAGCGCGGCCAGCGGATCATCATGGCGCCAGATCTCTTCACCGATCCCGAAAAAATCGGTGACGCGCGACAGGGCCGCCGCATGCGCCGCGCTCACGGCGCCTTCGGCGACAACCGGAACCTCGATCATTTCCGACCACCAGCTGAACAGGTCAGGTTCGGCCACGGTGCCGTCCCCAAGGGCGGTTGCCCCCACGGGGCCAAAGGCGACATAGTCGGCGCCCGCTTCACCTGCGTTCATGCCATCGTGGCGCGAGGCCCCGCAAAAGGCGCCCACGATTGCATCCGCGCCCAAAGCCTTGCGCGTGCTGCGAACGCTTCGCGCGCCATCTGTCAGATGCACGCCATCAAGGCCAAGCCTTTCGACCATTCCGATATGTTCGGCGATCACGATGGCAACATCACGCGCATGGGCCACCTCGCGCAGGACATCCGCCGCCCGCGCAACCCAGTCTTCGTCGCGGCTTGCAAGCGCAAGGCGGATACAGGCGATTTCCGTGCCGTCCAGAACCTTCGCCAGTTGGTCGGGAAAGCTGGACAGTTCAAACTCAGGCGGTGTGATGAGATAGATCTGGGGTACTTCTTCGGCGGCCATCGTCGGGCTCTCCTTGTCGTCTTCGCGCTGCTATATCCGCAAATGTATCGCTTGGCTACTTCGCAGGTAGCGCACCGACAAAGTCCACGGCAAGGGCCAAGAGGCGTGCGCGCACGTCGTCCTCGCCCATGGCTTCGGCCTTCAGACTGACCATTCCGCCCATGGGCCGGCCGGTAAACTCCATCGGGCCCGCGCCCGGAAGCGCCAGCGCCTCGGCCTGATTGTCCTTGCCGACACGGTACATCGCGCCGCCGCCGACGCCCGCGCCATGCACACCACAAAGCATGTTTCCGTTCAGCATGAAGGCCAAGCCGCCGAACATCCGTTTTTCGGTAACCGAACTTAGATGCGCCAGATCGCCCCGCATCAACTCGGCGCTACCTTCATCGATTGCCATGCTGCATCTCCTTGCGCTGGGTTGCGCCCAAGCGTATCACCCCCGCGACCACTATCGAAAGCCTCAAATGACCCCCGATCCTCAGCCCACCTTCGTTCTTGTCCGTCCCCAGATGGGGGAAAACATCGGCGGCGCGGCGCGGGCAATGTGGAATTTCGGGCTTGAGCGTATGCATATCGTGGCCCCGCGTGACGGATGGCCCAGTGGCAAGGCGGTCGCAATGGCCAGCGGGGCAGGGCGCCTTCTGGATCAGGCGCGCCTTTTCGACACCACCGCTGATGCGCTTGCCGACGCCGATTTTGTTTTTGCCACAACAGCGCGTGGGCGCGGGTTGACCAAGCCCATCGTCTCGCCCGAGCGGGCCATGGAAATGGCCGCCGAAAAGATCGCGCAGGGCCAGAAGGTCGCCGTGATGTTCGGCCCCGAACGCGCAGGGCTTGAGAACGATGACATCGCGCGGGCCAATGCGATCGTCACGGTGCCGGTGAACCCTGAATTTCCCTCGCTCAACCTTGCCCAATGCGTCCTGCTGACCGGATATGAATGGCGCCGCCATTCCTCGCAGATCGCGCATGAGCGCATTGAACTGGCCAAGACCGAACCTGCGCCGCAGATCGAGATTGAAAAACTGGCCGAACACTATGAAGCGCGGCTGGAAGAGGCCGGTTTCTTCTTCCCGCTGACCAAGGCGCCGGGGATGAAGATCAACCTGCGAAACCTCTGGTCGCGCATGCCTTTGACACGGGCAGATGTTCAGATGCTGCACGGCATCCTGCGACAATTACTCAGAGGGCAAAACACCCCGGAGTGACTTGAAGGCAGCACCCACCGACCCTAGTCTGCGCCACAATCCCAAACGCCCGAACATGGGCGCACAAGAGGACATGACATGAGCACCAAGCGAAGCATTTTCGAAGATGTAACCGAAGGGGCCACGCCGCCTGCCAAGCCTGCGGGCGGGTTGATCGACGGGGCCAAGAAGGGCGATCGCCGCGCAATTCGCATCTGGCTGATGGTCCTTTTCGCGATGGTTCTGGTGATGATCCTTGTAGGCGGGCTTACGCGCCTGACCGACAGCGGGCTTTCAATCACTGAATGGCAGCCTATCAACGGCGCTATCCCGCCCCTGTCGACCGAGGCCTGGATGTCCGAGTTCGACAAGTACAAGGAAATCCCTGAGTTTCAGCTTCAAAACAGCGAAATGACGCTAAGCGAGTTCAAGGCGATCTACTGGTGGGAATGGGGACATCGCCAGATCGGGCGCTTTATCGGCCTTGTCTGGGGCGTCGGTTTCCTTTTCTTCTGGCTGACCGGGCGGATACCCACAGGCTGGACCGGCCGGTTGGTCGGCGTCGGCGCGCTTGGCGGTCTGCAGGGCGCGATCGGCTGGTGGATGGTTTCATCCGGTCTGGGCGGCGAGATGCTGGATGTGGCGTCATACCGGCTTGCCATACACCTTGGAATTGCCTTTGCCATTCTGGGCCTGATCACCTGGTTCATCCTGCAACTGGGCCGAAATGAGGTCGACCTCTTGCAGGCCCGGCGAAGCCGAGAAGTGAAGCTGTTCAAGATTTCGACCGGCCTGATGCACTTTGTGATGTTGCAGGTGCTTCTGGGCGCGCTTGTCGCTGGCATCGACGCGGGCCGCACCTATACCGACTGGCCGCTCATGGCGGGCGGGTTCTTTCCCCCGTCACCTTTTGACCTAACGCCGATCTGGCGGAACTTCTTTGAAGATCCCGGTCTTGTTCAATTCATCCACCGGATGGCCGGCTATCTTCTTTTTGCCTTTGCAATCGTCGTCTGGCGGCGCGGGCGCGCATCGGCGCAGCAGGCCACCCAGCGCGCATTCAATTGGGTCATGGGAATGATCCTTGTTCAGATTGCGCTGGGGATCGGAACAGTGCTTTACGCCGCGCCATGGCAGATCGCGATCGTCCATCAGCTGGTTGCCGTCATCGTCTGGGTTCTGGTGATCCGCGCACGTTTTCAGGCAGGCTATCCCGTTCAGCAAACCGTGCGGGGCCAGGCATGAAGGCCTATGATGACCTGATGCGCTTTCAGCGCCAGACCGAGGCGCTTGGCCAGGTGGCGGGCCGCCTTGGCTGGGATCAGGAAACGATGATGCCAAGGGGCGCGGCCGAGCAGCGCGGCGAAGAGACCGCCGCGATGGAGGCGGTGCTGCATGCCCGCCGCACGGATCCGCGCATCGGTGACTGGCTGGCCCGGATTGACGCCGCTGACCTTGATGAGGTCCAGCGCGCGCAGATCCGCCATATTCGCCGCGCCTTTGAACGAACCTCGAAAGTGCCGGCGAAACTTGCCGAAGAGATCGCGCGCGTCACCTCTGTTGCACAAGGCATCTGGGCCCAAGCGCGGGCAGACGAAGACGTGGCCGCCTTTTTGCCCACGCTGTCGCGTGTCGTCGATCTTCGCCGTCAGGAAGCGGCAGCGCTGGCCGGAGAGGACGGCGATCTTTATGACGCGCTGCTGGACGATTACGAACCGGGGGCCACGGGCGCCAGCCTTGAGGCGATGTTCAGTGAATTGCGCCCTGCGCTTGTATCCTTGCGCGAACGCCTCTTGGGCGCCGAGTATCAGCCCGGCAAGCTCGACGCCGAGTTTTCCGAGATTGGCCAGCTGCGTCTTTCTGCAGATCTGGCGCGCCGCTTTGGCTATGACTTCAACACAGGGCGGATCGACAAGGCGGTACACCCGTTCTCAAGCGGATCGGGCCGCGATGTACGCATTACAACCCGCACCAGCCCGCGCGATCCGTTCAACTGCTTTTACTCGACCATCCATGAGGTCGGCCACGCCTGTTACGAACAAAGCATCGATCCCGAATTTGGGCTGACCCCCCTTGGCCGGGGCGTGTCGATGGGCGTTCATGAAAGCCAAAGCCGCATCTATGAAAACCAGTTGGGGCGCAGCCGCGCGTTCTGCGGCTTCCTCTACCGGCGTATGGCCGAAGAGTTCGGCGATTTTGGAGTGCGCGACGCCGAGGCCTTTTATGGTGCCGTGAACCGTGTGAACTCGGGCTATATCCGGACCGAGGCCGATGAGGTGCACTACAACCTGCATGTTCTTTTGCGCTTTGATCTTGAGCGTGACCTTATCGCCGGACGGCTGGAGACAGCCGATCTGGAAGAGGCGTGGAACACAAGGTTCCATAAAGACTTTGGCGTTGCGGTGGACAAGCCGTCAAACGGCTGTCTGCAGGATGTGCATTGGTCGGTCGGGCTGTTTGGCTATTTTCCGACCTATTCACTGGGCAATGTCTATGCCGGTTGCCTGCACGAGGCGATGCATGAGGCCGTACCGGGCGTTGAGGCCGAGCTTGCGCGCGGCGAGACGACGCTTGCCACAAACTGGCTGGCCGAGAATGTACAGCGTGGCGGCGGCTTGCATGAGCCACGCGAGACGATCCGGCGCGCAACGGTAAGTGAGCCGGGCGTTGCCCCGCTTTTGCGCTATCTGGAAGCCAAGTTTACGGACCTCTACCGACTTTGAGAGATGGCTGGCGGTGCCGGGGCTCTGCCCCCGGCGCCAAGGCGCCGTCCCCGGGATATTTTACCCACAAAGAAGCGCGGGAGGTTTGTGCACTCACGTGGGTTCGATCGGCCATTTCTTTGCAAGATCGGCAAGGCCCGCGGCGATAAGATCGCGCAAGGCCTGCGGGTCGGCGTGTTCAAGGCGCGTGAAGTAGATGCAGGATTTGCCCGAGCGGTATTTGCCGATGCGGGCCACTATTTCGGGAAACTCCGTGTATCCGGGCATGTTGTAGATGGTGATATGTGCCTTTGAGATGGCAAATCCGGTTGCGAGGCTGACACCGGAGTGACCGCTGGCGTAGGTGTAGGCGTATGAGCCGAAGCCGATCATGCGCCCGGACCAAAGGCGCGGCCCGTAGCCTGAAACCTCGGTAAAGATTGTCAGAAGCGCGCGCGCTTCCTGTCGGCGGCGTGGCGGCTCGATGGCGCCGATGTAGGCCTTGGCCTTTGCCGCCTCGGCGCCGGTCATTGGGTCCAGGCAGGATCACGCTTTTCAAGGAAAGCCTGAATGCCCTCTATGGTGTCGTCATCGGCAAGGTTTTTGACCATAACCGCGCCGGTATAGTCATAGGCCTGATCAAGCGGCATCTGGATCTGTTCATAGAAGGCCTGTTTGCCGATGCGCACCGCCGACGACAGTTTGGAGGCGATCAGGGATGCAAGTTCCTCTGTTTGCGCCTCCAGCTCGGCCGCCGGGACCGCCCGGTTGACAAGCCCCAGCTCTGCCGCGCGGGCCGCCGGAATGAATTGGCCCGTTGTCAGCATCTCAAAGGCCTGCTTGCGCGCGATATTGCGCGACAAGGCAACCATCGGCGTTGAACAGAAAAGGCCGATGTTGACGCCGTTGACACCAAAGCGCGCGTCATCGGCAGCTACCGCCAGATCGCATGAGGCAACCAGTTGGCAGCCCGCCGCGGTTGCCAGCCCATGTACCTGCGCGATCACCGGCTGTGGTAGCCGCGGTATCGTCTGCATCAGCTTTGAGCAGCGCGAAAAGAGATCGGCGAAATAGGCCGCGCCGCCATCAGGCGCCTCGCGCCCCTTCGTCATCTCATGCAGGTCATGGCCTGCGCAGAACGCGCGCCCTTCACCAGAGAGGATGATCACCCGGATCGATGTATCGCCTGCCAGTTCATCGAAAGCCTCTTGCAAGGCGGCAAGCATTGCATCTGACAGTGCATTGAGCCGCGATGGCGCATTCAGCGTCAACCGGCAAATCGGTCCTTGGTCGCGGCGTTGTAGAATGGTCATCTTGCCCTCGAAGTTATGTTGCGCCAAGTCTAGGCGGGACGGCGCAAGAGGAAAAGACATGGAATTGAAGATGACGATCGGCGAGCTGGAAGAGTTTCTGGCCCGCGAATTTCCCCAAGTTTCAGACGAGTACGCGATAGAGGCGCTATCGCCGGGAAGCATCAGCGTGCGCCTGAAAGTCCAAGAGCGCCATCTTCGGCCCGGTGCGACCGTGTCAGGCCCGTCATTGTTCGCCCTTGCGGATGTCTCTGTCTACCTCGCGACACTGTCGCTGATCGGGCCAGAGGCGCTGACCGTCACGACAAGCTGCAACATTGATTTCATGCGCAAGCCGGTGAAGGGCGCTGATATTCTGGCCGAGGCAAGGATCCTTAAAAAGGGCCGGGTTCTGGTGGTTGCCGATGTCATGATGTTTTCCGAAGGGGCGGCAGAGCCTGCAGCACGCGCATCAATGACCTATTCGATCCCCCCTGCACGCAAGGCGGGGTAGGCGCGATAACCTCGATGTTATCTGCAAGCGATTGAGTTTTTTCGCCCCGCGGGTGAGGCTGCCACAAGTCATTTCAGGAACATGGCAAGGGGCAGGGCGATGCGCGCAGGGCAAAGGAACAGATTTTCTCCAAGGGCGGTGCTGGGCGACTGGCGCTTTCGGCATCTGGCCTCGCTGGGTATCGCGGCGCTTGTGGTTGTCGGCTTTGGGATGCTGCGCCCCGAATGGTCGCCAATGCATCGCTGGAACCGCGCCTTTGGTGATGCCTCGCTGGTGCTGATCGCGGTGGTGATGATGATGGGCCCCCTGTCACGCCTTTGGCGCCCGGCGGCGTCAGCCCTTGCCTGGCGGCGCGAGTTTGGGGTCTGGGGGTTTCTGGCGGCGGTCGTGCACGGCGGCTTCATCCTGTTTGGCTGGGTCGATCTTGAGTGGCAGCGCCTTTTTGGTCTGGAGATGCACCCGGGGCTGCTGCGGTACGTCATGTTTGACAAGGGCTTTGCGCTTGGCAACGTCATTGGCATTTTGGCGCTGCTTTATGGGCTTGGCCTGGCGCTGACCTCAAATGACATGTCTCAGCGCTGGTTCGGAATGGCGGTTTGGAAGTACTTCCAGCAGGGCGCCTATGTTCTCTGGGCGCTGATCGTGGCGCATACCGCCTATTTTCTGTTTATCCATTTCCTTGATTTCCACCGAAGCGTGCCTGAGCCCAACCAACTGCAATGGCCCTTCGTTATCCTTGTCGCGCTTGTTCTGGGGATGCAGATGACCGCCTCATGGCAGACGTGGCGGCTTCGGCGGCAGAGGGTGGCTTGAGGGCTGGTTTTAATGGGGTAAAATAATACCTATTTTGCAACCCATTGAAATACAACACTTAAAGCTTTCTGATGGCGCTTGACTGTGTGGCGGCAGGGGTTGATAAGCAGCCCCTGTAATAACCACCACCGATCTTAGGGTGCATGATATGAAAACCTTCACGGCCACTCCGGCCGATATTGACAAGAAATGGATCCTGATCGACGCCGAAGGCGTTGTTCTGGGCCGTCTTGCTGCGATTGTGGCCACGCGCCTGCGCGGCAAGCACAAGGCGTCCTTCACGCCTTCGATGGACATGGGTGACAACGTGATCGTCATCAATGCCGACAAGATTCAGCTGACCGGAAACAAGCGCGACAAGCCGAACTATTGGCACACCGGCTATCCGGGCGGCATCAAGTCACGCACGACCGGCCAGATCCTGGAAGGCAACCACCCCGAGCGCGTTGTCACGCAGGCCGTCAAGCGGATGCTTCCGGGCAACCGTCTGAGCCGTCAGCAGATGACAAACCTGCGGGTTTATGCGGGGGCCGAGCATGGCCATGAAGCGCAAAAGCCCGAAGTTCTGGACGTTAAGTCCATGAACTCCAAGAATACGAGGACCTGAGCATGGCCGAAGAGATCAAATCGTTGGACGAACTGGACGCGGTTGCCGAAGGCACGCCCGCAGTTGTCGAAACAATGACCCCGGCAGAGCCACAGCGCGATGCGCTGGGTCGCTCTTACGCCACGGGCAAGCGTAAGGACGCGGTCGCACGCGTCTGGATCAAGCCCGGCTCGGGCAAGGTCACGGTCAACGGCAAAGAGATGAGCGTCTACTTTGCGCGCCCCGTTCTGCAGATGATCCTGCGTCAGCCCTTCACCGTTGCCGGTGTTGATGGCGAGTTTGACGTCATGGCGACCGTCAAGGGCGGCGGCCTGTCAGGTCAGGCCGGTGCGGTCAAGCACGGCATCTCCAAAGCGCTGCAGCTTTACGAACCCTCGCTGCGCGGTGCACTGAAAGCCGCAGGCTTCCTGACACGCGACAGCCGCGTTGTTGAGCGTAAGAAGTTCGGTCGCGCCAAGGCCCGTAAGAGCTTCCAGTTCTCCAAGCGTTAATTCGCGGCAAGCTTCGGCTTTTGCGACAGAATTTAAGGGGTCCGCATTTCGCGGGCCCTTTTTCGTTTCCAAAGGTTTGATCAGCCGGGAAGGATGCTGACGAAAAGGCCCATGAAAAGGGTCGCGGCCAGCGTTGCGGCAAGAACCAGGAAAAGGGCCGCATCCGGCCGGGGCAGGGTGCGTGCATCTGCAGGGATCGGCTTGTACATCTCGGCAATGATCCGCAGGTAGGCGGCGAGGGCCAGAACGCTTCCGATGATGGCAACGACGGCCAGCCAAAGGTATCCCGCATCCATCGCGGCGGCAAAAAGATAGGCCTTGCCGATAAAGCCAAAGAGCGGCGGAATGCCGGTCAGTGACAAAAGGTAGATCAGCATGGCCAGCCCGATAAGCGGCGCTTGCCGGCCAAGCCCAGCAAAATCCCTAAGTTCGCGCCCTGCAATCATGATCACCGCAAAAGCGCCAAGGTTCATCGCGATATAGGCGCCTGCGAACACCACCAGTGACGGCAGCGCCAAGGCGCCAGAGCCGACAGCCACGATACCAAGCAGCAGGTAACCCGACTGGGCGATGGACGAATAGGCGATCAGCCTGACCATCTGGTTCTGCACAAGGGCCGCCAGATAGCCGAAGATCATCGTCAGGGCCGAAAGCGCGGCGATGGCCAGAGGCCAGCCGCTGTTTTGCGGCAGATCGCGCAGGGTCTGGGCCAGTGCGAAGAAGGCGGCGAGTTTGGTGATGACCGAAAGATAGGCCGCAACCGAAACCGGCGCACCCTGATAGGCGTCGGGCGCCCAGAAGTGAAACGGAAACACGGCCGCCTTGTACCCAAGCCCGACGATCACCGCGATCAGCCCGGCAATGGCTATCAGCGGGCTTTGGTCAAGCCCGGCCAGCGCGCTGGTCAGCGTCGTACCCGCGCCGCCGAACCAGAAGGTCAGCCCATAGATCATGATGGCGCCGGTGACCGAGCCAAAGACAAGGTACTTCATCGCCGCCTCGGTCGCGGCATCATCGCGCGGAAAGGCGACCAGCGCAAAAGAGCCCAGCCCGGTCAGAACAACGCCCAGAACCAAAAGCATCATGTCGCCTGCGCCCGACAGCATCAGCGCGCCAAGCGTGACCAGAACCATCAGGGAATAGACGCTGCCCTCTCGCGGGCGTCCGGCCAGTTCCGAGCGCACCAGCAAAAGCGCCAGCGCCGTGCCCGGCAAAAGCACCAGTTTGGCCCAGCCGCTTAGAAAGTCGACCCTGTAAGTTCCGCCAAAGACCGATGTATCGGCGCCAAGGACCTGAAGGGTCAGCGCCGTTGCCGCGCCCAGACCGATAAGCCCGATCGCAAGGGCAAGGCGCGGCGACCTGAGCATCTCGGCCACCAGCATCATAAATGCGGCCAAGGCCAACGACATCTCTGGAAAGAGAAGGGAAAGGTTGTGCGCCATATCCATTACATGGCCGCCGTCGTCGCGTGGATGACATCAAGAAGTATGCCGGGGGCAAGTCCGATGGCGGCAATCATCACCAGAAGGGCAATGATGACCAGACGTTCTTGCCCGTCCAGATCGGCCATGGCCGCCCATCTGTCGCGGGGCGTGCCCAGAAAGACACTTGCGATAGAGCGCAGGTAAAGACCAGCGGTGATCGCAATGGCGACGATCGCCAGCGTGGCCCATGGCTGAATGTTGAGCGTTGCGAGGAAGATCTGGAACTCGGCGGGGAAATGCGCAAGCCCCGGCAGGCCAAGCGAAGCAAAGGCGGAAAGGATATAGGCCCAGCCAAGCCATGGCAGGCGCCCAAGGAGCCCGCCAAAGTCACCCATTTCGCGGGTGCCCGCGCGCTCATAAAGCATGCCGACCAGAAAAAAGAGAGCGCCGGTAACAAGGCCATGGCTGACCATCTGAAGCGTTGCGCCGTCCAAAGCCACGGCGCGCATGTTGCTGTCCATTGTCATGCCCGCAACGGCCACGCCCATGATCACATAGCCCATGTGGTTGACGGACGTGTAAGCCACCATCCTTTTCAGATCGCTTTGCGCAAGGGCCACAAGCGCGCCGTAGACCGCGCTTAAAACGCCGAAGATCAGGATCAGGGTGCCCGCCTTTGCAAAGGCCTCGGGCGTCATCTGAAGCGCAAAGCGTATAAGCCCGTATGTCCCGAATTTCAGCATCACACCGGCCAGAATGACGCTTCCCACTGTGGGCGCCTCGACATGGGCCGCAGGCAGCCATGTGTGAACCGGAAAGGATGGGATCTTGACGGCAAAGGTGAACAGCATCGCGGCAAGCGCAAGCATCGCGCCAAGCCCGGCCAGCGGCGGCGCGTCGATCCACGCCCGCATGTCGAAGGTCCCGCTTGCGATGTAAAGGCCAAGGATGGCCAGTAGCAGCGGCAGGCTTCCCAGAAGGGTGTAAAGAAAGAACATCAGGCCCGCGCGCTGCCGATCCTCGTGGCCCCAGCCGGTGATCATGAAATACATCGAAACCAGAGAAACCTCGAAAAAAACATAGAACAGCAGACCATCAAGGGCCGCGAAAGTGCCCAAGGCCGCGGTTTCAAGCATCAGAAGCAGAACAACAAAGGTCGGCGCGCGGTCGCTTAGGCGCATGCTGTAGATCGCGGCGAGAAAGAAAAGCACGGCCGTCAGCAGGATCAGCGGAAGGCTAAGCCCGTCAACGCCAAGCCGAAAGGCAGCATCAATGGACGGGATCCATGTGACCTCTTCCACCTGGGCAAAAGCGCCGGGCAGCGTGCCGCGCTCCCAGATGCCAAGGGTGATCATCAGGACAAGGCCCGTCGTGGCAACGGATATCATATGCGCGGCCCGCGTGCTGCGCCCGGCAAAGGCCATCAACAAAAGCCCGCCAAGAAGCGGCAGGAAAGTTGCGAGTGTCAAAAGGGGCAGGCTGGCCATAAGCGGTCCTTACGAAATAAGTCGTGCGGTCAAAAGAAGGGCAAGAAGCAGGGCAATGCCCAGAACGGTCAGCGCAAGCTGTCGGTGGATCAGGCCCGATTGCAGGCGCCGAACCGTGCCGCCGGCGGCAATGGTGCGGCGGACCAGCACGCTGATAGAGCGGTCGATGGCCTCACTATCGCTGCGCTGTCCCAGAACGCCCAAACGATCCGTCCGCCGCGCCGCGCCAAGCGCCGCGCTGTAAAGGCGCCGGTCCAGCCCATTGCAAAGATGCGCCAGTCTCAGCGTGGGGGCGAGGATCATCGCATCCATGCCACCTGCAACCTCAAACCCCGCGCTGGCCCAGCCGTGCAGCCGGCCCAAAAGGGCCTCAGCGGCAAATGCCCAGCCAAGTGCCAGCCCGGTCAGTGCAAACCCCAGCCCCAGAAGCGGTGCCAGAACGCCGGTTGCAATCTCGCTGGCCAAAAGCCGCTCGATCCCGCCAAAGGAAAATCCCAATGTTGCCGCCAGAACCGCAAGCCCGCCAAACCCGGCGCCCATCCAAAGGGCGCTGCCTGCCTCCTTTGCGACGGGCGCTTCAGACCCCCAAAGCACCTTCAGGGCTCGCGCCATATAAGCGCCGGTCAGCAAGGTGCCAGCCAGAGCAAAGGGCGCCAGCCACCAAAATCCCGGCGCGGAAAGCGATGCGGCGATGACGGCGTCCTTGGAAAAGAACCCCGCAAGCGGCGGAATTCCCGCCAGCGCCAGCGCGGCCACAGCAAAGCCTGCAAAAATGCGCGGCCTTGCCCGGCCCGCACCCTTCAGCCGGTCCATCGCCGTGCTGCTTTGGTCATGTTGAAACACGCCCGCGCCCAGAAAAAGGGTGCTTTTGATGACGGCATGGGCAACCAGATGCAGAACCGCCGCAATGGGAACGCCCGCGCCGACCGCCACCAGCATCAAGCCATACTGGCTTGACGTTGAAGCGGCCAAGAGCCGTTTCAGATCCCGCTCGGCCAGCGCCATCAGGCCGCCGATCACTGTTGTAACGCCGCCAACGACCCCCACGGCGACAAGGCCCGATGGGGGAAGCATTGGCGCGGCGCGGATCAATAGGATCGCCCCTGCCGCAACAAGCGTCGCTGAATGCAAAAGCGCTGAAACCGGCGTTGGCCCCGCCATCGCGCGCTGCAACCAGTCCTGCATCGGAACCTGCGCCGACTTACCCGCCGCCGCGGCCAACAGCCCGAAGGCGGCCAGAACTGCGGGCATGCCCGTGACATCCAGTGCCGCATCGATGCGGCTGGACCCGGCTGCGCCGATCAGGATGAAGACCGCGATGTAAAGGCCCAGATCAGCCGAGCGTGTGTAGATAAAGGCGCGCGCCGCCGCCGCTGGCACCTCTTTGCGCTCATGCCAGAACCCGATCAGCAGATAGCTTGAAAAGCCAATCAGCTCCCACGCGGCAAGAAGCGTGATCCAGTCGCCAGCAAGAACCAACGCCTGCATCGCGGCAACAAAGACCAGCATGGTTGCAAAGAACCGCGATTTTTGCGGATCGCCGCGCATATAGCCAACCGCGTAGATCAGAACGAAGCCAGCAACGACCGACACAAGGGCCGACAAAAGCGCGTTAATCGGTGCCGCCTGCAGGATCAGCGGATAACCGGGCAGCCCCGGCAGCGTCAGTACTGCGGTTTGGGGTTGGGCGGCCCCGGCCAAAAGGCCAAGGGATGCCAAGGCCCCAAGGGCCGCCGCGCCAAGAGCCAGGGCCGCCGCCAAGCGGCCAAAGGCGGCGATCAGGCCGGCGGCAACCAATGGGGCCGCAAGCGTCAGGGCAATCAGGCTCATCCCTTCAGCTCCCGCGCTTCTTCCATCTCGACAGAGCCCCGAGAGCGGAACCGCGCAATTGCCACCCCAAAGCCCACGGCCATTTCAACGGCCATGACCGTCATCACGATCAGCACGAACATCTGGCCCGACATCGCCTCTGGATGCAGATAGCGCCAGAAGGCGACAAGGTTCACAAGCGCCGCCGCCAGCATCAACTCGACCCCCATCATGATCATCACAAGGTTGGTCTGGCTAAGGGCGCCATAAAGGCCGACCCCGAAAAGGCCCGCCCCGATACCAAGTGCCAGAAGAAGTTCAATGACCATGGTGGCGTTCTTTCTTGGGCTCATCTTCTAGCGGCGTGATCGCCACCATGGTTGCCGCGATCATCGCTGTCAGAATGGTTAGCCCCGCGCTTTCAAAGATCAGCATCGAGCGGCCCAAAAGCTCGATCCCTAACAGTTCCGTCTGGCGCGCGGGAAGGGCAAGCTGGGTAGCGACCGGCCCCCAGTTTCCCAGCCAGGACACCCCAAGCGCCGCGATTAGCGCCAGCCCCCCGGCCCAAAGAGACCGCTTTTTCTGATGCGTCATCTCCATCGCGCCAAGCCCGCCGGGGTCCATCATGAACATCACCATGAAGATCGCCATCACGCTCATCTCGGTTGCCATCATCATGATCTGAAGAACGCCCAGAAACTCGGCCTGCATCACCAGAAACATCGCCCCAACCGCCGTTTGCGAGAAAAGCAACGCCAGCGCAGAGCGCACCATCGAATGGGTGCGAAACACGACAACCGCAAACCAAAGTGCAGCAGCGCCAAAGAAGGCGAGAAAGGCAAGTTGCGCGCTCATACCGGGACCACCAGAACCAGAACGCCGACGACAAGAATGTTGATCAGCGACAGGGGGATACCCAGTTTCCAGCAAAGCGCCAGAAACCTCTCTTCGCGAAGGCGCGGCAGAAATCGCCCGACGCTCAGCATCGCGGCGGCGATGATCATCGTTTTTAGTCCGCTCCAGACCCAATCGGGCAGAACCGGGCCCAGCCACCCGCCAAAATAGAAAGTTGTGGCCGCGCCCGCCAGCGCAAGGATGATGACAAACCGCGCCAGCCGGAACACCAAAAGCTGCGGGCCCGAGTACTCTGCCTCGACCCCGCCAGCAAGCTCACCCGGAGCGACGGGCAAATCAAGCGGCGGCAGAAAGATCAGCGCCTGCGCTGCGATCATGAACAGCACAAAACCCAGCGGCTGATAAAAGACGTTCCAAAGCCCGGCTTGCGAGGTCACGATCTGTGTTGTCATCAGCGACTCTGCGCGCATCGCAACGGCCGTGATGGGCATCACAATCAGCATCGCATAGCCAAGGAACTGTCCCAGAAAGCGCCAGCCGCCGATCATCGCATATGCGCCGTTCGGCCCCCATCCGGCCATGATCAGCGCAACCAGCACATAGGCCAGCGCCGCGTTCAGAAAAAGCGCCCCGGTCGCCATATCGGCAAGGATGATGTCTGGCGCAAGCGGGATCACCGCCACCGCCAGAACCCCTGCGACCAGCAAAAGAACCGGCCCGGCCTGATAGAACAGGGCGTCTGATTTTCGCGTCTTGGTGCTTTCCTGACCGATCATCGCCAGCGCCGCGCGGGCAGGGCGGGCAAGGCTGAAAGCACCGCCAAGGCTCCACCCTTCGATGACCGCCAAAAGGTAGATCGCGCCGATAAGGGCGATCAGCGGGATCAGCCAACTCATTGGGCCACCTCCCACGGATCAAGATCCAACAGGCAAACCGCCGCCAAGGCCTCGCCCAGTTCCTTGTGCATGGTGATGTGGGCAATGTGACCGGCAAGGGCCTGCGAAGGTGTGACAAGCTGTAGATCCGTGACAAGCCCCGCCTTGATTGTCAGCTTCAGGCGGGCCGCGCCGCGCCCCGTTTCAACCACGGCTTCGCCCGTTCCGGTCATGTCATGGGCCGGGGCGGCGGTTTCGGCGGGCGCGCGATCGGCAAAAGCCGCGATATCCTGCGCCATTCTGGCCAGCCTTTCGGCAGGGGTGGGTCCCGGACCGCCTTTTGCCGAAAAGATCGGCCTGAATACCGGGGCGCGTTGCAGTTTGGCGCAAAGCTGCGCCAGCTGGGCACGAATTTCTTCGCCATGGCCGATTTGCAGCGATCTGTGCAAACCCTCGGCTCGGGCGGCAAGATCGATGGCGCCCTTAAGCCGCGCAAGGCCCGCGATCCATCTTAAGTCGCCAAGCAGCCGAAGACGCGCGATTGCCGCGCTTTCAACCGTCAAATCGGTTGTCTCACCCAATGCCGCCAACACCGCGTGATCCAGCAAGGCGACGTAGAAACCGGCGTTATGTGGGCTAAGCCCCTGCAGCGCGCCCCGCAGATCGTCCAGCGTTGCGGGCAACATCGCTTGCAGCTCCGCCGCGCGTGCCAAACCGCGAAGGCCTGCCCCCGCAACCGTGTCACCATCCAGCGAAAGCGTTAGCGTCAGGCCACCGGGCAGACCGGGATGAAAAGGCCCGAAGGGGACATCGATCCACTCCATCCGAAGCCCATCGCCACTTGCCGGTAGATCCTTGGTCATCTCGACCATGGACATGAAATTCGGTTCGATCCCCGGCACATCGGTCCCTGCGCTATGGGCCGAGTGGTCCATCCCCCCGTGATTGGAATGGTCCATCTTGCCACGCGCGGAGTGATCCATTTTGCCGTGGGCGCCGTGCCCCGTGCTGCCATCCGATCCCATTTCGGGGTGGGCGCCGTGATGCCCGCCGGGGGAATCAGCGCTGTCGCTTGAAATCAGCGTCATCCCGCAGATCGGGCACTGGCCCGGCTCGTTTCGGACAATTTCGGGGTGCATCGGGCAAGTGTATGTCGTGGCCTCGCTGGCCTGCCCGTGGGTTTCGTGGCCAGAGTGCGCTTGATGCCCGCCGTGCGCTTTCTGGCCATGCTGGTGCCCATGCCCATGGTGGCCCGCATGCGCGGCGTTGGCGCCATGTTCTCTCTTCTCGCCATGCCCATCATGCGCGCCGGCTGCCGCCGCCTCTTTGGGAACAAGCGTCATGCCGCATTTGGGGCAGTTGCCGGGCTCATCGCTAACCACTTCTGGGTGCATGGGACAGGTGTATTCGACCCGCACCGCCAGCGCGGGCGCGTCGAAATCCTTGACCGTTTCGCTGAATGCGCCCGCTGCAAAACGTTCTTGCAGGGCTTGAGTTGCCTCTCTCAAACCCTCCTGCGACAGGGCGCAGACCACATCGGCGGGCGGCAGTGGGGTAAGGTTTTCAGCCCCCAACGCCACGATAGCGCGCGGGCGGGGCATCTGCGCATAAAGGGTTGCGGCGGCATCTGCCAGTTGAGGGTGCAGCGGCCCGACGATCAACAGAACATTTGCGTGCCGCGGGCTGGCCACCGGTTCAAGCCCGGCCGCAATGAGATCAAGACCCCGCGCCACGGCAACGTCCCGCCCGGGCACCACAATGACCCTAGGCTGCGCGCCCATGGCCCGAGCCAGAACGCGCCTGAACGCGGTAAAGGCCCCTTCGCGCGCGCCGATCATCGCTGTCGCCTAAAGGCGCCCTGGCTCCAGCCATAGAGCAACCCAAGAAAGAGGATGGCAAGAAAGACGCCCATGTCCAAAAGCGCGGTCAGCCCCTCTTGCCGGTAGACGACCGCCCATGGGTACATAAAGGCCATCTCCATATCGAAGGCCAGAAACAAGAGAGCATAGCCGTAATAGCGCACGTGATAGCGCACCCAGACCGGATCACGCGATAAGCTGCCCGAGGTCGCGGGCACGTCCTTGGCCGCCTCAGCGCGCCTATGGCCCACGGATCGTGCCAGACCGTAAAGGCAAAGAACGAAACCAAGGGTTCCGACCGTCAGGCCAAACAGCACAAGATACTGAAACATCGCACTCATCGCACATCGCTTTCTTGGCGCAAAGCACCTAATTTATGGGTAAGGGTATAGGGGATAGCGCCTTGATCAAGTCCTCTTGTAGGTGGAACCCCGCAAATAAATTATTTTTTCCCCGCTGCGCGCGCGCTTTGCATGGCCCGCCACAAGTCGCCAAAAAACCCCGTCCCAGCCGCCGGGGCTTGCCCAAACGCGGTTTTGCTGCTTAGTTTTCCTTCGGATGGCCCATTCTGGGGGCTAAGCCCCGCGCCAGCAATCACAGCGATCCGCTGCCTTTAAACGGCGCTGTTGAATGACCAACTGTATATTGTGCCTGTGGCTTTCACGTTCCATTGAGCCACCCGCGCGGGAAAAGGGGGTTCGATGCAAGCGATTGATGTAATGACGAAAAAACTCGTCACCGCCTCGGCTGACACCTCTGTCGAAGAGGTCGCGAAGCTGCTTTTGAAGCACCATGTCAGCGCCGTACCCATCGTGGGTCAAAACGATGAGCTTTTGGGGCTGGTCAGCGAAGGCGATCTGATCCGCAGGATCGTCGATAGTGATGAGCCGCGCCGCTCATGGTGGCTTGAACTGATCTCGGGCCAAGGCGCGGTCGAGGATTTTATCAAGACGCATGGCCGCCACGCAAAGGACGTGATGACCCGCAACATAACGACCATCTCGCCCCAGACAGAGGTCGCCCAGATTGCCAAGTTGCTTGCCCGAAAGCGGCTAAAGCGTGTGCCCGTCGTTGAAGGTGGGCGCCTTGTCGGAATGGTCAGCCGCTCGGACCTGCTTCAGGGGTTGATCACGGCGCCGCCCGGTAAAACGACGCCCGTCGCCGATGACCGCCTTTTGCGAGAGCGCGTGCTTGAAGCGCTGGCCGAAGTGCCCGGAATTGCCGTGTCGCTGGTCAATGTCACCGTCGCAGGCGGGCAGGTGCGCATCTGGGGCGCGGTTAACAGTGATTTTGAAGAAAAGGCAATTCGCGTTGCGGCCGAAAACGTCGAGGGCGTGCGCGAAGTTGAAACCCAAATGGGTCGGATACCGGCCTGGAGCTACGGCATATGAGGCAAGTCTTGCAGCAGTAACTCATTTGAACGAGCTGACGGATAGATAGATGTATCATAACGCAAATACCCCGCACGACTTTGGACCGGATCAGAAAGTGATCGGTCATGGCCCAATTGCATCGCGCCTTCTTGACTGGGTGCTGGGCCAGATCATTCACACAGGGGCGCTGGATCTGCGCCTGCCTGACGGGCAGTTGCGCCACTTTGGGCATGGCCGCGCCGACGTTGCCATTCGTATCCACAATTGGAAGACCGCACGGCGCATCGCGCTGAACCCCGACATGGCGCTGGGGGAGGCCTATATGGACGGAAGCCTGACCCTCACCAAGGGCGACATCTATGATTTCCTCGCCTTTTGCATGATCAACATCGGCCCCGACCGGCAAAATGGCGATCACGGCTATTGGATTCGCAGGTTGCAACAGCGCGTTCGCTGGTTGGGGCGGCGCTTTGCGATGTATAACCCCATCGGCCGGGCACAGCGGAACGTGGCGCATCACTATGATCTTTCCGATGAGCTTTATGAGCTTTTTCTGGATGATCAGCGCCAGTACTCCTGCGCCTATTTCGCCTCGCCCCAAGACACTCTTGAAGAGGCTCAGATCGCAAAGATCAGGCATATCGCCGCCAAACTGGACCTGCACAAGGGACAGCGGGTTCTCGATATCGGGTCTGGCTGGGGCGGGCTTGCCCTTGCATTGGCGCGCGCCGCCGAGACCGATGTCACGGGCCTGACCCTGTCAACGCACCAACATGGCTATGCCAATTCCAAGGCGGCGCTTGAAAACCTTGCAGACCGCGTGCGCTATCATTTGCGGGACTACCGGCTGGAAGAGGGGCGCTATGACCGCGTTGTTTCGGTTGGCATGTTCGAACATGTGGGCGCGGGCCACTACGACGAATACTTCGCCAAAGTGGCCGAGCTGTTGCACGACGATGGCGTGGCGCTGATCCACACGATCGGAAGCGTGGGCGAGCCGACCGCGCCTCAGCCGTGGATACGCAAATACATCTTTCCCGGCGGCTATGTGCCCTCACTTTCCGAAATCACCCCCGCGGTCGAGAAAAGCGGCCTTGTCATAACCGACGTCGAGGTGCTGCGCCTGCACTACGCCGAAACGCTTAAAGCATGGCGGGAACGCTTTCTGGCCAACCTGCCCAAGGTCGAAAAGCTTTATGACCAAAGGTTCTGCCGCATGTGGGAGTTTTATCTGGCCGCATCCGAGGCTGGGTTTCGCCACAACGGCCTTGTCGTCTTTCAGATACAGCTTGCCAAACGTCTGGATGCGCTGCCGATGACGCGCGACTATATCTCCAAGGCCGAACGCAGCCTTGGCAGGCGGGCAAGCCGCGCGGCCAGGTGATGGGGCAGGCGGCGAAGCGCCCCGCACGCGGAACCGTGAACGCGGGGGGCGGTTGCATCGCGCTGAAATTGCTCTATTAAAGCGCGCAAGAAAGCGGCGCTTTTGCCCGGCTGCCCAAGATATGTGGCCCGTGACGCCTGCCGCCTTCCTGAAAACCGCCGGGTTAAACATGCACAATAGCGGACAGTTCACTGCCAAAGGCCCTTTGCTTACCGCCTTTCGTGCGCTCGCCCTTCTGGCGGTGCTGCTGCTCTCTGCCTGCCTGCCCGAAAACGCAACCTTTCTGGACCCGCAGGGCACCGTCGCGGCGGCCCAAAGGCTTCACCTGATCAAGGTCACAGCGATCACCCTGATCGCGGTTCTGCCGGTTCTGGTCTTGGTGCCATGGATGCTGTGGCGCTATCGCTATGGCAACACCAAGGCGCGCTATCGCCCCAAGTGGGAGTTTTCCCTGCCGCTGGAGATCGTGATGTGGGGCGTGCCGCTGGCAATCATCGTCGCGCTGTCGGCACAGCTTTGGAAAAGCACGCATCAGCTTGACCCCTATAAGCCCATTGCGGCAGGGGCACCGGCGCTGAACGTTCAGGTGGTGGCGCTGAACTGGAAGTGGCTGTTCATCTATCCCGAGCTTGGCATTGCAAGCGTGGGCCAGATGGCTTTTCCCATCGACCGGCCCGTTTCCCTGACCCTGACAAGCGATACCGTCATGCAATCCTTCATGATCTCGGCGCTGGCCGGGCAAATCTATGTGATGCCCGGCGGCACGACCAAACTGAACCTCAACGCCAACTACATCGGCGTTTTTGAAGGGGAGAACACCCAGTTCAACGGCGCGGGGTTTCAGGATCAAAAGTTTGATGCCTTGGGGATGTCACCGGATGCCTTTGAGGCCTGGATCGCCAAAGTGCGCGCCAGCGGTGTAGATCTGAACAAAGCGGCCTATGCGCGCCTTGCGCAAAACTCGACGGCGGAAGAGGCGCGCGGCCAACTTGGCACCCCGGCAATGCCCAAAGGCGCCATCTTCTTCAAAACCGCGCCGCCGGACCTCTTTCAATCGGTGCTGGCGCGCTATCGCGGGGCCGCGCCCCTTGGACCCCATGATCAGCCCGGCGGCGCCTTTTACTCAAACGCGCCCGCAGGGGCAAAAGGCAACTGATGGACAAGGGGGGCGCAAGATGAATGGCCAGACACAGGCAGGCGGCATCCTTGGCAGGCTCGATCTTCAGGCGCTGCCCTTTACCCAAGCCATAGCGCACCCCGGCGCAAGTGAGCTTATCGCCTCAGGCGCAGCGGCGATCGTCGTTCTGGGCGCCATCGCAACGCTTGCCGCAATCACCCGGTTTGGCCTTTGGGGTGCCTTCTGGCGCGGCTGGCTGACCAGCACCGACCACAAGCGCATCGGCATCATGTATATCGTCCTTGCGCTGGTCATGCTGGCGCGCGGCGTTCTGGAAGGGGCGGTGATGCGCGCACAGCAGGCCTTTGGCCTTGGCGGCGGGTTCCTTAGCAGCGATCACTTTTCGCAGCTTTTCAGCACCCACGGCACGATCATGATCTTTTTCGTGGCCATGCCGCTGATTGCAGGGGTGATCAACTATGTCATGCCGCTTCAGATCGGGGCGCGCGATGTGTCCTTTCCGGTGATGAACCAGATAAGCCTTGGGCTGACCGCAACGGGCGCGGCGCTTTTGATGGCTTCTCTGGTGGTGGGCAAGTTTTCTACCGGTGGCTGGACGGCCTATCCGCCCTATACCGAAGCGGCCTTCAACCCCGGACCGGGACCGGACTATTGGATCTGGGCCATCGTGATCGCCGGGGTGGGATCAACCTTGAGCGGGATAAACTTTGCCGTCACGATCTATAAGGAACGCGCGCCGGGCATGACTATGTTCCGCATGCCGCTTTTCTGCTGGACCGCGCTTTGCACCGCGATCCTGCTGATTTTCGCCCTTCCGCCCCTGACCGTCGCAAGCCTGATGCTGGCGCTGGATCGCTACCTTGATTTCCACTTTTTCACCAACGATCTGGGCGGCAACATGATGAACTATGTCAACCTTTTCTGGCTCTTCGGCCACCCAGAGGTTTACCTTTTGATCCTGCCCGCTTTTGGTGTCTACTCTGAGGTTATCGCGACATTCTCAGGCAAAACGCTTTATGGCTATACCTCACTGGTGGTGGCGACCATGGCCATTTCGGTTCTGTCATTCTCGGTCTGGCTGCACCATTTCTTTACCATGGGGCAGGGCGCGAACGTCAACATTGCCTTTGGGATCGCAACCATGCTGATCGGCGTGCCGACGGGGGTCAAGATCTATGACTGGATGGCCACGATGTTCCGGGGCCGCATCCGGATGACCACGCCCATGGTCTTTTCCTCGGGCTTTCTGATCCTCTTTGTCATCGGCGGTCTGTCGGGCATCATTCTTGCAAACCCGACGATTGACTTTCAGGTGCACAACTCTCTCTTTCTGGTGGCCCATTTCCACAACGTTCTGATCCCCGGCGTCCTTTTCGGAATGCTGGCAGGCTATAACTATTGGTTCCCCAAGGCCTTTGGCTTTCGCCTCAACGAACGCTGGGGCCGGATTTCGGCGCTTTTGTGGATCTTCGGCTTTTCCTTCACCTTCCTGCCGCTTTACTTTGTGGGGCTGATGGGAATGCCCCGGCGCACGCTCAGCTATAGCGAGCCATTGTTTCAGCCCTATATGCAGGTGGCGCTTTTCGGGGCGTTCCTGCTTGTGGCCGCGCTTGCCGCTCTTGGCGTTCAACTTTGGCTAAGCATTCGCCAGCGTGACCAGCGGCGCGTCTTTGCCGGTGATCCATGGAACGGGCGCACGCTGGAATGGGCCACAGCCGCGCCGCCGCCCGAGTACAACTTTGCCGTTCTGCCCGTGGTGGCCCATAGGGATGCCTTTGCCGTGGCCAAGGAAAATGGCCGCGCCTATCTGGTGCCGGAGCGCTATGAAGACATCACCATGCCCAGAAACACCTCTTTGGGGGTGGTGATGATGCTGGCCAGCACGGCCTTGGGCTTTGCGCTTGTCTGGTACATCTGGTGGCTTGCCGCGCTTGCCGCCATTGCCATTCCGGTTGCCCTGATCGCCCGCAGCTTTGATCCGGACACGCATCGGACAATTCCCGCAGCCGAGATCGCGCGTGAGAACCGCGCCTGGCTGGATGCCGTGGCAAATACGAAAGCGATCACCAGAGGCGACGAAGATACCGCCCGGAATACCGGCCGCGCCGCGCCGGAATGGGAAGGGGCCACGCCATGATCAGACAAACGATGCGCCACCCCGGCCTGAACCTTGGGCGCGATCATGGGCAGGCGCACGACCACGTGGAAACCATCGTCTTTGGCTTCTGGGTCTTCATGATGAGCGATCTGATCATCTTTGGCCTGATGTTCGCAACCTACGCCACGATGCAGGGCTCCACCGCCGGAGGGCCCGGCCCGGTAGAGCTTTTCGACATAAAAAGCGCCTTCTTTCAGACGATGCTTTTGCTGGTCAGCAGCCTAACGTTCGGCGGCGCCTCACTTGCGATGCGCCATCACATGGGCGCAGGCCGGATCACCTTGTGGCTGGTTGTGACCTTTGCACTTGGCGGGGGGTTTCTGGCGCTTGAGCTGCGCGATTTCGCGGCCATGATCGGGCAGGGCGCAGGTCCATGGCGAAGCGGTTACCTGTCGGCCTTCTTCGGCCTTGTTCCGCTGCATGGATTGCATGTCAGCGCGGGGATGATCTGGATCGTGGTCATGATCGTGCAGATCCGGGTCTTTGGCCTTGTGCCCGCGGTCAAGACCCGGCTTTTGCGGTTGGCGCTGTTCTGGCACTTTCTGGATCTGATCTGGATCGGAATATTCTCGGTCGTCTACCTTGGAGGGCTTGCATGAGCGACGAACATTCAGACTTTCGCGCCGACCTTCGCCAGTACCTGACAGGCTTTGCGCTTGCCCTTGCACTGACGCTGATCCCATTTGCACTTGTCTGGTGGAACCTTGCGCCGCGCGCTGTGGCGCTTTGGATCATCGCGGGCCTTGCGATCCTTCAGGGGATCGTTCACCTGCGGTATTTCTTTCACATCGATCTGTCGCGCCAGAAACGTGAGGACTTGCAGTTGATCCTTTTCTCGCTTCTGATCCTTGCGATGATGGCGGGGGGCACAATCTGGATCATGGCCAACCTTGCCCAGAGAATGGGGTAGGGCGCGGGCAAGCCAGTTGCCAAAGACCGCCCGCCCGGAAAAAGGAACAAGATAGTGTCAGAGCGCAGGAAAATCGCGGTTTTCGGTCTGGGGTCGATGGGAATGGGCATGGCCCGGTCGCTTCTTGCCGCCGGCCATCAGGTCCATGGGTTCGACCTGAACGCAGAGGCGGCCAAACGCTTTGAAACCTTCGGCGGCGCGCCCGCAGTTGCAGACAAGGTGGCGGGCGATCTGGATATTGTCGTGTCCGTCGTGCTGAACGGCGCGCAGACACGGTCGGTCCTTTTTGGCGAGGCGGGGATTGCCCCACGGCTAAAGCCCGGCGCGGTGATCATAAGCTGCGCCACCTTGGCACCAGAGATCGCGCGCCAGCTTGAGAAAGAGGCACATTCGCTGAACCTTCACTATCTGGATGCGCCGATCTCGGGCGGGGCGGTCAAGGCAGCCGAAGGGGCTTTGACGATCATGGCGTCCGGAACGCCAAAGGCGTTTGCCGCGGCAAAGCCCGCGCTGGATGCCACCGCGCAAAAGGTGTTTCAGCTTGGCGATGCCGCTGGTGCGGGCTCTGCCATGAAGGCGATCAATCAGCTTCTGGCGGGCGTGCATATCGCCGCCGCCGCCGAAGCGGTCACTTTCGGGATGACCCAAGGGGTAAGCCCGGATCAGACGCTGGAAGTGATCAGCCAATGCGCCGGTTCAAGCTGGATGTTTGAAAACCGCGTCCCCCATATCGCAGAGGCCGATTATTCCCCGCGATCAACGGTCAACATCTGGCCGAAGGATTTGGGCATCGTTCTGGACATCGCCAAAGAGGCGCGGTTTTCCGCGCCGCTGGCGGCGGCGGCCATGCAGCAGTTCCTTGCCGCCGCAGGCTCGGGCCTCGGCGATGAGGATGACGCGGCGGTTGCCAAGGTCTATGCGCGAAACGCCGGCGTCACCCTTCCGCAGAAACCTTAGGCGGGCGGCTTTACCGTTACTGTGAACGACGCGAACCAAGCGGCCAGATCCTTGATATCCTCATCGCTCAGCCGCTTGACGATCAGCGTCATTCGCCGGTCTTCGCGCGCGCCGTCGCGGAAATCCTTCAGCGACTTTTCGATGTAAAAGGCCGACTGCCCGGCAAGGTTGGGAACTTCGGGATCCTTGGCCACACCGTCGCGTCCGTGGCAGACCGAACACTGGCGCGCCAGCTTTTTGCCCGCGGCTGGATCGGCGGCAAAGGCAGGGTTTGCAAAAAGCGCCAGCAAGACAGCCAGCGCAGCGGGGGCTTTCATGGAAATCATAGTGGCTCCACTGATTTTGGGGGGGCGTTGTGCGGGGGGCTGGCCGCGCATTGGCCAGCCCCCCGGCGCTTTGTTCATTGCGAATAGCTGATCCTGTAGATCGCATTGGCAAAATCGTCAGAGACAAGGATGGATCCATCCGCCATCTGGGCCACATCGACAGGGCGGCCGTCATACTGGCCGTTCTCATCGATCCAACCTTCTGCAAATGGTTCGGACTTGGCGTTGCCATCGCTGTCGATGAAGGTGACCATCACCCGAGCGCCGACCGGCGTTGTCCGGTTCCATGACCCGTGCTGAGCGGAAAAGATCGCGCCCTTGTATTTGGCCGGGAACATCTTGCCGTTATAAAAGGTCATTCCAAGATCGGCCGCATGGGCAACCTCTTCGACGGCTGGGAAGATCACATCGGCGGGGGGCTCATCGCCGGCGTATTCTGTCGTGCGAACCGCGCCGCCACCGTACCACGGAAAGCCAAAGTTCTGGCCCATGGCAGTCTGATGGTTGATCTCGCCCGGCGGGATGTCATCGCCCATACCGTCAACCTGATTGTCCGTGAACCACAGATCGCCGGTAGAGGGGTCAAAGTCATGCCCGACCGAGTTGCGAATGCCGCGCGTGTAAACCTCGCGATTTGATCCGTCCCGGTCCATGCGGATGATGCCGCCAATGCCCCATTCGTTGTAAAGGTCCATCTTTTCAGGCGGTGGCACGTTAAAGGGCTGACCCAGCGAGATGTATAGCTTGTTGTCAGGCCCCACTTTCACGACCCGTGCGGTGTGGTTATAGCTTTCCTCATCCACCGGGATCAGCGATCCTTGCGGGACGATCGGAACGGCCACGACATCGGGGCTTTCCTGAAAAAACTCGGCCGCCGGATACATCATCACGCGGTTGCGCTCGGCAATGAAAAGAAAGCCGTCCTTGGAAAAGGCCACGCCGTTGGGCACATCCATCTCGATGCTGGGGGCGAAATCCTTGACCTCATCAGCCACGTAGTCCCGGTTGCGATCCATCACGGCCCAGACCTTGGTTTTCTTGGTGCCGACGAAAAGAACCGTCCCTTGCGGCGCGATCGCCATATGCCGCGCATCGGGGACCTGCGCGTAAAGTTCGATCTTGAACCCGGGCGGAAGTTTGATCCGCGCCAGAGTGTTGCGAATTGCGTCCGCATCCTCGCCGCCTTGCGGAACAACGATGTGCTCGCTTGTTCCGGTCGTCTTGAACTGGCCAAGCTTTTCAAGGTTGCTTTGTGCTTGGGCTGTCAGGGGTGACAGTCCCAAGATCAGGGCGCCCATGGCCCCCTTGGTAATAAATTTAGCAGTTAGCATTCCATCCTCCCAGATGTACGTTTTTAAGGAGCAATCCTTCCCGTGCAAGCGCTGCCTGAGAGCGCAAGCCGTCATTGGCCGCCTTTAAAAAGGTAGCCTTTATAGCCTCTTACGATGAACAACTTCGAAATAGTTCGGGTTATTGGCCGTGTCCGCAGAAACTGTCTGCTCGAAATTCCGGGGCACCAGCGACGTAACAAATCCACGCCCACAAAATCGTGAAGCAGGGTGTGTGGTAAAGTTATCTTGCCAATTTTGCGAATGTCAACTGATTTGCGAAAGCCCGCCGCTTTCTTCAAATGGTGCCAATAAGGGCCAGTTGAACTCGACCCCGGTGCCGGGTGTTTCAGGGGCCGGGCAAAGGTGATCGGCCACGATCAAGGGGCGCATCGTGTAGCGGTCGATGGGAAAGGAATGCACTTCGATCCAGCCGGCATTCTCCTGCGCAGAAACAAGACTTACGTGCAGTTCCTGCATCCCGTGGCTCGACACCGGCACGCCGCGACGCGCGCAAAGACGGGCCACTTCAAGCCAGCCGGTGATCCCACCGCAGTTCGACGCATCCGGCTGAAGATGGGCCAGTTCCCCAAGCTCAAGGGCAAGCTCAAACTCGTGGATGGTATGCAGGTTCTCACCCATCGCCAGCGCCTGTCCGGTCGTTTGCGTAATGCGCGCGTAGGACGCGTAGTGATCGGGCAGAACCGGCTCTTCGAACCACAGGATGTCGAATGGGGCAAAGGCGCGCGCGGCCCGGATCGCCGTTTCCTCATCCATCGAGTAATTGGCATCGACCATGAAAGTGACATCCGGCCCGATCAGATCACGCACCGCCGCGATCCGCTCAAGATCTTCGTCAAGCTCAGGCCGCCCGATCTTGATCTTTACCCCGTTAAATCCACGTTCAAGGTACCCGCAGACGCTTTGCAAAAGCTTGGGCTGATCAAACCCAAGGTCAATTCCCCCGCAATAGGCCCGGCACCGGTCACTGGCGCCCCCCGCCATCTTCCAAAGGGGTTGGCCGCTTGTCCGCCCCCGGATGTCCCAAAGCGCGATATCAACCGCCGAGATCGCAAAAGACGCGATCCCGCCGCGCGCAACATAGTGCATGTGCCAGCCCATCGCCTCATAAAGCGCCTCAACCTCTGACGCGTCCCGGCCGATCAGAAAAGGCGCAAGGTCGTGCCGGATCATCGCCGCAATCGCATGCCCGCCCTTGCCACCGGTATAGGTATAGCCGGTGCCGCTGACGCCGCCTTCAAGGGTGATCGTCACAGTGACAAGCTGAAAAAAGCTGTGATCGCCGTGTTTGGCATCAACCAGAACCTCGTCCAGCGGGACGTTGAAAAGGCGCGTTTCAATGGCGGCGATCAGGGGCATTTGTCGGCCTACATATTGGCGCACTCTGGCACGGGGCTGATGACCGTGCCATCGCGCATGAACTGGGCAAGGTTGCCTGTCACCAGATCACCCATTGCCTGACGCGTCTGAACCGTCGCGCTGCCCACATGTGGAAGCAGGGTGACGTTATCCATTCCCTTCAGCGCCTTGGGCACCTTGGGTTCATGTTCAAAGACATCGAGACCTGCAGCGCCAAGGCGCCCGTCGATCAGGGCCTGCACCATCTCGGCCTCATCCACGACCGTGCCGCGCCCGACGTTGATGATCGTGCCCTCGGGCCCAAGCGCGTCAATGACGCCCCGATCCACCAGATGCCGCGTTGCCGCCCCGCCCGGAGTGATGCAGATCAGCGTGTCGATATCGCGCGCCATTTCGGTCAGATCGGCATAGTAGCGATAAGAAACGCCGGGTTTTTCATTGCGCGAGTGATAGCTGATCGTTGGGCTGAAAATCTCGATCCGCCGGGCAATCTCTTGCCCGATGCGTCCCAGACCCAAGATGCCGACCTTGCGGTTTTCAACCGATTGCGTCAGCGGCGCGGGGCCCTTTTCCCAGTTGCCGCTGCGAACATGGGCGTCGTCGCGGATCAGCCGGCGGCTTGTGGCGAGCCACAAAAGGATGGCCGTATTGGCAACCTCGGCGTTCAGAACATCGGGCGTGTGCGTCACCACGATCCCGCGCGCGGCGCAGGCGGCCGCATCGATGTTGTCATAACCCACGCCGTAGCAAGAGATGATCTTCAGCTTTGGCAGATGTTGCAGAACCTCAGGGCTAGCCCCCCAATGCCCGTCCGTGGCAATGGCCACGATCCGCGCGCCGTTCTCGGCCAGCCAGCCCTGTTGATCCTCTTGGTCAAGAAGAGCGTGAACGGTGAAATCGGCCGCCATGGCATCCATCATCCGCGCCGTGGCGCGCCCGATCAGCAAAAGCTCTGCCTTGCCCGCCATCACGCGTCTTCCGTAACGGTTTGTTTTTGCTGTCCCAAACCGTCGATGGCCAGTTCGATCACATCGCCTTTCTTAAGGTAAATCGGGTTTGGCTTGATCCCCATCCCCACGCCCGGAGGCGTCCCGGTCGAGATGACGTCACCGGGGTGAAGGGTCATCAGGCCGGACAGATGCTCGATGATCTGGGCGACGGTAAAGATCATGGTAGAGGTGTTGCCGGTCTGCATCCGCTTGCCGTTCACATCCAGCCACATGCCAAGGTTCTGCACATCCTCAACTTCGTCGCGCGTCACAAGCCAGGGCCCGGTCGGCCCGAAGGTGTCACAGGATTTGCCCTTGGTCCAAGTGCCCGACAGGTTGTTCTGGAAATGCCGCTCACTGACATCATTGATCAGGCAGTAGCCCGCGACGTGATCCAGCGCGTCATCGGCGCTGACGTATTTCGCCTTTTTGCCGATCACCACGCCCAACTCGACCTCCCAATCGGTCGAGGTTGATCCGCGCGGCATTGAAATCGCGTCATTGGGGCCAACCACGGCAGAGGTGGCTTTCATGAAAAGAACGGGATGCTCTGGGATCGGAAGGCCCGATTCAATTGCGTGGTCGGAAAAGTTCAGCCCGATGCACATGAACTTACCGATATTGCCGACACATGCGCCCATGCGCGGATTGCCCGCCACCACTGGAAGGCTTTGCGGATCGATCGCGCGCAGCGCATCAAGCCCCGCATCGGTCAAAACCGCGCCAGTGATGTCATCGACATGCCCCGACAAGTCCCGCAGGGCGCCATCGGCGTCAATCATCCCGGGCTTTTCCGCGCCCATGTCTCCGTAACGAACTAGTTTCATTCAGATATTCCTTGATCAGTGGTTGTCTCGTGGCATTGCTTTATGGGCAATGTCCTTAAATTCATCCGCCCCGCGCAGGGTCATGCCTTCGCTGAACGGGCGGACCTTTTCGCGAAAGATCTCTTGCCATGGCGATTGGCTTTCGGGGGCAAAGGGGCGTTCGGGCAGGGCGGCGCGGCGGCGCGCCAGCTCTTCCTCATCCACCAGCATATCGGCGGTGCATTTGCGTAGATCGATCCGCACCCGGTCGCCCGTCGCCACAAGCGCCAGCCCGCCGCCATCCGCCGCCTCGGGTGAGGCGTTCAGGATAGAGGGGCTTCCCGACGTGCCCGACTGGCGGCCATCGCCGATGCAGGGCAGGGCGTGGATACCCTTTCTCAAAAGGTAGGCAGGCGGGCGCATGTTCACCACCTCGGCCCCGCCGGGATAGCCAATGGGGCCTGCGCCGCGCATGAACAGAATACAGTGTTCATCTATGCCAAGGCTTTCATCATCGATCCGGTGGTGAAAATCCTCTGGTCCGTCAAAGACGATCGCGCGCCCCTCAAAGGCATCGGGGTCATCGGGGTTCGACAGATAGCGATCGCGGAACTCGGCAGAGATCACGCTGGTTTTCATGATCGCGCTGTCAAAAAGGTTGCCCTTGAGATTGATAAAGCCCGCATCGGCTAGCATCGGTTTGCCCGCGCTGAAGATCACATCGTTGTTCTGGCTGAGGGTGTTGCCACAGTTCTCGGCCATCGTGCGCCCGTTGGCGGTGATCGCATCCGGATGCGGCAAAAGCCCGGCCTTCAGCAACTCGCCAATCACCGCCGGCACG